>JACRTY010000020.1:72692-100617 GCA_014305025.1 Candidatus Nyctobacter psychrophilus | reverse complement strand
CCATTGCGGCGGACTCGATCTCACGCCAAAATCCACTTGAAACCCGGAAGACCCAAAAAAGTAGGCGACGAGGATCCCGAAGACCGCCACGATCGCGACGTAGCCGACCCTGTCGATGTAGGCCACCGCGTTGACGATGACGAGCCAACTCAGGACGAACACGGCCAGCACCTTGAGCGCCAGGTTGACGCGCAACTCGAAGCCCGACGGCGTGCGTCCCGGCGATGGCGGAGGCGGCGTCAAATCACGTAATCGAGCACGTCTTGTGCAGCAAAGCTGCGCGCATCGCACGAACCGTGCTGCCAATCGTAGACCAAATAGCGGCCGATTGGGGCGGCGTACACGTGGAGCGAAATCGAAGGGCGATCGACGTGCACCGCGTGGATATCGTGCAGGTCATCGAATCCGCGCGCATCGACGTCGCCCAGTTCGAGCGGCGCCGCGGCGCACTGCTCGAGCCGCACGGGCCCGGGTCGGCGTCCGCCTTCGATCCGCAGGTAGTCGTCGATCGTGAATGCACCCGTTTGCGGCACGAGCCAGCAGCGATTCCCGCCGTGGTCGTGAATCGGCGAACGGGCGCCGGGCGCCCAGCACAGCACCAGCAACTCGAAGATGCCGTTGCGATAGACGCAGTTTCGCGTGTAGCGGCCATCTTCGTAGCGGACGTACGGCGCAAGGGCGGCCGGATCGATCGCATGCGTGCGCAAAAGCGCATCGACCTTGCCGCCGTCAGCGTGCAAGTTGGGAATACGTCGCAGGCGTTCGGCTAGATCCTCCAGTGACTCAACCATCGGAACCTCGTTACGAGCAAGCCGTCATGGCCCGACGACGACCCGCACAAAATTCTTGGGATGCACGTACGACGAGAACGCCTGTTGCACGGCGCCGGCATCGCTGGCGATGATGCGCTGATCGTCGCGCCGTCCCTCGTCGAGGGGCAAACCATCAGCGGCGGCATCCAGCAGCGAACCCCCGATCGCGGCGACCGCTGACTCGCCGATCACCGAGCGGTGCACGAGCGAAGCCTTCATGAGGGAGAGTTCGAAGGGGCCGACGGGTTCGGCCTTCATCTTCTCTATTTCGGCATCGATGAGGCCGTTGATGCGCGCCACGTTGGCCGGCAGGCACGCGAACGAAACGGTAAAGCGCGAGCGCACACCGTGTGACGACAACTGCGAGCCGATGCTATAGACCAGTCCCGCGTTCTGGCGGATGTCGCGAAAGAGCCGGCTTTGCTCGGGCCCGAGCGCGCCCCCGCCGAGAACCGCGTTGCCCAACTGCAGCGGTGAAAATTCGGGGGCCGAGCGTGCCAGCGGAACGATCTGCATGAGCGACACGGCATCTTGGCCGCCGACCGGAATGGGGACGTGCACGTTGCCGGGGGGGTTGAGCGGCACGGCGGCCAGATCGAGCGCGGGCCGTTCTCCCGTAGCCTGCCATGCTCCGAAGTCACGCTCGACCGCCGCCCGGGCTTGCGCGGGGTCGATGTTGCCGATGACGACGATCGTCGCCAGATCGGGGCGCACGGTCTTGCGGTCGTAGGCTTCGACGTTGTCGAGTGTCAATGCCGACAGCGTGCTCGTCGTCGGATGGCGCAACGTCGGATCGTCGGCCGGAAGTAAGAGCCGCTCCGCTCGGCGCAGCGCTTGCGTACCCGTTCCGTTGTTGGCCGTCTGTAATTCCTCGACGGCACGGCGCCGGGCCACCTCGAACGTCGCCGCGTCGAAGCGGGGATGCAGTTCATTCTGGGCGAGCAGACCGATCGCCCGGCCGGCGTACTGCGACGTGGTCTGCAGCGCGAAATCGTAACCCGCTGACAGCGACGTGTCGATGTCGTCCTGAGCGCGTAGGAAAGCGGCCCGGTCTTGGGTTTGTGTGCCCAGGGCGAACAGCGCATTGAGAACGGACGACACGCCCTCTTGGCCGGGCGGTTCTTGGAGCGCGGCGCTCGTGCGAACGCGACCGAAGACGAATACCGAATCGGAGATCGTTTCGGGTTGGACGATGAGGTGGATGCCGTTGGCAAGCGTCGTCTCGGTCGGGACGCGCGTCGATGCAGGCGCGCTGACATTGGCAAGCAGCGCATTCCCCCACGCGGGCAGGACGGTGACCGGCGGCTGCGGCGCGAGCGGCTTTTCGGGACCAGGCTGCGGCGGCGCGGGCGGCCCACTCACCGACGCACGCGCCGACGGCGTCAGCGCGCCCACGATCGCATGGTCGACGTTGAGGTATCGCTTCGCGGTGCGATTCACCTCATCGAGCGTCACGCCGGCAATCAATTGTTGTTCGCGTTCGATCGACGGTTCGCCGTCGAGGGCGATCGTCGTCGCCCAATCCGAAGCGAGCGCCGAGATCGAGTTGCGGCTCAACTCTTGATCGGCGATCAAATGGCGTTTCATCGTCGCAAAGAGTTCCGGCGGAACGCCATGCTCCGCGTAGTCGGTCACGATCCCTTCCAGCCGCTCCACCATTGCCGAGGGATCGGCGCCGGGCGGAAGTGCCGCCGTCGCGTAGGCGAGTTGCCCTTGCGGAAAGTACGGCAGCGAGAGCCATTCGGCGTCGAGCGCATCGCCCGTATCGGCGAGCGCGCGCAGCCGGCCGCGCTCCGAATCCAGAATGGCTTGCAACACGTACGAGGGCAAGAAGTCGGGACTGTCGATGCCGGGCATGCGGAACGCCACGATCGCAAGCGGATACACGAGCGTCGTCGGGCGCCGTAGCACGACCCGTTCCAGCGGTGCGAAATGCGCAACCGGATGCGCCGGTATGACGCGCTTGGGAATGGCCGCGAAGCGCGCGCGAATCTGTGCGAGCGCCGTCGCGGGATCGACGTCGCCCGCGATCACGAAGACGGCGTTGTTCGGGGCGTACCACTTTTGATGAAACGCTTTGATTTCGGGACCGGTGAGCCGTTCGAAGGCAGCGCGCGTGCCGACGCCTTCGCGCGCATACGGCGTGCCGGCGAACGCAATGCGCCGCACGTCGCCGAAAAAATCGGCTCCCGGTGCCGATTCGTCGTGCAGCACTTCTTGTTCGATTGCGCCGCGCTCGTTCTCCCACTGCGCCTGCGAATCGAGTACGTCGCGCATGCGGTCGGATTCGATGCGCAGGACGGCGTCGAAATCGGTAGCCGGAATCGTAAACTCGTACTGCGTCAGCGTGTCGCTTGTCTCGGCGTTGAACGTTCCGCCCAGCGCCGTCGCGATCGTCCCCAGTTGACTGGTCGAGAGATTTTTCGTCCCGCGGAACATCATGTGTTCTTGCGCGTGCGCCATGCCGGGGTACGCAGCGGGATCGTCCCGCGAACCAACCAGATAGGTCATATCGGTCGAGATGACGGGCGCCAGCCGGTTGCGCACGATGACGATGCGCAACCCGTTGTCGAGCGTCGCCTTAACGACCTGGTTGGTGCCCGCCGCTCGCGTGCCGGAGGGCCCGGCAAGCAAGGCGACACCGCAGGCGGCGACAATGGTGGAGACGGCACGGCGGAATCCGCAGGACATTATACGAGGCCTTTACGGAATCGGGAGGGGGCGCCCTACCTGAACAGGGGTCCGGCCGACGCCCCCCGATAGGAACCGTATGGACGCTGCCCTCGACGTGGTTGGGATCGGAAACGCGATCGTGGATGTCATCGCCTCCGCCGACGACGCGTTTCTCCTGCGTCACGGCATGCCGAAAGGCGCCATGATGCTGATCGACGAGAGCCGGGCGCAGGCCATCTACGCCGCGATGGGCCCGACCGTGGTCACGTCGGGCGGCTCGGCGGCCAACACGATCGCCGGCATTGCGTCGCTCGGCGGCCGGACGGGCTTCATCGGTAAAGTGCGCGACGATGCGCTCGGTGCCGAATTCCGCCACGACATCACGGCGCTCGGCACCGCCTTTCGCACGCCGGCGGCGACCAGTGGTCCCGCGACCGCGCGCTGCCTGATCGTGGTCACGCACGACGCGCAACGCACGATGAACACGTTCCTCGGCGCCTGCGCGACGTTAGGGCCTGGTGATCTGGATGCCGGGTTGATCCAGTCGGCCCAGGTCACGTACCTCGAAGGGTATCTGTACGACCAGCCCCTCGCGCAACAAGCCTTCCAGGAAGCCGCCGCCATCGCGCATGCGGCTGGTGGCAAGGTGGCGCTGTCGCTGTCGGACGTCTTCTGCGTTGAGCGGCATCGGACGGCGTTTATGACGCTCATCGAGCAGCACGTCGATATTCTCTTCGCCAACGAAGCCGAGGCGATGGCGTTGTTCGAAGCCGACGACTTCGAAACGATGCTCCTGACACTTCAGGGCTTGAGTGAACTCAGCGCCGTGACGCGCAGCGCCGCAGGCTCGGTCATCGTGTCGCGCACGGAACGGATCGCCGTGCCCGCTGCACCCGTCGCACGAGTCGTGGACACGACGGGAGCGGGCGACTTGTACGCCGCCGGCTTCTTATACGGTCTGACGCGTGGAGCACCGTTGCGTGCCTGCGGCGACTTCGGCAGCCTTGCGGCCGCCGAAGTGATCGGTCATTTTGGGGCGCGCCCGCAGGTGCGCCTCGACGAACTGCTGGCCGCGCGGAGCGTTTAACGTGAGCCGCGCCTTCGTCAAAGAACGTGACGACAACGAGCCCGAACACGCGATCCCGCTGGAGCGCGAACCACCGCATCTCGTTACGGTCGGGGGTCTCGAGCAATTACGCGCCGCCGCTTTGCGCTCGTCCGGCGCAGAGCGCGCGCGCCTCGAACGTCGAGTGGCTTCGGCGGTCGTCGCTTCGCCGCCCGACGATACCGGCGTCATCGCGTTCGGTGCGACGGTGGACGTCCGCGATTCGAAGGGAAAACAGCGCACGTATACACTCGTCGGCGAAGACGAGGTCGACGTCGCGCACGGACGAGTCGGCGAGGTATCGCCGCTGGCGCAAGCGCTGCTCGGGCACCGCGTCGCGGACGTTGTGGTGTGGCAGCGACCGGTGGGTGACGAGGCGCTGACGATCCTGGCGATCGGCTACGGCGCGTTGCGCCCGGCATAATTCCGGCGGAGTCTGGAGGGTGCCGCCCTCCTCGTGCCGACCTTATGACCGCATGAAGACGCTTGGTTCGCCCGGCGCGGTGTGCGCCGCCTCGCTCGTCCTGGCGCTCGCCGTGCCGCTCGTTGCTGCGGGGGCCACGCCGCTGCGCTCGACGCCGTTCGTGGACCGAACGTTTCCGAGCGAGCGGGCGGCGCCGGCCAACGTCGTGCAGCCCGAGCATGCGTCGCGGCGCGACATCGGCTCAGCCAATACCGTCACGGCCGACCCAGCGGTTCCGCGACCCAATGAAGCGCCCTGCGTCGTGACGCTCTTTCGCGACGAGACGTTTGCCGATTTCAACACGAAGCCGTTCATGTATGCGCCGCCCGGCGCATGTCCGGGTCCGTGGGCCAAGGTCGTTTTCGTCGGTAACTTCAACGTCTCGGCCGGGCGCCAATTCGACCGCACCGCTCAGGTTTCGATCGGCAACGTGAACGTGTATTACGGTACGACGCCCGAACCGTCGGCGAACGTCTCGCCGCACTGGCACGTCGAACGTGAGCTGACCGATTTGAGTGCACTGCTCGAGTCGGCGCACCCCGGCGAAGCCGATCTCGGAAACCTCGTGAATTCAACCTACACGGGCATCATCACCGGCACGGCCTACTTGCAATTCTACCCTGCCCGCGCGCACCTCCCCGCTGCCGGCACGGCGGATGTCGTACTGCCGGTTCCCAACGTTCCAGGCGGCGCTCAAGCTCTTCCGACGACGACGAGCGTGCTGTCGGCAACATACGCCTTCCCGCCCAATGTCGAACGCGCGTATCTCGACGTGTTCGCGCAGAGCCAAAGCGCCGATGAGTTCTGGTACGCCTGCGTCCCCAGCGACTTGGCGCAGGCCCTCAATAGTTGTCCGAACACCGCGTTTCGCGAAACGGAAATTGCCGTCGATGGGATTCCGGCCGGCGTCGCGCCGGTCTATCCATGGATCTACACCGGCGGCATCGATCCGTATCTGTGGCGCCCCATTCCGGGCGTGCAGACGCTGAACTTCAAGCCGTACCGCGTCGATCTCACGCCGTTCGCCGGGTTGCTCAACGACGGAAAATCGCACACCGTGTCGCTCGGCGTGTACAATGCCGACAACTACTTCTTGGCGACGTCGACCTTACTGTTATACCGCGACCATGCGAGCGGCCGCGTCTCCGGTGCGCTGACCCGTGATACGCTCGCGGCCCAGCCGACGCCGGTCGTGCGCGAGAACATCGTGACCAACGGAGGCTATCCCAACGGTACGGTTTCCGTTACGTCCCTGCGCGCTTACGGGATCGAAGGTTACGTGAACACGTCGCACGGGCGCGTCACGACGAAGCTCGAGGGCAACGTCGGCTTTCGCAACGAGCAGCGGTTCGTCAACTCGGCCACCGTGTCGGTTCAGGACATCGATCAGAACACCGTCGCCGACGTGCTGACGCGCCGTACGGAACCGCGCGGGGTGACGCTCCAGGCCGACTACCATCAGTATCCGCTGGTGGCCGACATCAAGCTCGCCATCTCCCCGCGAGGCTACGCGCAGACGACCAGGATTCGTCAGCAGTTCATCGGCGCCAGGGCGAGCCAGGGAACTTCGGTTCCGTTCTCGTTCGGTTACATCAGTAATCGGGTCGAAGCGGCGGACACGCTACAGTTCGATCCCTCGTTTAACTTCCTCGGCCACGACGGGCAGATGAGTTCGCAGCGATACCTTGCCTTCGCTTCCAACGGCTCGTGCTACCAGCAGTTCATCACCGCCAAGAACGATGTGCTGACCGGCGTGACCAACGGGTGCCGGGCGGACGCCGAGGCGCAGCGTCTGCTGCGGGCTATGCAAAGACGGTTGGGCGCAACGCTCTAGCGACAGGCTCCTAGAGCACCGGCGTTTTCGATAAGGAGGGCGGATGCGGTTCTTTCTCGTTCGGCTGTTGGCTATCGTCGCGGTCGGGTTTATGTTGCCGATGCAGGCGGCGCGGGCGGCGGAATCGGCCGACGACCTCATCGCCAAGAATCTCGCCGCGCGGGGCGGTGCGGCCAAGCTCGCCGCGATCTCCACGCTGCGCCTGCGCGGCACCTTCGTGGCGCCGGGCGACTTCGAGCTTTCATATCTGGAGACGCGCGACCGCAAGCACGGGCGGGCGCGCTACGAGCAAAGCATCGAGGGGCTGACGCTCGTGCAAGGCTACGACGGCAAGACGGGCTGGCGCATCAATCCATTCGAAGGACGGCGGGACGCAGAACGGATGTCGCAAGACGATACCACGGCGCTCGCCGACGATGCGACGATCGACGGGCCGCTGCTCGCCGCCAAAGCGAGCGGCAGCACGGTCAGCTATCTCGGGCGCGAAGACTTCGAGGGCACAAGCGTACAAATTGCGCGTCACTAAGCGCAACGGCGCCGAGTACGTCTACTATCTCGATCCCGACAGCTACCTCGAGATCAAGCTGATCGAAACACGTAAGCTGCGCGGTGCGCAGCAAGTGACGCTGACGCAATACGGCGACTACGAACTGGTCAACGGCGTGTACTTTCCGTTTGACATCGAGAGCGGTCCGGTCGACAGCACGTCGGCCGAGCGCCAAAAGATCACGATCGCGAGCGCGCAGGCCAACGTTCCCGTCAACGATGCACTCTTCGCCATGCCGGTGGGAGCCGGTAAGTGAGAGCCCTCCGCACCGTTTCTGCACTGGCGCTCGCCGGTGTTGCCGTCATCACTGCAACGCTCGCGCTGGGAAATGCCGCTCGGGCGGCAACCTTCGACTCGGCGGCCGTCTCAGGTTTGGGCGTGCGCAACATTGGATCCGCCGCGATGTCGGGGCGCATCTCGGCGATTACGGGCCGCCAAGAGCAAGACGGCAAGGTCACGCTGTTCGTCGGCGCCGCCTCCGGAGGCGTCTGGAAATCGACCGACGGCGGCACGACCTTCGTCCCGGTTTTCGATAAACAACCGGTGCAATCGATCGGCGCGATCGCGCTCGATCCCTCGCATCCCAACATCGTGTGGGTCGGCACGGGGGAGAGCTGGACGCGCAACAGCGTGTCGATCGGCAACGGCATCTACAAATCGACCGATGGCGGCGAAAATTGGACCAACGTCGGTTTACCCAACAGCGAGCGGGTCGCACGCATCGTCGTCGACCCCAAGAACGGCAACGTCGTCTATGCGTGCGTCCCCGGAAAATTGTGGAGCGACAGTGCCGACCGCGGACTGTACCGGACGACCGACGGCGGAACGCATTGGTCGCTGATTCTTCCCGGCCGTAATCTGTCGACGGGATGCTCGTCGGTGACGATGGACCCAACCAACCCGCGCGTGCTGCTGGCCGGCATGTGGGATTTTCGGCGCAAAGGTTGGACGTTTCGCTCGGGTGGGGACGGACCCAACGCGCCCTCGGGCAGCGGGCTCTACCGTTCGAGCGACGGCGGCAATCATTGGGCGCGCATGACCCAAGCGACCAACCGCGGTCTGCCGCGGGCTCCCTGGGGACGCGTCGAGGTAGCGATTGCGCCCTCGAACGCCAAGACGGTGTATGCCTTCATCGAGGGCGTACGCTCGGCGTTGTTCATCTCGCAAGACGGCGGCCGCACCTGGGTGGAGGGCGACCGCAGTCAGCGCATGGTGTGGCGGCCCTTCTACTTCAGCCGCATCGTGATCGATCCGAGCGACGATAAGCGGCTCTTCAAGATGAACTTGCGCATGATCGTCTCCGACGACGGCGGCCACAGTTTCGCCGATTCCTCGGGCGGCAGCCACGGCGACTGGCACGACATCTGGATCGACCCGAAAAACTCGAAGTACATCGTCGGCGGCGATGACGGTGGATTGTGGCTCAGTTACGACGGCGGCACAAAGTGGTGGAAGGGCGCCAATCTGCCGATCAGCCAGTTCTACCACGTCAGCCTCGACAACAAGGATCCGTATCAAGTTTACGGCGGCTTGCAAGATAATTCGACGTGGGTCGGCGATAGCGCGTATCCCGGCGGCATCACCAACGACCGCTGGGAGAATCTGTACGGCGGCGACGGATTCTGGGCGTTTTCCGATCCGAAGGATCCAAACTTTACGTATGCCGAAGCGCAAGGCGGGACGATCGGCCGCGTCAATCGGCAGACGCACGAGACCCGCGACATTCAACCAAAAGCCGGCTACCACGAGAAACTGCGCTTCAACTGGAATACGCCGATTGCGCTCAGTCCCAACGAAGCGGGGACGATCTACATCGGCTCGCAGTTCCTGTTTCGCACTCGCGATCAAGGCAACACGTGGCAGCGCATCTCGCCCGACCTTTCGACCAACGATCCGCAGAAGCAGCGTCAGGAAGAATCGGGCGGCATCACCGTCGACAACTCGGCGGCCGAGACGCACACGACGATCTACTCCATTTCGGAGAGTCCCAAGAACGGCAACGTCATCTGGGTCGGCACCGATGACGGCAACATCCAGCTGACCCAAGACGGCGGCAAGACATGGACTAATGTCGTCGGCAACATCGTGGGGCTGCCCAAGGCGAGTTGGGTGAGCTGGGTTGAAGCGAGCCGTTACGATCCCGGGACCGCGTACGTAGCGATCGACCGCCATACGTTCGGCGACATGGGGACGTACGCGTACCGCACGACGGACTTCGGGCGCACGTGGCAGCAGCTCGTCTCTCCGCAGACGGCCGGCGTGCGCGGATACGCGCACGTCATCAAGGAAGATGCGGTCGATCGAAACTTGCTTTTTCTCGGAACCGAGTTCGGGTTGTGGACGTCGGTCGACGGCGGCGTCTCGTGGGCCGCGTTCAAACCCGATAACTTTCCCGCCGTTGCGGTGCGCGACCTGATGCTGCAGACGCGCGATCACGACTTGGTGATTCCGACGCACGGGCGCGGCATGTGGATCGTCGACGACATCTCGCCGCTGCGCGCGATGTCGGCGGCGACGCTCGACTCCGACGTCGCGTTCTTGGCGGGCCGGCCGGTGCAACAGCGCATCCAGGCAAATGGTGGTTGGGTCAACGGCGATGCCGCGTACGTCGGCGAGAATCCACCCGACGGCGCGCCCATCAACTACTTTTTGCGCACGCGCCAAGTGATCGGCAAACTGACCCTTGAGATCCTCGACTCGTCGGGAGCGGTCGTCGACACGGTTTCGCCCGGCATTCGCAAGGGACTCAACCGCGTCGAGTGGTCGATGCGCACCAAGCCGCCGCGCGTGCCGCCGGCGGCGCAACTGGCCGGGAATTCGACCCAAGGACCGCGCTTCTTACCGGGAACCTATACCGTGCGTTTGACGCGCGCCGGTAAGGCCTATACGATGCCGCTGACGGTCGGGCTCGACCGGCGTGCGACGTACACGGTGGCCGACCGCACGGCGCAGTTCGCGGCGGCCAATCGCCTCAAGGCGCTCTTCGCGCGCATGTCGGACCTCGTCGACGGGATCGTCGGCTTACGCGCGCAAGTTGCGGCGAGTAGCGCGAAGCTGCCGCCCGGCGACCCGCTGCGCGCGCAGCTCGCGCAGTTTTCCGAGCGCGCGGATGCGCTGCGCAAGCAAGTCGTGGCCACCAAAGAGGGCGGCGCGATCACGGGCGAAGAGCGCTTACGCGAGCAGGCCGATTACGATTACGGCGCCATCATGTCGACCGAAGGTGCGCCGACCGCCTACGCCGTTGCCCGTATCGACACGCTCGACCGCGAACTCTCCGACGTCGAAACGCGCTTTGCCGCGCTGACGAAAGACGATCTGCCCACGCTCAACGATAAGTTGCGGGCCAAGTCGTTACCGGTTATGACGGTTGCGACAGCCTCGACCCCCGCGGACGAAGTCCGCGGAGGCCCCGTAGACGCGCTGTTCCGCGGCATCATCGGGTCGCAGTTCCGGGGTGCGGTGGAATCGCTCATGATGCGTCACGAGAGATAGGGGAACCTGGCCGCCCCCTTATTGACTCCTCCGAAGCGGGAAGAGGCCGTCCCGCCTCTTCCCGCCTGATGCCGTCGGACCAGGTGGCTCCGGTAGTCGCTGACCGTCGGCGCAAAATAGCCGTTGAACTGGGCGTTCGTCAAAAAGCGATGGTAGAGCGGCGAACGCTGGTCACTTTGCAAAGCGCCGTGCTCGCCAAGCGAGCCGGTCAGGCACGCGTCCTGATCGACGACGCATCGCCTGGCAGTGGCGCGGAGGACCCGCGCGGCGCGGAACTCGATGAGCCCGCGTTTTGCTGGAGCTTCATTGCCGATGCTTTGGCTTGGTCCGACCACTCGTTCGTCAGTTGGGCCGCGGCTTCACGGCCGCCCAGGCCGAAGGCCAGTCCGAACGCCAGAGCCAGCGCCGCGAGCACCGCGATATAGAGCGCATCGATGACGACCTGCGCGACCTGAAGCTGGTTGAGCGCCGCAATAATCGCAAAGGCAAGCACGGCGCCGTACGTCACCTGGGACAGTGCGTTTGCACCGCCGATCTTTGCCTCGAGCAGGGCACCCCTGACGATGCCGCCCAGCAGTTGCGCGATCCATGCGCCGACCAGGACGATCAAGATCGCCACCACGATGTTGGGGATGAAGGCTACGGCCCGATCGATGATCTGCGTGACTTGCGGCAGCCGTAGTTGCTCGGCGGCAAGTTCGACGAAGATCAGGAAGATCGCCCACTTAACGACGATACCGAGGATGCCGCTGGGCGTGAGCTTAGCGCCTGCCTTTCCCAGGAAATCGTTGATGCCCGTGCGGTCTCCGATATGATCGAAATGAGCCGCGTGGGCCGCTTTTCCTACGAGACCGCCGATGATGCTTGCCACGAACCAACCGACGATGAGGAGGATCAACGCGCCGATGATGAACGGGATCGCGCCGATCAGTTGAGAGAACCCAGCGGTGACGCCGGTGATGATGCTGGAACTCCAGTCGGTAACCTGCTGCATGAGGGTGATTCCTTTCGTAGAGCGCTTGCGGCAGCGCTAGTTCGGCGGGTTGTCGTTTGCGGTCGACTCGTCGACCCGAAGCTCTTCATGACGCACCGTGTCGGTAACGCGCTCGGTACTCTCGACGCGGCGCTTGCCGACCTCGACTTCTTCTCGCACGACGGTGTCCTTCGTAACGTTGACCCGTTCTTCGGAGAGGGGAATGCGGATCGTCTCGTCCCCGATGGGGCCGGCGTCCGCGGGTTGGGCACCGCTGACCGGACGACGCTCGATGACCAGCTCTTCACGACTGACGGGCACATCGATCGATTGCATCTCGGTGACGACCTCTTTGCGCACGCGTGCATCGCCGTGCGAAACGCGCTGCTTGTTGACGACGAGCCGCTCGGCTCGCAGTTGCAGTTCGCGGTCTTCATCGTCTGCCGTGACGGCGGCCGCTCCGGCGGCGGTCGCGGGCGTCGCACCGGAAGTGGCCGACGTGCCTGCGGTGTAGCGAATGTCCGCCTTATACTGCTTCATGATGGCAAGAGCGCGGTCCATGTCGGCGCCACCGTCCACGGTGACGAGCGCTTGACCCTTAACCAGGCCGCCGACCAGATCGTGCGCATCGCGTTTGGAGAAGTTGAGGCGAACCAGCTCGTCGACGAAGCCCGAAGTCGAACTATCGTGCTCGCGGAAGAACGGACTCGTCGCCGCGCTCGACCCTTGCGCGGTCACGTCGCCGGCCGGGCGGCGACCTTCTCGCGACACGTCGTACGCGTCGGCGGCCGCCGTTTCGCGGGCCGGCGCCGGCGCATCGTCGTCGGCTTGACTGATCTCGGCGCGATCGAAGCCGGCAGCTTTCAGATCGGCTAATGCGCGTTGGCCCTGATCGGAATCCCGAAAGAGGCCGGCCACCACGCCGCCGCGTCCGGCGGCACTCGTACCTTGGTTCATCGTATGGGCTCCTTCATCATGCGGTCTAGCGACCGCGGGGTGCAACTAGTGAGGCGCGCACGACCCGGCGTAACCCGACCGTGCAGGGACCGGCGCAGCCGCGATCCTACGAACGACGCCTGATCGTCGGATCGCTGACTGAAGAACGCGTGCTGATGGTTGGTTCGGGTTTGCGGCGCCGCAGCAACGCGAACAAGAGAGCGAGTACGGCGAGCGCAACAAGAAGCCAGACCCACCATGGTATGCCGTCGTGGTGCGCAACGGGCGTTGCGCTGGTCGCCGGAGCGGCCGCGACCGCTGCCGCGTGCGGCGAGACGATGCGTACGACGTGCGGAGCAGCACTGTACGCCACGCTGGCACCGGCGGCTTCGCTGATGAGGCGCAGCGGGACGAAGGCGCGGCCGGCCGACAAGAACGGTGCCGTCGCGAGGGTGCGCGGAGCGCCGTTGACCGTTGCGGCGCGGCTGCCCACGGTGAGGCGGACCAAATCTGCGTTCCCCTTGCTCGCAACGACGCTCCCGGGCGGTGTATACGTTACAACGGCATCGAGCTTTTGGAACACGCCGCGCACCGGGACGAACGCTTGGCCGCCGCGCACGATGGCCGGAGAGTTGGTCGGTTCACCGTTGACATAGATGGGCGGGGCGGCCGCTGCTGCGCTCACGGACGACTGCGGCGACGTCAGGCAGACAATGAATGCGAGCGCGATCGCGCCGTGCGTAGTCTTTCTCATGCACTTTCCTCTCGTGACTTCGATAAGACACGCGGGCGTGCCGATTCGTCACATCGGTACGTACCCGATCCGCCACGCATAAATCGGCGGCGCAAATGCACGCCGCTACGACGCGGGCGGCGTGCCGGGTTTCGACTCCACGGCCATGCGTGTCAGCAAGCCGTTTGGAACCGTAACCCGCCGATCGTCGTCGGTGCGTACGATGACGCTCGTGGAACTCAGCCGTTCGATCTTACCGGCGGTGCCATCGACGCGAACGAAATCACCGATCGCAAATTCACGCTCGACGTACCGGCCGGCGACGAGGTTTTCGGCGAGCGTGCGAGCACCCCAGCCGCCCGCGATACCGAACGCCAAGGTGGCGCCCCCCAAAACCATGAGCAAGACGTACAAGAGAAACCCAGAGTCGATCGTCAGCTGCTGAAGCGCCATGAGCAGCGCAAGAACGATCACGATCGTGCGCAACAGCGAACAGGCCACGCCGTGATACAGGACTCCGGCGCGAGACATCGCGTCCGCCGCGCCGCGGGCCAACATGTCGGCGACGATGACTCCGACAATGACTAGGGCCGCCGCCAGCACCAAATGCGGCGTGAAGTTCAGCAAATCGCGCAGGGCGACCGAGAGCGGCGCGAACTCCAGGGTATCGACCGCCTGATTCAACGCGGCGATGAGGAAGATGATGAAAATGAGTCGCCCGATGAGGCGCGATGGGGGCGCGGCAATGCCGACGATGGCAAGATCTTCGGTCAGTCCCCGGCGGTGGCCGAGTTTATCGAGCCCTACGCGGGACAACAGTGCCGTGACGACGCGGCCCAAAAGCCACGCGATACAACCACCGATAAGCAGAATCATCAGCGCGCCCACGAGGTGCGGAACGTAACCGATCGTGGCGGTGAAGTCGTGTACGAGCACGCGACGAACGTCATCCATGACGAGCACCTCCGCCCCAGAGTTCGGCGAATCCCCAGATCAGAGCGCGTAACGCGGCGATCACTTCGTTGGTACTTCCGATGGACCGCTGCCGCCGACGCATGCGCTCGGCGGCACGTCCGGCGATATCCCCGGGGGCTGGTTCATACTGTCCTAAGATGTTCGCGATGAGATCACGCGTTTCTCGCAGGCCGTGAACGCGCCGCGTGCAGTCCGCGCAGTCTGCTGCATGATCGCGCAGGCTCGCTGCCGCCGACGACTGGTCGTCAAGGAGCGACGATAGGGCGTCGTCGTCGGGGTGAGCGTCATTGTTGCGTGCCATGTTAGTCGTTGCTTCCATCGCTGAACACGTGCGTTTCCGTAAGAAGGCGCCGTAATGCGGCTCGACCGCGCTGCACCCGCATTTTCGCCGCCGAAAGGCCGCAACGTTGCAGGTCGGCGATCTCCGGAACTTCGTAGCCGTACACGTCCCGTAAGACCACTGCCACGCGTTGTTCGGGCGGCAGTCGCTGCATCAATGCTTTTACCTGGTCCCCAAGAGCGCCCTCGAGCGCCTTGTCTTCGGGCGTCGCCGGCGGCTGTCGCGCGGCGTCGTGCTGTCGCGGCTCCGGGCCGGCGTCCGTATCGAGCGATTCGAATTGCAGCAAACCGCGTCGCCGTAAGGCGTTGAGGCTAAGGTTGACGGTGATGCGGCGCAGCCAGGCGGAGAAGCTGGCATGCTCCTGCAGCTCCGAAAAGTGAGTGAATGCACGGACGAGGCTTTCTTGCGTAATGTCTTCTGCATCCGATGTATTCGCCAAGAGACGTAGTGCGGTCGTGTACGCGACATCTTGGTAGCGCGAAAGCAGGCTGCTCGCCGCGTCTAAGTCGCCGGTTCGAATTCGGGCGACCAAAGTCTCGTCGTCCAAAGCGGCTCTCCGTAGGTCGCCTAGTCAACTGACGGAAGTTCCCTCCTTCCCAATCCGTCAGAATAGACACTTGACGGAAGCCAAGCGTCACACGCGAGAGCGGCAACCCGGCAGCACCCTCCTCGAACCGTGCGGCTGGGCCGCGCCTGACGTACCCGACAGTGATCCATCACCGCCCGCATTGCGTTGGAAGACTTCCCACATCGGACGACCGGTTACAGCGTGGCGAGCGCGTTACGCGCTTGGTCGGCGTAGGTCGGGTGGAAGTTTGGGTTGAGCGCCAGAGCGCGTGCTAAACGGCGCCTCGCTTCGCCACGCTCACCCCAATGTAGCGCGATCATTCCCGCGTGGAACTGGATGACCGGATCCTCAGTATCGAAGCGCGTGGCTTGCGCCGCCGCGCGCCGCGCTTCGTCCCAGTGTCCGGCCATCGCGGCGGCCCAGGCCAGCGTATCCTGCGCGTAGATTTCGTCGCCGCGCACGGCGGCTTCACGCCGCGCGATCGCGAGCGCATCATTCGCGCGAAGATGATGATCTGCATAATAGATCGCTAGAAGGCGATCGTTGACGCGGTACGCGTTGCCGATGCGTTCGATCGTGATGATGAGGTCGCGGGTGGCGGAGGCGGACTTGGAATCGCCGAGGGCTGCTTGCGCATCGGCCTCGTACCCGAGCGTTTCAGGGAACGGCGTCACTTGAGCGCCCTTCACTGCCGCGTCGAGCGCTTCGGCGTAGTGGTGATTCGCCAGCTCGAATTTGGCGAGATCTTTGAGCGCAAGGTTGTACGTCGGGAAGAGCGCGAGCGCCTCATGCTCGTCGGCGATCGCGCCGGCGTTATCGCCGGCTTCAAAAGCGAGTTCGCCCGCGCGGAAGCGGTACCACGCGCGCGGCTGCGCGGCCGCACCGCCGGCGTCGACGTCGAAGTTTGCCGTGGCGTCGGCCAGCAGCGCGCGGGCCTGCGCCACGTGGCCCGTCAGTTCGTCGTAACGCGACCGGATCGTTTCCACGGCGACGCTGTTGCGATCGTGGGAGCGAACCCGGTCGAGCGTCGCGTCGGCTTGCCGGTATTCGCCCAGTTCCATCAGCAGGCTGGCCTTCTGCGACAAGAATTGGGGTCCGGTGGGATCGTAGGGGATGTCTTCGTTCACATAGTGCAGAGCCGCACGGAAGCGGTGCAAGGTCAACATGACCGACGCCATCTCGGCGATGGCGCCGATGTTGCGCGGCTCGATCGCAAGCGAGCGCTGCGCCATGTGCTGCGCGCGAAGTACATCGCCGATGTCCCCTTTTTCGCGGTAGCGCTGCAGATACTGACTCGCGAGTTCGCGCGGGCTCAGCATGTCGCTCGTATGGTTCTCGCGAACGGCGCCTTCCCAAAAGGCGATGAGACTGTCGCGGCGCACGTCGTCGCGGTCACCCGGCGCGGCCGTAGGGACGCTGACGGCCGTTGCGTCGGCGACGCGGTGTCCGATGAACCATGGCCAGACGACGAAGGCCACGACGGCCGTTACTGCGAGCAGCGCAATTGCGCGATAGCGCATCATCAGCGCTTCCTGCCCGCAGACGGCGGCCCTTGTGCGAAGCGGCTGAAATGCGGTAACGGACGGGAAGCGCCGCTCGAGTGCTTCCCGCCCGTTTGCCAGGTCAACGTGGCGGTGAGTCCTTAGTGGGGCGTCGTCACGTAGGGGTAAGCGGCCTGCGTCTGACGGCCGCCCTGCCCGGAATAGACGTGCTCGTTCGACAGGCACGTGTTCTCTTTACCGTCGTCTGGGGCGAGGCCGAGAGCCGGGATGGTTTTACCGAACACGACGCCGAGCGAGATGTCGATCACGTCGTCGGTGAGCCCGCGGCCCCCGAATTTACTGCCGGTCGCGCCGCCGGTCTCCACACCCAGGTACGCGGCGGGGACGCCGTGCTGCGAAAGGTCGGCCGACATTTCGTTGGGGTAGAGGACCGATGTTACGACATTGGAGATCGCGGGGCTGCGTCCGGCGACGTTCCTCATGAAGTATGAGAGGGCATAATGGATCGCCGGGTCGTTGTACGGCTCTCTCGTATTGGTGAGCCTGTGATCGGCGAAGACTTCGAAGAGTTCCTTGACCGCCGGACGCGATAGCAACTCGATCTGATTGTACACGACTTGATCGGTATTGCGCTGATTCGTCGCCGTGCTCGTCGTGGCCCACAGGTGAACGATGGACGATTGACCGGCCGTGACGAGCACCGTGCGCGGAACATCGAGCACGATCGAGATGACGTTGAAGCCGCCGTTGATCTGCGTCAGCGCATTGGTTGAAGGCATGTCGCTGCAGGCGTAGTTGCCGGAGGCCGCCCCCGACCGCGTGCCGGACGCGAAGCCGTTGAACGTCGGGGTCTTGGTGCCGAGCATGTCGCCCGTGCGGGGATTGCTGTACAGCCGGTCGGGCAGAATCTTGAAGAACTGGAAGAGGTCGAAGAAAAACGGGTCCGCGCGCGGTCCGACGAAGGCCTTTATGCCGTCAGGAAGCAGCGTGCCGGCCGGCTTGTTGAAGCTGATCGGGTATCCGATCGGCGTGCCGGTGGTCGACTGAAGACCGAGGCTTCCTCCGTTGCCTTGTTTCTCGTAAAACTGGACGGTCTGGTCGGGCCCGGTTCCGTTTGCCGTAAACTGCAGCGCGAAGTCGGCGGGCGCCGTCGTCCCAAGATTTCCGTGCGTGAACTTGAATTGGTACAGCACGTTGGGATCGAGGAAGTGGTGACTGCCGTCGCCGGCGGGAATGAGCGGCACGAC
The DNA here is from genome assembly GCA_014305025.1 of Candidatus Nyctobacter psychrophilus. Lineage (GTDB taxonomy): Bacteria > Vulcanimicrobiota > Vulcanimicrobiia > Vulcanimicrobiales > Vulcanimicrobiaceae > Nyctobacter > Nyctobacter psychrophilus. Next base: position 82,417 of record JACRTY010000020.1, on the reverse strand, counting down.
GTCCATCACCAGTTCAACGTTGTTGCGGTTGGTGGGCGAGGGGAAGAGGTAGACGTCGGTGATATCCGCCGGCGGCCGGGCAACGGTGGCGGGCGAGTCCTGATGGTCCGAGCTGCGCGCCGGGTGCGAGACGTACACGAACGAAGCCGCGCTTAGAGCAGCGATGCTCGCGACCACAGCGATGAGGCGCCTGAAATGCATAGAGGCTCTCTTTCCTTAGCGAGTGCATGGAACGACCGAAGGCCTGAAGCTCGGATGCGCCCCCGCCGGGGTGACGCAGCCGCTTGCCGGCTTGGATTGCGCATTCGCCCGGGAGGCGCCGCAAGGATCAATGGTGCCTCAAATGGGTCCGTAGTCATTGTTTGCGGTTTTTGGCGCCTATGAGGGGCTGCCGGCTGGCGTGCAGCGGTAGGGTTTACCCCCATGCGCGCGCGGCGCCCGACCGGCTACGATGCCGTTACCAGCGGCGCGGTGCTGCACCGCCGGCAATCAGGAGCGTCTTGCCGTGAAGAGAATCCTCAAGCTCGTTGCTTTGGGCGCCGCCGTGCTGACGGTCTTATTCGTCGGGCTCATCGTCTTAGGGGTGTGGGAATTGGCCAGAGAAAACCGGCCGGCCCCCAACGTCGCGCACAAGTACGTCGATCCCGCGAATCGCTTCGCGCTGACCATTCCCGCCGGATGCCGCGTCGACCAACAAGACGACGCAGCGACGACGTTTCGCTGCGGCGTGACATGGCCGTCGGCCCCGATCACGTACTCGTATGCGACCGTACGGTTCCGCGACGGAACGCGGCCGGCCGATTTGCAGCTGCTCGTGAACCAGCTCGTCGCAGGTTGGCACGACCTCAAGATGTTGAAGAACGATCGCAAAGCGAGGTGGCATGGCCGTCCTGCCCGGGTGATGTTCGCGTCGGGGACCGACTCCCGAGGACTCGAGAGCAAGATCGAGATCATCGCGGTCGCCGCCCGTCATCAGTGGTGTACAGTGTCGTATGCCTCCCCGGACTTGCAGTGGGGAAATGATGCGGAAGTGTATTTCAAGCCGCTCATGGCGGGGTTTCGCGCGACGTAACGACGGTGCAACTGCCACGCGACCTCGCATTCGTTTCTCTCGGATGCGTCGTCATTCTGCTGCGGAATCTATTATGAGATGCGCTCTAGTCTCGCCGGGGGCGCTTGGGCACCACGAGACCAGTGTCTCACTTTGGGGGATACGGAGCGATGCTCGACTGCGGATTGGACGCATACTCGGCGCGCTGGTGTTGATTCGCGGAGCGCCGCGGTCTGCGGCGAGACGTATTCCCAGTCTCGTATCGCGACCTCGCTCGGCACGTCGGAATCGAGCGACGAGCGACCGTTCATCGCCTTGTTGGGATTGCTGAGCGCGCGGGATTGCTCGTCATTCACCACCGCGGCTCCGCGGGCCGCGATCCGAAGACCGGGCGCGGAACCGGCGACGCTGCGCTTCGGCCGTGCCGCATGGCGATGCCTTTTCCTGGTCGACGACCCACACCGCATCGTCTACGTCAGGTCGCTCGGTCCGCACGACGCGGCCTACGAAGCCGCTAAACGACGCGCGTGAAACCGCGGTTTCCGAGCCGCCCTTCCGGCGCTTCGCGTTTCCAGCGATCCGGCAGCGTAGGAACGCGCTGCGCCGGGTGGCCGCGCAGATCGTCGACCGCGCGCGCCGCGAACGCGGCTGGGGTCCAGAGGGCGAGCATTACGTCGAGCTGCGGCCGACAGCTGGTGACGGCGGGCGCCTACCCCCTCAAGACCGGCGATCTAAGCGACCCGCTCTCCTGGGAGCGCTCTGACGAAGACGCTTGGAAGCGCGTCATCCGCGAGTATTGCGCGGAGAAGCGACGTTGCTATTCCTGGTCGGTCGCGCAGTCCAGCGGTTTTTCGGGCTGGGACTCCGCGAGCGGAGCCGCATGCCTCTGACGTAACGTCGCATTGGCGGACGCGACGTCCGTTGTGAAAAACGCCGCGACCGCGCGCATCTGCGTGCGATAGTCGGCGTCGATGCGTGCCGCGAGGTCGCGCGTTGCGGCAGTCGGCGGACCGCTGCCGGCGCGGAAACCGGTCAACCCTTGCAGGTTCTCGCGCAGTTTGCCCGGGCGCTGAATGGAATCTTCATCGTTCTGATAATCGGCGGTCAGATCGTCGCGTAAAGTGCGGGCGCGCGCCGCGAGCGCGGGCAGATCGTGCTGCTGTGCGGAGGCGGCGACGGCGTCGAGGCGGTTGAGCGCGGCGTCGACGGTCGAGAAGTCGGCTTGCTGACCAGCGACGAAACGGTGGGCGGCCTCGTAATCCGCTTGCGTGTACCTGACGCGCGGGTCGGGGCGAACGTCGATCGGTTCTTGCAGCGTTTGACCGGCGAGCGTTACTTCAGCCGTGTAGCGTCCCGGCACGACGAGCGATCCCGTGCGCGGGCCCTTGTAGCTTTCACGCGCTGCACCGTTCCAGCGGACGGGCCCGTCACCGCGCAAATCCCACACGACGCGATTGAGTCCGCGGTCGTTCGTGACGAACGGGGCCGGCTTTGCTTCGACGCAGCGCTGCCCGGCGATCGTGCGCACCAGGCGGTGTTGCGCATCGTAGATGCGTACGGCGGGCGGCGCGGCGGCGGGTGTCGTTTGGTAGAAGGTCAGCGCGGCGCCGCTCGGCGGATTCTTACCGTAGTACGCGGTGTAGGGGTCTTCTTCGTCGGCGTGCAGCGAGAACTCGTAAGCCGGAAGCGGTGGAAAGAGCATGACGCGTGCGGCCTGTGCTTGGGGCAAGCGCTGGACCGGGGTCAGATCGTCGAAGATGTAGACCGAACGGCCGTGCGTCGCCACGATCAGATCGTTCCAGCGCGGCTGGATGCGGATGTCGTAGACTGCGGCGGGCGGCATGTTGAGGTTGAATGGGCGCCACTGCGCGCCGCCGTCGTACGACGCGTAGATGCCGTTCTCGAGGCCGATGTACACCAGGTTCGCATTGGCGGCGTCGGGGCGAATCGAGCGCGCTTCTTCGTTCGCCGGCAAACCCGCCGCAATCGAACGCCACGTCGTGCCGGAATCGTGGCTGACAAACGCGTACGGCGTGCGATCGCCCAGTTCGTGGCGATCGTAGACGGCGTACACGGTGCCGCTTTGCAGCGGCGAGGGGGCGACGATTTCGAACCGTCCGCCAGGCGCGAGTCCGGGCGGGGTCACATTTTTCCAATGCGCGCCGCCGTCGCGGGTCAATTGCACGTAGCCGTCGTCGGTGCCGACCCAAATCTCACCGCGGTTGCGCGGCGAGCCTTCGATGTCGAGGATCGTGTCGGTGTACTCGGCGCCCGACACGTCGAGCGCCAGCGGGCCGCCCGACGGCGCCTGATGCGCTTTGATGTTGCGCGTGAGGTCGGGGCTGATCGCCCGCCACGTCCGCCCACGATCGCGGGTTTGAAACACGACGTCGCCGCCGTACCAGACCGTGTGCTGGTCCCACGGTGCGAATGCGATGGGCGAATCCCAGTTGAAGCGATAACGCGCGCGCGCGATGTCGAAGTTTTGCAGTGACGTGCCGAGCCACGGCTGCACGAAGGTGTTGCGCTGGGAGCGGCGGTCGAACGTGCTGACGTTGCCGTCCTGCAGATCGGTCCAGATCGTGTTCGGGTCGCCTGGGGCGGGCCAGGCCCACATGCCGTCGCCGCCGATGACGCGCTCCCAGGCGCGGTTGGGATTGCCCTGCGGGTCGAGGGCGTTGGACGAACCGCAAAAGGCGTTGTTGTCTTGCAACGCGACGCAGATGCGGTACGGTGTTTGGTCGTCGTAGCCCACGTGATAGATTTGTCCGATCGGCAAATTCTCGTTGTCGGACCAATGCTCGCCGTCGACGGTCAGCGCATAGCCGCCGTCCTCGCCGACGATGATGCGTTTGGGATTATCGGGCGCGATCCAGATCGCGTGATAGTCGACGTGCACGTTCTTGGCGATCGCCTTGAACGTCATGCCGCCGTCGGTGCTTTCAGAAAGCATCTCGGAGACGCCGTAGACGTGATTTTCGTCTTGGGGGTTGACGGCGAGGTGCGTGAAATAGAACGGGCGTTGATCGACGAGCGTGTTCTTGGAAACGAGCTTCCACGTGCCGCCCGCGTCGTCGGAGCGCCACAGGATGCCGTCCTTCGATTCGATCAACGCGTAGATGCGTCGCGAATCGCTCGGCGCGACGGCCAGACCGATGCGGCCCGTGATGCCCGGCGGCAAGCCGTTGCCGGTGAGATGAGTCCAGGTGGCACCGCCGTCGGTCGATTTGAAAAGGCCGTCTTGCGGACCGCCGCTCGTGAAGGTCCAGGGAAGGCGACGGAACTGCCACATGCCGACGTAGAGAACGTTTGGATTGCGGGGATCGGCAGCCAGGTCGGCCGCGCCGCTTTGCGGGCCGAGATACAGCGTCTTCTGCCACGTTTTACCGGCGTCGGTCGTACGGTAGACGCCGCGGTCGGGACTGTCGGCGAAAAAGTCACCCATCGCTCCAACGACGATGCGGTTGGGATCGCGCGGATCGACGATAATCCGCGAAATCTGCATCGTCGCGCTCAAGCCCGCATACGTCCACGACTTGCCGGCGTCGCTCGATTTATAAAGTCCTGTACCAAAGGTGACGTCGCTGCGCGGATTCGTTTCCCCCGTCCCGACCCAGACGACGTTGTCGTTCGTGGGGTCGAGGGCGAGCGCCCCGATCGATAAGACGCCCTCCTTATCGAACATGGGCGACCAGGTCGCGCCGCCATCGTGCGTTTTCCAGACGCCACCGCCCGCCGCACCGACGTAATATAAGAACGGGTCACGCCCCGAGCCGACGACGGCTGCGACGCGGCCGCCCGAAATCGCCGGGCCGACGGAACGCCAACCGAGACGACTGAACGGAGGGGACGGGGCGGGGCTCGGTGACGCGCCCACAGTCGGAGAGGCCGCGGTCTGCGGCGCGACGGTGGGCGCGGCGCTGACGGCCGCCGGCGGCGGGCGTTCCTCGCTTTGCGCGTGCAACGCAGTCGTCGTCAGCGCACCCAAGGCCGCCGCAACGAAAAGCGACGAGGTCAACAAACCACGAACCATCACCCGCCGTTTTGCCGTTCCGCTCCAGCCCGGTCCTTCCCGAACGCGGGGACTGCGTCCACGGCTTGTTGTCGGGGGAAGGTCTGATTCTGCGCGTGGCGTCGTCGCGACGACGCCACGCGCTAGATCAGCGTCTCCCTAGTGGTAGCTGGCCAGCTTCACGTTGCTCATCCCGAGCGCGTGCGCGAGGTCGTAGTGCGCTTGGTCGGCGATGCGGTGATAGTTGGCGTCGGCGGCGGTGCCGTACTTCTGGTCGATGTCGTCCATGACGTGCTCGTGGATCGCGTGCGTCACGAGATGGTCCAGCTGGACGCCTTCATAATAGGTGCCGTCCTCAAGACCGAGTTTGACGACCGTTGCAGCGAGCGCTTTGCCGTGCATCGTTGGTTTGGGAAACTTGACGCCGGCGTTCGTCGCGATTTTGACCGCGTCGTTCACGGTGTAGTTCTGCACGGTGACGAATGACATGAAGCGGGTCTTGCCGTACTGCTTCGTCAACTTGGCGATTTCGGCGTCGGCGACTGTATCGCCGGCGAGCGCCGTCAAGGCCTTGGCGATCGAAAAGTGACCGGGCGCACCGCCCGCGGTCACAAGCGAGATCGCAGCCTGCAGGTCGGGTTTGCCAAGGTACGAGATGCCGTCGGCACCGGCTTTACCGGTGGGCATGCCGTGCTCCATGTGCGACATCGACATGCTTGACTTGTGCATCATCATGTGACTCTTCATGCCGTGCATCGGCGCCATCGATTGCGCCCCGGCGCCGACCGTCGCGGCCAAGAGAGCCGACGCGGCAAAAAGCGGCACGAGTGCCTGCTTGATCATTAGGTTCCTCCGTTGGATAAGAATGTATGTATAGAAGACAGTACGGTAACGAGCGTTACGCGTACCTGGATGTTGGCCCTGGCGGCCCCAAGCCGGGCAAGACCCGACAAACTCCTGGGTGAGAACTCGCGTACGCCGAAAAACGTTCCGCTCAGAACTGTGCAAGGAAGTCCGTCGAGTCGTTTACGGTCACGGCGGCACGCGCGAAGCGCTTGGGGACGGCCTGCGGGTCGCCCAGCGGAGCAGCCGCGAGGACGGCGGGCCTCCCGCCCGGGGCGCGCAGCATGACGACCTCCAGCACGGCCGGAATGACCGCTGTTTGGTACGGTTCCAAACTGATCGTCGTCCCGTGCGCCTCGATCTCGACGGCTTCGGCTAGGGCGGTCAACGCCAACGGCATGCCTGCGGTTTCGATTCCTCCGCGCTCGGGCGAAACTGCGACGCGTTCCACCCAGAAGTTTTTGTCCGCGACCAGCGCCGTGCGGGTCAGGCCGTCGAGGCGATAGGTCAACTGCCTAAGCGCTCTGGCCTGCGAAGCGCGGTACTCCAGAACGTCGGCGGCGCGGTCCACGTGGAGTTCGCGCGGTTTTCCCTCGGGACCGGGACGGTTGTAGTCGAAAATCCGATACGTGAGATCACTGGCCTGTTGCGTTTCGAAGAGCACGATGCCCGCGCCTATTGCGTGCAGTGTCCCTGCCGGCAAGTAAAACACGTCGCCCGCTGCAGCGGAGACGTGGCGCAGGATGTCGCCGAGTGAACCGTCCTTCACCCGCTCGAGATATTCACCGCGTGAGGTGTCGCGGCTCCAGCCCAAGACGATCGTCGCGTCAGGCTTCGCTTCGAGCACGTACCAGCACTCCGTTTTTCCAACGCGCTGGCCTTCCACGCGCTGGGCGTACGCATCGTCGGGATGAACTTGCACGGAGAGGGCCAGGCGTGCATCGATGAACTTCGTGAGCAAGGGAAAGATGAACGCAGGGTCGGCCCGGCCCGTGAGTGCGCGGCCGAATTGCGCACGGAGGTCGGCGAGCGTGCGGCCGGCGTACGCGCCGTTGCGCACCCGGTTCTGATCCCAGCACTCCCACGATTCGCCGATGGCGGCCGCTCTGTTCGGGGGCTTTCCGTAGCGCTCGGCGAGCGCGTGTCCGCCCCAAATCAGCTCGCGTTCCAACGGTTCCACGATGAGCGGATACGATTCCATAGTGGGCATCTTCCGGCTCGGGGGGCGACGATTCCCGTGGCGGCGGGCACTGATGCGTCCCGGCGGCGAAGTGTCGGCGAAGATGCTCACGCCCGATCTTGCCTTCGAACGCTGCGCCAACGCTGCCGCGGCTGCGGCCAAAACGTTTCCGGCCTTCATTTCGTATCACGTCAGCACGCACGTCAGCGCGCCATCGCTGCACCGCCGGCGGGACGTGCTGCGGCACGTCGACGTACGCACGGCCGACGACACCGCCGTCATTCAGGATTTGCCGCAAGGCCGGAACGTGCTTGGGCGCGGCTTTCCAATCACGCCTGCCTTCGACGCGCTCTCCTATTTCACGCTGTCGTGGCGGGTGGGCTTCCACATGGAAATGTCGTCCGACGTGCACGACGTCACGCCCATGACCTTCGACGATCCGACGAAATCGACGGCCGACGTGGTCGTGTTCCGGTTGCTTCAATACCGTGCCGAGTATGCGAACGATTCCAGCGACGCGCCGGCGGGCAAGACGCATATTACGTTCGTGCCTTTCGATTTCGTCAAGCGCGCGGTGAAGAAACCGGACAGCACCTTTTTCCTGAGCGACGTCATTATCGACAACGCGACCGATCTGCCGAGCACCGTGCGCTTCGCCGGCGGCAGCGATATTTCGTTCGTCGTCGATTACGGCACGCTTGCCGGCCATTGGCTTGTGCAACATGCGCACTACGAGGAAACGCTGCACGGCCCGTTGCGCGTCGGGCTGCTGCACGTCGTCGCCGACGCGAGCTACGATGATTTCTCGTTTCCCGCGCAGCCCCCCGATCCGCGGCTGCGCTGATCGGCCTCGTTCAATGCGACTTCGGAGAGGGAGAGATTCGAACTCTCGAGACGCTCATCACGTCTGTCCGCTTTCGAGGCGGATGCCTTCAACCACTCGACCACCTCTCCGTGGCGGGTGCAACCGAACGCGGCTTATAGGACGTTTGTTCGTCCGGGTCCTTCGTCTGCAGGCAACTGTGGGCCGGCATTGCGGCGCGCCGCGAAGAAGTCGCCGAGTTGTTGCGCCGTTTCGGCTTCGAGCACGCCGGCCACCACGATGACGTGATGGTTCACTGCGGCGGAGCGGAACACGTCGAGCACGCTGCCCGCGGCGCCCCCTTTGGGATCGCGACAGCCGAACACCAAGCGTTCGATGCGCGCGGCGACCATGGCTCCCGCGCACATGACGCAAGGTTCCTTGGTGACGTAGAGGCTCGCCCCGTCGAGGCGCCAGTGCCCGAGTGTGGCCGCCGCGGAGCGCAGCGCTAGCACTTCGGCATGCGCCGTCGGGTCGGGGCGCCGCTCTTTTTCGTTGCGTGCACAGAATGTTCGGTTCCCGACCATCAGGACCGCACCGACCGGAACGTCGCCGTCGCGTGCGGCGTCGGCGGCGAGCGCCAGGGCACGCCGCATGGCGACGACGTCTTCCGCTTCGTTCAGAGTTGCGCTTTCAGAGTTGCACTTTCTTGGTGTCAGGACGGGCTTCAAGGAAAAACCGCCGCTGCAGCGGCGGTTGGCTAAAACATGGTGCGCCCGGAGGGATTCGAACCCCCGGTCTCAGCCTTCGGAGGGCCGCGCGTTATCCAGCTACGCTACGGGCGCATGGCGGCTACTTGGGATCCTCCGGCGCAAGCGGCGCCGTCGTCGGCAAGTGCTTAAAGAGATCCAACTTGTGTTCCACGAGGCCGCGATAGAATTTCCGCACGCAGTCGGGATGCCCGAAGAAGTATGTACGCGCATACGCCAGATCGTCGCCGGACGAATCGGGGACGTAGTGCGAGATCTCGATCTCTTCCATCTGCCCGCGGTCAACGGGATGGGGACAGAAATCGCAGGGAATCGTTGACATCGTACGCTGTACCTCGGGCGAGCGGAGCGGTTGTGCCGGCCGCCACCTAAGACACGGCTACGCCGCAGAAAGATTCGCATCCTCGCAAACGGGGGAAAAGCATGATCCCCGCCCGCGGCGGAACGTGACTCGGGTAGGATTCGAACCTACGGCCTAGGGCTTATGAGTCCCCCGCTCTACCGCTGAGCTACCGAGCCACGAGTTCATTTAGTAGTAAACGGAAGCCGGCCGCCGACTCGGCGCCACGCGCGGTCGGAGGGACTCGAACCCCCAACCTACAAGTTCGTAGCCTGTTGCTCTATCCAATTGAGCTACGACCGCACGTTTTGTGGCGACCTGCTTAACTACCGCGGGTTGCAAACGTTCCCTGCCGCTGGCCGAGACGTTGCGCGGCGGCGCAAGTGTCGGCGTAATGTTCATCGGAGGGAGAGAGATTCGAACTCTCGGTGGATTTTTTAGACCCACGACCATTTAGCAAACGGTTGGTTTCAGCCACTCACCCATCCCTCCGGGTGTGCGAATCGCGCTTTTCCGGTGCCGCGCGACCGTCCCTCCCGCCCCGGGCCGATCAGACGATCGAGGGCGAGTGGATCGACGGTAACGCATCGGCGCCAACGACGCCGTCCCGTCCGTCGCGCTTCCAGAGGTATACTGCGGCATCGGCGCGGTGAGACGGCCGCTCGCGTCGCGGATCGGCTCGTATCAATAAATTAGGCGCGCCCGGCAATGGGGCTCACGCCCTGGT
>JACRTY010000020.1:0-72682 GCA_014305025.1 Candidatus Nyctobacter psychrophilus | reverse complement strand
CCCACGACCATTTAGCAAACGGTTGGTTTCAGCCACTCACCCATCCCTCCGGGCGTGGGCGTCGGCGAGCATTGGCGCGACGCCGACGGGTCCCTCTTTTCGGCGAGCGACCGCCGCTCGCGCAGCAGCGCGGCGATCCGTGCCGCGACGCTGACGGCCGCGTCAGGCCGCCGCAGCAGCTCGATCCTCGCCTGCAACGTGCCTTGCCGTTCTCGCGAAGCAAGCAGATCGCCGACGATCGTCGGCAGCGTTCGTGCCGTCGCCGCCAGGGCCGCGTGGCGCGCGAGCAGATACCGTGCGTTTCCTTCCTCCGGACCCGGCAACGGCTTCACGAGCACCATCGGTAAACGCGCCGCGAGCGCCTCGCTCGAGGTGAGGCCGCCCGGCTTGGAGAGCAGCACGTCGCTTGCGTGCATGAAGTCGTGCACGTTTTCGACGAAGCTGAAAACGCGCAGGGGATATGAGGTGCGCTCCGCAGCTTCGACGACGCGTCTTTCCAAACGGCCGTTGCGTCCCACGATGACGGCCGCAGCGAGCGGTGCACGCACGCTTCCCAGCGCGCGCATCATCGTGTCGAGGGGACCGATCCCGATGCCGCCGCCCATGATGAGGACAATATGCCGATCGAGCGGCAGGCCCAGCGCCGCTCGCAACGCGTGTTTGTCGAGTCGCGGCTGCCCGAAGCGTGCGTCGACGGGTATTCCGGAAAGCAAGACGCGGTCGGGCAGGATGCCGCGGCCCAGCAACGTCCGCTGCATCTCCGGCGTGGCAACCGCGTAGGCATCGATGTTCGGATAGAGCCAGAAGGGGTGAACCACATAGTCCGTGACGATGCCCACGACCGGCAACGTCGGATCGAAACGGCGCTTATACTCGGCCATGACGCCGCACGGAAATGCATGCGTGCAGACGACCACATCGGGTTGCATGCGTTCGATCAGCGTCCGCAGGTTTGCAGCGGTGTGCGCGTTGACGAAGCGGCGAGCCGCCGGTATCTGCTTGGCGCGCTCCACGCGCCCATACAGGTACGCGTAGACCTGCGGCACCGTTTTCACCATGCGGATATAGCCGCCCGCCACGACCTTCGCGAAGACGCTCGCTGCGTATTCGTAGGAATCGACGGTGGCGCATTCGATCGCGGGATCGGTCCCTTCGAGCGCGGTCCTTACCGCCTGCGCCGCCGCCGTATGACCGACGCCGACGGGCGCAGAAAGAAACAGAACGCGGTGCGCAGGAGCGGCGACGGTCAGGCTTCCCCCCTGGGCTCGTCGCCGGCCGATTCCTCAGCCAGCACACAAAAGTCGTCGAGGATCTCCTGCGCGAGCGCATCGTCGTCGAGGAGATTGCCGCACTCGTCGGTCACGACGAATTCGTCCGCGCCTTCACTGTAGGCGACCGCGAAGGAATGATGTTCGTCGTCCTGGACCAGACCGACCACTTCGAACTCGTACTTCTGCCCGTCCGTCGTTTCGACGACGATCGTATCCTGCAGCTCGACTTTTCCCTGGGCGCGGCTGTCGCCGTTCGTCGCGTCGATGATCGTCCCCCTAATGCAGATAGCGCGCTACGTTCGCATTATGTTCGGCCAGCGTTCGCGAAAACGCATGCCGTCCATTTCCCATGGCGACGTAATACAGATATTCGGACGCAGCGGGGAAAAAGGCCGCCCTCAAGGAGGGTAGCCCAGGGTTGGCTATGGGCGTGGGCGGTAAGCCCGCGTGGCGATACGTATTGTAGGGCGAATCGAGTGCAAGGTCGCCGTAGGTGATGACGTCCTTGTGCCGCTTGAAGATGTATTCGAGTGAAGCATCCACTTGCAGCGGCATGCCGCGGCGTAGCCGGTTATAGATGACGCCGGCAATGAGCGGCCGTTCCGCATCCACCTTCCCTTCGCGCTCAACGAGAGAAGCCAGGGTGACGATCTGGGGAATCGTCAGGCGCAGAGCCCGGGCTCGCTTTCGGGCGTTCGCAGGCAACTCGGCGCGAAACTGACCCGTGAGCATTTTGGCGATGGCCGCCGGCTTCGCATCGCGTGGGATCAAGTACGTGTCCGGGAAGAGATAGCCTTCGAGCGACGCGGTCCTGCGCCCATCGAAGACGAGGGATCCTCGGGCGAATTCGTCGGCGAGCCGTGCCTCATCGCCCAGGCGATGGGCCGCAAGCGTGCCCGCGATCTGCGCATCGGTGTATCCTTCGGGGATGGTGACCCAGGCGGCCAGCTGCTGACCGCCTTCGACCAGTTGGCGCAGGACGTCGCGTTGCGTCAGATGCGCCGCGAAACGAAACTGCCCGGCCTGCATGCGCGACCGCTCGCCGCGTAGCCGCGCCAGTAGCTCGAACGTAAACGCGGAGGTGAGCACGCCCTCATGCGCAAGCCGCGCCGCGATCTCGTGGCCCGTGGCGCCACTGGGGACGATGACGACCATGGAGGACCGGGGCAGGCTGCGATCGACGGCGACCCGCTCATTGAACCAGTATCCGAAACCGCCTGCGGCGAGCACGATCACGATCCCGAGCGCGATTGCGACGCGCAGCGCACGACGCATTACCGGCCGTCACGCCCCCGGCGCGCGAGAAACGCGTCGAGGATCAGCGCGGCGGCGAGTTGATCGACGATGCGCTTGCGCGCCTTGCGCGTGAGGTCGGCGGCAACGAGCGCCCGGGTCGCCTGCGCCGTCGTCAGCCGTTCGTCGACGCGCTCGATCGTGCCGTCGTACGCGCGCCCGAGCGTCGCAACGAACGCATCCATTTTTTGGGATGCGAGCCCCCGCTCGCCCGACAGCGCCACCGGATCACCGACGACGATCGTCCCCGCTGCATAGTCGCGCGCGAGCGCGACGATTGCGCTCAGATCGTCGTGCAACGTCGTCCGCTCCAACGTGCGCAGCGGAAGGGCATACGATTCCGCCGGATCGCTGACCGCGATTCCGATGCGGCGTTCGCCGACGTCGAGCGCGACGATCATCCTGCGGCGAAATCGGCAAGGAGCAGCGAGGCCTTTGGCCGGCGCCCCAAGTGCCACGTCAGGAAGCCGTCGACGGCGCGCGTCGCAGCAGCCGTCGCTTGCAGAACCGGCGTCACCGCGTCGCCGCGTACGGCGGCGAGACCGCGAAAATTCGCTACGTCGTGCGGCTCGAGCGCAAGCGCGTCGGCAGCGTGCGGACGACAGCCTGCGCACGCGAGACCGCCCGCTTCGACATCGGCCCAGGCGGCAGCTGCGGCCAGCGGGTCGTCACAGTGGACGCACGCCCCGCACTGCGGTCCGACCCCGAGCGCACCCAATAGCCGTAGTTCGAAGCGCGGTACGAGCCGTGCCGGTTCATCGGCCACGGCGAGCGCTCGTATCGCGCCACGCAGCAGCGCATATACGTCGGGAAGCGGAAGGTCCGGTTCGCAAAAAGCGTCGATCAACTCGGCCATCAGGTGCGCCGTCGCAAATGCGGCCGGGTCGACGATGCGGGTCCATGGCCGGGCCACGCGGTCTGCCGACGTGATCACGTCGAGCGTACGGCCGCGGTGCATGCCGAGCCCAACCTCAGCGACGAATTCCAGCCGGCCCGCGAGCTGGCTCTTCGGGCGCCGAACGCCCTTGCCGACCGCATGCACTTTGCCGCGTTCGTCGGTGAACAACGTGAAGATGCGATCCGCCTCCCCGAGGTTGCGCGCGCGCAGCACGATGCCGTGCGCCTTGTACGTGCGCGCCGAGCTACCGATCAACGCTACGTACGTTCGCCGACGCGTTCAGCATCGAAGGCGTCGGCGTTCGTCAACGCCTTGTCCGCCGGAGTCGTCAGGCCGTTCTTGAAAACGTGGACGGAAAGGATGCGCCGCCCCCGCGTGCGGTCGATGCGTAAACGCACGCCGCCGTCGGTGGATATCTCCTCGCCCTCATGCGGCAATCGGCCGAACAATCCGACCGTCAGGCCGCCGATCGTTTCGAAATCTTCATGCGGCAAGTGCAGGCCCAGCCGGGCATTGACGTCTTCGATGTTGGTGCCCGCATCGACCGCCGCTTCACTGGGCGAAAGCACGCGGATCGGTTCTTCCTCACCTTCATCGTGCTCGTCGCGAATCTCACCGACGATTTCTTCGAGCAGGTCTTCCATCGTGACCAAACCTCCCGTTCCGCCGTACTCATCGACGACGATCGCCAGCGAGAACTTGCCGCGCTGCATCTCGCGCAGCAGTTCGCTGACGCGTTTGGATTCGGGCACGAGCGTGATCGGGCGCATCAGCGCCCGGATCGGCGTTTGCGCGAGCGTACCGTCCGAAAGGGCGATCAGGAGTTCGCGATCATGGACGACGCCGATGACGTTATCGATCGTTTCTTCGACGACGGGCAGTTTCGAATAGCCCTCGGCGATGACGAGATCGAGGGCCCGGCGCGCCGACGAACCAACGTCCACCGATACCATATCCGGCCGCGGCGTCATCACTTCGCGCACGATCGTGTCGCCGAATTGGATGATCGAATGGATCATCTCGCGTTCTTGTTCCTCGAGTACGTTCTGTTCAGCGCCGACGTTGACGATGTTGCGGATGTCATCTTCGGTTACGAAGGGGCCGTTCGGTTTGGGCGAGACGCCAAACAGTTTGACGATGAAATTCGTGAACAGGAGAAACGCCCCGACGATCGGCGTCATCACCCACGCAAACCGCGCGACGATGGGCGCCAAGCGGAGCGCCCAGCGCTCGTTATCGGCAACGGCGACCGTCTTCGGAATGATCTCACCGAAGGCAAGCAACAGCACCGTCATGACGACCGTCGAGAACAGCGCCGGTTGCGGAACGCCCGCGTGCACGAAGAGCAACGTTGCGACGGAGTCGGCGGCCAACAGCACGATCGTGTTGCCGACGAGGATTGACGTCAGGAAACGGTTGCGGTCATCGAGCAGGCGTAGAACCGAGCGGGCGCCTTTTACGCCGCGCTCGAGCATGCCGCGCGCGTGCAGACGCGAGAGCGAGATGAGGGCCGCTTCGGAGCCGGAGAAGAACGCGGCCGCCACGATCAGCACGACGAGGGCCGCGATTTCGGGAAGGTGCCGGCCGAGGCCGTCGGCGATCATCGCGAGCAGTGCGCCCGCCGGATACGTGCCGCGCGGTTACGCCGAGCGGCGAGCCAGCTTCGTGGCGGGGGGTCGGTACTCAAATTGGTGCCATTATAGCACAGCGCTCAAAAGGGCTTGCGGCCGGCTACACCCGGACCAGGAAGTACAGGCCGACCGTAATGGCCGCGCCGACGACGCCGCCTCCGAGGACCTCGCCCAGGCTGTGGATGCCGGCTTCGACCCGGCTCTGGCTCACGAGAAAGGCGAGGAAATACGCGAGCAGCGCGACCACGAGCGTCTGCCCCAAGAGCGCGATCAACGTGGCCCCCGCAAACGCCAGCGCCGCGTGCCCGGAAACGGCGCCGCCCTGTAGCGGCGTCCCGCGCCTACGGGCGAAGGCTTTCATGAAAATCGTCACCACCCCGACGATCGCCAGCGCCACGAAGGCGTAGTTGCGGGGCACGGCTGCCACGGCAGCCGAGACCTTGGCGCCCCCCGCCGTGACCCCCTCATAGAAGGCGAGATAGCCGACGATCAGCGCGCCCATCGAGACCACGAGCACCGCCCCGGCCGAAGCATCCTTGGCGACCTTGGCCAGGGGGTGATGCGCGACGGTCATGAGGTCGACGATCGCTTCGACCGCCGTATTGACGAGTTCGAACGCGATGACGAGCACGATGACGATGACGACGACCGCGACGTAGGCCCGCTCCAGGCGCAGCTCGAGCGCGGCGAAGAGCGCGAGGGAACCCGCGATGAGATGCACCCGCATGTTGCGCTGCGTGCGAGTCGCATAGAGAATGCCTTGAAACGCGAAGTCGAAGGCTGCCCAAAGCGGGTTGTCGTGGACCCGTTTGACGCTGGGCGGCAGGCGCGCGGGGTGCATTCGTCGCCTCGTCTTCGCTAGGCGGGTGCGTAAAGACTCGCGGACATCGCGCCGACCATCGATCGCGCCCGGCTTACTGGAGTGCCGATGACATTCGTCATCGGGTTTGCCTGACGGACGGCCGTACCGGCGCGGCCGGTGCTGTGCGATCCTCGTGCCATGACGCAATCAAGAACGCTCATGGAGCACTCCCCGGTCGCGGCGCGACTCGTGCACGCGAGTAAGCGCTATGGGGATCACGTCGCCGTCGATGCTTTGGACCTCACCCTTCACGCGGGCGAAACGCTCGCACTCCTGGGCCCCAACGGCGCCGGAAAGACGACGGCGATTCGCCTGCTGCTCGGGCTCGCCCGGCCGACCGGCGGCAGCGCCGAGATCTTCGGGCGCGATCCGCGCGAACGCCGGACTCGTGAGCGAGTCGGCGCGATGCTGCAGGTTTCCAACGTTCCGGCGACGTTGACCGTCGCCGAACACCTGGCGCTGTTCGCAAGTTATTATCCGCGGCCGTTCCCGCTCCGTGACGTGATCGAACTCGCATGTTTGCAGTCGCTGACGAAGCGCCGCTTTGAAGCCCTCTCGGGCGGCGAGCGCCAGCGTTTGTTTTTCGCGCTGGCCATCTGCGGCAATCCGGACGTGTTGTTTCTCGACGAGCCGAGCGCCGGCCTCGACGTCGAAACGCGCGAGACGTTATGGACCGGCGTCCGCGAACTCGTGGCGCGCGGCAAGAGCGTGCTGTTGACGACGCATTACCTGCATGAAGCCGATGCGCTTGCGCATCGCATCGTGCTGTTATCAGCAGGAGCCGTACTTGCCGAAGGCACGCCTGCAGAACTCAAAGCGCTCGCGACGGACGGCAACGGCGCGCCGGCGACACTCGAACGCGCCTATCTTTCTCTGATGAAAGCAGTGGCCTGACATGGAAGCAACCTCGAACCCGGCCCCGGCATGCAACATGTCGTCATTTCGTCCGACCTCGCCGCTCGGGTCCTTCGCACTCGAGGCACGGCTGGAACTCGTACGGCTGGCACGGCAACCCAGCTACGTTTTGCCGCTGTTCGCGTTCCCGCTGGCCTTTTATTACTTCTTCGGCATCTCGATGGGCGAACAGCGCTACCACGGCGTCACCGCCGCCACGTACCTCCTCGCCAGCTACGGTGCATTCGGCGTGATCGGCGCAGCGCTGTTCGGATTCGGCGTAACCCTCGCGCTCGAACGCGGCAACGGCTGGTTGATCCTGCGGCGGGCAAGCCCCATGCGGCTGTTGTCGTATCTGAGCGCGAAGATGGTGGCGGCGCTGGGTTTCGCGCTCGCCGTCGCAGGCGCCATTGAACTCTTGGGCGCGCTGGCCGGCGGCGTGCGCTTGGCACCGCAGGCGTGGCTCTTGCTTCTCGGCGTGCTGGTCGCAGGTGCAATCCCATTTTGCGCTCTGGGTTTCGCAATCGGCACGATCGCGCCGGCGAATGGAGTGCCGGCGATCGTGAACCTCATCTACTTACCGCTGTCGTTCATGGGCGGGCTGTGGATTCCGGCGGCGATGCTACCGGTCACATTCGCGCGCATCGCTCCGTGGACGCCGACGTATCACTTCGGAAAGCTTGCGTTGGCAGCGATCGGCATTGGAAACGCGACGGTGCTCGACTCCCTCGCGCTCGTTCTCTGGACCGCCCTCTTCCTTGCCCTCGCAGCGTTCGGCTGGCGGCGCGACGAAAGCCGCAGTAATGGCTAAGCGGGGGCAGCGGCCCGGGCTGCGGCTGCTGCCGAGCGATGAAGGATACCTGTCGTACGTTTGGCTCGTCTACATGGGCTGGACGTTCGTCTATCCGGCGGTCATTGGCTCCCTTTCGATCTTCATCGAGACGGCCGTCGCCGCGGTGGTTTTCCTTGTCCTGTACTTTCGCGGGCACTGGGTTCGCGGGCGAACGCTCTTGGCGATTCTCGTCGCAATCGCAGCGATCGGAGCCGTCGTAGGACCGGCCAATCCATGGGCGAGCACCTACTTCGTCTACGCTGCAGCCTTTGCGCCGTACGTCGGCTCAACGGTTGTCGCATGGCGAATTGTCGGCACACTGATTGCCGCGATTGCGCTGGAAGCGTTCCTGCTGCACCTCACTCCATGGTTTTGGGCTCCCGGCACGCTGTTCACGGCGCTCGTCGGCGCAGTCACTATTCGCGCTGCCGAAGTGGACTGCGCGAACGCAAAGCTGCGCGTCGCCCACGACGAGGTTGAACGTATCGCAAAGGTCGCTGAGCGCGAACGGATTGCGCGCGATCTTCACGACGTACTGGGCCACACGCTTTCCGTCATCGTCCTGAAATCCGAGTTAGCGGTGAAACTTTCGCAGTCCGACGTCCCGCGCGCTGCCGCGGAGATCCGCGACGTTGAGCGAATCGCCCGGGAGTCGCTCAGCGAACTGCGCCAAGCGCTCGCCGGTTACCGCGCTTCAGGGCTGGCCGCTGAGATTGACCGCGCGAGAGACGTGTTAAGCGCGGCAGGCGTCAGGTTCGAATGTGACATCGACGATGTTCGCCTTGCGCCCAAGGAGGAAAGCGTGCTCGCACTCGCCATTCGCGAGGGCATCACGAACGTCGTTCGCCATGCCGGCGCGTCGATGTGCCGTCTACAGCTAGCCCGCGACGCGCACGGTTGCCGGGTTACGATAGTGGACGACGGTCGTGGAACGGTCGCGAGTGACGGCCTCGGATTGATGGGAATGCGCGAGCGGATTGAGGCGCTGGGAGGAACCGTTGCGCGCGAAGTCACCAACGGCACGCAACTTGTGCTCACTGTTCCCGTGGCGCGCACACGCTGATCCGTCTGGTTCTTGCTGAAGATCAGGCGCTCGTGCGGGGCGCGCTTGCGGCGCTGCTCGGGCTCGAACGCGATCTCGAGATCGTTGCCCAAGCCAAGGATGGCGACGAGGCCCTCGAGTTCGTCCGAACGCACCGGCCCAACGTGCTCGTCACGGATATCGAAATGCCCGGCCGCTCGGGGCTCCACGTAGCTGCGGCGATACGTGATGAAAAGCTAGGGACTCGCGTCGTGATCGTCACGACCTTCGCGCGAGGCGGCTACCTACGGCGCGCGCTCGACGCGGGCGTCGCGGGTTATCTCCTCAAGGACGCGCCGGCCGCGCAGCTTGCGGAGGGCATTCGCCGCGTCGCCGCCGGCGGGCGCGCGATCGATCCGCAACTCGCGCTCGAGTCCTGGTCAGAACCCGATCCGCTGACCGAGCGCGAACGTTCGGTCCTGCGGCTCGCCGGGGACGGCCTGTCCGCCGCTTCCATCGGTGAACGCCTCGCCCTGGGCGAAGGTACGGTACGAAACTATCTGTCCGAAGCGATCGGCAAGCTCGGGGCCGGCAATCGCGTCGAAGCCGCCCGCATCGCGCGCGAGCGCGGCTGGTTGTAAGGGGAATATGGCGCAACTGCTCGCCGGCGTGAACGTCGGTGGAACGACGACCAGCGTGGTCGTCGGAAATGAGCAGGGGCAGATTTTGGAGCGCCGCGCATGGTCGACGCAGGCGGCCGATGGAGAAGCGCTCTACGGCGCGATCGTCACCGCACTACGGCTGATTGCTAAGGACGCATCCGCCATGGGCGTCGCGATCGGCGGCCCACTGGATGCGCGGCACGGTATCGTCCTTGCACCACCACACCTGCCTGGGATGCACGGCTTCCCGCTCGCCGAACGCCTGCGCGCGGACTTCCCAGGTCACGTCAGCGTACACCATGACGCCGCGGCGTGCGCGCTCGCCGAAGTGCGTTGGGGCGCGGACCGCGATGTACGCGGCCTTGCCTATTTGACTTGCGGAACGGGCTTCGGCGCCGGCGTCGTGATCGATGGCCGCGTCCGCTACGGCTCGAGCGGGTTATCACCCGAACTCGGGACACGTGCGTTACCGTGATGGATGGGCCCGGCGTGTTTGGAAAACCGGGATGTTTCGAATCGTACGCCGCGGCGAGTGCGTTACCGGCCCTCGCGCGCCGGCGCCAAGCCTCATTCCACGCCGCGGATGGCGCGGACGTCGCTCAGCGCGCCGCAGCGGGCGACACGGTAGCGCGCGCAGCACTCGAAGAGAACGCTGCTGCGGTCGGTTCGGCCTGCGCGCTACTCGCCGATCTGCTGGTCCTCGACGTCATCGTTCTCGGCAGTCTCGCGACCTATCTCGGCGACGCCTGGATCGAGCGCGTGCACACGACGTTCGAACGCGAAGCCCTTCCACGGCACGCCGCGGCGTGCACGCTACGCGCCCCGTCCCTTCCAACCATCCAGGACCTCAGCGGACTCGCCGCCGCGCTGTACGGCAACCGCCCTTAAAACCGCCATCGGCCGCCGACGGCACCGTGTGATGCGCCGGCTGAAACGGCGTGGCTCGACGCTTCGTTTCCTTAGCACCGTGAACGCTCTTCGCCGTCGAGCGACCGCCGTCTTAGGCGCCGTCGTTCTTTCGCTCGCCCCATATGCTGCCGGTGCGCAGCAGGGTGAGCCCATTTCGCCCGATCTGCTGGTCGTCGGCGCGACCCCGGCCGGAATTGCGGCTGCCCTGACGGCAGCGCGCGACGGCGAGAGCGTCATTCTCACGAGCGCCACGGGCGATTTGGGCGGCACCTTGACCGACGCGATGATGGATCAGTGGGATCTCAACGTTAGGCCGGACGGCACCCCGCTGCAAGGTGGTATTTTCGCGGAAATCCACGCGCGGCTCGGCGACGTGTTCACGCCGCCGGTTGCGGAGCGCACCTTTGCCGGGATGCTGGCGGCGCAGCGGCGGGTGCGGGTCCTCTACGATGAAGTTCCCGTCTCGAGCACCGCGAGCGTCGTTGGAGCGGAACGGCGCGTCGACGATGTGACCTTTCGCAACGCGCTTACGGGCAAGTTCACCTCCCTACAGGCGCCCGCGATCATCGACGCGACGGATGCAGGCGACGTCGCTGCGCTCGCCGGCGCGCGTTACGATGTCGGCCGTCAAGACACGGGCATCGACGAGCGCGAACAGGCCGTGACGGAGATGTTTACCGTCGCGGGCGTCGATTGGGCGACGCTGGGCGCGTCGTACGATCCTGCGCGGTTCGGCTACGGCGGCGTGGTGGGGAATAGGGCCTGGGGATACTCACGCTTGTTGGCACGATACCGTCCCGGTGCGGGCAATATCGTCGTACGCGACCTGAATTTGGGCTTGAGGCCCGACGGCAGCGTGAGCGTCAATGCCGTTGACGTGTGCGGCATCGAGGGGCTCGACCCGCGGGAGCTTAAAATCGCGAAGCGTCAGACGGAGCGCGAAGCACCGCGCCTGTTGAACTTTTTGCGCGCGCGTGTCCCGGGATTCGCGGATGCGCGCGTCGGTAGTTTCGCGCCGGAGGTGTACGTTCGCGAAACGCGCCACTTTGCCGGGCTCGAACGTTTGACGACGCAAGACATTTTGGCAGGGCGCATCCCCGCCGACAGCATTGGGCTTGCATCATATCCGATCGATCTTCACCCGGTCGATCCCAGCGACGAACCGGCCTTTGCCACGCGACGTCACATGTACGGCATTCCGTTCGGTGCCCTGATCCCGAGCGGCTTTACGAACATGCTGCTCGCGGGGCCGGCGATCTGCGCTTCGCACGTCGCATCCGGCAGCGCCCGCACGATCCCGACGACGATCGAAGAGGGCGAAGCTGACGGCGTCGCAAGCGTGCTCGCCCGGGCCAGTGGCTTAAACTTCATCGAGTTCGCGGCACAGCCGCGTCGCCTGATGATGCTCAGCCGGCTCGCCTTGCGCGACAACGAAATCGCAACGGGCGGCGTGGCAGTCCGGACCGATCATTCGTAAGGCCACGCGAGACCGACGGCGGCGGCCAACGTCCTCTCTTTTTGGCGCATGCGCGCGCGCTCGCGCGGTTCTTCGTGATCGTATCCCAAGAGATGCGCAACGCCGTGCACGAGGAGGCGCGTTATTTCGGCTTCCAGCGTGGCTTCGTACGCGTGCGCTTGGCGCGCGGCGACGTCGACGCTGATGATGATGTCCCCGAGCAGTAACTCGGCTTCTCGGTCGAGTGCTTTGGCCGGCACGGCGAACGGCTCGTAGAGCGGAAAACTCAGGACGTCGGTGCTGCAGTCGTAGCCGCGGTGTTCGCGGTTGAGGCGGCGCATCGCGGCGTCGCCCACAAAGCTAAGGGAAAGCGATGCCTGCGGATGGCCGGTTGCCGCGAGCAGTGCACGCGTCATACGCTCGATGCGGCGCAACGGCAGCGCATGCTTGCGCGTCGTGTTGCGCACGTAGATCACGGAGCGTTTGCGTAGGCCCGTATGATGCGTCCGACGAGCGAGTGACGAACGACGTCAGCCTCACCCAGCGTAACGATGCCGATATCGTCAACCCCGCCGAAAAGTCCCGGCGCGTCGAGCAAACCCGAGTGAACGCCCGGTGGCAAGTCGATCTGCGTGACGTCGCCGTTGACGATCATCTTGGAATTCGAACCCAGTCGGGTCAAGAACATCTTGAGTTGCGCGCGCGTCGCGTTCTGCGCTTCGTCGAGGATGACGAACGCATCGGATAGCGTCCGACCGCGCATGTACGCGAGCGGCGCAACTTCGATCGTGCCGCGCTCGAGGAAACGCGACGTCACGCCATCGTCGAGCAGCTCCGCGAGCGCGTCGTAGAGCGGCCGCAGGTAGGGATCGACCTTTTCCTTGAGATCGCCGGGTAAGAACCCGAGCTTTTCACCGGCCTCGACGGCGGGCCGCGTCAGGATGATGCGAGCGACATCGCGCGCACGCAACGCCCGCACGGCCATGACGACCGCCAGAAACGTCTTGCCCGTGCCGGCCGGCCCGATGCCGAACGTCAGCGTGCAGCGCTCGATCGCCTCGACGAAATGGCGTTGGCCCGCGGTCTTCGGCCGAATGTCCTTACCGCGGCCCGTCGTGAACAGCGTCTTGGGATGAGCGCGCGGCGCGTGCATCCCCGCCAAGCTCTCGCGCGCGGCAAGCGCAACGTCGTCGGGCGTCAGTTGCGCGCCGCCGTTCGCGGCGTCACGCATGCGTTCCAGGATGTCGCCCGCCGAGCGGACAGCATCCGCCGGGCCTGAGAGGCGCAGCAGGTCGCCGTCGAGATTGAGGACCACCGGCACCAAACCTTCGAGCGCCGTGAGGTTGCGGTCGAGGTGCCCGCAGAAGCTCAAGGGATCGCGCACGCCGGCGAGTTCGAAGACTCGCTCGGCTCGGGCCTCAGGCAGCGCGCAAACTCCGCATATCCGTCCTGATGACGTTCGCGGCGCCGGGCGGATTCACCGTTCGCGCAAGGCGAGCGGGGGCGCGAGCGCCTCGGACAGCACAAAGGCCGCGAGCAATCCGGCCCCGCCGGCAAACGCCGTCAGCAGCGTCGGCGGGTCCGGCGCCGGCGGCGGCCCCGTGCCGCCCTGCCGAGTGCCGACCAATGCGGCGAATGGATTGGATGCCTCCACGGACGCAACGGGCGCGGACGTCTTCATCTATTGACCGAGCGGCTTGGTCTGCGGTGCCGCCGCGGAATCGCCGGGTGCGACGCCGCTCGAAATCGACGAGCGCATGTCGGTATCGGCTTTGATGTTGTTGAGCCGGTAGTAGTCCATCACGCCGAGGTGGCCGCTGTTGAACGCCTGGGCGATGGCCTGCGGAATTTGCGCTTCGGCCTCGACGACGCGCGCGCGCATCGCCTGCGTTTCGGCCTTCTGCTCCTGTTCGGCCGCGAGCGCGCTGTACTGCCGTTCGGCGGCCTTGGCTTGAGCGATGCGGCGGTCGGCCTCGGCTTGCGACGTCTGTAATTCGGCGCCGATGTTCTTGCCGACGTCGACGTCGGCGATGTCGATCGAGACGATTTGGAAGGCCGTGCCGGCGTCGAGTCCCTTTGAAAGCACGGCGCGCGAAATACGGTCGGGAT
Source organism: Candidatus Nyctobacter psychrophilus (assembly GCA_014305025.1). GTDB lineage: Bacteria > Vulcanimicrobiota > Vulcanimicrobiia > Vulcanimicrobiales > Vulcanimicrobiaceae > Nyctobacter > Nyctobacter psychrophilus. The sequence continues at coordinate 58,844 of JACRTY010000020.1, read as the reverse complement.
ATTCGAGCACTTCTTTATGATCGACCGCAGCGCCGACCGCGGAAACGACGCCCTCGCCGACGCGCGCGATGATCGTCGGCTCGCCCGCGCCGCCGACATACGTGTCGAGGTTCGTGCGCACGGTGACGCGCGCTTTGACGTTGAGTTGGATGCCGTTTTGCGCCACCCCCTGAAAGGTCGGCGTCTCGATCACCTTGGGGTTCACCGACTGTTGAAGCGCTTCGACGACGTTGCGTCCGGCGAGGTCGATGGCGGCGGCGCGCTGCCATTCGAGCGGAATCTGGGCGCGTTGCGCCGCGATCATCGCTAAGGTCACCGCTTCGACGTTGCCGCCGGCGAGATAATGCGACTGCATCTGATCGATCGTCAGCGGCAGACCGGCTTTGCGGGCGCGGACCAGATTGGTGACGATGACGCCGGGTTGAATGCCGATCAGCCGCATGCGGACCAGCGACGCGATCGACAGCGGCACGCCCGCGGCGATCGTGCGAATCCACAAGCCGAGCGGAAAATAGTACAAGAAGACGATCAGCGCGATGATGCTCGCGAGAATGATGAGTGTGAGTCCGAAACCGGCGACGGCCATCTAGGCGTGTTCCTCCGACGCCGCGACGACGGGACGCACGAAAACGCGCGCGCCTTCAACGCGACTGACCATGACGGTTGCGCCCGCCGGCACGAACTCGCCTTCCGTAAGGACGTCCACGCGCTTGCCGTCGACCTCGGCGACGCCCGCCGGTCGCAGGTACGATGCAGCGACGCCACGTCGCCCGACCAGCGCTCCGCGGTCGCCGCTCGCGACGTAATCGGGACCTTGCGCCGCGGTGAAGGCAATCCGCCGGAAAAACGCATTCTCCGGCACCATGCGCAAAACGACGGCATACAGGAGCGCGGACAGCACGAGCGCGAGCGCAATGGCTTGCACTGCGACGACGATGAACGGCACGCCGAAGGCGAGCACGACTGCGGCGGCGAGCGCGAGCAACCCGAGGCCGCCGGCGAGGCCATGTCCGGGAACGACGTGCAACTCGAAGAGGATGCCGGCCAAGCCCGCGAGCGCGAGCACGATGACGAAGCCGTCCGAGAAACCCGCGTAGACGTGCGCCCCAAAGAAAAGAGCCAGTGCGCCGATGCCGACCGCCCCGGCGATTCCATGCAGGGTCTGCATCTCGATCAGCAATCCGAGCACGCCCAGGCAGAGCAGCAAGCCGCTGGGGATGGGGCTCGTCGCGAAGCGCGCCAACCGTTCGCCCAGCGTATACTGGGCGACGACGCGCGGCTGCGTCGGGAGGTGCGCGTCGGCCAAAGCCTGCGGCACGCTGGGAGCGATCGCATCGGCGATGTGGGCGCGAACGGCTTCGTTGGCCGCAAGCGTCAAAATGGCGCCGGATCGCTTGTACGCCGCAGCATCGACGCTCTTATCGACCATCGCGGCGGCCAGAGTCGGATTGCGCCCGTTGCGCTCCGCCGTCGCCGCAAACTCCGCGCGTAGCGCGGAAACGTGGTGGGCATCGTTCGGGACGGGCTCGGCCGCACCGATGCCCGCGCCGGGAGCAACGACGAGCGTGCGGGCGGCAAGCGCAATCAGCGCACCGGCGGAATACGCGCGCCGGGAAACGTAGGCAACGGTCGGAACCGGCGAATCGAGCACGCTGTCGCGGATCTCGAAGGCGGGGGCGACAAGACCCCCCGCCGTGTCGACGTCGAGCACGATCGCCGCCGCGTGGGCGCTGCGGGCGTCCGCGACGGCGCGCGCGACGAAATGCGCCATTCCCTCGTCCACGACGCCCTGGATCGGGACGACGTACACGGGGCTGTCGCTGCTGCCTTGGAGCGGTGCGGCCACGACCAGACCGACGGCGCCGAACGAAACGGCGAAAGCCGAGAGCAGCAGCCGCAGCACGCGCACGATCACAGCGCTTGCTACCTCGCCGCATCCGGAAAAGTTGCGGCTAGGTCAGCGCTCGCAGCTCCTCGAGGACGACGTCCCGTATCGTCGCGCCGTCGGCCTCGGCCCGCAATTGCGGCATGACGGCTTTCATGGCGGCGCCTTGATTACGCTGCGCGGGGGGCAGCGCTTCCAAGGCGGCCCGCACGGCGGGCCGGATGTCGTCGGCCGACTTCTGAGCGGGCAGCAGGGCCGAGAGAATGTCCCGTTCGCGCTGCTCTTTGGCGGCTAGCTCGGGCCGCTTGCCGCGTTCAAACTCGCCGATGGAATCGGTACGCTGCTTAACCAGTTTACGGACGACGTCGACCTGATCGCTTTCGTCCAGCTCGCGCCCGGCTTCGATTTTGCGATAGGAAAACGCCGAAAGCGCCGAGCGCAGCGTATCGAGCCGCACCTGATCGCGGGCCTTCATCGCTTCCTTCAGCTGCGCGGAAATGGTGTCCTTGAGAGCCATGAGCGCCGGGGCTCAGGTACGGCGCTTGCGAGCCGCCGCCGACTTCTTCTTGCGACGGACGCTAGGCTTCTCATAGTGCTCGTGCTTGCGAGCCTCGGCGAGAACGCCAGCTTTCTGGGTGGCTTTCTTGAAGCGCCGCAGCGCACTCTCGATCGTTTCGCCCGGTGCAACGCGAACTTCCATAAGAACAACCTCCCTTCTATAGCGGCTTTGGGCCGCATGAAAACGGCCGCCGGAACAACTTGCAGAATGTAGCATACGATTCTGCCGGCGTCCAGCGGCCGGGCGGCGGCCTGAACACCGTCACGGAACCGGGATCGATGCGTATCGGCTGCACGGCCTGCGCTGAGGATTTCTAGCCGGGCGGCCAGCGGAGCGATCGGCCGGCCAGCACGTGGAGGTGCAGGTGTGCGACGCTCTGGCCGGCATCGGGGCCTTCGTTCACCACGATGCGATAGCCCGAGACCGACGCTTCCCTGCCCGCATGCGACGCGGCGGTGAACAAGGCGCCGACTTCCGCGGCATCCGCGCTGCGCACGAACTCGCCCAGGTCCGCCACGTGCCGCTGCGGGATCGCGAGCAGGTGGGTGGGCGCCTGCGGGTTGAGGTCGCGAAAAACCAGCACGTTTTGCGTACGCGTCACCTCCTGCGCCGGGATCTCGCGGGCAAATATCTTGCAGAACGGGCAATCGGGATCGGCCACTGCGGCTTAACTCCTCACCGTAAAGGTCCACGTCTTAGCAGCCGTGTTCCCCGCGGCATCGGAGACTCTGACCACCACGCTGACGGGCCCGTTTCCGAGATCGACGCCGGGACTGTAGACGATGAATCCCCCCATGCGCGTCGCCGATGAGGTCACGTCGTGGCCGTTGACGACCAAGCGCACCGTGCCGGTATTGATCGCAATCGACGTCGGCGCTTCGTACGTCGCGAAGATGCTCGGGCGCGGATTATTCACCGTCTGTCCCGGCGTCGGCGCCACTTCGGCGATCGTCGGGGGCGTCGTCGTGGCCGAAAGCGTTTGCGGCGCCTGCACGCGCTGCGCCGGCACGCCGCCGACGCTGAGCGTTCCATACACGGGGACGTCGGTCAGGTTGAAGCGTTCGGGGATCGTGAACCGTCCGGCATAATCTCCCGGCGTCGTTTCGCGCATCGGTAGATTCGTCAGATAGTCGCCGATGTCGAAGGCGGCCCGGCCGCCCGGCGTGCCCTTGAGGGTAACGTCGAAATGTTCACCGGCGCGCAGCGGACGCTGCGCCGACAAGGCAACGCTGCTGATTGTCACGTTCGAGGGCGCGCCAGGCGTTGCGCTCGCGACTCCCCCGGGCGCCGTAACGCCGCCTTTGCGCGATGCGACGATCGAACGCAGTTCGCCGCTTTCGGGGTTGCTGCGCACGGTCACGTAGTCGCCGATGCGCAGATCGCCGAGCTGGGCAGGTGCCGCGCCCAGGGTGATCGTCGTCGCGCTGCTGGGGTCGACGACACGGCCGTCGGCCAGCACGAGCGCATTCGGCGCGGTGGCCGCAATCGTGCCGCTGGTCGAACGAAAATAATCGAAGAGTGAAACGACGCGGCCGTCGCGCGCCAAGATAGCGTGCAGCGCATCGCCGACGCGCAGATCGGTAAAGGCGCCCGGAAGCTGCGTGTGGATCGTCACGTCTTCGGTCCAAATCTTAGCATTGGACGTGACCGCAATCGTCCGCGCCGTGCCGCCGCGCACGACGGTGAGCGACGGCGGCACCGAATCCCGATCGATCGCCGAGATCACCCCTTGCACGTCGACGCCGCCATCGGCGCGTTGCCGCTCGGTGCCGCTCATGCGTCCGAACAACGACGAAACGATCTCGACTTGCGCGCCGCGCTGATCGTAAGTCGCTTGCGCGCCGAGCGCCGCGCTGAGCAGACGCAGCGGAACGTAGGTCGTCCCGTGGAGCGTTTGCACGTCGGCGTCGAGCGCAATGGAACGTTCGTCGACGCTGGCCTGCGCCGACCCGAGGGTAAAGCGGACCGTTCCCGTCGGTAAGCGCGAACGAATCTGATTCCCCGACCGCTCGATGTCCAGACCCAGTGCGGCGAACACCTCGCGCAGCGGAACGAGCACGCGACCGTCTTGCACTTCCGCCGACACGCCGCCCGGTAACGGTTCGCCGTTGACGGCCACGGCGATCGTGCGCGTCGGCTTCTCTGCCGCGACGGGATGCGCTTTGCCTCCGGCGGGGCCGGGTTTGCGGGCCGACGCTGCCCGTGCAGCACGGGTAGGAACCTTTTCGTGGCGAGCGGCAGCAACGGGCGCAGCGCAGAACAGGCACGCAACCACGAATGCGGCGATGCGGTGAGAACTCATCAGCGCCGCTCTTCCGCCAAGAGTTCGCGGTACACCTCGGCCGTTCGCTCCGCGCAGCGGTCCCAGGTCAGCGCTCGGGCGATGCGGCGCGCGTCCGCGCAGTCGATGCGCTGCGCGAGCGCCCGCTCCATCGTTCGCACCAGCGCGGCGACGTCGTGTGGTGCAAACGTCTGCACGTACGGTCGCAAGACGCCGGGAACCGCTTCGCTGCTGGCGATGACGGGCGTGCCGACGGCGGCCGCCTCGAGCATCGGCAGGCCGAATCCCTCGCACAGCGACGGATACACGAGTGCGACCGCGCCGCGATAGCGCTGCGCGAGGTCGGGGGCGCTCAATTCGCCGAGAAAGCGTAATTCGCCGTGCGCGCGCTGTGGCCGCGGCGCGCCGCCAAAGTCGCCGTCATCGTTGCCGGTCAGCGCAAGGTCGACTGCGAGGCTCGGGTCGAGTCCTTCCCACGCGCGCAACAGCGCGACGAGGTTCTTGTGCTCTCGCCGGTTGCCGGAGTAGATGAAGTACGGCCTTTGCGCGGCAGCGGGGCCCTCGGTGTCGACATGGTATGCATCGTCGGTTCCGAGCGGCACGATGCGGACGTGGCGTGGTTGCACGCCGAGAAACCGCTCGAGGTCGCCGACGGTGCGTTCGTCGTCGGTGATGATGCGCGCTGCGCGCCTCGCCACGAACCGGACGACCGTGCGATAATACGGGCCGACGCTGCGCTTGAAGTAGGCGGGAAAGCGCAGATGGATGAGGTCGTGGATCGTGACGATGTAGGGCCGTGGCCCGGCGAGCGGTGCGTACACCGACAGATGATGGACGAGGCGCGGACGCAGGCGCCGTAAGCGCAGCGCCAAGTCGATTTGCTCGTGCCGGTCGAGCGCGCTCGTGCGGGCAACGGTCGTGCAGCGCAGGTCCGGCGCGACGCGGGGCAGCCGCGTTGACAATTCTTCGGCGTAGGCCCGCATGCCGACCGACAGCTGGCGCGTCCGCGGCAGATCAAGCACGACGTCAGGCCGCGCCTCGCCGGCGTCGCTCACAGGCGAGTTCGAAGGCGCGATTTCCGGCCATGCTCGCGCCGGGCTTTCCAGGCAACCACCACGGGATAGAGAGCGGAAGCGATCGCGACGTAGGCCCCGCGCCAACCGTCACGCCAGCCGGCGCGCACGATGAACGACCATCCGATGCGCGGGCATGCCAGGGCGCCCGCGCACGTGAGTGCACGCAACGATGCTTCGGCGCCCTGCGCTTCGAGCGTCGTGTACCGCGCAAACTTTTCGCCGTACGCCCGCAGACTGGGATACGAATGATGGTGTAAGGTGCCGGCCAGGCGTTCGACGTTGCCCGCAACGCTCCACCGCTCGTGCACGTCGGCGGCGCCCCCGGCCGCCGGATGTGCGCGTAGCGCGGCGGACGCCGTGCGGAAAAGGCGCAGCGGTGATTCGCGGCTCCACGGGCCGCCGCGCATGGGCCGCCCGCAGAAATAGGTCACCCGCGTCACGGCGTAACCATCGGTTCGGACGCCGGGCCGTGCCGCCCGGAGCCCGGCGCGCAGCGGCGCGTCGAGCACCTCATCGGCGTCGAGCATGAACGTCCACGGCGTTGCAACTTCCGAGAGCGCGAAGCGCCGGGTCGCGATGAAACCGCCCCACGGACGCACGAGCGTGCGAGCCCCATGCGCGCGCGCGACCGCGACCGTCGCATCGCGCGATTCGGCATCGATCACCAGCAGCGGCGAACCGCTCGGCACGCTTCCGAGCGCGCGCGACACGTTGTGCGCTTCATTGCGCGTCAGAACGACGAATGTAACGTCTTCCGGCTTCAGGACGAAGCGGCGAACGCCCGTTGCGCCGCCGCCCCGACCGCTCCATTGATGGAGGTCATGGCGTGCAGCGCCGCGCCGATGAAGTCGCGGTAGAGGGGCGACGGGTGCGTCGGCCGGGACTTGAATTCAGGATGCGCTTGCGTACCGACGAACCAGGGGTGCACCGCCGTCGGTAACTCGATGCATTCGACCAGCGTCGTACGCCCGACGGCGTGATGTCCCGAAAAGATCAGACCGCGTTCTTCGAATAGCGCCTTATACCGATTGTTGAACTCGTAGCGATGACGATGCCGTTCACTGATCGTGCTCTCACCGTAGGCGCGGGCGACGAGGGTGCCGGGTTCCAGGCGGCACTCGTACGCGCCCAGACGCATCGTGCCGCCCATCAAAGCCACGTTGCGCTGCTCGGGCAGAAAATCGATCACGGGGTCGGGGGTCGCTTCATCGACTTCGCTCGTCATCGCATCGGGCAGACCGCAGACGTGGCGAGCAAACTCGATGCAGGCAAGCTGCATGCCGAAGCAGATGCCGAGAAACGGAATGCGCTGCTCGCGCGCGTACTCGATTGCGCGCAGTTTGCCCTTGACGCCGCGCGAGCCGAACCCGGGGGCAACCAACACGCCGTCGCAACCGTGCAGCAGCACGGTCCCCGCGTCTTCCATCGTTTCGGAATCGATGCGTTTGATTTCGACGTGGGCGTCGTGATGCACGCCCGCGTGGTAGAGCGCTTCATTGATCGAAATATACGCGTCTTTGAGTTCAACGTACTTGCCCACCAGTGCGATTTTGACGCGATGGGCCGGTGCGGTCAGGCGCGCGACAATGCGCTCCCACGCCTCCAGATCGAGTGGCTGCGCCGCTAAGCCCAAGCGTTCGATGACCGCTTGCGCCAAGCCCTCGCTTTCCAAGTTCAGCGGTACCTTATAGATCGTGCTGGCATCGCCGTTCTGCACGACGTTGCGCGCGGGGACATCGCAGAACAGGCCGATCTTCTCTTTGAGTTCGAGCGGAATCGGCTGCTCGGAACCGGTGCGAACCACGATCGCGTCGGGGGTGATGCCGATGGCGCGCAACTCGCGCACCGAGTGCTGCGTCGGCTTGGTCTTCAGTTCCCCCGCGGCCCCCAGATGCGGCATGAGGGTCAGGTGCACGAACATCGCGTTGTCGTTGCCGACGTCGTAGCGCACCTGGCGGATCGCCTCGAGGAACGGCAGCGACTCGATGTCGCCGACGGTACCGCCGACCTCGACGATGCAGACGTCTGCGCCGCTGATCTCGGCCATGCGCGTGATCTGCGCTTTGATTTCATTGGTGATGTGGGGAATGACTTGGACCGTCGCGCCGAGATAATCGCCGCGGCGCTCCTTGGCAATGACCGATTCGTAGATTTGCCCGGTCGTCACGTTATTGACGCGCGAAAGGGCTTCATCGATGAAGCGTTCGTAGTGCCCGAGGTCGAGATCCGTCTCGGCGCCGTCTTCGGTGACGAAGACCTCGCCGTGCTGGTACGGGTTCATCGTGCCGGCATCGACGTTGATGTACGGGTCGAGTTTCTGGATCGAAACCGACAGCCCGCGGCTTTTGAGCAGGCGCCCGAGCGACGCGGCCGTGATGCCCTTCCCGAGCGAACTGACCACCCCACCGGTGAAGAAGATGTACTTCGCCACTCTGGATGGTTCGGTTTCGGCGCGCTTGGGGAGCCTCCCGCCCGCCAGCGTGAGCTCGATGCTAACCGGGCGTCGCTCGCAGTTCCACGATACGGCGCAACCCCGCGTAATCGCGCAGTATGCGAACCCAGCCCACTCCTCCTAACGCCCGGAGCGCCAACTCCGCAAGTTCCTCGCTCTTGTCGGGACCTGCTTCCATTAAGAGCAGGCCGTTGCGAGCGAGATGGTCGGGTGCGCGGCGAAGAAGCTTGCGATACGGGCCGAGCCCGTCGCGGCCGCCGTCGAGCGCGAGGCGCGGTTCGAAGGACGTGGGATCGGGCTTGGACGCGAGAGCGCTGCTGCGGACGTACGGCAGATTCGCGACGATCGCATCGAACACCATATCGCGTTCCAGATTTTCCAGCGCATCTTCGAGCCGAAAGGTGATGCGCTCGCCAACCCTCAGAGCCGCCGCGTTGCGAGCCGCAACCGCGAGCGCGGCCGCCGAAACGTCGATTGCGACGACCGACGCCCGGGGACGTTCCGCCGCCAGCGTAAGTGCGATCGCGCCGCTGCCCGTGCCAACGTCGCAGAAACGCAGGGCCCGATCCCCGGCGAACGTTTCGAGCGTGCGCGCGACCAATTGTTCGGTCTCGGGCCGCGGCACGAGCACGTCGGGAGTGACGGCAAACGTGCGGCCGTAAAAGCCGACGTGCCCGAGGATGTAGGCGATCGGCTCACCGCCCGCGCGGCGACGGATTGCAGCGCGATAGCGTGCTACGTCGACGTCGGCCAGCACAGCATCGCCGTTGGCCAACATCCACGCCGCCGTCCGAGCAAGCACGTTGCCGACCAAGAGACGGGCGTCTCGACGGGCCGATTCTGCGTCGTTGCCGAGAGCGGCGCTGCCTTCGGCGATCGCTTCGTCAACCGTCATGGGCTACTCGCGGACCGCCGCGCGGGTTGGACGCCGGGCGTCCGCGAACTGCCCCGCGGGATGCTGCGCGAAGCGATCGACGAACGCTCCCCGGCCGTCGTGCGCGGCTTCCGGCACCGCGGTCACCACCACGTGTCCCGCATCGAAAGCTTCAGCGATGCCGTCTTCGGCTTTTCGCTGACCTTACTCGTCGTATCGCTGCAAGTACCGCAGTCGTTCGCCGAGCTTATGCGAACGATGGAGGCGTTTCCGGGCTTTGCACTGAGCTTTGCAATGCTTGCGTACATTTGGTTTTTGCAGTACCGCTTCTTTCGCCGCTACGGCATGGAAGACCCCACCACCATCTGGCTCAACATGTATCTGCTCTTCGTCGTCGTCTTCTTCACGTATCCACTGAAGTTTATGGCTCGGATGACATTTTCGCACGCAACAACCCTGAACTCGAGCGACGTCTTACCGCTGTACGGCATCTACGATTCCGGCTATGCGGCTGTCTTCTTCATTTTCGCGATGCTGTACGGCCGCGCGTTGCGCAAGCGAAACGCCCTTGAGCTCACCCCGCTGGAAACGTTTGACACAAAAGTTTCGATATGGCGGTCCGTTTTCCAAATCGGCGTGGCCGGCATATCGCTTGGAACGGTCGCGGTTCTGTCGAGCACGGGAGCCTACACTTCTGCGGCGTATGCCGGCGGCCTCGCGTACCCCGTCTGCATCACGTTCGGTATGGCCGCATTTCGGTCGATCTCCGGCCCAAAACGCCGTGCCCACGAGCGCGCCGCCGCAACGCGTTAAGCCGCTGCGTCGTCGCCGGCGAGCCGCCGCGACTTCTCGTCCTGCTGCAACCGCGCGACGATACGCCCGAGATTGCCGTCCATGATGTCGCGGGCATTGCCGAAATTTTCGTTGATGCGGTGATCCGTGATGCGATCCTGCGGGAAGTTATAGGTGCGAATCTTTTCGCTCCGATCGCCCGTGCCCACCTGACTGCGCCGTAAACTGCCGACGGCTTCTTCAGCTTCCCGCCGTTTGCGGTCGGCCAGCACGCTGCGCAGCATCGTCATCGCGCGTTCGCGGTTTTGCAGCTGCGAACGCTCCTCGCTGCACGAGACGACCACGCCGGAGGGAACGTGCGTGATGCGAATGGCCGATTCGGTCTTGTTGACGTGCTGGCCGCCGGCGCCCGACGACTTGAACGTGTCGATCTGCAAATCTTTGGGGTTGATCTCCACCGCGGCGTCATCATCGACTTCCAGCAGCACGGCGACCGTCGCGGTGCTCGTGTGCACCCGGCCCTGCGATTCGGTCGCCGGCACGCGCTGCACGCGATGCACGCCGCTCTCGTACTTGAAAAAGCGGTACGGTTCTCCGCCGCGGATGCCGAGGACGATTTCCTTGACGCCGCCCGCGTCGTTGTCGCTTTGCGACAGGATTTCGGTGTGCATGCCGAGGGACTCGGCGTACCGCACGTACAGCCGCGCAAGCTCGGCGGCAAAGAGGCCCGCTTCATCACCACCAGCACCGGCGCGAATCTCCACAAAGACGTCCTTGTCGTCGTCGGGATCCCGCGGTACCATCAGCTCGGTCAGCTCGGCTTCGAGCCCGGTGCGCCGCTCGCTCAACGCATGCGCCTCTTCTTCGGCGAGAGCGTGAAGTTCGGGATCGCTCTTGTCGGACAGCAATGCCTCATTGTCGCGCAGTTCGGCCAGAAGTTTCGCATGCGCGCGGTACGCTGCGACCGTCTCCTCGAGCGCCGAGCGCTCCCGAACGAGCGCGGTGAAGCGCGCCTGATCGAAGGTGTCGCCGGGGTTGGCCAGGGCCGCTTCGATCTCGTCAAAGCGCCGCGAGAGCGACTCCAGGCGCTCGAAATTGAACATCGGTCGACCGGGCGCTTACGCCTCCGCGGCGGCGGCCTGCGCCTTCTGACGCTTGCGTTCGGAGGCTTCGGCGCGCTTCTTGTCCGCGGCGGCCAGGCGCTGGTTGAACTTATCGACGCGGCCGGCGGTGTCGAGGAATTTCTGTTGGCCCGTAAAGAGCGGGTGGCATGCCGAGCACACCTCGACGCCGATCTCTTTGAGCGTCGAGCCAGTCGTAAAGACGTTGCCGCACGCGCAGTGCACGCGAGCTTCGGGATACCAGGTGGGATGAATCTTCGCTTTCACAACCCTCCGATTATAGCATACAGATGAGTCTCGGGAACGTGGCGCGAACCCGCTGCGTTGGTTTTTCGGCGAGCGACCGTCGTGTGGTGCGCCCGCAGGAGTGGAGACGTCTTTTTGAAGCAGGCAGGTCACCCGCGTTCTCTCTGGACGCTCGCACTCACCGTCGGCGTGGCTCTGGGGATCGGATTCGGTCCGGCGAGCGGAACGCGGGTCGGGGCGCAGGCCGCTCCTCCGGCTCCGCCGGTTCCCGGGCCGTCCCTCAATGCGACCGTGGCGCCCACGACCTTGCCGACCGCGTTGCCCAGCGGTGTTCCGGTGCCGACGGTCACCCCGACCGCTGCGCCGCGCGGGCGGCGGCGCGGTCGCACGAACGCAAACGCTTCCCCGGCTCCCTCCGCCGCGCCGTCGGCGCCCGAACCGACCGCGACGCCGACCTCGCCCGCGTTTGCCACGCTCGACGGCACGTGGGAAGTGCAACTCCAGTATATCGACCACACCGACTATTCGTATTTCGATCTTCGTCAGAATGGCGCGGGCGGGGAATTGACCGGCTCGTGGCGCGTCAAGGGAAAGCCGTACCCGCTGACCGGCACCTACGACGGGCGCTTGATCCATCTTACCGTCACCCAAGGCGCAAGCAACGTTGCTTTCAACGGTTACGTCGAGGGCGCGTCGGACATGGTGGGCCTGACCAATTATGAGGATAAATCGGCGGCCAATCAGACGGCGTTCACGGCCGAACACCGCGGCACGCCGCGTCCATCGCCCGCTCCTCGCCGGAAGAAGTGATCATCGAGAGCAGCACCGCAATCGACGACCTGCTGCGGCGTTCGCACACCATCGCGGTCGTGGGCGCTTCACCCAACCCCGCGCGACCGAGCCACGACGTCTTCACGCGGTTGCGCCGGATGGAACGCTTCGATGTCACGCCGATCAACCCCGGCGCCGCAGCGATCGACGGCGTTTCGGCGTACGGTTCGCTCGAGGCCTATGCCGCCGAGCGAGGCTCGCCTGACATCGTCGACGTCTTCCGTCGCGCGTCCGAGGCAGTTGCGGTCGCGCGTGAGGCCATTGCCGCCGGCGCCAAGGCGATTTGGTTTCAGTACGGCGTCGTCAACGCAGAGGCAATTGCGTTGGCCGACGCTGCGGGACTGGACGTCGTCGTCGACCGCTGCCTGAAGATCGAAGCGATTCGGCTCGAGCGGTGAACGACGCGCGGGCGCGCGAGTTGGACGACGCATTCCTGGGCATCGTCGCGAATTGGGCGGCCGGTGGCCCGGGCTGTGATGAGGCGCGCTTCGATGAACTGGCGCGCGCAACGTGCGGGTATCAGCTCGAACGAAACGCTCCGTATGCGCGCTACGCCGCAACGTTCGGAATCGACCCCGCGCATCGGCCGCGAACTTGGCGCGAGATTCCGGCTGCACCCGCGAGCGCCTTCAAAGACGCCGTCCTAGCGACGTGCGATCCGCGCGAAGCGGAGCTGATCTTTCATACGAGCGGCACGACGGCGGACGTAGCGGGCCGGCACTGCATCGCACGTGCGCGCTTGTACGATGCCGCGTTGCTGGCGGGGTTCGATCGGTTCATCCTTCCGGACCGGGCGAAACTTCGGTACTTGAACGTCGTTCCCAACCCGCGCCTGCGGCGGCATTCGTCGCTAGGCTACATGATGGGGACGGTATCCGTCTTGCGAGGCGACGGTCACGCGGAGTATCTTTTCGACGAGGACCGCGGCGTCGACGCTGCAGGGTTCGTGCACGCGTGGGAGTCGGCGGTTGCCGATGCGCAGCCGGTGTGCCTCGCCGGGACCGCCTTCGCTTTGGTCGCGCTGCTCGATGCGCTCGAAGCGAACGCGCAGCGTTTCGCCGCTCCGGCCGGCTCACGCATTATGGAGACCGGCGGCTTCAAAGGACGAGCGCGCGTCGTCGAACGGACCGAACTCTACGCTCGGCTCGAGACCGCATTCGGAATTACCGCCGCCTCGATCGTGGGCGAGTATGGCATGACCGAATTGGTCAGCCAGTATTACGACGGGGTCGAGAGCCGTGACTCCACGATACGGGTCAAGCGCTCACCGCCGTGGCTGCGCACCCTGGTCGTCGACGCTGAAGGGCGGCAGGTCAACGATGGAGAGGCCGGATTTCTACGGCACGTCGATCTGGGCAACCGCTCGTCGGTCGTCGCCATCGATACCGAGGATCGCGGCTACGCAAGCGGCGGCGGCATCGTTCTGCTCGAGCGCGAACTCGATGCGGCTCCGCGGGGATGTTCGCTCGTTGCCGAAGATCTGATCGCCCGCGTACGCTGACGTGCAAGGGCACGGAGAACTCGCGGCCGGCCGAATCGTTGCCGCGCTCGCCGCTGCAGCGGAACGGTGGTGCAACGCAGACTTTCCGCCACGCATTCGTGCCACGCGCGCCGTCATGGAGCGGACGGGCTACACCGAGCCGGTCGTCGATTTTGCTCTGGATCGGCTTTTCGAGTCAATCGATCGCAGCGCCATTGAAGCAACGATCGCGGGCGAACTTGGGTCCGTCGCAGCGCTGGACGGCTTCGTCGAGCGGGCGGGGCGCCCGCCCGTGTCTTTCCGCGGCGCTTCCCCGGCCGTCATCGTGGCGAGCGACACGACGATCGGCGTCGCCCTGCCGGCGCTCGTCTTCGCGTTGTGCGCCAAGGCGCAGGTGACGGTGAAGGACCGCGATGATCGGCTCGCGGCGGCATTCGTGGAGACGCTGGCCGAGGAAGAACCGGCGTTGGCGCAACGCGTCACCGTCGAAGTCTGGGAGGGCGGTGACCCCGCGCAATCGCGCGCGCACCTCAGCGATGCCCAGGTTGTCCTCGCGTATGGAAGTGACGCCGCGCTCAGGGCGATTCGCGCGCAGCTTGCAGCGCAAACGCGCTTCGTTGCTTTCGGTCATCGTACGAGCATCGCTTATGTCGCCCGAGAAGCGTTGTGCGACGAGATGGCGGCAATCAGCGTGGCGCGCGACGCAGCGCGCGACGCACTGCTCTACGATGGCGACGGATGTCTTTCGCTGCACGCGCTCTTTGTCGAGCGCGGCGGAGCGATCGCGCCGCGCGAGTTCGCGCCTACGGTGGCGCGGGCGTGCGATCACGTTGCGATCGAGTTTCCGGCTGGATTCCGCCGGGCGCCGGCGGCCGTCGCCGCCTATCGCCGGGCGGCACTTTTTCGCGCGGCCGCCGGTCGCGGCGCCGTTTACGACGGCATCGTTTCGCCGCACCTCGTCGCGTACGATCCGCCGGTCGATGAACCGCCTCCGCTGCTGCCTCGGACCTTGGCCGTCTATCCCGTCGACGGGCCGCAGGAGGCGCTTGCGTACGTGCAGCGCCACGCGCTGCCGCTGGAAGCCTTCGGGGTGGTCGCCGGCAAGCGCCCGGACGTTGAGGCCGTCGCCCGGCAAAGCGGCGCATCGCGGATCGCCTTGCTCGGGCGGCTGCAAGCGCCGCCGCTCGGTGGCGAGCACGGTGGCGAGGGGCGGATTCTTCCCTTCGTGCGGGCTATCTATCGGCAATGAGCGACGCACTCGAAGCGATCGTGACGCCGATTCCCGGTCCGCGTTCGCTCGAACTCGCCGCAGCGCTGGCGCGCACGGAAACGCGCGGCGTCACCTATCTTGGGCGCGACTTTCCGGTCTTCTGGGAGTCGGCGTCGGGCGCGCTCGTCACCGACGTCGACGGCAACCGCTACCTCGACTGCACTGCCGCGTTCGGCGTTGCAACGACGGGGCACGCGAATGCGGCCGTCGCCCGGGCGATTGCCGAACAGGCGGCACGGCTGCCGCACGGCATGGGCGACGTGCACCCGACCGGCGTGCGGACGCGGCTGCTCTCCCGCCTGGCTGCCCTTGCGCCGGTCGACGAACCGAAGATCTTCCTCTGTTCGAGCGGAAGCGAAACGATCGACTTCGCCCTGAAAAGCGCGTCTCTCGCGGTCGGCGAGCCCAAGGCCCTTGCATTCGCGGGCGGTTACCATGGCCTGGGTTACGGAGCGCTTGAGGTGTGCGGGATCGCGAAATTCCGCGATCCGTGGCGCGCACAATTGCGCGGTACGACGACGTTCGCGCCGTTTCCGGATGCGCGACATCCGAAGGCGCTCGACCGTTCGCTCGATGCCGTCGGCAAAGCGTTGAAGAAAGACTCGGCCATCGGTGCCGTCATCGTCGAACCCATCCAAGGCCGCGCCGGCGTCATCGTTCCGCCCGACGGCTTTCTGCGCGGGTTACGCGAGCTGTGCACGCGTTACGGCGTGCTGCTGATCCTCGACGAGATCTATACGGGTCTGGGGCGAACCGGTACGCTGTTCGCGTGCGAGCGCGAAGCGGTTCGGCCCGACATTTTGTGCCTCGGGAAAGCGCTCGGCGGGGGGTTTCCGATCTCCGCAACGGTTCTTTGTGGCGAGGTCGCGAGCGCCTGGCAGCCGTCGACGGGCGAAGCGTTGCACACCTCGACCTATCTCGGTAACCCGATGGGTTGCGCGGCAGCGCTCGCGAACCTCGACGAAATCGAACGCTGCGACATCGCACGCGTGGCTCGCGCTCGGGAACCGGCCATCGCCGCAGCATTCCAGGCACTTGTACGGCAACATCCCGCCATCGTGGATGTACGCGGCCGCGGCATGTTGTGGGCCATCGAGTTTGCCGAGGCGAGCTACGCAACGGCTTGCGTCGTGCAGTCGCTCGCGCGCGGATTGATGCTTCTCCAGTCAGGGCTCGGCGGCGAAGCGGTCACCTTCGCACCGCCGCCGGTGATCACCGACGCGCAGCTCGCGCGTGCGCTCGACCTCCTCGGCGAAGTCGTGTGCGATCCGGTGCCGGCGTGAAGGAGCGGTGCTACCGCGTCGGGGTGGTCGGCTCGAGTTTCGGCGGCTCGGTGCACGTGCCGGCATTCGCGGCGCAGGGACGCTTCGAGGTCGTTGCGCTCGCTTCGCCGCGGCATGCCGCCGAGATCGCCGCAAAACGCAACGTTGCACATGCCTTCGCATCCGTCGACGAGATGCTCGACGGCGTTGAACTCGACGTCGTGTCGGTCGCTTCGCCGCCGTTCGCACACCACGCGGCCGTCTCCGCCGCACTGAAGCGCGGTTTGCACGTCTTGTGCGAGAAACCGTTCACCCTCGATGTCGCCCAAGCGGAGGAACTCGTCGCCGCGGCCGAGCGCGCGGGTACCGTTTGCGCGCTCGCGCACGAATTTCGCTACACGCCGCCGCGTCAGGCGCTGCACGAACTCGCGCGCAACGGTCACCTCGGAACACTGCGTGGGATCGAAATCACGCAGAACAGCACGACGTTACGCGCGGATAGCGAGCGCCCGAACTCGTGGTGGTTCGAGCGTCGCCACGGCGGCGGAATGACCGGAGCCGCGCTCTCGCACGTCGTCGATCAAGCGAACTGGTTCGCCGGCCGAGCCCCCGTGCGCGTCGCGGGGTTGGAACGCACCGCGAACGTCGCACGTCATAACGACGGCGAGACGTTTACGAGCGACGTCGCCGATGGCGCGTTCGCCACGCTCGATTACGGCGACGGCCTGGTGGCGAGCGTGGCGGTGGACGCGACCCGCGCCGTGGAATCGGTGACCGTCGCCGTGCACGGTGAAACGCGCACGGCGGTAGCGAGCGGCCCCGACGCCCTCGACTTGCGCACGTTCGTCGTCGACGGCGATGAAACGTCGGAGCTCGAACTCACTCCGCAACCGCACGCCAATCTCGCCGCCGCGCACCCGAACCTGCCGCCCTTCGTCACGCTGCTCGACGCCTTCGCCGCGAATCTGGACGGAAATCCGGCCTCCTTGCCAACCTTCGACGACGGCCTCGCCACGCAACGCGTTTTGGCGGCAATCGGTTACCGAGTGTAGCGAGTTTTTTTGAGTCCGGTGGTTTGCCTAGCGGTTCTTGTAGGGTTGTGGTGCGCCGGTGCATCCGCCGCAAGCGCAACCATGGGCCTCTCCTCAACCACGCGTCTGTCCCTGGAACCGTGGCTGCGCAGCGCCGACGTCGGGCGCTTCTTGAAGCTCTGCGAAGATTTGGGACAGACGCAGACCATCGCTGCATGGCAAGCGTGGCTGCGGGAAAACGCGGGCTGAGTTCAGTGCGCCGCTTCGATGGTCAACTCGCGCAACAAAAGAGCGAGTGCGGCGACCATTGCACGGCGGCGGATGTCGTCGCGGTTGCCCGGGGACGTCAAGCGACGCACGGCAGGTTCGCGTCCCGACACGACGACGGCAAGATAGACCAGGCCTACGGGTTTGGATGGCGTAGCGCCGCCGGGACCCGCGATGCCGGTCGTGGCGACGGCGACGTCGGCGTCGAGACGCGCGCAGGCCCCGCTCGCCATCGCGCCGGCGACGGCTTCGCTAACGGCGCCGTGTTGGCGCAGCAGCGCCTCGTCGACGTCGAGCAGCGCGCGTTTGACCTCGTCGTCGTAGGCCACAATGGCGCCGCGAAAGACGCGGGATGCGCCAGGGACCCGCACGAGGGCGTCGGCGACCGCGCCGCCGGTGATCGATTCGGCCGTTGCCAACGTTAGCCCACGTTCGCGGCAGCGCGCCAGTACGACGCTTGCGAGCGTGTCATCGTCGGTTCCAAAGATGCTTGGGCCGAGGCGCTCGCGCAGTTCGGCCTCGACCGGCGCGGTCAGCTTCGCCGCGGCGTCGGCGTCGGCAGCTTTCGCCATAATTTTGACATCGACGCGAAAGTCGTGCGCGAGGACGGCGATCTTCGGATTTTCGAGCGTTCGGAAGAGCGGCTCGATACGAGCGTCGAGATCCGACTCGCCGATGCCGGCGGTGTGCAACGTGCGCGTGAAGATTGCGTCGCGCAAGCCGTAGCGGGCGACGAGCCACGGGACGAGTTTTTCGGCCAGCATCGGAGCCATCTCGCGCGGTACGCCCGGCATGGCGGCGATGAACTTTCCATCGGCGCGCACGGCGACGAAGCCGGGTGCGGTGCCGTGCGGATTGTCCAGCACGACGGCGTCCTGCGGCAGAAATGCCTGACGGCGATTGTTGGGCGACAGCGGCCCACTTCGTCCAAACGACGCCATGCGCGCTTCGATCGCAAGCACCGACGGTCCGTGTTCGCGCAGCGGCCCATCTACGGCGGCGGAGATCGCCTCTTTGGTGAGATCGTCGACCGTCGGCCCGAGGCCGCCTGTCGTGATCGCGCCGTCGGCTCGGTCGAGTACGCCGCGCAGCATCGCTTCCAACCGGGCCGCATTGTCGCCGACCGAGTGTTTTGCATAGACGTCGACGCCGCTGTCGGCCATTGCGCGCGCGATGGTCGCGCTGTTCGTATCGACAAGCTGGCCCAAGAGCAGCTCGGTTCCAATCGTGACGATTTCTACGCTCGGAGCGCGTCGACGCGACGCGGCCGCAGGCTTCATCACGGCTCCGTGCGCGGACGGAGGTCCCGCAGTTCTTCTTGAAACCACTGCGGGTAGCGGATCGTCACGTCGATCTCAAGACCCTCGGCGAGCGCAAGCATCGCGGCACGGCGCTCCGCCGACGAGCGCAGCCGAAAGCGGTTGCGCTCCCGCACGGCGTTGTGGCAGTCGATGAAGCGCACAAAGCTGCGGTCGAGCGCCCGCTGCAGAGCGGCACGCAGCGCCTTGCCGACCCGCGGCGCGATGCCGCCCGTGGAGATCGCGATGCGCACCGGTCCGGCTTTGGCGATGGCCTGCATCGCGACGAACCCGTACGTCGGTTGGTCTATCGCGCAGAACAGAAACCGGTGCTGATCGGCTAGTGAGCGCAGGCGCGCGGAGAGCGCTGCGTCCATCGGTGTCGAGATGACGAGGAACGCATCGATGACATTCTCATCACAGACTGCCGTCGGATCGACGAGCCAACGGACGTCCGCGCCGACCTCACAAAGCGCCGTGTGCTTCTCGATCGCTTCACGATCATCGGCTCGACCGATCAGCACGCATTTCCGCCCGCGCAGATTCAGGCCGACCGGAAAAAAGATAAACGGGTATTCCGTCACATCGCGCGGCAGGTCGGGCGCATCGCTGCGCGGCGCGTTCAAAAGTCCACCGGGCGCAGATAAAATTCGTTGATCGCGGTGTTGCTCAGCATCGCCGTCGTCGGCAGATGACGCTTCCAATGCGTTCCGTCGAGCCGCTCCCGCACAAGCGCGACCTCGCGCGGCTCGAAACCACGCGCGGCGATCTTCGCATCGTTGTAGCCGGCCAGCATCAGCGCCAGAATCCGATCGGCCTGCGCATACGTGATGCCGAGATCGCCTTCGTCGGTTTGATCGGCTTGCAGATCGGCGCTGGGAGCCTTCGCGACCAGACGCTCCGGTACGCCCAAATACCGCGCCAGTTCCCATACTTGCGTTTTGAAGAGATCGCCGAGCGGATTGAGCGGCGGCGAATCGTCTGCGTGCCAGGTAAAATATCCCATCAACCGTTCCGTTTTGTTTCCCGTCCCCACCGGCAAGGCGCCAAGCTTCGCCGACTGATCGAACAGCACGAGCATGCGCACCCGGGCCATGACGTTACCGCGGCGCCGCTGGTCGGCCTCGGGCTCCATGCTCAGGTACCCGTCGACCGCCGCCGTGATGTCGATGTCGCGGCAGCGGCAGCCCAGCGCATCGACCACGGCTTGCGCGTCGACCAAACTGTCGGGACTCGACGTACGATACGGCAGGCGCAGGGCGTGCACGTTTTCGGCCCCCAGCGCCCGCGTGCAGAGAAAGGCGACCACGGCCGAATCGACGCCGCCGGAAAGGCCCAGAACCGCGCGGTACGTGTTGCGCCGCACGACGATTTCATCGTGCAAAAAGGCTTCAAGCCACTGCGCCAGCAGCGGCCCATCGACGCCGAGCGCCGGTATCCGCGGTTCCGTCGCGTCGACGACGTCGAGCATCCCGCCGCTCACGGTTCGCCGCGCTGCAGCGCTGGCGAACCGGACAGTTCCGCGCGCTGCGCTGCCGAACCGGATGACACCGATCCCAACAAATCGGGAAGCACCGCCGCCAAATCGCCCAGCAGCGGCAGCCGAGCCCGCGCAATTTCAACGTCATCGAGATCCAGTTGCACTTTGAGAACGTGCTCGCCGAGCGCCGGCAACGTTCCCACGACGTCGCCGAAAGGATCGATCGCGCACGACGAGCCCGCCATGCCCTTGCCGCCTTCGAATCCCGCCAGACCCGCGTAGAGGACGAAGACGCCGTGCTCGGCTGCGTACGAACGCAGCACGTCGCGCCAGTAGCGCACGCTTTCGAGTTCACCCGGCGCCGCAAAACCGCGTCCCGGTGAAGCACTGGGCACGATCAGCACGCGGGCACCCTTGATCGCCGCGAGCGTCGGCATGATCGCGTGCCACGCATCTTCGCAGATCAACAGTGCCATGCGGCCCAAGCGCGATTCGAACGCTTCGAGCCGGCGTCCCCGCGAGACGAAGCGCTCTTCGTCGAACACGCCGTAGGTCGGCAAAAACATTTTGCGGTGCACGTGCACGATGCGCTGTGATGCGGAACCGATCTCGACGTAGAACGCCGAGTTGTAATAGGTACCGCCCGCATTTTCGTAAAAGCCGAGCACGATCGCGACCGGCCGCACCGCTCGCGGCGGCGATGCTGCGCGCCACAAGCCGCCGAGGCGCTCCGCGAGCGCCTCGGACTCGAAGGCCAAGTCATACACGGCGCCTTCGAGAAAATACCCCGTCAGCGCGGCTTCGGGTAGCACGATGAGGTCATAGGCCGGTTCTTCGCCGGCGAGTTGCGCGAAGATGGCGCCGAGCTGCGCGATGTTCTCCTCGACCTGCCCTTTGCGCGGTTTGCTCTGGACGATTGCGACCTTCACACTGCGGCCGCAATGACGGGGGTCTGGGCCGACACCAGCTGCGCTGCGATGTCCTCCGCCGGGTACGTCAGTATCTCCGCCAAAGTCGGATGCAAATGTGGAATGCGCGCAAACTCCGCGGCGGTCGCGCCGTAATGCAGTGCAACGATCATTTCATGAATCAGGTCCGACGCTTCGGCGCCGACGATCGCCGCGCCGAGGATGCGGCCGTTCTGCGGCGAGGCCATCATCTTTACGAAGCCCTTGGTCTTATCGATGGCAATCGCTTTACCGTGGTCGCTGAAGAGGTACGAACTCGACAGATACGGCGTTCCCGCGGCCTGCAGTTCTTTCTCCGTGCGTCCGGCGATCGCGACCTGTGGATCGGTGAAGATCGTGTGGGCCTTCTGTAACGCATAGTCGGCCGCGTCGGCGGCGCCCGTCACGGCATTGCGCGCCGCGAGTTCGCCCTGATAGATGGCGACGTGCACCAGCGGATGATCGCCCGTCACGTCGCCGACGGCAAAGATGTGCGGTACGCAGGTGCGCAGATCAGGCCCCGTCCGGATACCGGTGATGGCATGGCATTCGACGCCTGCGTTTTCCAGCTCCAAAGCCGCGAAATCCGGCACGCGACCCAGTGCATGAAAGATCTCGTCGGCTTCGATGCTGCGGCGCTCGCCCTCCTGGAGATAATGCACCACTTTGCGCTCACCGCGCGTTTCGACGTGCGAAAGGACGACGCTCGCGCGCACGTCGATGCCTTCGTCGCGAAAGTACAAGGTCACCGCCTCGCCGACGTCCTTGTCCTCCGCTGAAAGCAGTTGCTTCGCGCGGATCAGAAACGTCGTCTGCACCCCCATGCGGGCCAAGAACTGACCGAGTTCACAACCGACGTAACCGCCGCCGAGCACGATGAGCGATTTCGGCAACCGCTCCCGGTCGAGCACGGCATCGCTGTCGATGTAGCCTGCTTCTTCGAGGCCCGCCACCGGCGGCGGCGCGATGCTGCTGCCCGTTGCGATGATGATGCTTTGGGCGGCGAGCACGACATCGTCGCCGACGCGAACTTCATGCGGCGAAATGAAACTGGCCTGGCCCTCATACAGCGGGAACGAATGCAGCGCTTCGATGCGGTAGTCGGCGAAGCTGCGAATGATCTCGCGCTTGCGCGCGAACATGGCGTGCAGGTCGATGTGCGGTTCGGCCGACCGAATGCCGAGTCGGGCACCTTCACGGACATCGTGCACGCGATCGCTCGACGCCAGCAGCGTCTTGGAAGGCATGCAGCCGCGCAGGATGCACAGCCCGCCGAGCGGGCCGCGATCGACCAATGCCACCCGGGCGCCGAGGTCACGCGCCGTCCGGGCCGCCGCGTAGCCGCCGCTGCCCGCGCCGATCACGACGACGTCGTATTGTAATCGCTTCACGCCGTTCCGTTTCGCGCGGGCCCCACGGCGGTCCCGGAACGCCGGGGGTGCCACTGCCCTTTCACCGAAATGGGGCTCTCGCATGTCCGCACAGGCCACGTTCTCCGTCGAGCGCACGGGTCGCCGCTTACGCTCCCTCGAGAACATCGCCGCCTGCGGACCCCTGGCGGTGTCGTGGGTAACGATCGGCGGCCTGGCCGGCGGGGCGTTCCTCTGGTATGCCGCCGTCACCCATGCGGCGTTGGGACCGGCAGCGACCGACGCCGCCTTGATCGTGGCCCTTGCGCTCGGGCTCGCGGCCGTCTTTGCGCTGTGGTACGGGTATGCCGCGTACTTCGCGCGGCGCGCCGACGTCGGGCTCATCACGGCGCTGCGCGCCGATGCACCAACCTGGGCCGCCTTCGCGGTCGCGGCCCTCGGGCTCGTCTCGCCGATCGCGCTGGGCAGCCCGGCGCGCCTGGCAGCGATCGCGCTCGGCTTGTTCGCACTCGGCAAGATCGGCGTGGCGGCGCGCTTCGTGCCGACGGTGCGCGACGTGCTGGTCGCGTTCGTCGTGACCCGCGTCGCGATCATCATCGTCGCCGAACTGGCCGCCATCGTCATCGCGCAGCGGCCAGGGCAGCACGTCGCCGAATCGACCAATCCGTTACTGGCCGTCTGGGGACGCTGGGATGCGGTCCACTATCTCGACGTCGCGCGGCGCGGCTATTACGGCACCGACATGGCGTTTTTTCCGCTGTATCCGGCGCTCATCCGGCTGGTGGGTGGTGCACTCGGCAATGATCTGATCGGCGGGCTGCTGGTTTCCAACGGAGCGCTCTTCTTCGGCCTGCTGTTCTTCTACAAACTCGTGGAGCACCAGTACACACGCTCGGTGGCGCGGCGCGCGATCTTCTACGTGTCGATTTTCCCGACCGCCGTCTTTTTCTCGGCCGTCTACACCGAAGCGCTGTTCTTCGCTCTGACGGTGGCCTCGTTTTACTACATTCGTGAACACCGCTGGCTGACGGCGGGCATCATCGGCGCCTTCGCGTCCTTGACGCGGGTGGAAGGCGTGCTGCTCTTCGTTCCCTTCCTCATCGAAGCGTTAGCCAGCGCCGGCAACGGCCGAGCCTGGAAGCCGCTGGTCGCGACGCCGGCGCGCGCGGCGCGCCTACTGACGGGGGGACTCCTGATCCCGCTTGGTCTCGCCGCGTACATGGCGACCTTATGGGTCCTGCGCGGCGATCCGCTCTACTTCTCGCACGTGCAGACGCATTGGGATCGCCGTCTTGCGCCACCGTGGGCGAGCCTGGGACACGCGTACCGCACGATTGCGCATGGCGTGCATGGCCACGCTCCCGCGCTCATTGCGGGACAGACGATCGAGCTTGCCTTTACGTTCTTGATGGTCGCCATCCTCATCGCCGGCTTCAAACGGCTCCCCGTGTCATTCTCGGCATACATGACCCTTTCGATCATCGTGCCGATGTCGACCTCGAGCCTGATGAGCATGCCGCGCTTCGCGCTCGTGCTGTTTCCGATGTTCGTCATCCTCGCGTTGTGGGGTGCCCGGCCGTGGGTCAACAACGTCGTCGTCGCCTTTTCCCTTCCGCTCCTGGGGCTCTTTACCGTGTTCTTCAGCGATTGGTATTGGGTCGCTTGATGGAACGCGACATCGCTCCTCCCGCGGCGCGGCCGCACATCGCGCGACGGCTGGCCCAGCGGCGCGGCGTCCGGCAGTTCGTCAAATTCGGCATCGTCGGAGCATCGGGGTTCGTCGTGAACCTGATCGTCTTTACCGTGCTCCAGACGACGACGCCGCGCGACGTACAGGCCGCGCACTACACGCTCAATTACTCCATCTCATTTCTGGCCGGAGGCGTTTCGAATTACTTCCTCAACCGAGCCTGGACGTTCCGCTCCAGCGCCCATCCCGTCAGGCAGGGCATGCAGTTTCTTGCAGTGTCGTTCGTCGCGCTGCTGGTCGGTTTAGGCGTCTCCCACGTCGTCGTGCCGTACCTCGGTCCCGGGCATAAGACATGGTTCGTTGCGACGCTCTCCGGTATCGTCGTCAACTTCTTCGTCAACAAATATTGGACGTTTCGCGAACCGGCGTGATTGCTTCGGGTTAGCTCGGGCCGCGCGATATGGTATGTCGCGCTCGGCGCCGTGCTGCTGCTTGCGCTCGGGTTGCGGCTGCGCGGCATCCACGATCCGATCCTCGATCATCCGGGGTGGCGGCAGGGCGATACGGCGGCCATCGCGCGTAACTTTGCAACCCTCGATTTCAACCCGCTGCACCCCCAGGCCGACTACGATGGACCACCGCCCAACTACGTCGAGCTGGAGCTGCAGATCGTGCCGTACCTCGCCGCCATCCTGTACAAGGGCTGGGGCATTCATGAAGTGTTCGGACGGCTGATCTCAATTGCGTTCAGCCTCGGTACCGTCGTCGTCGCCGGGTTCTTCGCGCGCCGTCTGTTTGCGAGCAATGCCGCATTCGTTTTCGCAGCGCTTGCCTTTGCCATTTATCCCGGCAGCGTGTATTACGGCCGGACGTTCATGCCCGATACGGCGATGACGTTCTTCTTGACCGCCGCCGTGTTCGCGAGTTGGCAGTGGATCGCCACCGATGACGGCCGCTTCGGACGGCGCTTCATGGCCGCCGTCGTTCTAACGGCCGTAGCGTTATTGGCCAAGCCCGTCGCGGCACTCGGCCTCGTCCCGATTGCCGCCATGCTCCTGGCGCAACGCAAACCCCTGCGCGCGCTGCGGGAACCGGCGGCGTACGCCTTCTTCGCGCTGGCAATCGCGCCGTATGCGGCCTACGACTCGTACGTGCGCGGCATCGCGGAGTGGCACTGGGCGAGCGGCATCACCCGGCTGCACGTCGTGCCGGCGTTGCACGCCGCGTTTACGTCGTCGCATGCGCTGGCGCATACATTCAGCCTGCTGGGAACCGCGCTCGGCATGTTACGTGCAACGATGCTCGGGGATGTTGCCTTCGGCGTCGCGGTCGTGGCGCTCGTCGTCGTGCGTCCGGCCGATGCGGTGCGACGAGCGCTCCTATGGGGCTGGCTTGGCGCCGCGCTGGCGTACGCGTTCGTCGTCGTAACGGTCGAGCGCGTCGACTATTACCTCTATCCGTTCCTGCCGCTCGCCGCGCTGTACACCGGCGGCCTGGCTGCCTTCCTCGAGAGCTCCGTGCGCCGGCCGGCTGCGCGCAGCGTCATGCTCGCCGGCGGTGTGTTGCTCGCGGCGTTCGCCGCGGCCCGCGGCTCGGTCACCGCTACGCCGTACTATCGCTACTCAAAAAGCGTCTACCGTACGGCCAAAGCCCTGGATGCGACGCTCGCGCCCGGGACGCTTGTCGTAATGGGGCATTACGATCCTTCAATCCTGTACTATATCGGCCGTAAGGGCTGGGAGGAAGATCCGTACCTTTGGACACCCTTCGACGAACAGAGCGCGATTCGCAAAGGCGCCCGCTACTTCATCGCCGTCGAGCCCGGCCGCCTGGCGCGCAACGTCGAACTCTACGCGTGGCTGCAGCGCTTTCCATTGCTGCATGCGGGTGCGCAATGGCCGGTCTATGTAACCGACCCGCGCCACGAGCTTCCAGGCGCCGAAGCCCGCTGGCGTCGCTTCCGCGAACTCGAAAAGAGCGGGCGCTTGAAGCTAGGGCAGCGGCAAAAGTGAAGCGGGCGGTGCGAGCGGAGCGCTTGCGCTCCGCTCAGGCGCACCCGATTCGACTAACTGACGGTAGTTCTTTAGGCGTGCCGTAAGACGCGCGACCTCGGCTCCTAACTGCGTCGACTGCTTTATCGCCCGGCTGAGCTGCCTGGCATCGAAGCTGTAGTCGAAGCGCTGCAAGGTCGCGACGATCGCATTGCTCTGGGGCCGCAGTTGCGCGTACGAGCGGCGCAATCCAAGCCCCGTCTCGCGATAGGTCGGATAGTTCGAGAGCACGATCTCACGCCGTACGCGCGCCTCTTCGATCTCGGAGCGAAGCTGGGCAAGCCGAACGCTCTGCGAATCATATTTCGCCGCGATGTCGAGCGCCGCGAGCGCGTCATCGAATTTCGATTCGGTGAAGAGCTGGGCGGCAAGTTGCAATTGCACGGCCACCAAGCCTTCGCGCGCGTGTTCGTTCTTAGGCGCGACGCGCAGAGCGAGTTTGTACGCGAGCGCCGCATCACCGGGATTCCCATTTTGGAAGGCCAGGTCGCCTTGATGGTTACGCTGCTGCACGATGAAGCGGGTCAGCGAACCGGCACACCCCGTCGTCCCGACGGTTACGGCCAGCGCGAAGGCGACGAGAGCGAGGCGGGCTTTCATGAACTCTCCGGATCGTGCAAGGGAGCTGCGGTGAGGCGTGCGGCCATTATGAATGTGGGCGATGGAACACGTGCGCGCCGGCGGCGATCAGGTACGCACCGGGGAGCAGGATGATCTGGGACAGGATCCAGCCGACGATTGCGGTCGCCGAAAGCCAAAAGACCATCGTACGCACTTCGTCGGGCGAACGTTCGCCTTTGACGGCTTGATCGGTAATATACGCCGTCGTCGGATCGACGAAGAACGAAAAGGCTACCGTGCCGATGCCGTTGACGAGGCCCGAAAGCGCGGTTGCGGTCGTGCGCGCATCGAGATCGATCACGCTTGCATAAAACGACGAGACGACGCCGATCGCGTAGACGCCCGTGACGACGACGTTGCCGACCAATAGTTTCAGCGGCAATGAGCGCGGTGAAAACGTGCGCAACTCGCCGAGCGGCGGCCAGCGTACGCTGCGCACGATAGCGAAGATCACGTGCGGATCGGCCAGGCGCAGCACGGCTCGCAACATCGAGTGGCGGCGCTCGAATGAATAAACGCCGCGCATGAACAGCATGATGAAGGTCGGCATCAGCAAGGTGCCGACGACGGCACCGAACGTTCCGGCCGCGACGATCGCACGCAACTGCAGCGCAAAGACGCCGGGGATCGTGCCGTTGCACGTCGCGTAGCGGGCCGCCGTATCGGCCAGGCTGCCGAGCGCCGGGGTAACCACCAAGGTCGCGAGCCGGCTCGCGAGCGTGAAGAAATTGAACAGCGAGATCGACGTCCCGATGCGGCCCGTGCGCACGCCCGCGATGCGGCCTGCGTACGCACCGATCTGCAGCGCCGTCACGACGACGTTGAGCGCCAGTGCGACTTCGAGCGACGAAGACCAAAATCCGTAGTGTCCTAGGTATGCCAGTTCACGTGCGTCGCAACTCGGAACGTGCGGCCGCAGGTTCACGCAGCGTTACGGCGCCAGCGTATCCCCACGTCGTCGAGCGGACCCAGCACGCACAGGCCGAGTGACGACGGCACGAACAGCTCGCGGGCGAGCGCAGCGACGTCGTCGACCGTCACCGCATCGATCCGCGCTTCAACCTCCTCGATGGGCACGTAGCGCCCCAGGTCGAGCTCGTTGCGGCCCAAGCGGAGCATGCGGCTCGAACTGCTCTCGAGCGAAAGGGTCAAGCTGCCCTTGATGTGCTCGCGCGCGAGCGATGCTTCCGCCTCGGTCGGGCCGCAGGCGGCAAAGTCCGCCAACTCCGCGGTGATGACGTCGATGCACTCCTGCGCGCTTTCCGGCGACGTTCCCGCCGACACGCCGAAGAGGCCAGCATCGCGGTAGGCCTGTCCGAACGAGTAGACGCTGTAGGCTAGCCCGCGCTTCTCGCGCACTTCCTGAAACAGCCGGCTCGACATGCCGCCGCCGAGCACCGTATCGAGTACCGAGAGCGGGTAGCGCCGTTCATCGCGCGACGCGAGCCCCTCGGTCCCCAGCATGATGTACGCTTGTTCGGTATCCTTGCGCCGGACGAGGGTGGCCGGCGTGAGGGCCGGGCGCTCGGGAACGGGTGCCGCCGTCTCACCCGCAAAGCCGGCGAAGGCCTGCTCCACGAGGCTGACGACCGCCTCATGGTCGACGTTGCCCGCCGCAGCGAAAACGATCCGGTTCGGAGCATAGCGCTCGCGCAAGTGCGCCCGCAGATCGTCGCTACAGAGAGCCGGCACCGTGTCGGGGTAGCCGATCGTCGGTTCCCCGAGGCTGGAACTCTGCCACATCGTGCGCACGAACAGATCGTGCAGCGTGTCGTCGGGCGAGTCGTCGTACATGCGGATCTCTTCGAGCACGACGTTCTGCTCTTTGATCAGCTCCTCGGCGGCCAAGGTTGAGTGCAAGAACATGTCGGCGAGCACGTCGATCGCCAGGGGAATGTGGCGATCGATCACCTTGGCGTAGTAACAGGTCGCCTCTTTATCGGTGAAGGCGTTCAGATTACCGCCGACTCCGTCCATCGTCTCGGCGATCTCGCGCGCGCTGCGGCGTGAGGTGCCTTTGAAGAGCATGTGCTCCAACAAGTGCGAGATGCCACGTTGCTCGCGCCGTTCGGCTGCACTTCCCACATCGGCCCAAATGCCGAGCGTCGCCGACCGCACGTAGGGCATCGATTCGGTCAGGACGCGAACGCCCCCCGACAAGGTTGACTTCCTATACAATACGCGCCCCCGGCAGTGAGTGAACGACCACGTGCCCCGCTACGCCCAACCGTCGCGTCGTGCCTTGTCGCTGCGCTGGCGCCGTCGCGGCCAGCGAGCGTTTCCACCAGGGGTTCCAATAGACGCCGGTCCCGCTGGCCAACCGCCGGGCGAAGGTCGGCGCGTCGCCGCGGCGCACCGTCGCGGCGAACACGATGCGGGCCGTCGGCTGCGCGTTATCGCCCGCCACGACCGTGCCCTTGGCGACATCGAGCGGCGTAATCGCCCATACGTCCACTTCTTCGATAGGCACGGCGGCGAGGCTCGTCGCGACGAGCGCCGCTACTTCATCGAGGAAGCCGGCCTCATCGACGCGGCCATGAAACTTGACGCCCGAAAGCACGAGGCCCGCGACTTCATGCCGGCCGATGCCGTCAACGCGCACTTTGAGGATTTGGACGGGCCACACGTTCGAGAACAGACGCTTGCCCAGAGCAACGGCCACGGCTCTCCGATTACCGGCGGCACGGGCGTTAGCGTCGACCAGCGCCAGCGACGGTGGCCGCGTTTCGGCCGCCGCCGGCAGGGGGGAACGCGCTTGCGCGAGGGCCGCAGCCATGATGAACGCCGCGACGGCCAGTCCTCGCCGTGCCGTGCGCACCTCAGTAGCTCTGGGCGAAATAGGCGCGCAGCCGCGCCGGTTCACCGCACGCCGTGCAGACCGTTTCGCCGCCTTCGAGCGGGCGCGTGTTGCGCGTCGTGGCGCTGGTTTGCGCCTTGATCGCCGCTTCGCAGGCGGCGAGCCCACACCAGGCGATATCGAGCATGCCCGCGCGCTCGCTGCACAAGCGCATGAACTCGCTCCGGTCCTCGACCCGCGAGGTGCGCTCGTGCAGAAAGGCGCGCGCTTTCGCGAAGAGGGCGGACTGGATTTCGCTCAGCGTGTGTGGGATGCGACTCGCCACATCGGCGAAGGGCACGGCGAACTTGGCGCCGTCTGCACCTTTCTCTTTGTCGCGCCGCACGAAGGTGACGACCTCGGCCGCGAGATCTTTCGCACCGAGTTCAAGGCGCAGCGGAACGCCGCGCATCTCCCAGTCGGCAAACTTGTTGCCGGGCCGCAGATTGCGGTCGTCGAGTTTGACGCGCAACCCCGCGGCGCGCAGCGTATCGTACACGCGTCGCGCGGCGGCGAGGACGTCGTCACCCTCGCCGCGCACGATCGGCACGATAACGGCTTCGAGCGGAGCCATCTTCGGCGGTAGGACCAAACCCCGATCGTCGCCATGCACCATGATCAGGGCGCCCAGCATGCGCCACGACATGCCCCACGATGTCGTCCAGGCGTGCTCGACGCTCTGGTCTTCCGTCGCGAACGTGATGTCGTACGCTTTCGCAAAGTTCTGCCCTAACTCGTGCGAGGTGCCGGCCTGCAGCGCCCGTCCGTCGGGCATGAGCGCTTCGATCGAGTAAGTGTGGGTCGCCCCCGCGAAGCGTTCGGCAGCTGATTTTTCTCCGGCATACACGGGCACGGCGGCGTACGTTTCGGAAAATTCCCGATAGATGTCGAGCATCTGTTGAACTTCGCGCGCCGCTTCATCCTCGGTCGCGTGGGCGGTGTGGCCTTCCTGCCAGAGGAACTCCAGCGTGCGCAGAAACGGGCGCGTCCGTTTTTCCCAACGCACGATGTTGACCCACTGGTTGATGAGCACGGGAAGGTCGCGATACGACTGAATCCACTGCGCGTACATCGTCCCGATCACGACTTCCGACGTCGGACGAATCGCGAGCGGCTCCGTCAGCGTTTCGCCGCCGCCCTGCGTCACCCACGCCACTTCGGGCGCGAAGCCCGCGACGTGTTGCTCTTCGCGCGCCAACAAAGTTTTTGGGATTAGCAGCGGAAAGTAGGCATTTTCGTGTCCGGTTTCTTTGAAGCGCGCATCGAGCGCGCTTTGCAGCCGCTCCCACATCGCAAATCCGTACGGCCGCAGCACGACGCAGCCGCGCACCGGCGCAAGGGAAACCAGCTCCGCTTTGTAGCAGACCGCTTGATACCATTCGGAGAGATCCGCGGCCTTGGGCGGGATCTCTTTAACGAGCGGCGTCGCCGGGACGTCGGACATGAACGGTGTAGGTTCGCACGCTTCGCACGCGCGCCTGCAACCCGCCTTCTTCGGCAAACGTCTCCGTCGGGCGCAGTCATCGGTCAGGTATGCATCGAACCGCGCGTGATGCCGAAGTTGACGCGCATTTACACTCGCACCGGTGACGACGGTACCACGGGGCTCGTCGGCGGTCAGCGCATCAAGAAAAATGCGCTACGTATCGCGGCGTACGGAACGATCGACGAACTCTCGAGTGCCGTCGGGCTGGCCCGCAGCACTCTCGCGACGGTATCGGCGGACCAACGGGCGACCGGGCAGGCCGCGATCGGCACGGTTCGCGAACTGGACGCTTGGCTCGCATGGACGCAGGATGTGCTGTTCAACCTCGGCAGCGATCTTGCGACGTTGCCGCAGGATCGCTGGGAAGGGATGCCGCTGGTCTCGGCGGACGACGCCCGCGCGCTCGAGCGCGCCATCGACCGCGCTCAAAACGACCTCGAACCGCTGAACACCTTTATCAATCCCGGCGGTTCGCAAGCCGGGGCATTCCTGCACCTGGCGCGGACCATTGCGCGCCGCGCGGAACGGCTGCTCGTGGATTTGCGCGACCAGGAAGCGATCTCCGGCGACGTGATGCGCTACGTCAACCGTCTCTCCGATGCCCTGTTCGTGTGGGCGCGCTGGATCAACCACGCCCTCGGGATACCTGAACACCGCTGGAATCCGAAAACCACCCCTCCGCCCTAGCGTACTGTATCCGGAGGCCGACGACTGCGGGCCGCGAAGCCGCCCTGGAATGGCTGCGACGACAAAGCCGACGCCACTGGCTCCCGGGATGGAAAGGACGCCGTTCGTGCGGCGTCTCTTTGCGACGACCTCGATCGACGCGATGCGCGCGCAGGGCCGCGACTCGAAACTGCGGCGCGCGCTGCGGGCGCGCGATCTGATCGCGGTGGGCCTTGGGACGATGATCGGCGGGGGCATCTTCACGACGATCGGACCCGGCGTGCGGCTCGCCGGTCCGGCGATCATCATCGCCTTTCTGTTGGCCGGTCTGGCCTCGTTCTTCGCCGCCCTGTCGTACGCCGAGCTCGGCGCGATGGTCCCGATCGCCGGGAGCGCTTACACGTACGCCTACGCGACGCTCGGACAGCTCATCGCCTGGATCATCGGCTTCGCGCTGCTCTTCGAATACGGCATCAGCGCCGCGCCCGTCGCGCAGCAGTTCTCGTCCGCATTCCAAGGCGCGCTGACGAGCGCCGGCATCGCGTTACCGCATTGGGCGCAGACGTCCAACTTCACGTTACACGGCCCGTGGTGGGCCTTTTGGCAGTGGGACTTCGCGCATTCTCAGTACGACGTGATCGGTGGTTCCTTCGTACTGCTGCTTTCGGTCCTACTCTGCATCGGCATCCGCGAAACCGCCTCGACCAACAACGTCTTCGTCGTGCTGAAAATCTCGGCGCTGGTCGTGTTCGTCATCGCCGGCATCAGCCTGTTTCATCCCGCCAACCTCTCGCCGTTCGTTCCGCAAGGCTGGGGTTCGCTGCGGCCGTTTTCCGGGGGCGGCGGCAAAGGCGTGATCCCGGCCGCGGCGCTCGTCTTCTTCTCGTACATCGGGTTCGACACGGCGACCACGACCGCCGAAGAGTGCCGCAACCCGCAGCGCGACGTGCCCGTCGGCGTCATGGGTGCCCTCGGCATCGGAACGATCATCTATTGCGTCGTCGCCGTCATGCTGGTCGGCATCGTGCCGTGGCAGAAAGTCGATGAAAACGCCGCCCTGGCGAGCGCGATCGCGCCGCTGCACAATCCCTTCGTCTCCTGGACGATCACGATGGGCGTCATCGCCGGCACGACCAGTGTGGCGCTGGCCTCGCTGCTCGGGCAGACACGCATCTTCTACGTGATGTCACGCGACCAGATGCTGCCGCCGTTCGTTTCCCGCATCCATCCGCGCTTCAAGACGCCCGCGCTGATGACCATGATCACCGGCTTCGGGGTTGCCGTCCTGACCTTGATCGTGCCGCTCAATCAATTGCTCAATCTCGTAAACATCGGCACGCTCGCTGCGTTCATCGTCGTCTGTTCCGGGGTCATCTTCTTGCGCTACAAACGGCCCGACATTCCGCGTCCTTTCCGCTCGCCGTTCGTGCCGGTCTTTCCCGCGATCGGCATCGTGCTCTCGCTGACGCTCGTCGTCTTCGGACTCAGCCGCGACACGCTCATTTGGTTCGCCGGGTCGCTGACCGTGGGACTCATCATCTATTTCGCTTACGGCTTCCGCAAATCGCGCCCCGACCGGTTATCCGTCGCGACGGAGGGTGAGCTTACGAATCCGGCTAACGCGCCGACATGAGGTCTGTCGCTTTTCCGCTCGTGGCGTTAGCGGCGCTTGCCGCCGTGCCGGTACCAGGCGCTCCCGCCGCTCTGCGACCGTCGCTGCCCTGCGTCGCGACGCGCATCGCCAAAATCGCCATGCCGAGCGGTCCGGCACGCTATCAAGGCGGCCGCCTCACCTTGGAAAACGGAGCGGTGCTCGAACTTTCCGGGCCGCTCAAAAGCGCCGACATGTACCGGGTTTCGGCAATGCATGCGGGCGATCGGGTCGCAGCCTGTTACGGCCCGTTGACCACCTACGCGGACGCGGGCCCGTCGCGCACGATCACGGTGCTCGATCAGCGCAACGGCCAATATTACGGCACGCTCGTCGGCACATGGTCCGGTCGTAACGCACAGGCTACCAGTACAGCCCCTCATCGCACGCTGCGCTAATGCGCTGTCAGCCGTAAAGGAGCAATTTCGTTGTCACACTTCGTCATTACGCTATTGCACGTCGGAGCCTGGCTCTTTGCGATCATCTTCTTGTTCGCGGTGATCGGCTTCTTCGCGGTGCTCGCTTGGATCGTCAATGCGTTCCGAAGGACCGAACGCGCCGTCGAAGGCGGCGTGCGCAACGTCGAAGGACGGTTCGGACGGCGCGAGGAGCCATAGGGACGACGCTACCCCAACCGCGGGAGGCCGGTACCCTCGTATAACCGGTCGATATTGACGCTGAGGCTCCCAACACTCGTTACCGTCAACGTCTCGCCGCTGCCGCGGACATGCTCGCTCCAGGCATCGCCGGCACGGCGATACACGCAGGTCCAGATGCGGCGTGAATCGAGCATGACGTACTCGGAAAGAGACGGGATGGCCTGATATGTGTCGAGCTTGTCGATGCGGTCGCGCCGTACGCTGTCGGTTGAGATCACTTCGACGACCGCGAGCGGTTCCACGAGCTTTGTCGTTGCCGGTTCAACGGGTTCGCACGAGACCGACGCATCCGGGAAAACATACGTGGGCGCAGCGGCGCGTCGTATCGGCATGTTGGAGCTGTATACACGACACGGTGGCCGGACCGCATCTTGGAGCGCCCGGGTAATATGGAGCGTTAAGACGTCGTGCGCGACCGTGCCACCAGCGAACGCATAGACGTACCCGTCGATCAGTTCGAGTCTCCACTCCGAAGCCGCCAATTCGGCTTCGAATTCAGCAAGCGTAAGCGGACCGGCAGCGGGCGCTTCCACCGTACGCGTTACGGGCCTTGATCCGTCTCCGGGACGTCGGCGCCGGGTTCCATGACATCGATGTTGGCGCGGGCGCGATCGTAGCTGACGTGTGTCCCGAACGCGCGGGCGATCGTGACGAGCGGCACCATCGTGCGGCCGCGCACCGAAAACGGCGGCGTGCGCAGCAGCATTTTCTTCCCGTCGAACGTCGCGATGCGGTCGCCGCTGCGCAAGCGCATCGTATCGTTGTTGCGGATCAGTTCGATGACCCCGGTTTTCGCATCGTAGTTGGTCTCGGCACCGAGCGACTCGGCGACGACGCGCAGCGGAACGTACGCGCCTTTGGCTGTGGTCACCGGCGGAACGTCGGAGGCCATGCGGCGCCCGTCGATGCGTAACGCCGCCGGCTTGGAAAGCGACAAGACCGCCGCGGCTACGAGCGCAGCGGCGGTCGTCAGCGCGGTGCTACGTGCGCCGGGACGCCGCGCGTTACGAAACGGATGCCGCGAGCGCTCTGCCATGCGCCGTCTCCCCGATGAAGTCGGGATACACGTCGGCGATCACCTTCTCGATCTCGATCCGCAGCGCTCCGAGTAGTTCTGCTTCGGGAAACGTGCCGACGAGCGCGCCCTTACGGTAGATCGCGCCTTTGCCCTTACCGCCCGCCACGCCGACGTCGGCCATTTTGCTTTCGCCCGGACCGTTGACGACGCAGCCCATGACGGCCACCTTGACCGGCGCCTCGTATTCTTTGGCGATCGCTTCGACCGAGCGCGCCAAGTCGACGACTTCAATTTCCGCGCGGCCGCACGACGGACACGCCGTGATGTCGAACCCTTTTTCCCGAATTTGCAGCGCTTTGAGGATGCCCCAACAGACCGGCACTTCTTCCACCGGATCGGCGGCCAGCGAACAGCGCAGCGTATCGCCGATGCCTTCCCACAAAAGAATGCCGAGGCCGATCGAGGATTTGATCGTGCCTTCGCGCGGCAGTCCGGCTTCCGTGATGCCCAGGTGCAGCGCGTACGGCGTGTTGCGTTCGGCCAGCATCTTGTCGGCGAGCCGGTAGGCGTACACCGTCGTCGGCACGTCGTGCGCCTTGAGCGAGATGACGATGTCGGTGTGGCCCATCTCTTCCAGGATCTCGACGTGACGCAAGGCGCTGCGCACCATCGCTTCGGGCGTGTGCCCGTACTGCTTCTCGAGATCGTGGGCGAGCGAGCCCATGTTGACGCCGATGCGGATCGGCGTTCCCATGTCCTTGGCGAGCTGCACGACTTCGCGCGTCTTGGTGCGATCGGTGATGTTGCCCGGATTGAGGCGCAGTTTCGCCACGCCCGCTTCGAGCGCCGCCAGCGCCATCTTGTGATCGAAGTGAATGTCGGCCACGATCGGAACCGGCGAGCGCGCCACGATGGCCGGCATGCCCGCAGCGTCGGGCGGATCCTTGACCGTCACGCGCACGACCTCGCAGCCCGCCGCGGCAAGCCCATAAATCTGCTCCAGCGTCTTGTCCGCATCGGCCGTGTCGGTCGTCGTCATCGATTGCACGACGACGGGATGACTACCGCCCAGCCACACTTTCTTCGCGCCGCTCGACCACTTCGATTTGTTGGCGAGCAGCACGGGCTTGGATTCACGTCGGAGGCGTACCACTACAGGACTCCCTTGCCGGAAACGATGTTACTGATGTCGTGGAAGGCGACGAAGACCATCAACGCCATCAGAACCGCAAACCCCGTAAAGTGCACGAGCGCTTCTTTTTCAGGCTCGACGGGACGTCCGCGCAGCATCTCGGCGACGATGAACACGCCGCGGCCGCCGTCGAGCGCGGGGAAGGGCAACAAGTTGATCAGTCCGAGCGCGATCGAGATCGTGGCGGCAAGATCGAGATACGGTCCCCACCCCAGGTCTTGCAGGGTCGACGCCGCGCGTTCCATCCCGATCGGTCCCTGCAGCGCGCCGGCGTTCTCCTTGAAGTGCGAGAACAGCGCAACGTACCCGCCGACCTGGCCGACCAAGAGGTTCTTGAATTCGATGGCCGCGATCGGGAATGCGGCGATGACCCCCACGCGCTCGAAGGTGGGAATCGCCGTAAACCCGATGCGTCCTTCGCGTTTGCCGCCCACCTGCGCGCTCATGGGCGTCACCGCGATCGTCTGCTGCACGCCGTGGCGCGCGATCGTGATGTGCAGCCGCCGTCCCGCCGACGCATGGATCTTCGCGACCACATCATCGCCGCGCGCATAGCGCTTGCCGTCGATCGCAATGATGTGATCGCCGGTCTGGAAGCCGGCCTTGACCGCGGGTGAGTTCGGCATCAAGATGCCGATCTGCGGGCTGATGTTTGACGAGGCGATGCCGACGCTGACGGCGGCGGCGAACATGATGACGTAGGCCAGCAGAAAGTTGGAGAGCGGCCCCGCCACGATGATCGACAGCCGGCGCCACGCGGGCTTAGCTTGGAAGTTGTCGTCGGTTCCGGCCGCCGCTTCGCGAACGAGGCCCTGCGGCTTGCTCGGCCTCGCGCTCGCCTCACCGGCTGCGGCGGAAGCGCTGTTCTGGCGAAACTCGCGCTGTTGCTCGGCCTCGTTCTTGCCGCCGTCCTCGCCCTGCATGGCGCAGTACCCGCCGATCGGCAGCAGGTTGAGCCGGTAGTTCGTTCCGCTGCGGGGCGACGTCCACTTCAGGAGCGTAGGGCCGAAACCGACTGCGAAGTCGTTGACGCGCACCCCGTTGCGCCGGGCGAGCACGAAGTGTCCGGCTTCGTGCAAGACGACCAGCACCGACAGCATCAGCAGAAAGACGACGACCTTCCAGAGCCCGTCGAGGGCCGAAGGGGCAAGCAGAAAAGCGAGCGGAACGCTGACGGTCATGGTGTACCTTATGGTCGGTTCGGCGTAAGCGCCAAACGAGCCTCGACGGCGGCGTGAGCGGCCTCGCGAGCGCGAGCGTCGGCCGTGCGGACCGATGCCAGACTGAGCGGTTGAGCGGGGACGGCTTCGAGCGCGGCGGCGACGATGTCGGCGATCGCACCGAACGGAATGTTCCCTTGTACGAACGCGTCGACGGCGATTTCGTTTGCGGCCGACAGCACGGCTGGCGCGACGCCCCCGCGCCGCAGCGCCGCATAGGCCAGTCCCAGGCAGGGGAAGCGGGCGAAATCGGGACGCACGAAGTCCAAGCGCGCCATTGCCGCGTCGCCTCTCGCTCCCAGCGCCACCAGCGGCTCGATGCGGTCCTGGTCGGGCAGCCGATCGGGATAGGCCAGCGCGTAGCCGATCGGCAGCCGCATGTCGGGCGGCGCGAGTTGCGCCTTCACGTTGCCGTCGGAGAACACCACGAAGCCGTGCGCCACCGAGGTGCGATGAACGAGGACATCGATGCGGTCGGCCGGGACGCCGAAGAGGCGGCTCGCTTCGATCACCTCGAGGCCTTTGTTCATGAGGGAGGCGGAATCGACCGTGTTTTTGGTGCCCATCTGCCAGGTCGGATGGCGCAAGGCGTCGGCGACGGCGGCGCCGGCGATCGCGCTGCGCTCCCACTCCCAGAAAGGGCCGCCCGATGCCGTGAGCACGAGGCTCGCCACGCGGCCGGGCGGTTCGCCGACAAGGCACTGAAAGAGCGCGCTGTGTTCGGAGTCGACCGGCACGATTTCGGCCCCGGAGCGCGCCGCGGCGGCCATCAGGAGTTCGCCCGCCGCGACGATCAGCTCTTTGTTGGCGACCGCGATGCGAAGGCCGCGCTCGACCGCGCCGAACACCGCATCGAAGGCAACGGCCCCGTCGGTCGCGGCGACCACGATGTCCGCTCCGCTCTCGGCAGCGACGGCGAGCAACCCCGTCGCGCCGCTGGTCACGCGAACCTCGGCCGGAAGGGCCGCGCGCAACGGGGCTGCGTCGGCGACGTTGGCGCAGGACACGACGCGCGGGCCGAAGCGCTGCGCCTGCTGCAGCAGGTCGGCAACGCGCGAGCCGGCGGCCAGCCCCACGACCGTAAAACGGTCGGGATGGCGCGCGACGACCTCGAGCGCTTGCGTCCCGATCGACCCCGTCGCGCCGAGGATCGCGATCTTCCGCAGGCCGGGCGACCGCACGCCGGACGCCTTCATGGGTGCGCGATATGTCCGCTGACGTACAGTGCGAAATAAAATGCTATGCCGCCGAACAAATAGGAATCGTAGCGGTCGAGAATGCCGCCGTGCCCGCCCAGAAACGTCCCCGCGTCCTTGACGCGCGCGTCGCGCTTGAGGGCCGATTCGACGAGGTCGCCGGCCTGCGCGGCAATGCTGGTAATCGCGCCGACGAGTGCGCCGTGCCACCACGGCAAGCCGAACACGGGTCCGAACGCAGCCGCGCAGGCCGTCACCGTCGCCGCAAAGCCGCCGACCGCCCCTTCCCACGTTTTGTTCGGCGAAATCGAGCTAAGCCGCGTGCGCCCCGCCACGCTCCCGACGAGCATCGCGAAGATATCGGTGAGGGCGATGGCGATGATGCAGGCCGCGGTATAGCCGGCGCCGACCTGCGGCAGGTTGCGCAGCGCAAGAAAGTACGAGCCGAGCCAGCCGAGATAGAGGACGCCGAACACCGTAAATGCGCTACGGGCGAAGTAGCCCTGCCGTTCACCGCCGAGCGAAAAGCCGAGCGACGCGAGAATCGTCCCGGCCAGCAGCGGTTTTTCGTACACGTGCTGCAGACCGAAGGCGGCTAAGGTGATGTCGACCGCGACCGCGACGGCCGCGACCGGGAAGACCAGGGCCCCCCCCTTTCGCGCCGAGAGCCCGGCCAATTCGTACAGCGAGCCCAAAGTCACCAGCAACAGGACCAGCGTGAAGGTCGGCACGCTGACGAGCGAGCCGAACACGACGAGCGCGAGCGCGAGGCCGCTCGCGGTGCGGCGACCGAGATCGTAACTGCTCGTCGCGGTTCGCGACGCGGTAGCCGTCACGAACCTCCGGCCGGCATGTCGTGCTCGAGCCGCGCGTAGCGCTCGTAACCGACCGTCAGCTCCGTGATACCCTCGCGCTCGCTGACGCGCAACGCGCGCAGCACCCCTTCGCCGAGCGCCGGATACGGCGGCCGCAGCAGCCGCCACACGATCGGCCGTTCGCGCAAGAGCGCTCGCGCTTCGGGTTCGGGCAGCAGCACGAGGGCCGAGGGGTCCATCAGACCTCCATGATCTCCTTTTCCTTGGCCGCCACGAGGCCATCGACGTCCTTCACGTACCGGTCGGTCATCTTCTGCACCCGTTCGCCGGCCCGTTTGTTGTCGTCTTCGGTTATCTTCCCATCTCGGAGCAGCGCCTTCACTTCGTCGACGGTTTTGTGCCGAACCGTGCGGACGGCGACCTTGCCGTCCTCGGCCTTCTTACGAATCAGCTTGACGAGGTCTTTGCGGCGCTCTTCGGTCAGCGGCGGGATCGAGAGGCGGATCGTCGAGCCGTCGATGTTGGGCGAGAGCCCGAGGTCGCTGGTTTCGATCGCTTTGCGGATGGCGCCGACCGCATTGCGGTCGTACGCCTGAATTTGCAGCGAGCGCGCGTCGGGCGTGCTGACGCTGGCCAGTTGCTTGAGGGGCACGTGCGTTCCGTATGTTTCGACGTGCAGGCGGTCCAGCAGTGCGGGCGAGGCGCGGCCCGTGCGCACCGAGGCGAAGTCGGTGCGCGTGGCATCGACCGCCTTTTGCATGCGTTGCTCGGTCGCTTTGAAGAGATCATCGAGTTCGCTCATAGGAGTGCCTCTGCAAGCCGTCGTTCGTGCGCGGCGACGCGCGCGGGCGTGCCGACCAGCGTGCCGATGGGCTGACCGAACACCGCTTTGCGAATGTTGCCCGCGCCGTGCATGTCGAACACGAGAATGGGCACGTCGTTGTCCATGCACAACGTCAATGCCGTGTTGTCCATTACCTCGAGGCCGCGCTGGAGCACTTCGAGGTAGTCGAGTTGCGTGAAGCGGGTGGCGCCGCGGTCCTTCTTGGGATCCGCGCTGTATATGCCGTCGACCTTGGTCGCCTTGAGGATCGCCTGGGCGCCGATCTCGACGGCGCGTAGCGCGGCGGTCGTGTCGGTCGTGAAGTACGGGTTCCCCGTTCCCGCGCCGAAGATGACGACGCGCTTCTTTTCCAGATGGCGAATCGCGCGGCGGCGAATGTAGGGCTCGGCGATCTGCTGCATTTGAATCGCCGTCTGCACGCGCGATGGAACGCCCAACCGTTCCAGCGCGTCCTGCAAGGCAAGCGCGTTGATCACCGTCGCGAGCATGCCCATGTAGTCCGCGGTCGGGCGGTCCATGCCGACGGCTTCGTGCGCCTGTCCGCGCCAGATGTTTCCGCCCCCGACGACGACGGCGACCGAGACGCCGGCGCGCGCGACGTCGGCGATCTGTTCGGCCATCCAGGCCGTCGTGCCGGCTTCGATGGGATTCTCCGCACCGGCGAACGCCTCGCCGGAGATTTTGAGCAAGATGCGCTCGTAGGCCGGCGTCACGGAGATTCTACGGTTCGCCGAGCGCAAACTTCGCGAAGCGGCGAACGCGGATGTTTTCACCCAAGGTGCCGACCCGCGATGCGATCAACTCACCGACGCTCTTATCGTCATCCTTAACGAACGGCTGGTCGAGCAACACGTGCTCCTCGAACCATTTGTTGAGCTTCCCTTCGACGATCCGCTCGACGACCTGCGCCGGCTTGCCGGCGGCATCGGCGGCAAACTTGGCGCGTAGCGCCGCGACATCGGCTTCGGGAACTTGGTCGCGCGACACGTACTGCGCTGGCATGGCGGCAATGTGCATCGCGATATCGCGCACCAGCTCGCGGAACGAGTCGTTGCGCGCCACGAAGTCCGTTTCGCAATTGATCTCGATCAGCACGCCGATCTTGCCGCCGGGATGGATGTATTGGCTGACCAGCCCTTCGTTGGCAGCCCGCTCCGCTTTTTTCGCGGCCTTGGCGACGCCTTGCTCGATCAGGCCCTTGAGGGCCGCCTCGTAATGGCCGTCGGCGTTGACCAGAGCCGCGCGGCAATCCATCATGCCGGCGCCGGTCTCGTCGCGCAGGCGCTTGATCTCGTCGGCTGAGGGTCTGTGGGCGTTGGTGGTGCTCAGGATGCCGCCTCGTCTTCCTGATCGGCGGCCATCGATTCCGCTTCGGGATCGAGTTCGAGTTCGGGTGCCGGCGTCGCGGACACGGCGAGCGGTGCGGGGATGGACGATGCGCCG
This sequence comes from Candidatus Nyctobacter psychrophilus, assembly GCA_014305025.1. Lineage (GTDB taxonomy): Bacteria > Vulcanimicrobiota > Vulcanimicrobiia > Vulcanimicrobiales > Vulcanimicrobiaceae > Nyctobacter > Nyctobacter psychrophilus. Next base: position 16,934 of record JACRTY010000020.1, on the reverse strand, counting down.
TACGGATCGGCGTAGGCTTCGTCTTCGAAGCGGCTGGACTCGACCTCGGTGCGGCCTTCGATGATCGCATCCGCGATTTTCGACACCATCAGGCGTACGGCCCGGATCGCGTCATCGTTGCCGGGGATCGGGTAATCGATTTCGTCGGGATCGCAGTTGGTGTCGATGACGGCGATGATCGGAATCTTCAGTTTGCGCGCCTCGAGCACCGCGATCCGCTCCTTCTTGGGATCGACGATGAAGATCGCGTCGGGCAGACGGTGCATGTCTTTGATACCGCCCAGGAACCGCTCCAGCTTTTCCAGCTCGTCGCTCAGACGCGACACTTCTTTTTTAGGCAGTAGGTCGAAGTTGCCCTGATTGCGCATGCCTTCGAGTTCGCGCAGCCGCGAGATGCGCTTTTGAATCGTCGCAAAATTCGTCAGCGTTCCGCCGAGCCAGCGTTCGTTGACGTAATAGGTGCCGGCGCGGTCGGCCTCTTCTTTGACGACCTCTTGGGCCTGCTTCTTGGTGCCGACGAAGAGCACGACTTTTCCCTCGCGCGCCATCTCTTTGACGGCCGCGTAGACCTCGCGCATCATGATCACCGTCTTTGAAAGGTCGATGATGTAGATGCCGTTGCGCTCCTGGAAGATGAACGGTTTCATCTTGGGGTTCCAGCGGCGGGTCTGGTGCCCGAAGTGGACCCCCGCTTCGAGGAGCGCTTTCATGGAAATGACCGATGCCATCGGTAGGACCTTTCTGGTCTCACACGGCTCGTTCCGTCGCGCTCGTGCGTTCGAGACCATCGCGCCCAGCCTCATGCCGGGCGAAGTTATCAACCGGTCGATTATATCACGAACGGTTCACTTTCGTCCTGCTCCGCCCGCCGGACGGGCACGTCGCGCGGTGCTTCGATCCCCAGCCGCACGCCGTCGCCGTCGACGGCGACCACCACGACTCGGATGTCATCACCGATCGTCACGCCTTGGCCGACTTTGCGCCGTAGAATGAGCATCGCGCGGCACAGATTCGTCCGAGCCACCCTAGCGGGCCTTTCATTCGCCTGCAGACCGACAGAACGCGTTCACGCGGCCGCACGTGCTGCGGTATGCCGGTCTCGACGACGTCACGACGCTCAACCCGATGTTCAGCTACAGCTTCACGCTGTCTCCGCTGGCCGACCTGTCGATGGCGTGGCTCTTTCGATACGACCTTTCGCTGCGGCTCGCCGGTTTGGGATCGCTGTGATTTCACTCATGGAAGCACTTGATTACGTAAAGGAGAGACATGAGAAAAAGTAACTTTGCGTTGCGGTGGCCGAGAAAGTCTCAGCACTGCGCACGGAAGACTACTTCCGCGAGCGGGGCAATGCGCGGGAACACTCGGAGGGCGCTCGCGATTCTGGATCGGGCCGGTGTCGGGAACGCGCCCGTGCCGGGCGACGAGCCGACCGCAAAGAGCCGGAGCGCTCCGAGACCACGGCGGCCGGCATCTCCGAGTCGCAAGAGGCCGAAGCAAGGTTAGATTGCAGCTTGGGCTGTCGACACCGGTCGCGCCGGAGAGCCGGAACGTGCGTTGAGAGCAAGCGTCGCATGCAGCTTTCTGGGACGGTAATGAAGCGTACGATAGCTCCCGTTTTATTGATCGGCTTGCCGCACGGGAGCCCGCTACTGCGAGGGTTCGTAACCCCGCACCCGTTCGCCGGCAAAGCGGAGCGGGCGGCAAGCACGCGAGCATGATCGTCCCGGGCGCTTTGTACGGCAGGAAGCCATAGTCCACGCCACGTGAAGAGTTTGCGTTGTCCGGGAGTCGCGTCGACGTTTGGCGAAACGCCGCTGCGTGGCAAGCTACGCTCAACGCGCTGCCGAGCGGCGCGCCGAGCTGGTTTCGGCGCTCAAACGTTTCATCGCGGTTGCGCGCGCGTACCCCGACGTGCGCGCGGTCTATGTCTTCGGCTCGATGGGATGCGACCGCATTGCGCCGCGGAGCGACTTGGATTTGCTCGTCGTCCGTGAGACGAGCTTGCGCGGGCCCGAGCGAGGAGCGGATCTCGCGGGTGCAGCAGATCTGGGAATTGAATTTGACCTCATCGTCGTGACTCCGGACGAGTATCGCGACCGGCTTCCGACGACGAGCTTTGGGCGAACGATTCTCGAAACGGCCAAGCTGGCGTATGCAGCGTGACCGAATCGGGGTCGCACGGACTTGGTTGCGCAACGCCGCCGAAGATCTCACGATCGCCTGCAAGCTCGCGGCCGACCATCCGGCCCGTGCGACGTTCCATGCGCAGCAGGCTGCGGAGATGGCGCTGAAGGGCGTGCTCATCGCGCACAGCGATGATCACCCGCTCACGCACTCCGTCGGCACGCTTTTGCGGAATTTGCGCGACGAGGGCTTCGACGTTCCCGCCGAGTTGGCAGCCGACGCCGCTGCTCTTGACCTGTACTATCTCGGATCGCGCTATCCGGACGCCGTAGGCGACGCGGATCCGGCGGAGGTCGTTCCCCGCGCTGACGCCGAGCGCGCTTGCGGGCGCGCCGAACGCGTTATTTCGTTTAGCACGTCGTCGATCGAAGCGGCGCTGGCAGAACATCAGCGCGAAGCCAAGGATGCGCCGACCGAACCATAATCGGTCTGCGCTAGTCCACATCGCCGGCGAGGCGTCTAGTGTTTGGTTGCGGAGATCAACCAAGCACTAGACGAACTGCGCCGCGTAGAGGCGCGCGTAAGGGCCGCCCCGGGCGAGCAGCTGATCGTGGCTCCCCGCTTCCACGACGCGTCCGTTTTCGACGTACAGGATCGTGTGCGCACGGCGGATCGTCGAGAGGCGGTGCGCGACGATCAAGGTCGTGCGTCCCGGCAGCAGCCGGTCGAGGGCCGCTTCGATCAGGCGCTCCGAGTGGCTGTCGAGGGCGCTGGTCGCCTCGTCGAGGATCAAGATGCGCGGGTCGCGCAAGACCGCGCGCGCGATCGAGATGCGCTGACGCTGACCGCCCGAGAGGCGCATGCCGCGTTCGCCGACGGTCGTCTCATAGCCGAGCGGGAGGTCGAGTATGAACTCTTCAGCGTTGGCTTCCCGCGCGGCGGCTTCGACTTCGTCATCGCTCGCAGCGAGCCGGCCGTAGCGGATGTTGGCGGCCACGGTACCGCTGAACAGTAACGGTTCTTGAGGAACGATCGCGATTGCGCCGCGCAAGGCAGACAGCGAAAAATCGCACAGGTCGCGCCCGTCGAGGGTGATGCGGCCGCGCTGCGGTTCGTAGAACCGCGGAACGAGGTTCACGATGGTCGTCTTGCCCGCGCCGGAAGGCCCCACCAGTGCAACGATGTCGCCGGCGGCGATGTGTGCGGAAAACGCGTGCAGCACGATTGGCGCATCGGGCTTGTAGGCGAACGTCACGCTCTCGAAGGCGAGTTCGCCTGCTATCGGCGTCGCCGGCATTGTGGACGCGCCGCGGTCGTCCTCGACCGGAAGGTCCAGCACTTCATAAATACGCGCCGCGCCCACGAGTCCTTTGGAGATGTCGCCGATGAACGAGGCGAGCCGATTGAGCGGATTGATCGCGAGCACGACCAAGCTCCAGAATTGAAAGATCTGACCGGGCGCCATGCGTCCGACGATCGCCTCCCGCGCCGAGAAGGCCATGATCGCGAGCAGCGCCGTCGTGATGATCATCGCGACGATCGGCGTCTGCGTCTGCCCCAGCTGCAGCACTTTCATAAAGGCGCCGAAATAGCGCTCGTTGCTCTGGCCGAAGCGCGCGACTTCGTACCCTTCGCGCCCGAAGGCCTTGACGATGCGCTGGCCGTGCAGCACTTCGGTCAGATTGGCCGAGAGGTCGGCGATCTGTTCCTGCGCGCGTTTGGTGCTGGCGGAGATCGTGCGCGTGAAACCGGCCACGACGAAGTTGACGATCGGCGCGAACACGAACAGAAACAGCGCGAGCAGCCAGTCGATGTAGAGCATGTAGGCGAGCGATGCGACCAGCGTTACAAGGGTCACGAAAAACTGCGGCAGCGAAACCGACAGGGCGTCGGTCATCAACGTCAAGTCGTTGTTGAAGCGCGCGATGAATTCACCGGGGCGCCACGCATCGAATTCCGAGAGCGGCATGCGCATCGTGCGTTCGAACAGCCGCACACGAAAATTCGCAATCAAGCGTTGGCCGCTCCACGCGGTGAGGTAACTCTGACCGTAGGTCGCGGCGTTTGAGATCAAATTGACGCCGAAGACGCCGACGATCACCCACACGAGCAAGTCGACGGGGTGCTTGGGGTTCTCGATCACGCCGTCGATGACCAGCGGAAAAGCCTTGGTCAACGCCAGCGGCCCGAGCCCCGCGATCAGGCCCAAGAGAAGCGCTAGGATAAGCCGCGGATAGTACGGCCGCGCTTCGCGCAACAGCCGGCGCGTAACGGCCCAGCGTTCATTCGCATCGACCGCGCTCTTCAGCTCTGGGTTCCCTTTCTTCGGATGCAAAGGTTTCGTCGAAACCTTTGCATCCGATCCCGGTGCGAAACCTTTGCACCCGATCCCGGTAGCTTACACAGATTCCATCGTTTGCCGGAGGGTTCGCCGTGGACTGTTACTTCCACAACGCCGTTCCATCGGTCGCCGTTTGTCACGACTGCCGTAACCCGATCTGCGCGACGTGCCGCGACGCGCAAGGCGTCTGCCCGGGGTGCCGGCTGGAGCGACGCATGCAGGCCTCAAGCGGGACGCGCCGCGGGCTACGCGGCCGAGTCGGACCGGCCAACCCGCCGCCCCACGCGCCGCCTCCGCCGCCATCGGTGCCCGCCCGCGTCGTGGCCACGACTACGCTCGCGAACGTTTCGGGCGAGACGCGCGTCCTGCTGGCGCTGGGCTACGTGTTGTGGCCGCTCGCGGCGCTGGCGCTGCTCGACCCGACCCGCTCGCGCGCGGTGCGCCGCCAAGCACTGCAGGCGCTGGGGCTCAACTTCGGCCTTTTTGGATTGTGGGTCGCCCTCGGAGCGGTCGCGCAAATTCCGCTTCTGGGTTGGTCGGCTTTCCCATTGCTCGCCGCCCTCTTTCCGATCTGGATCGTGGCAACGTTCATCTACGGTTTTCGGGTGTGGAACGCCGAGGACGTGCGCGTGCCCCTTCTCAGCGACTGGCTCGACGAGCGCGAAGCACGCCATGATGAGCGCGCCGTCGCGGCGTGACTTCACTGCGCGGCGTTCCCGGCGCCGCGCCTGAACTCACCGTAGCGACGCAAGAAATCCCGCGCGGCGCGTTCGTGATCGACGACGGGTCCCGGATATGGGTCGGCGCCGAACAGGGGCAGCCGCAGTTGCCCCTCGTTGCCTTCGCGCGGCATTCCGGTTAAGCCGGGCACCGGCACGCCGCGGAGTTCGGGAATCCAGCGGCGCGCATACGCCCCTGCGGGATCGTAGACGCGAGCCTGTTTGCGCGGATTGTAGACGCGCGGAAACTGCGCGAGATCGGCACCGACGCCGGCGATCCACTGCCAGTTCCCGGTCGCCAGCGCCGCATCGTCTTCTTCGAGGTCACGCTCCCACGCATCGCGTCCGACGCGCCAATCCACGCCGAGATCGAAGCACAGAAACGACGCCGCGACGGCGCGGGCGCGCGGATGCATCCAGCCGGTCGCATGCAACTGGCGCATCCCTGCATCGACCAGCGGATAACCGGTGCGGCCGTCGCGCCAGGCGGTCAGCGCCGGATGCTCTCGCGCGAACGGAAAATGCCGCATGCGCGCCTGCAGCGGCGCATCGGGCGAACCTTCGAAGAACCACGCCAACTGCAAGAAGAAATCGCGCTCTGCCAGCGACCGGCGCAGCGCGTCGAGCGACGTCCGCTCTTCGACGAGTAGAAAGCGGTCCGCGGCGCGCTCGTCGATCGCCGCGAGCACCGTGCGGGCGGCAATCGTGCCAAACGACAAAGCCGCCGAGAGTCGCGCCGTCGGCGGACCCGCCGGAACTTCCCGCGCCGCTGCATATTGGAGCGCCGGCGCTGCGAGATACGCGTCGCAGGCAGCGCGGGCGTGACGCTCACCGACATCGGGCGATTCGCCGCCGCCGCCGAACTCTGCCGCCTGGGGCAAGGGATCGCTGTCGCACTCCACCATCGGCACGGCCAAGCGAAGCGATGCCGTGACCGGCGGCCGCGGCTGTTCCGCCCAGGCAAGCAGATACGCCGCGCGCGAAGAATAGCCGCGGCCTTCATCGGCCGTGCGCGCCGCGGCGGTCTCGTCCGGGGCGACCGCCGATGCGTCGTGCACGGCGAGAACCCCGATGCCGGCCTCTTCCAGGGCCGCTTGCAGGCGACGCTGCACGTCCAGCGTGCCGGCATCATAGGCGATCGTCCAGGCGACCCGCGTAGCACGGCTCTGACGTGCCAGCCGAAGCGCGGTCGCGGGCAGCGGACCGCGCCGGCAGAGGAGCCCGGTACCGCGACGTTCCAGATCCGCCGCGAGCGAGCCGACGGCGGCGCAGAAATACGCCGCGCGGCGGGGATTGGCGCGCAGGCGTGCGGCGGTCGCCGGATCGAGGATCAGCGCCGGTACGATCTCCCCGTAACGCGCCGCGGCCGCCAGACCGGCGTGGTCGTCGAGCCGCAGATCGCGGTCGAACAGGAAAAGGCTACGCGCGGGTCCGGTTACTGCTACAACGACTCGACGTAGGCGGCGACGTCATTGACGTCGCTTTCGGATAGCGGGGCGGGATACAGTTTGGGCATGGGCGGCTGCGGATTTTTTATCCAGGCGATCGCCTGCTGGTAATTCTTGCGGCTCTTTTCAGCCTTGAGCCGCGGACCGATTCCACCGCCGGCTCCTTGAGCACCGTGGCAGCTCGCGCAGTTCTGTGAAAAGATCGCCGCCCCGTGCTGCGGGTCGCCCATTGCAACGGTCGCGCCGGGCTTCGGACGGAGGCCCGTGTCGCCGCTGTCGCTGATCGGCCCCGATGCCGCCGCATTGGGATTATGCTCGTGTGCGGCGTTATGTTTTCCACAACCGGCTAACAGAAGAGCGGCGACGGCGCATGCCGCCAGAGACGGGACGAAGGTTCTCAACGTGTTCACCCTCGAGATGTGCGACGACGTACCCTTACCACCTTTCGTCACACGTTCTTCGTCGCTTCGACCCGAGCGGCGCCGCCGTTCGAACGCTACCGGGCCCCCGCGCGGTACGCAGCAACGACGTTGGCCATGGTCCCGCCGGTATCGTGCAAGACCCGGCCGGCATACGAGGTGACCCCGCTGACGAAGGCGGCGTCGAGCGCGATCGAAAACGCCACCGACCAGCCCAGTGCCCGCAACGTCAGACGCGAGCGGCGCAAGCGTTCGTCGCGAATGCGGTTCATCAGCACACCGCCGATCGCGGGCCGCCACGACTCGTCATCGCGCGCCGCCGCCATGATTCCAGTGACGCGCGTGATCCCGACGGCATCGTCGTGACATGCAGCGCACGCGCGGGCGTGCCTGTCGAAGATCGTTCGCTCCTGTGGTGTGGCTTCACCGAGCGCGACTGCTCCCGCCAGCGCTTCAAAGCGATCGTGGTCATGCACGGCGCGGATCCTCGAGGGCTTTGCGCATCGCACGCATGGCCCGGCAGACGCGCTGGCGGACCGCATCCGCACTGATGCCGAGGATAAGCGCGGCTTCTTGGGAGGAATAACCCGCGTACGTCGTCAGCATGACGCACTCCAGTTGTTCACGGCCGAGCGCTGCCAGCGCGGCCTGTAAATCGAGCGATGCGTCGGACCGTTCCGCCGGCGCGAAGGCCGCCGCGGCGGCCTCGAGTCCGAAGGTCTCACCGCGCCGTTTGCTCTTGCGCAGAAAACTGATGGCGTGATTGGTGGCCGATTTGTAGAGCCACCCCGCCGACAGCGGCCGGGCCGGATCGCTGCGCAGCATCGTGTATGCCGACAGGAAAACGTCTTGGACGATGTCGAGCGCCGCGTCGGACTGCGGCACGAAGCGGCGAACGTAGCGCGCCAGTTTCTCCTGATGTTCGAACACCAGCCGCTCGACGCGCGCGTCGGCATCCAGCGTGCGGTCGAGCCCGAGAACGTAAACGCTTTCCATCGCCAATCTCCGAGCAAGCGTGTATTGACTATAACGCCAGCAACCCGCAAAGCGTGACGCGCAGCAAGCAATGCCCGTCCACGCCAGAAATCAGCCGCCGATTTCGCTAAACGCGCGCATGCGGCTGCTGGGGATGCCTAATTCCAGGTGGTGGCGTTCGGGTTTGATCAGCATGCCGGCGCCGAAGAGCCGCGCGATGTCGGCCTGCGAGGCGCCGGCGCGCAGCGGGCCGCGGAGGTCGATCTCGTAGTCGCCGAACAGGCACAGCCGCAACCGGCCATCGGCCGACAGGCGTACCCGGTTGCAGCGGTCGCAGTAGTCGTGCGACAGCGGGCTGATGACCCCGACGGCACCGTGCGCACCGGGGGCCGCAAAATACCGGGCCGGCCCGTTACCACCCGGGCCGCTTACCGCTTCCAGCCGCGCAACCGCTCCCAGCCGCTCCAGAATCTCGTCGCTCGAAACGTAGGCGTCGGTCTGCATCCCCACATTCTCGTGCACCGGCATGACTTCGATGAAGCGCACGTACAGCGCACGGTCGTACGCGAGGGCGGCGAAGTCTGCCAGTTCATCATCGTTCTGGCCGCGCATCAGCACGCAGTTGAGTTTGAGCGGCCCGAGACCGGCAGCCAGCGCCGCGTCGATGCCGGCGAGCACGCGTTCGAGTCCGGGGCGCCGCGCGATCGCCTCGAATCGCTCGGAGCGCAGCGTATCGAGCGAGACGTTCACCCGCCGCAAGCCGGCAGCAGCGAGCGCGCGCGCCGCATCGGCGAGCAAAAGGCCGTTGGTCGACAAAGCGATGTCATCGATGCCCGGGATTGCCGCGAGGCGGCAGACGAGTTCGGGCAGATCGCGCCGCACCAGCGGCTCACCGCCGGTCAGGCGGATGCTGCGCACGCCCACCGACGCTGCCGCGGCGACGATCGCCTCGATCTCTTCGTAAGCGAGGATGTCGCTTTTCGGAATCCAGGGCAGCCCGGCTTCGGGCATGCAATACGTGCAGCGCAGGTTACAGCGGTCGGTCACCGAGATGCGCAAGTACGTGATCGGCCGACGAAACGTATCGGCCAGGGGCTTCTGGACGGCAGTCCCGTCGATCAGATCGATCACGTCGCTTGGTTCATCGAGAGTCCGGCGTACCGCTACTTATTTTCGAACACGGAGTCGGCCACGGCGACGTTGAGGCGATAGTTCGAAAAGTTGGAGACGACGTCGGCTTTATACGAAGGCAACTCGACGTGTCCGGTCTGCTTTTGCACGAGATAATCGCCGTTCTGCATGGTATAGGACTGAACGAACGTTACATACCCGCCGTCCTTGTACGTCCACGTATACGTGCGCGGCGTGGCGGTCGCGTCGTCGACCTTTACGTCGAGATGTTGGACCCGGCCGTTTTTCTTGGGCACCAACCGAAATGTGGTTTGCCCATTTGCGTCGCCGAGCGATGATACGTTGTACAGTTCGCTCCACTGCTCGGGCGGATCGATGCGGGGGTACACCTTCTTGAACTGCGACGCCAATGCCGGAACGGTATTGAAGACGACCGCCTCTTTGTTGGGGCGCTTATAGTAGACGTTGCCGTCGAGCGACGGACTGATGAACGGAAAGGTGCGCAGCGCCACGTCCAGATGGACGTCCGCTTCGTACGAATTGACGTTGCCGTTGAGCGCGACCATGCGTTTGTACAACGCGTTATTCCCAGGATCGAGCGCCGTCGGCGTAGCCGGCCAAGCGGGTGCCGTAGCGCACAAGATCAGCGCCAAGGCAGATAAGCAAGCGAAACGATTCATACGGCGGATGAGGCCCTCCCGAGTTCCAACGCCTGCGCGCCGGTGAAGGTTTCCATGGCACCGAGTGCGGCGGCGATCTCGTCGCGCACCTGAGCGTCGCCTTCACGCGCGTGCCGTTCGCGCAGCGCGGCAACGGCAGCAGGCGAGCCGATGCGGCCGAGCGCCCAGGCAGCATGACCTCGGACGAGGGGGTGCGGATCATCCTCGAGCGCTTGGGCCAACACCGGCACGGCGGCACGGTCGAGCGTATTACCGAGCGCCACCGCGGCGTTGCGGCGCAGTACGGCGGCGCCCCGCCAACCCATTGCGGTCGCGCGGAACTCTCGTTTAAACCGGGAGCTGCGCAGGCGCAGCAACGCTGGCAAATCGGGCTGGGCGCGCGCGTCGTCCTGCGGCGCGAACGCGGCATCGGCGGCAAAGCCGGCGCGCTGGGTGGGGGGACACGCTTCCTGGCAGAGATCGCAGCCCCAAACCCACGTGCCCATTAGCGGCCGCAAGCTAATCGGAACCGCATCGGTGCGCTGCGTGAGATCGGAGATGCAGCGCCGTGCGTCGATCGTCGCATCGCCGCGCAGCGCGCCCGTCGGGCAGACGTCGACGCAGCGACGGCAACTGCCGCACGACTTTGTCAGCGGCGCATCGGGCGTCAGTAGCAGCGTCGTGACGATCTCGCCCAAGAAGACGAACGAACCGATTTTCGGTGCGATCAAATTGGTGTGTTTTCCGATCCAGCCTAGTCCCGCGCGTGCGGCGAAGGCGCGCTCGGCGAAGGGCGTCGTGTCGCAGACGATGCGCGTCGCCGGTTCACCGGCGAACGCATCGAGCGCCGCGGCGACGGGCTCGAGGATGCCCCGCACGCGGCGGTGGTAATCGTGCGACCACGCATAGTTGGAAACGCGCCCTTGCAATGGCAGCGCGCGCGAGCGCGCGCGCGTCGCATAGGCGACGGCAACGCAGATGACGCTGCGGGCGCCCGGCAAGATGCTCTGGGGCGACGTGGCCCGGGCGGCATAGGCGTCGTCGTAGTGCCACGTCGCGAAATCGCCGCGCGCAAACGCCTCCCGCAGGCGCGTCTCCGTCACGCCGTCGCGCCGCGCAGCGGCGATCGCCACGGCGCTTGCACCTGCTTCGCGCGCGACCGTGCGCACCCGCGCGGCCAACTCCTCGGGTTCGCTCGTCATCAGAAGAACTCGAATTCGGGGCGCGCGACGGCATAGGCGAGCAATCCGCCGCGCAAGTGTTTCAATCGCCGGAAGCCGGCGTCCTCGAGCTGCCCAAGTGCCCATGCCGATTTTACGCCGACGCGGCAAGCGACGACGTATTCACGCGCGCTGTCGAGTTCTTTCACGTGGGCCATCAGCACGCTGGCCGGAAGCGCAACCCCACGTGGCGCCGGCCCAAGGGCGCTCTCGTGCGGTTCGCGCACGTCGAGCACGTACGATTCGGGGTGCTCGGCCAAGTATGCGTCTAACTGCGCCGCGTCGAGTTCGACGATGCCCCGCGGCGGCTGTGCCGTCGGCGCGTCCGGCATCGGCACGACCGCATCGATCGTCGCATGCGCTCCGTGCAACGCGCATGACGGATCGCTTTCGAAGCCGACTTCACGCGTGCGCCCAGAGAGCGCGTCGATCAACAGCAACCGTCCCACCAGCGCCGTTCCGATGCCGAGGATCAATTTGAGCGCTTCATTTGCTTGCCACGTGCCGACGAGCCCGGCCAGCACGCCGAGGACGCCGCCCTCCGCACAAGTCGGCACGGTGCCCTCCGGCGGCGGCTGCGGGAAGAGGCACCGATAGCACGGACCGTCCGGACCGAACACGCTGACTTGTCCGTCGAAGCGGAAGATCGAACCGTAGATGTCCGGCTTGCCTTCGAGCCGGCAGGCGTCGTTGATCAGATAGCGCGCTCCGAACGTGTCGGTCGCGTCGACCACGACGTCGTACGCGCGCACGAGGTCGCGGGCGTTGCCGGCATCCAGCCGCACGGGGTAGGCGTCGACCGCGACGTGGGGATTGAGGTCCACGACGCGTCGGGCGGCCGTGGCCGCCTTGGGACGGCCGACGTCGGGCTGCGCGTAGATCACTTGGCGTTGCAGGTTCGTCACGTCGACCGTATCGTCGTCCACGATGCCGATACGCCCGACGCCCGCGGCGGCGAGGTACTGCAGCACCGGAGAGCCCAAGCCGCCTGCGCCCACGACCAGCACGCGCGCGCGGCCTAAGCGGCGCTGACCATCCAGGCCCACCTCGGGCATGAGCAAATGGCGACTGTAACGCCGCAGATCGGCGACCATCGGTGTAGAGTTTGTCGGGATTTGCTCGACTTCCACCCGTTGCATGCTGGGCGCATCCGAATCGTCCAGCGATTCGGGCCTGCCCACGCCACGGTATTCTACCGCGGGTGACGTTCGCCCAGCCACGCCAGGACGGCGGCCCGGGCGTGCTCACCCGCCGACGTGTGGTCGCTTGGGATCAGCGTGAACGACTTGGGTTCGGGCGCCAGCCGGAAAAGTTCCGCAGCGCTGGCCCGCGAGACCATGCCGTCGTGCTCGGCCGCGACGTACAGCGCAGGGCGACCCGCCAGGGCGGCGAGTGCCGGTCCCAGCAGCGGCTCTGTCGCGGCGACGACCTCTTGCAAGGTCAAGCCGTCCACGTACGCCGAGCGCAAGTCCACCGCACCGCGCGCCGACAGCGCGCCGAGCGCGGTCGGACGGTCCCACCCCGTTGCAATCGAGATCGTGCCCGCGATCGCGGGGTCGGCCGCGCACGTGCGAATCGCGGTCGCCGCGCCCATGCTGTGTCCCATCGCATACACGGGCACACGGTACGTTTCACGCGCGAAACTGACGGCAGCCGCCAACGCATCGGTCAAGTCGGCAACGGTTTCGAGGCGGCCGCCGCTGGCGCCGAGTTTGTGACCCGGAAAATCGATGCTGATCGTGTGAAAGCCGTGACTGGCCGTAAACGCGCAGAGTGCGTCGAGATTGTGCTTCGAACTCGAATACCCATGCCCAACGGCAAGGGCCACGCCGCGCGCACGGCGTGGTTCGTAGTCGAGCGCGGCGATCGTCTTTCCCGCAGCGGTGCGCAGACGGCGCAGCGCTAGATTCACGACGCGGGCGGCGTCGCCGGTGCGTTCTCGCGCCAGCGCGCGTCGCCGTCGCGGTACCGCTCGCGTTTCCAGATCGGAACGCGCGCTTTCAGCTGGTCGATCGCGTATTCGCACGCGTCGAAAGCGACGCCGCGATGCGCGGCCGCAACGGCGATCGCGACCGCCGCCTCGCCCAGTTCGAGTGAACCGACGCGATGCGCGATCGCGACGCGGGCCGGACCGAAACGGGTCGACGCTTCGGCGCCGACGGCCCGCAGTTCGCGTAGCGCCAGCTCGTCATGCGCCTCGTAATCCAGGCCGCTGACGGGCCGGCCATCGTCGCTCGTCTCGCGAACATATCCGACGAAGGTGACGAGGCCGCCGCTCGCAGCGGTGCGCACCGCCGCGATCAGCGCCGCGAGATCGAGCGGCGCATCGACGATCGCGTAGTGCATCGGCTACGCCGTTTATCCGCCGCCGAAGGGCGGCAGTAACGCCAGTTCGTCGCCGTCGTGGAGAGGCGTGCCGTCGTCGGCCAGCGCCCCGTTGATCACCAGGCGCGTCGACGCGCGCAGCGGCGCCAGCTGCGCGAAGGAGGCGCACAGCGACTGCCACGCCGCGCCCGCCGTGGCGCCACCGGGCAAACTCAGCTCCAGCGTGCCGGATCGCAGAATTTCACCGATACGGGCAAACGCGGCGATCCGAACCGTCATCAGTAGCCGCCGAGGTCGGGCGTATATCCATGCTCGGCGAGCCACGTGCGCGATTGTTCGTGCAGCGCCAGCAGGTCGATGCGGCTGCACGTCAACTTGTGCAGCATGACCTCCCAAAAATGTTGCGGTTGCGCATACACGTCATCGGGCACGGCATTGCGTTCGCGCGAGAACTCGCGCAACGCCGCCCAATCGCGCGCCGCGAGAATGGAACCCAGACGCGTGTCGTAATCGGCGTCGGGCCCGGGAGAAGCCGAGCGGTCCGCGGCGGTCACGCCGGCCGCTTGGCGGCGGCGATGACGAAGCGCTCGATCGCCAGCGCCACGCCGTCATCATCGTTGCCGGCCGTCACGTATCGCACGCTCGACTTCACGTCGGGTTGCGCGTTCCCCATGGCGACGCCGAGACCAGCCCAGCGCAACATCGGCACGTCGTTGCGCGAATCCCCGATCGCGAGCACGCGCTCGGGCACGATTTGAAAATCGGCACACAGCCGCTGCAACGCGTTCTTCTTACTCGCGTCGCGATTGAGGACCGCGCACTCCACGAAGTCGCCCCAGGTTTCGTGCCGGAACGAGAGGGGCAGATCGCCGAACTGCCGGTCCATGGCTGCGACGGACTCGGGCCCGAGAAACCGTAAAAACGTCGGCGCGGCGTCGAGCACGTCGGCGAACGTTTTGGCTTCACGCCAAGCGGGGCCGCTCATGTCTTCCATGTACAGCCGCGTGCCTTCCAGCCGCCAGAAATGTTCTTCGGCGTAGAGGGCCAGCGACAAGCCGTTGTTTTCGGCGAATTCGACCATCGGTTTGGCGTAAACCAGCGGAACGGGCAGATGCACCAAGGTGCGGTTTGCGCCGAAGTCTTTGGTCAGCGCGCCGTGGCAGCAGATGACCGGCAGGTTCAGGTTGAGGTCGCGGGAGACGCGCAAGGGCAGGTCGGTACCGCGGCCCGTCACCAGCACGACGCGTACGCCGAGATCGAGAGCGCGCGTGATGGCCCGGCGGTTGCGGGGCGAAATGCGTTCGTTGCGATCGAGCAGCGTTCCGTCGAGATCGAGCGCGATGAGATCGATTCTCATGTGGCAGCCTGGGCTTATCGTTCCCGTAAAGCGGCTCCTGGAACGGTGCTGGGAACGGCGGGGCGCCCAACGTCGTTATCCGGGCGTGATGGTGCGGCGTTGGTACGCGGCCCTGGCGATGGCCGTCGCGGCAGGGGCCGCTTCACGCTCGCCTGCTCTCGCGGACTGCTCGTCCGACGCCTTCACGATCGACGGGAAGGCGCTGGTGGTCGGCATCTGCACCCTCGAGCGCCGGCCAGCCACGCGCGCCAAAGCACCCTCCGGTGATGCGGAGACGCTCCAAGAGACGATCAGCCTCAAAGGCCATGCAGCGCTGATCCGAACGACGGCGTACAGCCGCCTCTCGAGCGACGCCACCGCGCGGACAATCGACGATGTCCCGTTGCAGTCGCTCGGCATCGCGAAGACCCTGCACATGACCTTGGCCGTGCGCGGCGGAAACGCGCGTCTCGAGCATGCGTTGCTCGTCCCCGGGGCCGTCGTCCTCAAGTAGCGCCCGCGCAACCCGAGGCGTCCCAGCGGTTTTTCGGGACAACGTGAGACGTCGCTACATTGCGTTCTCGAGCGCTAAACTGCTGGACTGTCGAAGCCGCCATGCGGCCGGCGGCGATGCAGCCCATGCGTCGTTACCGGTAATCGAAGGGTAGGACCAGTCGATGGGCTGTGTCGCGCTCGATCCCACCATGACCGCGCGAGATCGGGCGCTTTTCCTCAACGACGCCATGCCGGCCGGACTCTTCGGCGGCGTCGGAGTCGACGCCGAACGCGTCGCGTGGCGCCTCTCTCCCGAGCCCTTTGCCATCTCGCCGCAAACCTTGGCGGCGATCCAACGCCTTGGACCAGACCTTCTGCGCTTCTACCGGGCGCTCGCGAGCCTCTACCAGCGCAGCGTCCGTGGAACGGCACCGGCCTTCATCGCGGAATATCTCGATCACGGCAAGCCCGAGGCGATCATCAAACTGGGCCGTCAGAACCGCTTGCGGGGCGACATCCCAAGCGTGATCCGGCCCGATCTAATCCTCACCGAAAGCGGTTTCATCGCCTCGGAACTCGACAACGTTCCCGGGGGCATGGGTTTCGTCGGCGCGATGGCGCAAGCGTATTGCGAACTAGGTTACGATACCGTCGGCGATCTCGACGGCATGCCGGCGGGACTTGCGGCGGCACTTCGCGCGGCGTCGGGCAAAGAGCAGCCGATCACCGCGGCGGTGGTCTCCGTCGAATCCGGCGATTACCGCGCCGAACTGGAGTGGCTCGCGGCCGCGATGAATCGGCGGGCGCTCGGCGAGACGTATGTCTGCAAACCCGAAGACATCGTTTTCACCGAAGAGGCGCTCTTCGTACGACTACCCGGCGGCGAAGAGAAAAAGCTCGACGTTCTGTACCGCAACTTTGAGCTGTTCGATCTGCTCAACATCGCCAAGCACGATCTCGTGCTCTACGCCGCGCGCCACAATCGGGTCAAGATCACGCCGCCGCCGAAGGCGCACCTCGAAGAAAAGTTGGCCTTCGCGCTTTTGCACCATCCGTTGCTCGCGAAGACCTGGAAGAGCGAACTCGGTGAGGCCTTCGGGCGGCTGCTCACGATCTTTCCCCAGACGTGGGTCCTCGATCCGCGCCCGCTTCCACCGCAGGCCGCGATCCTCGGGCTGACCGCCGGCGGCGAGCCCGTGCACGACTGGGCGCAGCTCATTCCGCTCGGCAAGAGCGAGCGCGATTTCGTCGTGAAGCCATCGGGGTTTTCGGAACTCGCCTGGGGCTCACGGGGCGTCAAGGTTGCCAACGATCTGACCAAAGAGGAATGGCAACGCGCGCTCGAGTCCGCGTTGGCAGGATATGATACGACCCCGTACGTGCTGCAGCGCTTCCATAAAGGAAAGCGTGTCAAGGTCGCTTACTTCGACCGTAAGAGCGACGACGTGCGCCAGCTCGACGGCCGGGTGCGTTTGTGCCCGTATTACTTCGTGAGCGGCGACGATATCGGGCTGGGCGGCATCCTCGCCACCATCGCGGCCGCCGACAAGCGCCTCATCCACGGCATGTCCGACGCCATCATGTCGCCTTGCACCGTCAGAGAAGACGGCTACTAAAAGGGGTGCCCCTTTTTGGCCCGTGCGTATCGATCGGAGGCCTTCGTCTGGTAAAGAGGGTTTGATTTTCCGCGTGGCGGGGAGCCTAGGGCCGAAGTGGCCTCGTGGCCATGAGGCCCATAG
>JACRTY010000008.1 GCA_014305025.1 Candidatus Nyctobacter psychrophilus | reverse complement strand
GTAGAATAGAGCGATAGAGAACGGCTCGAATTTACACCAGATATTGGACACCCTCAAGGACGGTGCCGCAAGACCATCAAGGAGCGCTTGCTTCAGGCCGGTTTTCTCGAGAACCGATGCAGCCAGTGTGGGTCGATGGATTGGAAAGGAAAACCGCTATCAATACAACTCGATCACATCAGTGGAATCCCGAACGATAATCGAATCGAAAACTTGCGCATGCTGTGCCCAAACTGCCACAGCCAAACGGAAACGTTCGGCGCGCGAAATCTCAAACGGAGAAATGCTCGTCTTTTGCAATCGATCCCGAGTAGCTTAGCTGGTAGAGCGCCTGACTCTGAATCAGGAGGTCCTTCGTTCGAATCGAAGCTCGGGAGCCACGGCCCTATCGTCTAGAGGCCTAGGACGCCGGGTTCTCAACCCGGTAACACGGGTTCGAATCCCGTTGGGGCTACCAGTAAACCCTTATCCCATAGGGGTTTCTTATTTCCGGAGGGGTGTTTTGGGCCCGCCGTGGGCCCGGGGAACGGGTGAGGTCGTCACCGTTTACCGCGGCGAGCGCGTCAGTCACGGCTGCGCCGAGCATCGCGTCGATGCGGGTGGCGTGCCCCTGTTGCAGCGAGTCGACTTCGTGAAGGTACGTGTTGGCGGTGGTGCTGATCGTCGAATGACCGAGCGCAGCTGAGATGGTCTTCAGGTCGGTTCCGGCTGCGAGCGCGAGCGTCGCATGCGAGTGCCGCAGATCGTGTAGCCGAATCTTCGGTCCCTTTGCACGGCGCACGAGATCGGCGAACAACCACGAAAACGAATTGGGTCGCCACGGCTTCGCATCCTCGCGTCGAAGACGTAGGCGTCCTCGTCGCGTCCTAAGCCGAAGAACATGCGGCGCTCGACCTGTTTCCGGGGCTGTTGACGGAAGGCGGCGACGACGAACGGCGCGAGCGTCAGCGTGTGCGCGCTTCGCCGCGTCTTCGGCGCATTCTCACGACGCTCACCGTCGATGATCTCGACGCTGCGCCGGATCGTTAATTTGCAGTGCTTTAGGTCGACGTCGGACCAGCGCACCCAGCGCCGCGATAGCACCTTCTTCAACGATGCGCGATCGTGACGGTTCGATCCAATCCAGGAAGTGACCGCGGCACCGCACGACGGGTTCCCTCTCGGGTACTTCTTGGTGCCCCCTCTCCGGCTCTAGACAACCGTGATGCGTGCGTTATACTACGGTGCGTAGTATACACAAAGACGGTGCTGCGAACCGCGACTGGTAGAGCTTTCGTGATCCTGACGAACCGTGCAGAACGACACGCCTTCTCAAGCGCCGGATGGCATTGTATGGGGGGCGCCGTGTGCAGCTTGATCGCGGCTTATCCAGCCAGCGCGCGGCCCACCGTCCCTAATCAAATGCCTCGTCCGCCGACCATAGCATGCCGATTTCTGAGCCGGGGAAACCTACGGCGACACGACTAAAATCATCGTTAGTCCTCCAGCACCCTTTTCCTCAACGTTGTCGTTGGTCGTATGATGTGGGATGTGGCAGTGTAGCAACCACCGTCCGGGCTCGCGAGCGGTCCAAATAACTCCGTAACGTTCTCCCGGCCCAACCTCCACGGTGTCCTTTTCGATTCGGGCGGAAGGTTGCACGAGATTGCCGTCGGTTTCAACGATTTGGAACGGCCCGCCGTGCACGTGCATCGGATGTACGAAATTGTTGTTTGTGCCGATGAAACGCAAAAGGATGCGCTGGCCCACCTTCATGTGGACCGTCTCGGTTGACGGGTAAGTCTTTCCGTTAATCGTAAAATAATTTGGTAAGGCCCGTCCATGATCATGGCCGGGTACGTCCGACCTTCTTCCACGAGCCACTCCTGTAGCTGCACCGTGTATTCCAGGTCATGCGGAGGCAAGTGGCGTGCGGACCCCTTCGAGTCGACGATAAAGGCCCCGTATAGCCCAAGTCCCTGTTGCCGATCCGGCTCATCATGCGAATGATAGAAGTACGTTCCTGATTGACGTACCGTGAATTCGTAGGTGAAGGTCTCGCCGGGCGCGATCGGACGTTGCGTGATGTCGGCGGGGCCATCCATGTTGTTTGGGACGATGAGTCCATGCCAGTGAATCGTCGTTGGTTCCGGGAGATGGTTCGTGACGACGAAACGAACCCGGTCCCCTTGCATGACGTGAATTCGTGGTCCGGGAACCTGCTGATTGTACGCATAAGCTTCAACCGAGACGTTAGGCAAGATATGCCAGCGGATCACGGAGGTTTCGAGTGGAAAGACTTTCACGCCATTTTCCATACGCGGTTTGAGCTCGCGATCGCCGCGCGCATCGACTGGTGCCGTATACGTGACCGCGCTCGCGGCCACGGCGGACATGTCCTTCATCGAAGCGCCGGGCTGGTCAGGGCGCATCACCATGCCGCGCGCCATGATCGAGCCGCCGACGTTTTTTGCGCTGAGGCTCAGATTAACGTTGGCCGCGGCGATCCACACGCCCGCGGCGAACGCCAACAGTGAGAGCAACGTCATCGCGCCGACTTCCCAACTTGTAACGGTAGGTTTCATGGCATCGGTGGGCTCCGCGCCGCCGTTGCGGCGGCCCGTCACATGCCCTCCATCGCCGCCGCGGGCGCGCTTTTCGTAGCCGCCACCCCTGCGGCGATTGACGCTCTGCCGCCACGCTATGCCCACCCTGGCCAAGTGCGCGAACCGTCCCCATGCCGTGCTTGAGCTTCGCCTGCACGAGCCACCAATTTGCCGGATAGGCAACGATCAAGCCGACGCCGACCGCGAGCGACATGACACCCCAAAAGAGTGGCTGCGTTGGCTCCATCGCGCGCATGTCGCGACCCATCATCAGGAGCAGCATCGTGGGGAACATCGCCGCCATCATCATGTTCATCGAGATAAACTCGGGAAAGAACGAGTTGCGAACGGCGCCGACGTACGACCCGCCCATCATGTCTTTCAAGAATAGCGATTGGAAGACGAGTAGGCCGAACGCAAAGCCAAAAGCGTACTCGGTTACGAGATCGACCCACATCGGGGTGCCGACCGCTGCCGTGATGACGGCTGCTATGATGATCCCGGTTGCATCGCCGGCGACGCAATGGATGGTCGACCCGAGCGCCTGCTTCCACATCGGTCTGACAAATTCTTCATGCGTACCGGGTGCGGGCTCGCGACAGGAAAGTACGTAACAGACAGCCGCTACGGGACCTAAGTACAGCGTTACGAGAACCCAGCCGAAACGCATGATCTTCATTTCGGGATTGCGCGTGAACGCGCCCCAAGCGACGTAGATCGTCGAAGCGGCGGTCAGCCCGAACAAACCAAGAGAGTCGAGTCGATCAAATTGCTGCTATTCCGACTCGCCCGTGCAGCGAACCAGTTGAGCCGCATCAAGGCACACTATCATCATGCCCTTCAAAGACTGCCGGCATCTCGCTCTGGAGCAGCGATTTGGGCCCGCCTACCAATGTCACGGGCTTTGCCTGTACCACGTTTTTAGCCAGCCCTGCATCCGCTGAATCTCTTGATCTTGACTCTTGATGATGTCCCGAGCTAGCGACTTCAATTCAGGGTGGGTGCCGCGGCGAAGTTCAATCCTTGCCATGTCAACCGCCGACTGGTGATGGGGGATCATCATCATCATAAAATCGCGGTCTTGCGTGCCGGTCAGTTTCATGGCGCTCATTCTGCGCATCATTCGGGTCATAGCGGCGTTCATCTCCGTGTCGCCCGCCGATTTCGATCCCATTGTCATGTTTGCCATCGATTGTCGAGCGGACGCAATGGCGGCAGGGCGCAGCAACATCGTTGTCCCGCTGCCCATCGTAAGACCGAGGGCAAGCATCATTGTGCCAATCCGGATTTTTGTCAACGTGGGCGGACCTTTCTTAGGTTTGGGGGCGCGAAAGGGTAGCGCGCTTTCTCGCGTTCGCGAGCGCGCGAGAACTGTAATACGACAGACCGTAGTATGATGAGATGCGGCTTCAAGCCTCCTGCTCCCGGCGCCCGGGACAGATACGACGGTCCGTCGTAAGGTGCAGGGTGGCCGGAACGAAGTTTCGTAAGTCTTTTACGTACAAACCGCAGGCCAAGGGCTCTGGGCAAGCGCTCGGCACATTACAGTCGCGCGTCATGGAACATTTGTGGCTGAACGGCCCGGCCTCCCTCGCCGCGATCCAGCGCGACCTCAGCGCGCGAGCTCCAGTCGCCTACACCACGATTTCGACCGAACTCACGCGTCTGCTCGATAAGGGCCTCGTGAAGAAGGCCGGCGCCCATCGCGAGACGCGGTACGCGGCGGTGCTCAACCGCGAGCAGTTCATCGACCGTGTCGTCGGCGACGTCGTCAACGGCCTGCTCGACGCTCACGGACAGGCCGCAATTCACGGCTTTGTCGATGCCATCGCGGACGACGACGAGGCACTCGAAACGACGTTGCGCCTCCTGCGGAAGCGACGACGCGACGGATGATCGTGCGGCTCGGGCGCTGGTTGCTGCCGCTGATCTTCTTACTCCCGCTCAAGCTTGTGGCGGATCGGTTTTGCTGGTTTGGTCCGACCGATGATGCATATCACGGCCTCGTTGCCTTGCATCGTGTGCTTCCAGAGCTAATCATCGCCGCCGGAGCTTGGTCCATCTTTACCGTTACCTTTCGGGTGTCGAAGATTCGCGACCGGCTTACATTGCTGGCGACCCTCTCGAGCGATGCGCCCGCCCCACTTCTCGCCGCCTTCGGCACGGAAGCCCAACGGTTGAACGTCCCGGTTCCCTGCATCGTGTACGTTCCGACCTCGCTTCCGCTCTGCTTCGCTGGTCTTGGCTTGCGTCGCTCGGATGTGTTCTTGTCTCGCGGCTTCGTGCAAGACCTGAGCGCAGTCGAGTTGCGACTCGTTGCGCACCACGAGCTCGTGCACTTGCGAGATCGACACCCGGCATGGAATTTCGTCTGGCACGTCATATTTGCTGCGCTGGTTCTGCCTGGGTTTGTGGGGTTGGAACGCATGCTGCGCCGGCGCCGGGAACTGGCTGCCAACGTCTCCGCTGCACGCGTCGACCCTGCCGTATATGAGGGGCTACTGTTGCGACGAGCGCAAGAGCACCGATCGCTTTGTTTGGACGGGGAAAAAGAACCGCGGCGCATCAGTCGTTTTTCGGCCGCAATGGCGCCGGTCGCGGTCGTCGGTCTCTTCGTCGCGCTCGGCGTCTCGCACGCCGACTTCATGCACGATCTGCCATATCTACTCGCCCATCACTGCTAGCCGCCCGGTCCACGATCCGGGGTTAGCAGGAGGGCCACGGGCGCTTACTAACTACAGCGTGTAGTACGTCCGTGGGCGGATGGCCCGGGGAGTTCCATGGTCTTCGCCAACTTTGCCTTGCACCACGCGCGCGGCCTACTCGTCGCGCTCGTCGTCTTGGTGGGGCTCGGGCTCATGTCTGTTTCCAAGCTGCCGATGTCGATCTACCCGCGCGTCTCCTTCGCGCGGGTCGTCGTCGTGGCGCAGAACGGCCAGATGCCGCCCGAGCAAGTCCAGCAGAACCTCACGCGACCGATCGAGCAAGGCGTTTCGACAATCATCGGCGTCAAGCTCGTGCAGTCGAACTCCGCCCAAGGCTCGAGTTTGGTCTCGATCACATTCGATCCAGCGACCGACATCAACGTCGACTTGCAACGCGTGAACTCCGCCGTCTCCGACGTGCGCGCGACGTTGCCGCCGAACACCGACGTGCAGGCGCAGTACGTCAACCCGAACATCTTTCCCGTTCTGGGCTACACGATCAGCGTGCCCGGCAAGGACACCGCCGCCGTTCACATTCTGGCCGAATATACGATCAAGCCGGCGCTAACCGGCATCGAGGGTGTGGCGCAGATTCGCGTGGTCGGTGGTCTCCATCCGGAATACTGGGTCTCCGTCGATCCGCGCAAGGCGGCCTCGCGAGGTATCGCGATGGACAAGTTGGCGAACGCGATCGCGGCCAACAATACCGTAACGTCGGTCGGCCATTTCAACGACTTCGATCAGAGTCAGATCGTGCTGGTCAGTGGGAAGCCGCAATCTCCCGAGGACGTCGCAAACATCGTCGTCGACACGCGTAACGGGACACCGATCACCGTCGGCGACGTGGCCACGGTGCACGATGCGCTCGAACTTCGCACGTCGCTCGTGTCATCGGGCGGCCACGATACCGTGCTGCTCAACGTGTACGCGCAGCCCGGCGGCAACATCTCGCAGATATATCGGGACGTCGACGCGGCGTTGCAGAAAGAGACGCGCACCCTGGGCCCCGGAACGGCGATCGTACCATACTGGAATCAAGCGACGCTCGTGAACGACTCCGTTAAGAGTCTGCGCGATGCGATCTTCATCGGGACGCTTCTGTCGGTCGCGGTGATGTGGTTTTTTCTGGGATCCGTGCGCAGTACGCTTGTCGCCGCGACGGTCATTCCGCTGACGATCGCGATCGCGTTCTTTTTCATGCGACTCTTCGGTCAGGGGCTCAACCTGATGACCCTCGGAGCTCTCGCGATCGGGGTCGGGCTTGTGATTGTCGACGCGATCTTCGTCGTCGAGAACATTTACCGCCACTTGCAAGAAGGAACCGATCGCTTCGAGGCCGTGCGGCGGGGCATGGCCGAGATCGCCGCGCCGATGATCGGCTCGACGATCACGACCATCGTCGTCTTCGCACCGATGGCCCTGTTATCGGGCGTAACCGGCGCATTCTTCATCGCGCTCTCGGTGACGCTTGCGACGGCCCTTGCCTTGTCGTTGTTCTTCGCGTTGACGATCACGCCGCTGTTGTCGGCGTATTTCTTGCGCGCACCGCATGTTCCGGGCGCCCGCGCGCGGCACCCTGGTGCGCGCACGATGAACTGGCTCTTAGGGCGCTACGAGCCGGGGTTGCGGTGGATCCTGCGCCGACCGATCGTCGCTTTCGTCGCCGCTGGTGTGGTGCTTGCGCTGACGGTCGTCATCGGCAGCGGACTCGGCAGTGATTTCCTGCCCGAAATGGATGAGGGGGCCTTCGAGTTCAACTTCACAATGCCGCCGGGCACCTCGCTTTCAGAAACCGACAGCGCGCTCAAGCAAGCCGAGTCCGTCATCGGCGGGAATCCCAACGTGCTGGCCTACGCGCGTTTGACCGGTCTCGATCCCTCCGGGTTTTTCCCGGCTCCCCCCAACGCCGGCAACATTCGCGCGACCTTGCTGGAACGCGACAAACGCAAGGAAGGCATCGACCAGATTCTCGACGACATTCGCAGCGGCGTCAGTGCGAAAGTGCCGATCCTCAAATTCACGATCACGCAGATCCTGCAAGATCTCCTCAACGATCTTTCCAACACGCCCGCGACAATCGAGATCAAGATATTCGGCAGCGACCAGACGCGACTCGAGGCGATCGCGCGACAGATCGACGGTCGCATCGTGAAGGTGCGAGGCGTCGTCGATGACTTCGACGGCATCGTCTACTCCACGCCCAACACGCTCGTGAAGCTCGATCCGCTTGCCGGCAGCCGTGCCGGCTTCACGACGAGCTCACTCACGGCGGCTGTCCAGGCCGGTTTCGACGGGATCGTCGCGACGACGATTCCGCGATTACCGGTTCCGGTGCCCGTTCGTGTCCGCTACGACGTACCATGGAACGAGCTCTCACTGCGGGACTTGCAGACCCTTCCGATCGTCGCGCCCAACGGCACGACGTATAGTTTGAGTTCGCTCGCAGACGTGACGCCCATCGGCGCGACGACCGAGCGCAACGAAGAGAACATTCAACAGATCGTTCGCGTCACGGCCAACGTCAGCGGACGCGACTTGGGTGGTACGATCGCCGATATCAAGACCGCATTGCGGGGGCTAACGTTGCCGCCGGGATACCGGCTGGTTTATGGCGGCCGGTACGCGCTGCAGCAGCAGTCGTTCTCCGAATTCGGAACGGCGATCGGCGTCGCGATTCTGCTGGTCTTTATCACGATGGTCTTCGAATTCCGAAGCTACCGCATTCCTCTCGTCGTGATCTCCTCGGTGCCGCTCGCGCTTTTTGGAGTCGTCGTTGCATTACGCGTGACGAACATTCCGCTCAACGTCTCGTCGTTCATGGGGCTGATCCTCCTCGTGGGAGGAGTCGTGAAGAACGGCATCTTGCTCTTCGACGAGGTCGACAAATTGATCGCGCAGGGCAATACGCCTGAGGCTGCGATGATCGAGGCGGGGCGCTTGCGCATGCGCCCGATTATTATGACGACGCTGACGTCATTGCTCGGTGTCGTTCCACTGGCCCTCGGGCTCGGAGCGGGCAGCGAAATGCAGAAGCCGCTCGCCGTGGCGACAATCGGGGGTCTTGTCTTTTCGACGTTCTTCACGCTCTTGTTGATGCCGGCGTTCTATATCTCGTTCCGCAAACCGCCGCAACGCCACGCGTCTCGAGAAGAGACAACTCCGCATCCTGCAGTCGCCGAACCAGCGCTGCGATGATGGTACGTCGCTGCAAGACATGGGCGCTTGCGGGCAGTCTGCTCGCTTTCGCCCTGGCGTCCGCGGCTCACATGGCATCGGCGCAAACCACGCCGACGCCGGCCACGACGACTCCTCCGTTACCGGTGGGCTTGCCCTCGGGTGCACCGGTGACGCCGGCGGCGACGATTCCCGGGCCCCAAGGCCCGCAAAGCCCAGCGGTTCCCCCGCTGGGCGCGTCCGGTCTGCTGCCGACGTCCGAAGAGCCCGCCTTGCCCCCGCTCACGGGAACGCTGGGCGTCGCGGACGTCTTGCGTGAAGCCGATCTGCGGAATCCCGACATCCTCGCTGCCAACGCTGCGATTGTCGCAGCACAAGCCCGCGTGCAACAAGCAACAAACGCTCCGCTGCAATCGCTCTTGCAGCCGAGCATCGCGCAAGACGTGCCGGGCGGAGTTCGGCAGGTTCAGTTAATGACCGTCGGCCTGCAACAGCAAATCCTGCCCGGGCTGACGGCTACGAAGCGCGTTGCTCGTTTCGACGTCGCCCTTGCCGGTGCAGCGGCGGCCGGGGTGCGGCGCGAAGTGCGACAACGCGTGGTCGATGCATACTACGCATTGGCAGCGGCCCAAACGCGCGCGGCAGCCGCGCAACAAAATGTGACGAGTGCGAACGAGCTGGTCGCAGCGGCTCGCTTGCGGCAGCGCGCCGGTGCAATCGGTAGTTTCGAGGTGTTGCGCGCGACGGTCGACGCGCGTCGTGCGCAAACGGAGGTGTTTGTGGCCCGCGGCGCCTTGCGCCAAGCCGCGATCGCCCTCGGTGCCGACGTCGGAAGGATCGTCGACCAGACGGCAAGGCTATCGCTCGCGCCATCGACAACGGCACCGGTCCTAGCCCAAGCCGCCGCTGTCGAAAGCATTCTGCGGCGCGATCCGACTTCGATGCAGCTTCGCGCGACACTGGCCCGGTCGAGCGCTCAGCTCGCCGCGGCGCGGGCGCAGCGTTTGCCGACGCTTTCACTTGCCGGCGGCTACACGCTCGAACGAGCCCCGCATTTGGGCGGCCTCACGTCACAGGGCCCGACCGCCTCGATCGGCCTGACGATCCCGATTTTTGACTACGGTACGATTCGGGGCGCCGAAAAAGAGGCACGCGCGAATGCAGCCACGACGAGGCTGCAAATAACGGGCCGCGAGTTGCAGCTTCGCGCGACGATCGCAAGTGCGGCGGCGGACATTGAATCGACGCGAGCCCGGCTCGGCTTTTCGGACGAATCGCTGCGGCAAGCGCAGGTAGGTTTGCGCATCGCGCAGATCGGCTTCCGCCAAGGAGCGCTGCGTACGCTCGACGTCATTTCGGCACGGACCGCGGCCCTCACCGCGCGCGCCGACCGCGATCAGGCGCGCGCCGAATACGCCGATGCCATCGCGAAACTGCAGATTCTACTCGGAGATCCCGTCGCGCCGTGATACGAACGCCCCTCATCGCGTCGCTTCTAGCGACGTCATTGCTCGCCGGCTGCGGATCCAAGGGTGCATCAGATGCACACGCGCAGGCATCCCCGTCTCCTGGAACCGTCCGGCGGTCCGGCGTCGCGGTGCGATTCGCTCCCGTCGTGCGACGAACGCTCAGCGGAACGGTCATCGCTAGCGGTGAGGTCATCTCCGGTCCCGACGCCGAGGCCAATCTTGCCTTTCCGACTGCCGGGCAAATCTCAATGGTCGCGGTCGCCGTGGGCGACCACGTCGCACAGGGCGAGGTCCTCGCTCGGCTCGACGACCGCATCGCGCAGCGCGATATTGCCCAGGCGACCGCCGACATCAACGCCGCGCAAGCCCAGCTTGCGAAAGCCAAGGCAGGAGCGCGGCCCCAAGAGTTAGCGCAGAACCGTGCACTCGTCGGCGGCGCGACCGCCAAAGCCCAGGCGGCGCAGGCTGAACTGTCGCGGCAACAGTCGCTCGCAACCGTCGGCATTGCGTCGCGCCGCGATGTCGAACAGGCGCGCGCGGCCTACGCCGACGCGCTCGCGGATCTGCGCGACAAACAGCAGGCGGGTTCGTTACTCATCGCCGGGCCGCGGCCGCAAGACGTCGCAGTCGCCCAGGCGCAACTCGAACAAGCCCTCACGGCGCAGGCGACGGCGCGGACACGTGCCTCACTTCTCACCCTGACCGCGCCCTTTAGCGGCGTCGTCACTGCACGCTTCAAAAACCCGGGCGAGGTCGTCGATTCGACGACCAACATCCTAACGGTCGTCAACTCCGCCGAATCGCTCGTCGACGTGCGGCTCAGCGAAGATCAAGCGGCGCTCGTCAGCCCAGGCGACCCGGCCCGCATCGCCATCAACGGCGCAGCCGCGACCATCACAGGACGCGTCGACACGGTCAATGCCGCGCTCGATCCGACGACCCGGACGCTCGAGGCGCGTATCGCTCCCGTCGCCGGTTCGGAGCTTCGGCCCGGCGCGACCGCATCGGCGACGATCACGGTACGGACTGTAGAAGACGCATACGTCGTTCCAGCCGCAGCTCTCGTAAGAGATCCCGACACGGGTAAACCGCTCGTCTTCACGTCGCTCGGCGACGGCACGTACCGACGCATCCCCGTTCGCATCGTTTTACAATCCGGAACCTACGCGGCCGTGCAATCATCGCGACTGGCCGGCGTTTCGAGAGTCGTGACGAGCGGCGCTTATGAGCTACTGCCGTTTGCCGTCGGAGGCGACTCGAGTTAGTTGATCGCGATTGCGCTGCGTTAGGTTGGCGTTACGACTCGAGTAGGCGCCGACATCTCACGGACGCTGCACCCTCTGCCAGTTCTGCGCGCGGGTCATCGTTATTGAGATGCTCCCAGCTGCCCGACTTCGTGCACGGGCGTCGCATCGTGCCCCGCATGCGTACCGTGATCGTGCTGACCCATGTCCATCGGATGCTCCCGATTCAAGTAGATGAACCAGCCGACGGCGATCGCCGCTAGGACGTTGAGCCGGTTCCCCAGAGAATCGCGGCCATCGGAACGTTTCCGATCGAGCACACGAACGTGAGGATCGCGATCAGGGCGCCGGCGACGGAGTTCGCCGGCAGCTGGACAGCCGCCGGTGCGCCCGTCAAGAACAGCGTTTTTCCACACATGCGGCGGGACAAACACCGTAAGGAACCCGGCGATCAAGAAGCCGCCGGTGACGTCCTTCCAGAGCATCGACCAGTCCATCGCGACGCCCTGCGCGACGACGATCGGCGTACGCGGATTGCGGAGTTTCTGCCAGAGGGTCGCGCCCTCTACGGTCTCGCCGCCGTGTTCGAAAATCAATTGCCAATCGCGTCGGACGAACGCTCCGCGGTTGCGCGAAGATAGACTGAACGGCATCCACGAGGGAGTGCTCAATGCAGATTCAGTGCACCACCAGCATGGCCGCGATCACCGCCGATCCCGCTGCCAGCCGCCCGCTGTATGTCGACGCACTCGGACTACCGCTGAACCGCTCAAAGACGGATCACCTCGGCGTCGGCCGCGACGTCGCGATCCCGCCGTTGCCAGACGGAAGCATTCTGTCCCGCGTATGGGCTGCGCGATTGGACCAGCGCGCACGAATCATTGACGGGCCGGTTCCGGACGTTTTCAATGCGCGGTGAGCTGCAATCGAATCGCATCGACGGTCGCGACGTCGCACGGCTCGTGCAGCGCCTCGCTGGCCCTGCGCGCCTCGATGGCGACTTTGCAGCGCACAGTTTGCGCACAGGTTTTGTAACGTCGGAGGCTGAGCGCGGCATCGCGGAGGTAAGCCTTCAAATTGTGACAGGGCATCGTTCGGCAACGACTCTACGGGGCTACGTGCGCCCCGCAACGCTTTCGGCGACGCGCCGTTACCGCGAATTATGGGCGACACCTACCTTCTGGACGGGCTTTTGGGACCTGTCCCCGCGATGCCTTGGGAAACGTCGAAAGGGGGCGGTTTCGATGTCGAAACGCTTCTCCGTGGGTGTCTTAAGGCCCGGTAGTAGACTGCGAGATTTTAAGGCCATAGGGCTCGCAACAATTCTCGCTCCTCTACTACTAAACTCGCTGCTATCTTGTCGGCAACCTGCGGTGAATCAGGCACCACGAGGCCATAAAATTGTAGCGTTCCGCCCGGGCGATAGGGCGCCAGAACTCCCAGCCACTTTTGCTTCGTCGAAAACTGGCGTCGTTGCCATAAAACATTTTTGGGAATACGCCCGATCCGTTTTCCGCAAAGCGCCTTACAATCACGTTGCTCCACTCTTCGGATGCAAACACTTTCGTTCGGTTAATGAACGCTCACTCAACACTTCACCGGGTCATTCTCAACTCTCCCCGTGATGGCATGCGCTTTGTGCTGCGTGATGTCACGATTATTGGGGAACGGTCCACGGTATGCGTGAGCCCGTGCCATGGCGGTGCGCCAATTTTGATTATGCTTCAAGTCGCGCACTTGTCACTGAAATGCGGGCCCCCAACATGCGATTGACACTTCAGCGAAATCTTTATAGCCTTGCCAGGCTTGGCCGTGCCCATGCATCCAGCACGTCCCGCAATCGAGCCTTCTTGGCGAAATCGTTAGCTCTGCGGTCTCGCGCATCGCCGACGGTGCGCTACCTTGAAAAATATAGAAGTCCGCGACGTGGCCGTAAACATACCTACCGTTGCCAATCGGACAGCTATTGCCATCGTACCCGGATTGGTACATGTTAGAGCACTACCCATGCGCATCGGGGGGACAGGGGCTCGATGGGGCAATCGGGACGTTCCATATGCCAGGTTGATGCCGGGGCCATGCCACAAACCGCTGTTAAGATACTCTAGCGTACAAGTGGCGGACTGTTGCGGTACGGCCGGGTACCCGAACACGCACGGCGTACTGTGGCGTTCCTTCGACGGGGGCGCCACGTGGAAACGCGTCTCGAACTAGGCTTAAGCCGTCGTCCGTAAGTTCGTTCCGTAAACCGGAGCGGCAGGGTCTTGACTTTCGAACGGGTCGTGTCCGGGAAGCGATTCATCGCTTCCCGGGCATCACCAGCGCCTTGATCAGCCGCCGGCCGCATTCTTCGGCGTGCGCTACGCTCCCGAACGCCGTGATAGCCGCCGCTGTACCTCGCGAGCGACAAGCCAGCGGAACAGGACGACGGCAGCGAGCACAACGACGAGGACGATAACGGCCGCGATTACCACGGCGCCCGCCATCATCCCGCCCATGGCGCTACAGGACATCATACGTCACTTCACGTCCTGCGTGACATGCGCCGTCCCGCTCTTGCCGTTCGCCGACACGCCGACATCGAACGTCCACTGCGTCGCGTAGTTCAGATTTGTTTGCGCCGAATAGGTACCGTCGCCATTGTCGGTCGCGGTGAGCGTCGGTCCGTGCATGGACATCGACGGCATCTTCGTGGCGATCTTCACCATCGCGCCTTTGACGGGATTCGCGTTTGCGTCTTTGATGCTTACGGTGATCGTTTCGGGTCCTTGCTTCGGCGGTGCTGGTGAGAACTGGAGAGCGACCGTGAAGGCGCCGGCGTGCTGCGCCGTAGCAGTCGCCATGGGAGACGAGCTGTTGCTCTTCGTCGAGCAGGCAGCCAGCGTGGCGATCAATGCGAGTAGCAGAATCGGATGAGAACGCATACGGAGTCCTTTCGAAGCAATCACGATGAAACGTCTCCAGCGGCGTGATGAATGGCGGCGACGGCGATGTCGTAGCGGACGATGCTTCGCTCGATCGCTTCGCGGGCGTTGGCGGCGACCGAAAGGGCATCGAGGATCTCGAGCTCGATGCCTTTTCCGGCGTTCTGCCGCAGCGAGGCGAGCCGCAGTTGCTCTTGCGCATCGGTCAGTGCGGCAGTGGCGGTCGTGAGGTTCCGTATAGCGGCTTGGTACTCACGCCAGGCGTCTGCCGCATCACGGATCGTCACGGCGCGCGCCTGATCCCGTGCCGCGATTGCGCGATCGTAGTGCGCTCGTGCTTCGGCAAGCGCTGCGGCTCGGGAACCACCGTCGGCGATCGGCAGCGAAGCCGTGATCTGCACCTGTCCGCCGCCGCCGCCGAGATACGGCGATGACGAACCGTTGTAAGATTGGGCGGTCAGTATCGCCGACGGGCGATAGGCGGTCTGCGCGGCGGCGATGCCGGCTCGCGCCGCCGCCACACGTTGCTGCGCCTCAATGATGCTCGGGCGTTGACGAAGGGCGCGCGCGAGCACCGCGCCGCGCGAGTCGTTGTACGTCGCCTGCTGCAGGGGTTCGAGCGCTATCGGACCCTGATTCAAGTCCAACATCGCTTCGAGGCCGTACGCGGCCTGATCGTGCGCTGCGGCCGCGTCCTCTTCGGCTTGTTGCGCCGCAGCGAGCGCGGCGCGGTCCCGGAGGATAAGATACCGCGCGGCTTTCCCGGCCGTGACGCGTTCTTCGGTAAAGCGGAGATGCGTTTGCTCGTCGGCTACCGCGGCGTGGCGAGCTGCGAGCACGGACTCCTCGAGCTGGACGTTTCGGTACGCCAGGACGGCTGCAAAGACCGCGTCATTTGCGGTCCCGAGCGCGCTCGTCTGCGCTGCGCGGGAGGTGTCGTTCGCTTCGCGAGCGCGCAACGCGTTGGAGGGAGTCGAGAGCGGTATGGAGATCGACGCCGCGCCGTAGGCCTGACGCGCAATAGGCATGCCGAGCTGCGGCTCATTGGCGTCGAGGAGGTTGCCGCTTACGCTCAACTGCGGCCGCAACGATGAGCGAGCTAAAGCCGCATCCGCCGCAGCCGCTGTGGCATCATCCTGCGCCATGCGAACATCGAACCCCCTCGCCTGAACCCGCGCGACGGCTTGTTGCAAGGTCAGCATCACTGGGGTGGGCTGCGCGGATACCGGCATCGGCCACACGAGCGCGCCTGCCAGTGCGAGCGCCGCTTTACGCACGTGCCGGTTCGCTCGCGGACTGCGCAGCGGTAGAACCTGTCGCCGACGCGCTACGCCCACGATTTCCGATGCGGAGCGCGAGTTCGTCCAAGGCCGAATACAACACCGGGACGACGAACAGCGTCAGGACCGTCGAGGTCGTGAGGCCGCCGATAATCACGGTCGCGAGCGGCGAGTATGCGTCGATCCCGGTCTTCGGGAAAAACGCGACCGGCACGAGCACGACGAGACTCACGATCGTCGTCATCAAGATGGGACGCAGACGAACGGGCCCGGCCTCCAAGATCGCTTTGAAGCGCGACATCCCGCTCGCGCGGTTGCGGATGATGAGGTCGAGCAGCAGAATCGCGTTGCTGACCGCCATCCCATTCGCCACGACGATTCCCAGGATGGAGACGGTGGAGAAGTTCTGATGCGCAAGGAGCAGCCCGCCGAAGACGCCGAGCAGCTCGAGCGGGATCGCGAGCAGCATGACGAGGGGGTTGCGGAACGACTTGAACTGCGCGACGAGCAGCAGGAAGACGAACACGATCGCGATCTTCATCGCACCCAGAAGGCGATCGAAGGACTGCATCATCTCCGTCATGTCGCCGCGCATCTCGATCGAGTAGCCCTGGGGAAACGGCACCTGCGCCATCGCGCCCATGATCGTGTCCATGTCGAGCGCCATCTCGCCGCGTCCGCCTTTGCGGTAGTAGCCGAGTACTGCGACGCTCGGATGCAGGCCGTCATGCTCGATCAGCGTCGGGCCGAGGTTTCGTTGAATTTGCGCAATCGCGGCAAGCGGCACGACGGCGCCGTTCTTACCGACGATCTGGACGGTTGCGAGGTCTGCCGTCGTTGCCCGGTCGCTGCCGGCGTAGCGCAGCAAGATGGTATCGTGACGAAGCCCTTCGGGATTAAAGTATTCGGTGGTCAGCCCTCCATGCGTCGCGTAGTACGCCTGCTGAGTTACATCGTCCGGGGTGAGGCCAAGTTGCGCGGCTCGCGTTCGGTCGACGGTGACGACCGCCTCAGGCTGTAACATCGCCGAAGACGTTGACACCTGAACCATCCCGGGAACGCGCTTCGCGACGTCTGCGACCTGAGCTCCCAAGCGCTCGACGGTCGGGACGTCGGGACCGGTCACGAGCAGCTCCACCGGCGCGTCGTTACTCGCCATGACATCCGACCCCATCTCCTTGAGCGCCAGCCGCCGGATGCCGGGGACGGTACGTATGGTTTGCGCGTAGACGTCGTCCATGATTTTCCAGATCGTCCGCCGCCGCTCTTCCTTCGGGCTAAAGGTGATGAGATAGGAGGCGGAGTTGACGCCGTTCATGGCGGTCCCCGTGAAATATCCGCTCGGTACCTGCTCGCCGATCTCGCCCGAAACGCGTTGCACTTCAGGTTGCGCCAGGAGAATTTTCTCAAACGCCTTCGCCTTCTCGGACGTCGCCGTGAACGACGCTCCGGGATCCGCTTCCAAATAGCCCGAGGCTTGGCCGGTATCGGCGAGCGGCATCATCTCGCTGCCGATGAGCGGCGCGAGCTGTACGGCGGCATACGTGAGGATGGCAGCGACCGCGAGAACGGGGCCGGCGTTACCCAAGCTCCACCGCAGGCCACCACGATAGGCCGTTTCAAGACGAGCAAGGCCGTGGCGCGTCGGTGTCAACACGCGATGCAGCGTGCGATCCAACCGGTTCCGCCACGGCATCTGCGGCTGACCGACGCCTTTGAAGAGATACGCGGCGAGCAACGGCGTGAGCGTGACCGAGACGGCCAGCGACGCAATGAGCGCGAAGACGATCGGCCACACGAGCCCGACGAACATGATCTGCGTGATGCCCCCGCTCGTAAGCAGCGGCACGAGCGCGAGGACCATGACGCCGGTCGCGGCCGCGATGGGCAGGATGACCTCGCGCGTTCCCTCCACCGCCGCCTGCGACGGCGAGCGTCCCTGGCTCATTTTGCGATGAATGGCGTGAATGACGACGATCGAATCGTCGACGAGGCGTCCGATCGCGAGCAACAAACCGACCAAGGTCGAGCTGTTGATCGAGAAGTGCAGCGGCGCAAAGAGCAAGAGCGCGAGGCCAAGGCAGGTCGGGATCGACGTCATCACGATCGCCGTCGCGCTGACGTCTTCGAGGAAGATCAAGAGCACGAAGCCGGCCAAGACCACGCTGACGGCGAGTTCCTCGAACATGTTCTTCGTTAGTGCGTCGACAAAGCGTGCGTTGTCGTACGCCGGCGTAAACGTCAGTCCCGGATGATCCGCTTCGATACGGCGTAGCCGCTCGTTGACCGCCGCGATCACCTGCGGTGAACTCGCGTCCGGGTTCTCGACGATCGAGACTTCGACGCTCTCCTTGCCGTTGAACCGGTACGCCGCGCGCTGCTCCGCCGGCCCATCGACGACCGTCGCCAGATCGCGCACGTAGACCGTGCGGTCACCGGTCGTCGTCACCGGAAAGTTCAGGATATCCGACGCCGAGCCGATACGCTGATCTCCCCGCACGATCGTCTCCTCGCCGCCACCGGTGAGCGTCCCGCCCGATCGGCTCACGTTCTGTTTGTCGATGGCATCGCGGAGATCGAGCAGCGAGAGCCCGTACGATGCAAGCGCGCCGCGGTTTGCGACGACTCCAACCTGCCTTTGCAGGCCACCGAACGGATACACGTTTTGTACGCCATCGACCGTTTTGAGGTCGCGCACGGCGTCGTTAGCGATGAACTCACGCAAGCGCACCGGATCCCAACCGATGCCCGTGACGCTCAATTGTAGGACCGGCGTGTTGAGAGGGTCGACCGGGACGACGTACGAGGGCTTCAGGTTCGCGCGATCGTACGGGAGGTCGCCTTCCGCTTGCTTCACGAGCTGCTGCACGTCGACGAGCGCGCGCTGCATGTTCGTCCCGTACGGGAACTGCAGCGTGACGGTCGAGAGCCCTTCCTGCGAGATCGAGCGGATGTAGCGCACGCCGCGCAGGTCGGTCATCCGCTCTTCGATCGGCTTCGAAAAATACGTCGTCGTTTCTTCGGCCGAATATCCCGGCGTCATCGTGATGACCGAGATGAGGGGACTCGGCACATACGGCATCATGCGCGTCGGTAAAAAGTACAGCACGGCGGCGAGCGCGGCGACAATGAGCCCGAGGTAAACGGCGAACACGGCGAACGGATTGCGCAAGGACCACGCCGGAATGCTGGGCTGCGCGTCGCGCTCGAGAGGTGCCATTAGGAGCGCGCCTCCGTAATGTTCTGCCCTTCTTCGAGCGTCGCGGCTCCCTCGACGACGACACGCGCGCGTCGGTCAAGGTCGCCCGTGACGGTCGCGTTCGTGCCATCGTCGGCCAGCACGCGCACCGCCACCCGGTGCGCCGTGGCGTTGACGTCGGTCCAAACAGCCGAACCGCTTCCCGAGCCGACGACCGCGGACGAGGGAACCTCGACGCTCCCTGCGATGCGTATCGTATTGACGTGGATGGCGACCTGCACGAAACCGCCGGGCACGAGATCCCTGCGGTCGTTGTTCACCACGGCTTCGACCGAAGCGGTGTGGGTTGTGGGGTCGGCGACGGGCGCGATCGACGACACCCGGCCATGCAGGACCGTGCCGGACTGCGATGTCGCGTCCACGGGTGCGCCGACGGTGACCCGCTCAACGTCCTGTTGCGCGACGTTGGCCTGCACGCGTAGTCGGTCAATGACCGCCAGACGCGCGATGGCGGTACCGCTTTGCACGTCCACGCCCGGGTCGATGAGGCGTTTCACGACGACCGCGGCGTCGGGACTCGTGACCTGCGTGTATCCGGCGAGCGTCGCGTCGGTCTCGGCGCTGGCCTGGGCGCCGCGCGCCTGCGCTTGCGCGGCGGCAGCTTGCTCTTGCATCTGCGAGACCGCGGCGATCGCGTCCATCGTGCGCGTGCGCGATGCCGTCAACTGTAGCTGCAGCGCACCGATTTTATCGCGGGCCGATGCGTACGCCGCTTGCGCCGCCGCGGACTGCGCGCTCTCGTCTTGGTATTCCTGGACAGAGACCGCGCCTTCATTCAGGAGGCTCTTCTCGCGCCGAATCTCGTTTTGCCAGTAGCGGACCTGCGCGCCTTTGGCGGCGGCGTCGGCGCGCGCAGCCGCAATGTCGCGCTCGAGCCCCCCGCTGTCGGCCTGCGCAATGACGACGGCATTGGGCGCATGGTGGTGTGCCTCGATCTGTGCGGCTTGCGCGGTGGCGGCTTGGGCTGCGGCGTTCGCGGCGGAAGCCGCCGCACGCGATTGCGCATCGGGTGCATCGAGCGAGGCGATCACTTGTCCCGCCGCGACCATGTCGCCCGTGTAGACGTCGAAATCCCGCAAGATACCGGCCGCGCGCGTCACGACGTCTTGCGTCAAATAGGGCGAGACTGTGCCGGGCGCGTGAATCACGCTGTCACTGCGCCCCACCGCGACGGCCGCGAGTGTAACAGGTGTCGGCGCGGTGCCACCAATGCTCGACATGGCGGCCGCATCCATCGCCGGCGCGGCGTACTTCGCTTGCACGATCGCGAGTCCGATAACGACGACCACGGCACCGAGCACGATCGCGATCGTGAGCGGCCCACGGTCGCGGCGCACAAACACGATGAGGACCGTGCAGACGAGGATCGCCGCAAGAGCGATCGCTGCGTTTTTCCAGGCATCGGGATTGCCGTCGGAGGCCGACATACCGGCCGTGCTTGTGCCGATGTTCGCTCCGCTTACCGCGAACCGATAGACAGCCGTGCCGTTGACACCGCCCGAGAAGCGTACTGTGATCGCCCAGGGCACCGCCATCGCGAGCGATGCGTCGAACGACCATTGGTTCGGAGCGGTGCGCCGTGCGCGTCCGAACGGACCGTTCATGGACATCGTCGGCATCCTCGAACCGAAACGAACGTCGGTGCGCGCAAGAGCGTCGGGCGAAGCGCCCTCGACCGTCACGATAGCGTGCAAAGGCCCGCTCGCGGGTGGATCCGGTAAGAGCGTAAGCGTTGCTCGGGCGGTTCCCACTTGCGCCACCATCGGTGAGGCGTCGGCGGCAAGCGGCACAAGTGCAAAGCCACTTAGCAGAAGCGCCCAAAAAAAGAGACGCTTCACGCGCGCATCACGACCGAACACGTAAACCCGAGTACGACTGCAATGAGCACGGGCGCGGCGCCCAAAAGGAACGTTGCGGCGAGGGCCGCAGTCAGCAGCGCACGGCGTTCGAGCGATGGTTGCAGCGACATCGGTGAGAGAAGCGCGCCGAGCCGATCGCGGACGGCGCCTGCATCGGCGAATGCGGCGATCGAGGTGGCGACGCTCGTCGGGCGCGCGAGCGCCAATAACGCCGCGGCGAGATCGCAGCGATCCGCAATGCGGGCTGCATGCGCGTCGGCCGCGAATTCCCGAGCGCGACGATGGAGTGCGATCAAATTGCCGACCGGAAGTGGGACAACATCGGCGATGAACGTCACGACCGCTGCGCAAACGAGATCACCACGTCGTGCATGCGCGGCTTCGTGGCGAACCGCAGCGAGCAATTCAGCGTCGTTCACTCGCTGAAGGGCATCGGAAGAAACGAGAACGACGGGGCGAAATAGTCCAGCAAGGATAACGAGCGCGCCCTCAGCGTAGAGCTCACGGATACGTACGCCCGCGATCTCTCCCAATTTTTGTAAGCTCGGAGACGGGAGCGACGACTGTCGAAGGAGGCGCGTCACGTCGCATGCGCGTTGCCGGGCGAGCACGATGGCGCGCGCGAAGCCGAATGCCGTCAACGCGGCGATCGCGCCGTAAAGGATGCGTCCGCTGGCAAACTGCAAGCAGGTGGAATTCCAACCGCCGCGCAGTGTGGCTGCGCCAATGACTAGGAACAGCGTGCCGGGTAGCGCGGCCGCAGCAGCCGAGAGCGACGCCTGCCACACCGGGTCGTCCGCCATCCGGCCCAGCGACGGCGCGAGCGCGCGGATCATCAGCCATGCAATCGCCGGCACGACGACCAGCGCGCACGCGGACGTCAGGAGCGCCGGACTTGAAATGCAGGCGGTCAGGAACGCGCTGACGTCCGTCACGTCACCTTCGCCTTGCGCCGCTCGGCGATAAGCGTTTCGAACTCCGCAATCGCATGCTCATCCTCCAACAGCTCGTCGACCAGACGGGCGAACAGCGGGTGACGATGATTGCGCAGCAGCGGGTCCACCACCCGACCGACGGCGCGCCGGGCAAAGTCTTCGCGCGAAAGCACGGGGATGAATTCGTTCTGTTTTCCCGCGGAACGCTTGCGGAGATGGCCCTTTTCGTGAAGATTGGCCATGACGTTCTTGACGGTCGAGTAGCTCGCCGCCGCTGCGCCCCGACGCATGCGCCGCTCGACCACGTCGCCAACGGAAACCCAGCTTCCCAGGGACCATGTGGCCTCCATGATCTCGTTTTCTAGGGGACCAAGCACGAAATCGAAGCCGACGCCAGTGCGGGATGCCATGTGCAAAGTACCTTAGCAGGTCCACTCATCCGGGTCAACAGCGCTCGTCGGCGATCGCTCACGCACCTGCCGCTTCCGGATATTCAAATCGGTCAGTCATGGCCGCTACTTCTTACTCCTCTGCTTTGTTCGGAATTTGGAGGGCTACAGTCCGATGCCGGCGCCGGCGTGGTCGAGGCGCCCTTGGCGCATGACCGCGGCTTCGGATTCGTTCCCCCGAGCCGCCGACGTCGCGAAACCGCTGCGCAGCGAGTGCGCGGCGTACCCGTGCGGATCGAGCCCACTGTGCGCGCCGATCTTCTTCACCCCGCTCCCCGACGATGCGTGCGGTCAGGCGGCCACGGCTTACGCGTCCGGCGCGATCGACGGCGCGGAACAGCGGTCCGTCGCTGATGCCTCTCGTCGCAAGCCGGGCTTGCAGGGCGCGAACGGGGCACGTGCGCGGGTCGGAGCCGTTGAGCACGGCGACTTCCTCGAGCTCGCCCTCTTAGCTGGTCTTCGAGCGTCGAAGGCGCAACACGAGGCCCTCGTCCTCGAAGCGGACGTCGTCGACGTCGAGCCCAACGAGCTTCACCGCGTCGCAGCCGCGCCGGCGAACCCGACAAGGACGAGCGCGCGATCGCGCACGTCGATCCCGCCGTTCGCCGCAGGTCGCGACCACGACGCGCAGCTCGTCGACCAGCAGGGCGGTTTTCGGCCGAGGCGCTCACGGCTGATGCCCGCGAAGGCACCAAGCGACGAACGCACGCCAATCGGTCGCGTAGGCGCGCGGGGGCGCGGGCGGCTTCGGCGTACGCGCGCGCCCGATCATCGAGTGCCGCCCAGGCTGGTGTGAGCACCGAGGCGCCGGTTGCGTTCGTCGCGATTCATAGCACGTTGCGGCCGACGAGCTCCTGCGACGCGATTCGCTTCACATGCGCCGTCGCAAGGCGATGGCGCTGCTGTCCGCACGACGCCGATGTTCTTCAGGTGCGTCTCGGCCCCGTCCGTCGAGAGCGCCAGACGTCGTTCGGCCGGCTTGGCGCCTCGTCGGCGACGAGCAATCGGCGAAGCCGTCCCAGCCGCGCTCGCGGGCAAAAGCGATGGCCGCTGCCTCGCCACAGCCATGGTCATGTGGGCACGTTTCAAGGACGCGGCGGTTGCCGTTGAGCCGAGCGGCGACGGCCGCTTCTTCCGCATCTATCTGCGAACGTGTTTGGTGCCGAGAAGGTTTGCTTCTCGGAGGTCAGCGGAGGCCGCTTTCCGAACCGCCGGTGGACATGGGTATCGCGCTCGAACCGCTCGGCGACGAAGAAGACGCGCCGCTCGCCGACCTCGCCGGCGACACCGCGGCCGCGATCGAGGAGCTGCGCGCCGAAGCGCGGGTGGCCGCCGAAGCGAGTCGGGCTCCCTCCAGCGAACGCGCCTACGCCGCCGATTGGCGCGATTTCTCGGCTTTCGCGACGCGAATCGGCCGCGAGCGCTTGCCGGCGGAGCCGGAGACCGTGGCGCTCTACGTCGCGGACCTGCGCCGGCGCGGCCGCCGGCCGGCGACGATCGCGCGCAAGCTCGCGGCGATCGCGGTCTACCACGGCTCGACGGGCCACGCCACGCCGACGTCGCACGACGTCGTGCGGGCCGTTGTACGGGGCACCCGACGCCAGCTCGGCGTCGCGCAGCAGCAGAAGACCGCCCTCGAACTCGACGCGCTACGGGCCGTTCTAGCGGCGATTCCGGAGGATCTACGCGGTCTGCGTGACCGCGTAGCGTTGCTCGTCGGTTGGGCCGCGGCGCTACGCCGTTCGGAGCTCGCCGCGCTCGACATCAGCGACGTCGCCTACGAACGCGAGGGGATGGTGCTCGCGATTCGGCGCTCAAAGACGGACCGCGAAGCCGCTGGCGACGTCGTGGCGGTGCCGTACGGAGCGGAAGAAGCGACGTGTCCGGTGCGCACGCTGCGGCGCTGGCTCGACGCAGCTGCGATCACGAACGGGCGCGTGTTGCGTCGTGTCGATCGACACGGCAACATCGGCGCCGCGTTGTCCGATCGCGCGCTGGCCAACATGGTCGCAGCACGCGCGGCCGCCGCCGGACTCGACGGCGATTTTGCCGCGCACTCGTTGCGCTCGGGCTTTGCAACAGCGGCCGCGCGCGCGGGCCGCCTGGAGGCGGCAATCGTGCGACACGGCCGTTGGAAGAGCGTGCAAGTCGCACGTCGTTACATCCGCGCCGGGACGCGTTGGGACGACCCGATATCGGGCTGTAGGCTTCGCAAGACGACCAGGTGCTCACCCCCTGCGCGCCCACGCTGACTACGTGGCGGCGATGTCTAACGCATAAACTGCGCGCGCAAAATTGTTTCTCGCGTCTCGTTGACAGGTGGGAAAATTTGTGCCGTAATGTCTGTCCGGTACCCGAACACAGCGGTTAGGCTGTTGTGGCTCCTTGGAACCGCTTGGCCGTTGTGAAAACGCTGGTCGTTGCAACACAAGGAAGAACGTAATGAAAAGCCTTACGCTAACTACGCTTAGGCTTGCCGTAATGGCGGCTTTAACGCTCTCGGTGGCCGTCGGAACGTCCGCGCAATCGACGGATCCGCAGGCCGCGGCGCTTGAACAGTACTTCCAGACCAAATTTGGAGTGACGACTACCGTCGCAATCACATCCAGCTGGGGGTTCTGTCCCGTCGGCCGCAGCTGCATTGCTGATTACTTTCTTGTTTCGTACAGTGAAGGCGACGGATCAGGTGTAGCGATCTTAGGCCAAAGTTCAACGAACCCGAATTCTTACGGGGTCCTCGATGCTGGCGGGGGAGTATACGACTTAGCGGGACTCGAGTCGCTGGGATTCGACGCCGCAACGGCTCAAGAGATATATCAGCAGGAGGGCTCGCCGTAATGAGAGCTCTTTCGTTGCTGCTATTTGCATTCATAGCAGTCTTCGTCTCTTGGGCGACGAGCGCAAAACCAAACGTCGTACATGCGGCCGGGTTGTCGACTTCAGCACCGACGTACCAAGGAATCATCGCAGCGGCACCGCACCAACCGCAGCCTAATTGTCCCCTAGGTACCGTTGCGCGTAGCTCAGGGCCGAACCAGCTCTGCTGTGCACCAAGTATGTCAGCCGGTTGCGGAGGGCCGACGCCGACGCCGAAACCTGGCAATCGGCAAAACGGTCTGAGCGACATCCGATCGTTCACAAGTGGCACAGGAGCCGCTCTCGTGCTGACGCAGGGGCAGGGAGGCTATCTTAGTTGGCAGTGTCTAACCAACTATGGCACGTACTGCCCGAGTGCGTTTACGGAAACGTGGGAATCAATAACGCCCGGGGGGTTCTCGTCAGTATTTATCCCCTCCCAGACGACCGGAAGCGAGCCAGTTCAACAGTACATCGTCGCTTATGGCAATACAGCACCGGGGCTATATCCCTTTTATACTTACTACGTCGGAAGCTACAACACGATCGAGTTTTTGGTTCAGGTCGTGGCGTCGCAGCCTCCCCCCAATCCCCCGCCCCCTGGGAATATCAACAAACAAATCCTTAACGAAGCGGTTTATTTGTTCAGCATTGGGGCCAGTACGGCAGCCGGCCCACGCTGCTACAAGGGCGACCCACTTCCTGGCGATTGTGCGTGTGCTTGGGAAATCAATAATATATTGGCTTCGTTCGGCTTAAAGAAGCTTGGGGCCAACACGAACCTCGTACCGTCGCTCGAGGCAGACCTAAAGGCGGGTCGCGGCGTCTTGGTTCCCATATCGCAAGCGCAACCGGGAGACATCGATGTGCAAGCAGACCAAGGTCACATTGGCGTGTGCATTACCGTGCATTGCACCACCGTCTACTCCACGTCCAGCTCGCACGGTAAGTTTTCGACCAACGATGGCCCCAGTATCTTTCTGCCGGCGTCGGAGCCTGGGCGAATCTATAGAGTGATCAAGTGAACTCACGCCTCGTCACCACGCCGCGAAGCAATCGTCGAAACGAGGCGTTTAACCCTAGCCGAACCTCGGAGGAAAAAGACGCATGAAGAGTCGCATCGTCGCAGTCCTAGTGCTCCTCGTAAGTTTGTTTGGGCCGCTCGCGCACGCGAGAACGGCGGAAGCCCAAGGGGGGTGCGACAAGCCCAGCATCGCATTGCTTGAAGCTCGTCTTGGAAAATACGATCAAGCACATGTGCCTGCGTACGAGCAGATGGCGAATC
Organism: Candidatus Nyctobacter psychrophilus; assembly: GCA_014305025.1. Lineage (GTDB taxonomy): Bacteria > Vulcanimicrobiota > Vulcanimicrobiia > Vulcanimicrobiales > Vulcanimicrobiaceae > Nyctobacter > Nyctobacter psychrophilus. The sequence goes on along the minus strand of JACRTY010000008.1, from coordinate 1,574 downwards.
TAGAGCTTGGTCTCGCGCGGGTACTTCTGGCGTGCTACAAATCTGGCCGAAGCGGGGGCGCTTACTCCGGAAATACGCCTTTGGAAGACATCAGCGAGGCAGCAGCTGAGGCGAGGTCGGCTGCTGACGACTGGTATCAGGGAAGGGACCGGAACCGCTCGTGTAGCGCTTATAAATTCGCCTCAAACCTGTACCAGGTCGGAGCTTCGGACAGGACCGCCTATCAGCCAGCCGCCCTCAACGAACCGTTCCGCAAGGCTCTTCCAGTTGCTGCTGCTGGTTTCCAACGCCAGCAGGCTCACTACTGCTCTTAAGGCCTTGGCGCTGAGGCCACCACCACGCCTTCATCCTAAGTTCACAACGCCGCCACGGAAGACCGTTCGCTTCGCGTCCCCGTTGTCGTAGCACTCGACCGCGTTGGCTTCAATGGATTCGGGGTTGTCGATGCGACCTTCGAAGCTGCGCCGAGCCTCCGCATCCATGCTTCGGCTGCTTCGCGTGCGTCGTAATGATGGCGGCCCTGGTTTGCGAACTGTTCGATGTTCACCGCGCTAAGAACTGGCGCCGCGCTCATCACGTCTCGCCCAACCTACTGAAGATAGCGTCTCCGCGCGGCGGCGACGCGGGGCCCTGGTGGAGCACAGTACATGAGCAGTCAAATGAGATGCGTCGCCGTATTGCCGCCTCTCCATCACTGTTCGGTGCCGTGCCGGCGATGATCGACAAGAGCTATAGCGCTGCGCGTTCGATGGCGTTGCTGCACACGGGCGTGCCCATTGCAGAAGCCCGGCGAAGGACGCACTCGCACGAGCAAGTTCCGGACGAGATCAGGAGAAACGCGATCGCCGCCGCGACCGAGGGCAGCGAGCTCGACTTGGCTGGAGGGCCGTTCGCCAACGGCGACCGAGAGTAACTACCACGGCAGGCCGTACGCGCTGTCGACGAGCGCTGCGTAGACGTCATCCCTCGTTAAGTCTAAGTCGTGCCGTTGCAGGGTGGCCCAGATTTCCACCCACGCCGCCCGGACTTGATCGGCCACCGCCGGCGGCATGCTCGCGAGCAGTTTTTCCGGCGGGTTCACTAATCGCATTCATTTTTTCCCCACAGGAAGCGCGCTGACTCGCGAGCATGCCGATTCGCGCGCAGCGCGCAGGCTAGCTCGTAGTCGTCGATGGGAATCAGTCGCCAGATCCCGGATTTCATTTTGAGCCAGAAGAGCAGATAGAGCAGTCCGGCGGCGCCGCGCGGCCATAAGTAGTACGGCATCTCGGCGAGGATGCCCCAAATAAGCAGCATGCCGGCGAATCCCGCTTTGGTGGCGATTGCGGAGCTGACGCCGAGCATCCCCACAGCGGCTCATCGGGATCGATTTGCTGCGAACTCGGCTGCTCCATGTTGGGATAGTACCACACGTGACAGCCTTCTGACTTCCGAGAAGGTTTGCACGTTGTCCCGCTCCCGCCGCACTACGCGGCGGGTAGCATTTTACGTGAGGCAACAGGTCAGCACTGGTAGCAAATGCGCGCGGTAATCGAAAAGGGACCGGCTTCGGTAATCGAAACGCCCCCACACAA
>JACRTY010000043.1 GCA_014305025.1 Candidatus Nyctobacter psychrophilus | reverse complement strand
CGCCGCGCCGCCGCCGGCGCTCGATCAAGCGTCATCGCTTTCGTTGATCGCGCGCAATTCCGATGGTTCGCTCGCCCCGGTGCTGTCCGCTTCGGTTCCGATGGATCGCGCGCCCGACGGGATCGAAGTGGCCGGTGGTGCGCATCCCGCCGCCGTCGTTGCCATGCGCGACCGGCCGTACGCGTTCATTGCGATGAGCAATGTGGACCGCATCGCGACGGTCGCACTTGAAGCGCAACCGCGCGTCGTCGGCGGGACGGAACTACGCCTGTACGATCGCGGTCCGTACGGAACGCAACCGGCTGCACTCGCGCTGACCCGTGACGGCAAGCGGCTGTACGTCGCGCTGGCCGGGATCAACGCGGTCGCCGTCATCGACACGAGCGACCCCTTGCATCCACACCGGCTAGGCTTGATTCCGACGGGCTGGTATCCGTCGGCGCTCGCGCTATCGGCCGACGAGCGTTCGTTGCTCGTCACCAATGCCAAAGGCATTGCGGAAGACCGCGGGTTCCAAGGCGGCGAGCCGGTTTTCGTGGATAACCGGGGCCACATCGAAATGGTCGGCGCCGACAGCAATGCCATTTGGGCGACGCTCGAGCGGATCGATCTCGCCAGCGTCGACTTGCGGCGTACGACCCCCGCCGCCCTTTCGTATCTGCGCAAGGTGCACGCCGCTCGTCGGCACGGCGTCGTACCGGATCGTTTCGGCGGCAACGGCAGCGCACGCATCAAGCACGTCGTCATCCTGCTCGAAGAAAACAAGACGTACGATTCGATGCTCGGCGATCTGACCGACGAGCGCGGCGCACCGTACGGCCCCGGCGATCCGGCGCTCGTTTCGTTCGATGCGTCGATTACGCCGAACTTGCACGCGCTGGCCCGGCGCTACGCGCTGGCGGGCAATTTCTTCGCCGATTCCGATGAATCCGATGCCGGCCATCAGTTCGTTGCCGGTGGAATCGCGAGCTTCTTCAGCGAGAAAACGCTGCTGGTCAAGAAAGGGCGCCGGCCGCTGGTCAACAAGAATGAGGACCCCGAGGATTATCCGCGTGCCGGCTACATCTTCAACTCGCTGGCGCAGCGGCGGAAGAGTTATCGCGACTACGGCGATCTGGTCCGCTTGTCGGGCTACGACGAAGGCGAAGCGCCCGATCCCAAGACCGACGATCCGAACTTCGTCGATCAAAATGACACCGCTGCGCCGACGCACGGCCTCGGCGGCCTGTACCATCTCGATGCCGTCGCCCCTCCGGCGCTCGCCGATCACGTCGATCTCAACTATCCCGGGTGGAATTTGCGCATCCGCGACGTGCGGCGGGCGGCCGAGTTCATCCGCGACTTCGATCCGCTCGCTCGGGCCAATGCCATGCCGACGTTCACCTACGTGTGGCTGCCGGCCGATCACGGCGGCTTCGGCCCTAACATTCCGCCATTACCGGAGGAGGTCGCCGACGGTGACCGGGCGCTCGGGCGCATCGTTGATTACCTCACGCACATCCCGCAGTGGAAGTCGACCGCCATCTTCATCTTGCCCGACGACGCGCAATCGACGCGCGATCACATCGACGAACATCGTTCGTATGCGATCGTCGTCTCGCCGTACGCCAAGCGGCATTACATCGGCCGTGCGCATCTCTCGACCGTCAGCGTCCTCAAAACCGAAGAGGAGCTGCTTGGGCTGCCGGCGCTGTCGCTCGGCGACGCACTGGCGACCGATCTGGGCGATTTTTTCACTGGAGCCGCCGACGAGACACCATATGTGCACGTCGACGCGCCCACCCAAACGGCCAGTGCCGAAGGCGCCCGGATCGCCGCGCTTCTGCGGCGGACCGATCAATCGGGTCCCGACGCCGATTCCGACCGTACCGCACGTCTGGTCGAACTCGCTCGCGTTGCCGACCGGTTGGCCGCGGAACGTGGGCGTCTTTCTCGAGCGACGTACGAGCGCGATCAACATGAACTCTACGCCCGCGCTTGCGCGGTCGTCGCAAGCGCCGTCGGTTCTCGTTGAGGTCACGCTGCGCACGACGGCGAAAGCCCGTCGGGTGACTTCTGTAGAGCCGCAGCTGCAAGCGCCCTTCGTGCGCAGCGACGCCGGCACGTTGCGCGCAGCATTGCTGGTTGCGCCGTCGCCGGCACTGGCGAATGTACGCCCGTTGTACGGCGAATCGAACGCGATCGCCGAGCGCAGCGCCGAGCAATTCGCCGTCTTCACCAATCGGCTTGCGGCCGACGGCGTGAAGGCCACTGTCATCGCATGCGAGGAGGCGACGGCGTTCGGTGCGCTATGCGCGGACACGGCCGTTCTCTTTTCGGACGGCGCGTTTGTGATGCGTCCGAGCGACCTGCGCCGCCGCGCCGAAGTTGCCGCCGTCGAGGCTGCACTCGAGCGCGCCGGCGTCCCGATCATCGGGCGCATCGAGGCGCCGGGACTGCTCGACGGCGGCGACGTGCTCGTCGGGCCGGATGCAGTCTATCTCGGGATCCCGCATTTGCGCCGCGATGAGAACGGCATCCCCGTGGTGCCGCACGGCAACCTCTTGGGCCGCGAACAACTCGCCGCGTATGCGAGCGCGAAGGGATTGCGCACCGTTTTCGTGTCGCAAAACGCCGACGTTTTTCGGCTGCGTGCGGTGGCGGCATTCGTCTCCGACGACACGGTGCTGTGCGCGCCGGGAGTACTCGATGCCGTCGCCTTCCAAGGCTTGCGGCTGCTGGAAGTCCCGCGCGGAGAGGATTATGGCGCGGGCGTACTCACGCTGGGTAGCGGCCGCGTCCTGGCCAACGTGCGCTTCCGTCAGACCCTGCCGTTGTTGCGCAAGGCGAAGGTTGCCGTCGACGCAATCGATCTTTGGGAGTTTGGAAAAATCGGCGCCACGCCGTCCCTGCTCGCGCTCGCGGTGCACAGGGCGTAATGGAATTTCGCTTCGCGCAATCCGTACGCGATTCGGTCGTTTCTCGCCGCGCTGGGACGCGGGCGTCCGGTGAGAAGGCGTTGCTTTCTTAGCGCATGCGCATCGCCGTTCTTTCCGACGTGCACGGCAACATTCGCGGTCTGGAGGCATGTTTGGCCGATCTCGATGAGCAAGGCGGCGCCGATACGCTCGTCGCCGCGGGCGACTTTTGCCTGGATGGTCCGCGACCCGTGGACGTTTTGGAGTGCTTGCGTGAACGCGGCGCACGATGCTTGCGCGGCAACACCGATCGCGAGATCGTCGAGTTCGCGGATGCCGCCGGCAATGGGCAGAACTCCGAAACCGCGGAGGAAGCCGCGGGGCTGAACTGGCAGTGCCGGCGTCTCGGGTCAAGCTGGCTCCGCTGGCTGCGCGATCTGCCGTTCGCCCTGCGCTTTGGAGACGGCGCGGATGGTTTGCTGATCGTGCATGCAAATCCGAAGAACGACGACGAACATCTGTGGCCTGACGCCGACGACGCATTGCTCGAACGCGTTACCGACGGCGTAGCCGAACGCACGATTGCCTTCGGCCACTTGCATCTACCGTACGTCCGGGCGTGGCGAGACCGCTTGCTGGTCGACGTCGCTTCCGCCGGCCTTCCCAAGGACGGCGACCCGCGCGCCGGCTACGCCATTTTCACGCAGCGCAGCGGGGGCTGGCAAGTCAAGCACCGCCGCGTTGTCTTCGACGTCGATAAGGTCGTACACGACATCAAGCAGAGCGGCATGCCAAACGCCGTAAAACGCATCAAGGTCCTGCGCCGCCACCGCTACAAACAGCTCGCCGAGCGCATTCCGTGATGCGTCGTGTTCCGGAACGGCTCTCCACAGTGCAGCGCTCGTGGCGAAGACTTCTCGAGAATGTCATCGGAAGTCTACCCGAAGATTTCGCTCTCGCCGAGGTCATGTCGTTCAAACCGCTATTTGAACGAGCGTATCCGAAGAATCGCTTTGTCGAGGAAAAGCTACGCCAAACGCTCCAGGTTTTGCGGGACGAAGGCATAATCACGTTTGAGGGGCGCGGAAAGTATCGCCGAATCTTGCCGCGAGCGAACCCGAGCGTACGCATCGATTTTTCGGTTGCGGCACATCTTGTAAGTTCAGCGCAGATCGCACGCGTCGCTATAGAAGCGTGGGCGCAATTGAACGTTTGCTGTGCATTGTGCGGAGGAGGCCGCCTGTTCGCGCTTCCACCTAACACCCCGGTAATCGATATGCAATGCACATGTTGCCAACGTGGCTATCAAATAAAGGCAAAGAACGGGTTCTTCGAGGGAAAGCTCATGGGAGCAGCTTACGGACCCCTGGCGCGGAGCCTGAAGGCCGGAACGGTCCCCGATTTCCTGCTTATCGAGTATAGCCGAAGCCGTGCCCTGGTATTGACAGCAGACATACTTGAAGGAGCGCAGATAAGTAGTGCGCGAGTTTCCGCCAGAGCGCCACTCGGTCCGTCGGCACGCAGAAGCGGTTGGATCGGGTCGGTGATCGATATTAGCGATCTCCCTCTTCGCTCCGTGGTGGGCCCAGCATTTGTTAGTGGCCCGAAAAGCCTCCAGCGCGAAGAGACGCAGAATGCGTCTTGTCGACGCGATCGTTTCGAGGATGAATTCGAATGACGACTTACGAGTGCCCGCTCTGCGGTGTGCCCATCGCGTACGGCGAAGCGCACGACTGCCCACGGCGAAAGTTCGTGCGCTTCACCTGTCCAGCCGTTCCGGATTTGCACAAGGAGTTTTACGCCGTCCACCATGAGTCCGTATCGCACGAAGTGTCGGCCGCCGGCATAGTAGGCGACGAGATCAAGAACACCTACGAAGGAGAGGGCTACGATGATGTTCACTGCAGGAAGTGCAACGCCGTCGCTCTGGATTCGACGCCCGACGAGGAACTGCTTGACGATTGAAGGGCCTGGGATCTTAGATGCGTCTTGAAGAGTGCGCCAGACCATGGTTCATACGTGCTCGGCACGTGCAATGTCTGCAAGTAATCTTGCCGATCTCGACCGACAGGCGCGTGCCGACGTTCTGGTTGTGCCGGCAATGTTTGCATGGATAGTCAGTGGCCGGCCGAGGCCCTCGAATATTTGCGTGAACGCGACCCCGTCTGGGTGCGCGGCAATGCTGACCGCATGATCATCGATTGGAGGGACCTCCGACGGTATGCAAGGCGAACAATTTCGAACTTAGCAGCTTCGCAGCGTGAGCGTTATGGAATCAAAATGGTGCGACGATTGCGCGCGCTGCCATTGGACTACGCCACGCTGAGGGCTCCGACGGCCTACTCAACGTTCACGCTTAATCAAAGTGACGATCAGCTCTGGACCACCGGCGACACGGGTTACTTAAACGGGTGACCAACGGCATCGCCTAACGGACGAAAACGTCTTCGGCCATCTTCCCCTCACTTCGCCTTCCTACAGCAGCGCCCGGCGCGACTTTCTGCTGGTCGCCGTCGCCTCCCGCTGGGCTTCCCGAAGCCGCGACCATCGCGCAGGTTAGGCGCTCCTCATCCGAGCGCACTAACACTAACGGCTGGGCATCCAAAACGCGGCGGCTCGTATTCGACGCGAGCAAAAGGTCGAGGGTGTCCAATATCTGGTGTAAATTCGAGCCGTTCTCTATCGCTCTATTCTA
>JACRTY010000040.1 GCA_014305025.1 Candidatus Nyctobacter psychrophilus | reverse complement strand
GGTCTACACAAAGGGCCGCGGTCTCTACGCACTCAACCTCGCGCGCCGGGCGGCGCTGGACGCCGAAGCGTTGATCGTGGTCGAAGGCTATCTCGACTGCATCGCTCTGCACCAAGCGGGCTTCCCCAACGCGGTCGCCTCCCTCGGCACCGCCTTCACTGCCGAACAGGCCGCCGAACTGCGCAAATACGCCGAGCGCGTCTACCTGTGCTTCGACGCGGATGCCGCCGGCGGCGCCGCCACCATCAAGTCGATCGGCCTGCTCAAGGACGCCGGCTGCGCGGTCTTCGTCGTGCAATTGCCCGGGGGCGACGATCCCGACACGTTCGTCCGCGCCCAAGGCGCGCACGGATTCCGCGAACGACTGGACGCGGCGCTCGAGGCCACGCAGTTCGCGCTCGACGTGCAGATCGCCGAGATCAAACGCAAACGTCTGCCGGCGTCGCAGGCCGAAAGCGAAGCCGAGGCGATCGTGCGCGGGCTGCCGGCGAGCGAAGCGGATCGCTGGTACGTCTATCTCGCGCAGGGGCTCGGCCTCTCGGTCGAAGGAATCCGCACGAGCCGCTTCCGTGCCAACGCCGCCAACTTTGCGCCGCGACCGCGCTTCGGCAGTCCGCCCGGAACATCGCAACGGGCCCGGCACATTGCACCGGCGGCCGAACCGCCGCCGATCGAACGCGAGGTTCTGGCCGCGTTCGTCGATGAGCCGGGGCTGGTCGCCGAATACGCCGATTCGATCGACGCCGACCTCTTCGGAGACTCGCGCTACCGCGCGATCTACGAGGCGCTGCGCGCGCAGGGTGGCGCGCTCGTCGGGAGCGCCGACGTGTATGCGGCGCTCGGCGACGACCGCGCGGCCGTAGAACTGATCGTCGCGCTGCAGAAGCCCGACCGGTCCTCGCGGCTGCGGTTTCGCGACTCAGAGGCCCGCCGAGCGCATCTTAATGGCGTCGTGGAGCGTCTAAGAGAAGGACGTCTTGAGGTTCGCAAGCGCGAACTCGACGCTCGGCTCGCCGCCGCCTTTACGAACGGCGACGCCGTGGCGCCATCCGAGAAAGACGAATACGACCGCTTGGTCGAAGAGTTAGAAAAACGCAGAAAGAAACGCCTCAGCATTCGCAAGAAAGGGGGTGAGGAAAAGTATCATGGCCCGTAAGAAACCGTCCGGCGGCGCGAGCGCGACCGCAACGCCACCCAGCACCCCGGCACTGCCGCTCGAAGAGCAGATCAAGAAGCTCGTCGAGCGCGGCAAGAAGCGCGGGACGCTGACCTATGAAGAAATCAATGCCGTTTTCGAAAACGTCGAGGACGTCAATGCCGAGCGCATCGACGATCTCTTCGAAGAGATCGCGGCGATGGGCATCGAGGTCGTCGAGGAACAGAAAGACGGCAAGCCGACAACCGAAGACAGCAGCACCTCCGATCCGGAGGCGGTTCCGGCGGGCATTTCGCTCGACGATCCGGTCCGCATGTACCTCAAAGAGATCGGGCGCGTTCCGCTGCTCTCGATGGACGAAGAGAAGCAGTACGCGATGGCGATCGAAGCGGGCGAACTCGAAGCCCAGAAGAACGGCCACGCCCAAAACCGCATCATCGAGCACGGCTTCGAAGCCAAGCGCAAACTGACCGAAGCGAACCTACGGCTCGTCGTATCCATTGCGAAAAAGTACGTCGGCCGCGGCATGCTCTTCCTCGATCTCATCCAAGAAGGCAACCTCGGCTTGATTCGCGCCGTGGAAAAGTTTGACTATCGCAAGGGCTACAAGTTCTCGACGTACGCGACGTGGTGGATACGCCAGGCGATCACCCGCGCGCTCGCCGATCAGGCGCGTACGATTCGCATCCCGGTGCACATGGTCGAGACGATCAACCGTCTCATCAAAATCTCACGTCAGTTGCTGCAAGAGCTGGGCCGCGACCCGTCGGTCGAAGAGATCGCCAACGAGATGGGCCTGACGCCCGAGAAGGTTCGTGAGGTCATCAAGATCTCGCAAGAGCCGATCTCACTCGAAACGCCGATCGGTGAAGAAGAAGACTCGCACCTCGGTGACTTCATCGAAGATCAGGAAGCGGTCGCGCCTGCCGAGGCGGCCTCGGTCATGCTGCTCAAAGAGAAGATGGCCGACGTGCTCAAAAACCTCACCGAGCGCGAGCGCAAGGTGCTGGTATTACGGTTCGGGCTCGAGGACGGTCATCAGCGCACGCTCGAGGAGGTCGGTCAAGAGTTCGGCGTCACGCGCGAACGCATCCGCCAGATCGAAGCCAAGGCGCTCCGCAAACTGCGCCACCCCTCCCGCGGCAAAGCTCTCAAAGATTATTGGTCGAGCGAATAGCTGTCCAATAATCGGCCGAGGCCATGCGCGGCACGGGGAACCGGCTACATCGAGTCGTCGCCCTTGGGCGGATTGACCGGCTTCACGTTTGGATTCTTTTCGGCGAACGGGCCGGACGGATTGCCGTCGACCCAGATCGAGACGTCCCAGATCGCCGGGAAGACCCAGACGAAACGCACGTCGCTTGGACTTTTCGCGATGCCGAGTTTGACCAGGTCGGCCGGTGTGGGATTGTCGGGATCGGCGCCGATCGCGGTCAACTTCTTCGGCGACGTGGCGCCGTACGTCGTCGTGCCGTTGGAACCCACCAGACCGTAGTGATCGTGCAACCCGAACTTCTCCCAGCGTGACGGATCGAGGTTGAACTTCGTCGGCCGGTGCGCCGCATCGTACGGCACGGAATAATCGGCGCCGAGCAGATTACCTTTCACGTCGTACCAAAGCTGGCTCGGATGTTCGGCGTCGGCGCTCGTCCAGCGGCGGTTCGCATAACTGATCGCGCCGGTGTCGTCTTCGTTCGTGTAGCGCATGTAGCCGGCTTTGATCGCGGCGTCGGGCGATCCGAAGCGGGCGTTGAGATCGGTTGTGATCTCGCTGATGAACGGCTTTTCGGCGCTTGTGGGCTGCCCGGACAGTTTGGCGTCGGCGAGAACGCCGGCCGGCACGAGTGCCAGCATGCACGCCAGCAGAGTCAGGATCGAGCGTCTGTTCATGCGTCGTTTTGCAGCGCCGTGAACGGCACCACCTACCGGCGCGGCCTCTGCGAGCCGGGCGGAGTCGCCGGTGCGGCAGCCGGAGCGACCGACGGCGCCGCAGACGGCGACGGCGACTCGGGCGGCGACGGGGATGGTGACGGCGTCGGCGGCAAGGTCGGCCGCCCGCGCGGTAGCGGATGCGCGGTCGGGGGCACCGTGTAGAACGGCGCGGGCGTGATGTCCGAATGCGGAGCATCGTACGTGCTGATGAACGGTTGGGGCGTAGCCAGCACGACGTTGCTGCGGTTGCGCGCGTCGATCGTCGCCGCCGTTTGGGCCCGCAAAATGCTGCCCGGCGGCAAGACGAGTTGACGGCCGGGCCGCAGCGCGTGATAGATGATGTGATACGGAATGAAGATGTCGCCGATCGTGTCGGTGGTCGCGCGCGTCGATTCTTGTCCCGCAGTCAGTTCAATGGTTAAGTACTCATGTACCGCGCGGATCGGAAGCGGCGTCGGCCGCCCGGGAAGCACGAGCGGGTTGATGTGAATCTGCACGGCGCCGTCGACGTCGCCCGACGCCGGCTTGCGGGTCGAGACCACTTCGAGCGTATCGGGCGCTCCGGCCGGGGCCAACGTTACGCCGTTGACGATCAGCGGCGACCGCAAGTGCATCCGGATGATCGATCCGGGAGCGGTCGAGCCGGAACTGACCCGGTCGTCAAGCACGAAGTAGATCGGCGACCCGAAGGGCAAGGTTTGCGCATTGGTCGCCGGCGTCGGTGAGGGAACCGGGGCCAGCCGGCCGCGCGGCGCGGCCGGCGGTGGAATCGCTCGAGCGGCGGTCGCGCCGGCTGCGAGCATGACGGCGAGCCCGAGGGGCAACATGCGACTGGCGTAGAGCGCCATGTAGGCCTAGGACGCTTTCTTTTGGCTCGCTTCCCGAGCGGCGGCGGCGGCTTTCTTGCCCTCTTCGATCAACGCTTTGACCTTCTGGCCACCTTTTTGCCCAATTTCTTCGTAGAACTGCGGCCCGTACCGGTCGCGGGTGGACTCGCCGCCCTTCTTGCCGCCCTTCTTGCCGATCTGTTCGTAAAATTCGTGCCCGTGCGCGAGCTTGGTTGCCTCACCGCCCTTGCGGCCGATCGCTTCGTAGAATTCCGGACCGTACTTGCGCTTTACGGTCTCGCCGCCTTTTTGACCGGCTTCACGAACGGTCATGCCGTTGCCGGGCTTACGTTTGGGCGTGGTGGACATCGTGGTGTACCTTCCGAGAAAGCTGGGCGTCCGCCCTGACAAGGGACGCGAGCGCTATGCCTGCCATTACATAACGCGCGAGCGCCGAAGAAAGTTGGTAAGAAAGCGTGAAGCTGGCCGTTACCTTCGCCCTAGTGGCCAGCCTGGCAATAGGCTGGCAACTCGGCGGCGCAACGGCTGAAAATGACCCGTACCGCGACATCGAAGTCGCGGAACTTCACCGTACGCTCGCCCCCACCGTGATCGCGGCGCTCGACGCCGAGCCCCGCGTGGCTGCGCGCGCCGCGCTTGCGCTCGGACGCATCGGCAACCCCGCCGCGACGCTCCCTCTGCGCGCGCGTTTGACGGCCCGCGATGCCGGCTTGCGGGCGATGTCGGCGTACGCCCTGGGACTCTTGGCCGACGCCGGCGCCTTCGACGCCGAACGAGCCGCGCTTCGGTCCGATCCGAATTCAGCCGTCCGCTACGCCGCCGCCGATGCACTCGGGCGCATCGTGCTGGCCCACCCTGTGCTGGCGGCTCGCGGTCCCGCGACCGACCTCGAGATCGTCGCCCGTTTGGATTCCGACCCGGTCGTCCGCGCTCATGCCGTTATCCAGTTGGACGCGTTTTCGCCGGCGCCGTTTGCCGGCGCTATCGCGCGCGCACTCGAGGGCATCCTGCGCGACGAGCGCGATCCCGACGTGCGCTGGCATGCCATGTGGGCGCTCTACCGAGGCTACGCGACCCGCGCCGACCCCTCATTTTTGCGGGCCGCGCTGCGCGACCCCCAAGAGCTCGTCCGGCTCGAAGCGCTGCGCGCCTGGGGCCGCCGCCGCGACGGCGATGCGGCGGCGTTCGGGCGGCTGGCGGCCAATGACCCGTCTTGGCGGGTGCAGCTCGAAGCCCTCGAGACGCTACGCCGGCTGCATCACCAGGCGGCGACGCAGCATCAGAGGAGCATCCCGTCATTTGTGCACCTGCCGGCGTTGCCGCGCCGGCCGGACCCCGCGGCGACGCCACGCCCCATCCCCTCGCCCGACGCCGGGCCGCTGCATGCCCCCGATTCCGCCTCGTTACCGCTGCCCGCGTTCGTGCCGCCCTCCGACGCGCGCAGCATGAACGGTTCCCCAGCGCCGCGCGGGGAACCGGACGGTTCCCCAGCGCCGCGCGGGGAACCGGACGGCCTTGCCGGGGCGCATCCGCGCGTGTTGATGCGTACGACCAAGGGCGAGGTCGTGCTGCGCCTGTATTCCCAGTGGGCGCCGTCGACCGTTGCCAATTTTCTTGCTTTGGCGGCCCGCGGTTACTACGACCACAACCGGTGGTTCCGCATCGTGCCCGATTTCGTCGATCAGACCGGCGACGCGCACGACAACGCCGATGCGGAACCGGGCTTTACGATTCCGGCCGAAGAGAACCCGATCGAACAACGCACGGGCATCATCGCGATGGGCCTCGACTACGCGCACGATCATCCGTTGCGCGACTCGGCCGGGACGCAGTTCTATCTGACCCTCTCGCCGCAACTGCACCTCGACCGCGCCTTTACGGTATTCGGCGAAGTCGAACGGGGCAACGCCGTGCTTGCGCATCTGATCGAAAGCGACCGCATTATCGACGTGCGGCGCATCCCCTAGCATGGATGCAGCTCCGCGCAATTCCTGTACGGTCGTCTTGAATCAGGCCCTTCCAAACGATGGTGGCGGACTGAGCAATCGCGACGACGTCGGCGCGGGCGCATAGAAGCGCGACGAAGTCCTCGACGTCGCGTTCCGGAACGCCGAGCTCGTCGCGGAGCGTTTCGGCCGTTTGGTTACAAGCGCACCGCTCGTAACAAGCGTAAACGTCCCGACGCGCCATTGATCGTAGAGCAACCGGCTTGCGCCGTGAGGGCTGCCGGTGAGAGCAGCGGCCCACACCATAGCATCAGCGACGACCGCAACCGCTAGGCTTAGACGCGCGACGACGGCATCCATTTCCGTCGCCCAATCCTTGCCGGCAAACTCGTCGTTAAGCATCCCTACGATCAGCGCGCGATGAGGGAGCGCAGCGCGAAAAAGGCGTTCTCTTTGCGCTCGGTGATGCGGCGGTAGAAATAGCCGGCCCAGTGCGTGCCGAACGGGACGTACACGCGGACGTTGTAACCTTCACGGACGAGCCTGCGTTGCACTGCCGGGCGCAGTCCGTAGAGCATCTGAAACTCGAAGCGTTCTTTGTCGATTTTGCGATCGGCCGTGTAGGTTTTCAACGCGTCGATCAGGCGCTCGTCGTGCGTGGCGATGCCGGGATATTTTCCGCGCGACAGCAGCGCTTGCGCCATCTGGAGATACGCGCGGCGAATCGCCGGCATGTCGCCGATGGCGATCGTTTCCGGTTCCGCATAGGCGCCCTTACACAAGCGCACGCGAGCGCCGAGGGCGATCGCCCGCTCAACGTCGCCGGGCGAACGTTTCAGATAGGCTTGAATGACCGGACCGACGTTCTTGGACTGCGCGTAGGTGCGCTCGAAGACGCGCAAGGTGGCGGCGGTGACGGCCGAGCCTTCCATGTCGATGCGCACGAACGGATCGGCTAACGGTTGCGCGCGGGCGACGATGTCGCCGAGCATCTGCGTACAGCGCTCCTCGTCGACGCGCAGTCCGAGGGCGGTCAGCTTCACCGACACGTTCGAGCGCACGCGGGAGGACTCGATGGCCTGCAGCATCTCGAGATACGTGTCGCGAGTGCGCTCGGCTTCGCGCAGCTCGGTTACATCTTCACCGAGAAAGTCGAGCGTCGCCGTCAGCCCGTCGGCATTGAGTGCGCGCACGGCAGCCAGGGCCGACTCGATCGTGTCACCGGCGACGAAGCGTTTCGCGAGAAAGAAAAATCGCGTCTGAAAGCTCGAGTTCGGCGCCAGCAGACGAGCGATGACGGCCATCGAGGCCAGCGCGTTCGACGGGTCTATGCGTCATCCCGCAGGCAACCCGATCGCGCCGGAACTCGGCGCGCTATGGTCGAACGCATCGACCTGCGACCGCCTTTCCCTAGGACACGGTGCTCTTTTTTGCCATGTACCGATCGCCTCAGCGTTACGTACCCGGCTCTTTTCGGACGATGAAGGGCGTGCTCAGGCTGATATTAATCCACGAAACGCCGGGTCGCTCGCCGGCTTCGGGCATCGTTGACCGCCTCCATCATCACGATGTTAAGCGAGCCACGATCGTCGCCACGACGATCACGCTGGAACTCAAGGACGGTACGACGTTGCGTGAACGCATGCCGGCGGACCGCGATGTGTGGCCATTGCTGCAGAACAGCGGTGCGGACGTGGCGATCGTGCGAGGTGATGTCAACCAGCAGGATCCGCTCGTCGCGATGTTACTCCAAGCCCTGCCTCTCATTTTGATGGGGTTGCTCGTCATGTTCATCGTTCGACGCGCCCAATCTTCACGCTGACCGCGGCTGCAGCGGGTTGGCCTTCAAAAGATGCGGCGTCGTAGCAGCGTCGCCGCGGCGATGGCCAGAGCCGTCAGGACGACAAAGGCTTCCGCGAGCGCGAGGGCGCGCGGGATGCCGTCGGCCGAGAGCGCGACGACGAGTTCGATCGGCAGCGAGGTCGGGTGATACGCCAAAATGGAGGTCGCCCCGTATTCGCCGAGCGCGCGTAACCAGGCGAGCAGGATGCCGGCCGAGATCCCGGGCGCGGCCGACGGCAGCGCGATCGTCAAGAGCACGCGCAGCGGTGAGGCCCCGAGGGTGCGGGCCGCTTCCTCGATCGTCCGATCGGCATCAGCGAAAGCCGCGGCGGCCGCGATTGCAACGAACGAACCGGCGACGAAAAACTCGGCGATGATGACGCCGAGAAGCGAGTCGACGACCGCGAAACCGTGACCGGCAAGGAAAGACCCGAGCAGCCCGTTGCGTCCCAGCAGCGCCAACAGGACGAGGCCTGAGGCGACGGGCGGCAGCGCGATCGGCAAGGCTAGCAGGAAGAGGGCGACGGCGCGCCACGCCCCGGCCGAGCGCGCGATAGCGTATCCGGCGGGTACGCCCAAGGCCGTAGCAACGGCCACCGCGCAGAGCGACGCGGCCAGTGACGTGCGCAAGGCGCCGGCGGTTTCCGGTCGAGCGAGCGCTGCGGCAAGCGCCGGACCTGGTACGGCAAAGGCCAACGTCGCCAGCGGCGCGAGCATCAGAAGCAGCAGCGCTGCCAGAGCCCCGCGAACGAGCGGCATGCCGCCAGAGTTTGCCGGGCTTCGCCCGGCTTCCACCCTTGCCTGATTCGGCTGAGGCATGACACCTGCAAAGAAAAGTTAACCGGTTTGGCGCCCCGCGGGCGAGGCAGCCCAACGGGCGGCTCGAATGGTGTGAGCGTGAACACGGAGCCGGGCGCCGGCGGTCCTGCCAAACGGGTCCTCATCGCGGACGACGACGCCGCGGTTTGTGCCTTGCTGCGGGTGGCGCTTGGGCCGCTGGCTGAGGTGACGACCGTGGCGGACGCGGAGGCAGCGCTCGCCCTGCTCGCCAACGACTCCGGCTACGATGCAATCATCTCCGATTTTATGCTGCCCGGCATCAGTGGACTCGAATTCGTCCAACGGCTGCGGGCCGAATGCCGGCGCGTGCCGATTCTGATGATCAGCGGTCATGGCGCGCTGGGCATCGGTGAGCGGGCTCGCGCTGCCGGCGTGGACGCGTTTCTCGATAAGCCATTCAGCCTTGCGCAACTACGCGGCACCGTCGTCGCGATGCTGCGCCAAAATGACGCCCGCGTAGCTTAATCTTCAGCGTGTTCGACGCGGCCCTTGGCGTCGCGCTGATTGCGTTGTCGCTTGCGCTCGACGTGTTCGCCGTCAGCGTCGGGGTGGGCGTCGGCGGTAACGTCGGCCGGACCGCCAAGATTCGTATCGGCGTCGCCTTCGCGCTCGCCGAGGTCGTGATGAACCTGCTTGGCGCGCTGCTCGGTTCGTTCGTCGGGAGAGCCGTGGGGGACGTTGCAGGCTATTTCGGTTTCGTCGCCTTGATCGGCGTCGGCGTCTACATGATCGTGGAGGCCGTGCGTGATGCGCAACACGATTTCGATCTCTCACAGGGCTGGGGATTGCTGCTCGCGTCCTTGTCGATCAGCCTCGATTCGCTCGGCATCGGGTTCTCGATCGTCTACCTGCGCGTGCCGCTGGCCGTCACGTTGGCCGCGATCGCGGTGACCTCGATCGCGTCCACGACCCTGGGCCTGCGCTTCGGCGCATCGTTCGGCAAGCGGGTCGGGGAATACGCGGGGATCATCGCGGGCGTCGTCTTGACATTGACCGGGATGCTGTTTGTGGTGCTCAAGTCCTTACACATCGCCTGACGGTGCAACGCGCCGTCTGGTTCGCGAGCGCGCTGTACGCCATGGTCTACGGCGTGCTCGGCTGGGACCGGTATGCGACGTACCATTCGGGCTCGGACGTCGGCCTGTTCACGCAGACGATCGCCTCGGCTTTTCGTGGATTTACCAATACGACCGAAGGCGGCAGCCACTTCACGGTTCACTTTTCGCCGATTTTGTTGGTCGCAGCTCCGCTGCTGCTCGCGGCGCATTCGCCGCTCGTACTGGTCGCGCTGCAGGCCATCGCGGGCGGACTCGCGGCGCCGCCGCTCTTCTTCATCGCGCGCAAACGCGTGCCCGAGGGGCTCGCCTTCGCCATCGCGGGGATCGCGTTCTTGTACCCGCCACTGGCGGGCGTGGTGTTCGCCGACTTCCACGAGAACGCGTTCGTGCCGGCGCTGACGCTGTGGCTGTTGTGGGCGCTCGCTGCACGCCGTTTCGCGCTGTCGGCGTTGTTTGTCGTGATGCTGCTCGCCGTCAAGGAAGATCAAGCGACGATTCTGGGCTTTGCGTCGCTCGTCGGCTTGGCGTGGTATGCACGTCGCCGCGATCGCGCCGGCATGGTCTTTGCCGGGGGCACGTTGGTCGCAGCGGTCGTCGTTTTCGTCGGCTTCTTCGAAGTCGTGCGGCCGCTGGCAGGCGCGCGCGACGTGTGGGGACCGACGCACTTCTACACGTGGAGCCGCATCGTCGACCCGCGCGGCAGCGCTCCGTGGTGGTCGATCGGACGCCCGGCGTACTTTCTGGAAGCCCTCGTGCCGCTGCTGTTTCTGCCGCTGGGATCGCCCGCGTTCGTGCTCGCGTTGCCGGGCTTTGCCGAAGTCTTGGCCTCGCACGAGTCGATCACGTACACGATGGGCCAGCACTACGCCGCCATCTGGATTCCCTATGTGCTGTTCGCCGATGCGCTGGTGCTCGCGAACCTGCACGCGCGTTCGCCGCGTGCCGCCCGCGGCTTGGTGCGCACGTCGCTCGTGCTGTGTGCGCTCGTGCTCGCGTTTGCGAGCCCCACCCACTGGGGGCATTACTTGCGCGCCCGTAACGCCGACGACGCGAACCTTGACCGCGTGCTGGCGCGCTTACCGCGAAACGCCGCCGTCGGCGCGCCCGACGAAATTTACGCGCACCTCGGCTTCGACCCGAGCGCCTCGCTTGGGCTTTTGCGGCACCCGCGCTTAGCGGTCGTCGACACGCGGCATGCGGATTCGGCACTCGGCCGCGCGATGCGCGCCGAACTGCGCGCTCCCCACGAACCGTATCGGTTGGTATCCGACGACGACGGCATCGAGCTCTATCGTCGGTACTGAGGCCACCGACCGCTGCACGAGCGAACCCCTCCGCAATCAGGCGGCGGAGGCCGCGCATGGCGCGCGGAAAGCGAGCGCAATGAACGTCGCAGCGGCGCTGCTCGCGCAGGCCCGCGAGATCGGTATGGCGTCGCTCGCCGTCGTCGGGACCAGCAAGAACGCCGGCAAGTCGGTCGTGATTGCGGCGCTCGCCGACGCGCTGGGTCGCGAATCGACGCCGTTCGGACTCGCCTCGCTCGGCCGCGACGGCGAAAGCGTCGATGCACTGGAGGGGACGCCAAAACCGCGGTTTTGGCTGCGTCCCGGAGCGACGTTCGCGACCGCCGCAGTCCTCGTTCCGCGTTCCCCCGCCGCCGAGATCGTCGCCGTGACGAGCGAACGCTGCGCTCTCGGCACGATCGTCATCGCGCGTTCGCGCGCTCCCGGCTGCGTCGAGATCGCCGGGCCGCCAAGTGCCGCGGCCTTGCGCCGGGTCGTGACGGCGTTACGCGCCCAGTGCGGTTTTGTGCTCATCGACGGCGCCGTCGATCGGATTGCGGCGCTGCGCGGCGGCGAGGACGCGATCGTGGTGGCGGTGGGCGCAGCGACCGCATCGACGGCGGCGCGCGCTGCCGACGAGTGCGCGGCGCTGGTTGCGAAGTTACGCGTGCCGCCCCACGACGCTACCCATGAAGCGGTCGCGATCGATGGCGCATTGACCGCCGGTGAAGCGGCGGCGTTGGTGCGTGCCGGCGAACGGCGTCAGATCATCGTCACCGATCCGACCCAGATCGCGTTCGGCGGCCGCGTGTTTCTCGAACTCGCCCGGCAGCTCGATTTGCGCTGCCGCGAATCGCTGCACCCGATCGCGTGCAGCGTCGCGCCGCTCTGGGCCGAGCGCGCGTTCGAACCGCGCAGTTTCGCCCGCGACGTCGCGCAGCGTACGCGGTTGCCGGTCTACGACATGTACGCAAATCTGAAGACCGATGCGGCGTGAACGCGCTGTGGGATGCAGCGACGAGCGGAGCGATCGGTGCTGATTGGTTGCAAGCCGAGCTGGCTCCGGCAGGCGATTTCGGTCGGCGGGCACGGCTGAAGGAACGGCTGCTGCGCCGCGGCGACGAAGCCCGCGCGCGCGGCGACATCGCTCGCGTTGCAGCCGTGGCCCGTGACGTCGAGGGGGGTCGTCTGCGCGCGTTGCGAGCGGCGCTTGCCACCGCACCCGATCCCGGCGCGCTCATAGCGCGAGCCGCGAGCGGCGGCGTGCTCGACGACGTCGATTTTTTCGAACTTTCGCGCTTCCTGGAAAGCGTCGGCGAAGCCGTGCTGCTGACAGGCGACGGGGCCTTTGCCGATGTGCGTCCGCCGCTTGCCGACGGCGGATTACGGGCCCACTTGGAGCAGGGCCGCACCGTTTCGCGAACGTTTTATCTTGCCGACGCCTTCGCGCCCGAACTTACGATCGCGCGAGAACGCAGCCAAGCAGCGCAGACGGCATTCGATCTCGCGCGCTCGCACCTCGCCGAGCGCGCGGCGCGCTACGCCGGCGTCGAATCCTTGCGTGACGGCGAATTCGTACTGATGCGAGACCGGCTGACCGGGCCGGTGCCGCGCGAGATTCGCATCGTGCGCGAGAGCCCGACGTATCTGTTGTGCGAATTGGCGCTCGACGAGGAAGCGCTGCAAGCGCAAGCCGAGCGCGATGCGGCGGCCGCGTGCGTCGCCGACGCCGAAGAAGCGGTGCGCGCGCGGCTTTCAGCGCGCGTTGCGGCCGGAGCGTCTGCGCTGGAGCATGCTTGCGAAACACTGGGCGCACTCGATTTGTTCGTGGCGCGCGCGCTGTTCGCGCAACGTCATGCGTGCATCGTACCCGAGATCGTCCAGCGTGCCGAGATCGCTTTCGAAGAGGCTCGGTATCTGCCGCTCGCGACCGCGCTTGCGGAGCGTGGCCGTGCGTACTTGCCGCTCACTCTTGAGCTCAACGGCGTGGGCGTCGTCACCGGACCGAACATGGGCGGTAAGACGGCGGCTCTACGGACGCTCGGATTCGTCGCCGCCTGCCTCGCATTGGGCGTTCCGGTTCCGGCTCGCGCGGCGCGCGTGCCGCTGTTGGATGAGGTCGCGTG
This sequence comes from Candidatus Nyctobacter psychrophilus, assembly GCA_014305025.1. Classification (GTDB taxonomy): domain Bacteria; phylum Vulcanimicrobiota; class Vulcanimicrobiia; order Vulcanimicrobiales; family Vulcanimicrobiaceae; genus Nyctobacter; species Nyctobacter psychrophilus. Next base: position 16,387 of record JACRTY010000040.1, on the reverse strand, counting down.
GCTGGGCATCGGCGCGCCGGGGGCATCCGACGGTCTGCTTTCCACGTTCGCATCCGAGATCGTCGACGCCGCTGCCTTCTTGCAGCGGCGACCATCGCGGGCACTCGTGCTCGCCGACGAGTTCGCGCGCACGACGTCGCCGCGCGAAGGCCGCGCGCTATTGGTTGCATTGCTCGCAACGCTCCGTTCGCGCGGTTGTCTCGCCCTCGCGTCGACCCATTTCGAACGCGTCGCCGAAGCGGCGGACGCGTCGCACTACGCGACCGGCATCGTGGCCGCATTCGCCGACGACGAAGCGACGCTCGGCCTCGATGCAGCCCTGCAACGCATTGCGCAGGCGATGGATTACGGCCTGCGTATCGTCACCGCTGATGCACCGCCGCGCGCCGACGCGCTTGCTCTCGCGGGCGCATTGGGACTCGATGGCACCGTGCTGGAACGCGCGCGAGAGGAGCTATGATCGTGCTGGACCCGGTCCACCCCGTGTCGAAGCTTCGGTCGGGAGCGCGAGGCCAGGATGCACGACGTTAGCCGAATGACCGTCGAGGATTTTTTCGAGTGGCAGCAGTCCGTCGAGGGACGCTACGAACTTGTCGACGGATTCATCGTTCCTCATCCCGATTATTGGTCTCCGCAGGGATTTGCGTCCCCCGACAACGAGCATGCCCTCGTGCTGGCCAATGTGGTCAGCCTATTGCGCGCCCAGTTGCGTTCCCCGTGCCGCGTCTATCCCGGCGCAGGCGCGATCGTCGATAGAAGAGACGCGAACATCCCGGATGTTTCCGTCTCGTGTAAGGACAGTCGGAGCGAGAAGGCGTTGCGCGAACCGCGTTTCGTGATCGAAATATCGTCACCGAAAACGGCTTCTATCGACACGGGGCGCAAAGTGGCGGACTATCTGGCAATACCGGGTCTCGAAGCCTATGTCGTCATCGACCGCAAGAATCGAACGGTCTCGGTGTACCGGCCCGGCGTCGGCCCTCAGACGTTCAGCGAGGGAAGCGTCGTTCTTTCCCACGACGTGACTTTGCCGATCGACGAGGTGTTCGCCTGAAGGTATCACTTCTGCAACGCGGCGTTCGGGAACTGATGAATCGCGCTGACGGCATCATCGCCGCACGGAGTTGCGCCGTCGGCCCCGGAACCTCATAAGAATGGACCCACTGATCATCACGGTGGCCGCGGTCGGCGCGGAAATCATGCCGGAGCAGACGCCGCATCTGCCGGTCACGCCGGAGCAGCTGGGCGAAACGGCGGCGGCGTGCGAGGCGGCCGGCGCTGCGATGATCCACGTGCATTGCCGTAACGACGACGGCACGAATACGAGCGACGTCGGGCGATTCGAGACCGCCTACGCGGCGATCCGCGCGCGCAGCGACCTGATCGTGCAGTTCACGACGGGCGGCGCGATCGGCATGTCGGCGACCGAGCGCGCGTCGCCGCTGCGATTGCGCCCCGAGATGGCGACGTTAACCTGCGGCACCGTCAACTTCGGTGACGAGGTTTTCCAAAACGATCTGCCGCTGATGCGCGGCATCCTCGCGGCGATGCACGAACACGGCGTACGGCCGGAACTGGAGATATTCGATGCCGGCCACCTCGCCAATGCCAAGCGCCTGGCGCAGGAAGGCCTGCTGAACTTTCCGCAGCACGTCGACTTCGTGCTCGGGGTGCCCGGCGCACTGGAAGGCACGGTGCGCAACCTCGCGTTTCTGGTCGACTCGCTGCCGGAGCGCTGCACCTGGTCCGTCGCCGGCATTGGGCGCGCGCAGTTGCCGCTCGCGGTGGTCGCCATCGCGATGGGCGGCCACGTCCGCGTGGGGCTCGAGGATAATCTGTACTACTCCAAAGGACGCCTGGCGCGCAACGACGAGTTGGTGGCGCGCGTCGCGCGGGTTGCGGGCGAACTCGGGCGGCCAGTCGCGACCCCGGCGCAAGCGCGGCACACGCTCGGACTTGCACCGCTGCAAACTGCCGCACCAGCGAGCGTCTGAGGCTTCCCTCGCCAGGAATACGACGCGCCCTTCAATAATCGACGCGCACTCGAATCGGCCCGGAGGGCGCGCTTCAACTGCTCACCTATATCGTCCGCAGGGTCTTGGAGGCTATTCCCCTCCTCCTGCTCATCTCGATCATTCTGTACTGGATCCTGAGCAACGCGCCGGGCGGCCCGCTCGCGCCGTACTTGCAGAATCCGCACATCACGGCGGCCGACATCGCGCGGCTCAAACATAATTTCGGGCTCGATCAACCGCTGCCGATCCGCTACCTGCGCTGGCTCGGGATGGTCGTGCAGGGTCACCTCGGCTATTCGACGTCGAACTCCGAAGACGTCGTCACGGCGATCGTCGAACGCATGCCCGCCACCTTGCTTTTGATGGGGTGTTCGTTCGTGTTATCGCTCATCATCGGCGTCGCGTTCGGCATCTTCGCGGCGGTCAGACCGTACTCGACCGGCGACTATCTGGTCACGACGTTCGCCTTCTTCGGCCAGTCGATGCCGGTCTTTTGGTTTGCGCTGATGCTGCAACTCGCGTTTGCCGTCAGCGGCGTCACCGCGTTCGGCTACCATTTCGCATTACCGTCTGCCGGTATCTCGTCGAGCGACACCTTCGATCTCGGCGACCGCGCTCAACATCTCGTGCTGCCGGTCATCGTGCTCAGCCTGCTGTACATCGCGACCTGGAGCCGCTTCACGCGCAGTTCGATGCTCGAAGTCGTCCGGACCGATTACATGCGCACGGCTGCTGCCAAGGGACTGGACCGCATGCAGATCATCTTCCGGCACGGCCTCAAGAACGCGCTCATTCCGGTCGTGACGATCATCGCGCTCTCGTTGCCCGGGCTTGTCGCGGGCGCCGTCGTCACCGAGACGATCTTCGCGTGGCCGGGGATGGGACGGCTGTTCTTCAACGCGCTCGGCCAGCAAGATTTCTCGCTCTTGATGGGTTACTTGATGATGGTCTCGGTGCTGGTCGTATTCTTCAACATCCTCGCCGACGTCGCATACGCGTGGCTGGATCCGCGCGTGAAATACAACTAGCGGCGTGAGGAGAGCATAGCGTGGCGACGACCCTTGTGCCCGGAGCGCTCACGGCGCCGGTTCCCGACGACGAGTTTCGACTCGAACGTCACGGCGTCTGGAAGCGCTTCCGCAAACATCGGCTGGCGCTCGTGGGCGCGGTCGTCATCATCCTCATCGCGCTGGTCGCCATCTTCGCCAAGTTTCTCGCTCCTGCGGATCCGAACTACATCGATCAAGTCAACTGGCAGGGCACGCCGCTCGCGCCGGGAGTCGCGCATCACGTTCTGGGGACCGACGAGAACGGGCGCGATCTGCTGTCTCGGTTGATGTTCGGAGCGCAGATTTCGCTGACGGTCGCGTTCTCCGCCGTCCTGATGGAATTGACGATCGGCACGATCGTCGGGGCGATCGCCGGCTACTACGGCGGTTGGACCGACTACGCGCTGATGCGCCTCACCGACGTCTTTCTGTCGATTCCGCTCTTGCCGCTGCTGCTCGTGTTGACCGCCATCGTGGCCGCTTCATCCAACAAAGCGGCGCTCGGCTTCGGGGTGATCGTCGTCATCATCGGCGGCACGTCGTGGCCCGCCGTGGCGCGACTCGTGCGCGCATCGTTCCTGAGCCTGCGCGAAAAAGAGTTCTGCGAAGCTGCGCGGGCGCTCGGCAACCGTGACGGCCGCATCATTTTCCGGCACCTGCTGCCCAACGCCGTCGCGCCGCTGATCGTGCAGGGGACGCTCGAAATCGCCAACGTCATCATCCTCGAATCGACCCTGTCGTTTCTGGGCTTCGGCATCCAGCCGCCGACGGCATCGTGGGGCAACATGCTCGCCAACGCCGAGTCCAACATGGCGATCGCGCCGTGGGTCGCGATCTTCCCGGGCCTCTGCATCCTGGTCACGGTGCTGGCGATCAACTACTTGGGCGACGGGTTACGCGATGCGCTCGATCCCAACATGAAGTAGAGCACCTCAGGCCCGACGTGCTTTAGCGCTCGACCATCGACATCGCAGCGGCACTGTAGCGAGGCCCTGCGGTGTTAGCGCCGAGCGTGTCGAGTTGCTCGACCTCCGCCGCTGAGAGCGTGATGTCGGCGGCGCCGATGTTCTCTTCGAGATAGCCGACGCGTTTGGTCCCGGGGATGGGGACGACGTCGTGGCCTTTGGCCAGCAGCCACGCGAGCGCGATTTGAGCGGGCGTCGCATCGTACGACGACGCTATGGCCTTGACCCGAGCGACAATGGCGGCGTTTTTGCGCGCGTTGTCGGGACCGAAGCGCGGGTCTTTGCGGCGATAGTCGTCCTCGGGCAGGGTCGCGTTGCTGGCGACCTTGCCGGTTAGGAAGCCGCGCCCGAGCGGACTATACGGGACGAGCCCGATCTGCAGTTCACGCAAGGCCGGAAGGATGTCGGCCTCCAGTCCCCGCTCCCACAGCGAATATTCGCTTTGCAACGCGCTGATCGGATGGACGGCGTGGGCTCGGCGCAGCGTCTGCGCGCCGACTTCGGAAAGTCCCACGAAGCGAATCTTGCCCGCCGCGACGAGTTCCGCGAGGGCCCCGACGGTCTCTTCGATCGGGACGTTGGGATCACGGCGGTGCTGATAGAAGAGGTCGATCGTCTCGATGCCCAGGCGTGCGAGCGAGGCGTCTGCCGCGCGCTTGACGTTGCGGGGCGAGCCGTCCACGCCGGCGATCGGACTCGGTGAATCGGGATTGATCTTGAAGCCGAACTTCGTGGCGACGACGACGCCGTCACGCCGCCCGCGCAGCGCGCGCCCCACGAGTTCTTCGTTGACGTACGGGCCGTAGACTTCGGCCGTGTCAAAGAAGTCCAGGCCGAGGTCGAGCGCCCGGTGGATCGTCGCAATCGACGCGGCATCATCGCCTTTACCGTACGATTGGCTCATGCCCATGCAGCCGAGGCCAAGCGCCGATACGGCGAGTCCCTCCGTTCCCAGTTTGCGTTGCTGCACGGCTAAGCCCCCTCTTCAAGCACCGGTACGGTGCTTGAAGCACAAGGACCGGCCGGCTCTAATACCGCAGTTCGCAGGCGCCTCCCCTTGCGTGAGTGGCGGAATTTGGTAGACGCACTAGCTTGAGGTGCTAGCGGGAGCAATCCCGTGCTGGTTCGAGTCCAGTCTCGCGCAGAGAGCCGAAACATGCCGGGCGGCAGCGGCGTAGTACGCAGGGTCCGGCCCGGACCAGGAGCTTGTTCCCCTCATGTGGCTCACCCGCTTCGCGATCTCGCGCCCCGTCATCACGGCCATGGTCTTCATCGGCCTCGCCCTGTACGGCGTGTATTCGTATCTCCAACTCGGCGTCAACCTGTTCCCCAACGTCGCCTTCCCGTTCGTCGCGGTCACCGCGTCGTATCCGGGTGCGTCGCCCGCGGAGATGGAGAAGCTGGTCATCAAGCCGATCGAAGATCAGCTCGATGGGATGGAAAATCTCGACCGCCTGACGGCCACGGCGCAAGAGGGGTCGGCGACCGTCCTGGCGCGCTTCAAGCTCGACACCGACCTGAACTACGAGACGATCGACGTGCAACGCCGCGTCGACACCGCGCGCGTCTACATGCCGAGCGATCTCAACCCGCCGTACGTCTTCAAGTTCGGTACGGCGAGCGATCCGATTCTCGAAGAAGCGCTCAGTTCCAAGAAATTGACGGCAGCGCAACTCTCGGACCTCGTCTCGCAGAAGATCGTCCCCGAGATCAAAGCCGTGCCGGGCGTGCTCGACGTTCAAACCGCGGGCGATACGCCGCGCGAGATTCACGTGTATCCCGATCAGGCGCAGCTGTTGGCGCTCGGGGCGACGCTCGACGACCTCGACGGCGTACTCGCGCGCAACAACGCCAACTTACCGGGCGGCCGCATCGACACGCCGACGCAGGAGACGACCGTCTCGGTGCACGCCGACATCGGGCAGCCGTCGGACATTCTCAACATCCCGTTTCCGGTGCCCGGCGGGGCACAGCAGAATCTGACGGTCGGCGACGTTGCGGCGGTAGACGATGGCCACGTCGAGCAGCGCCGGCCCTCGCACTATAACGGGGCACCCTCGCTGCTGCTCAACGTCGAGCGGCAGATCGACGCGGATACCGTCAAGACGACCGCTGCCACCCGGGTGGTCCTCGCCAAGATCACCAAAGAATATCCCGACGTTCGGTTCTCGGAAATCGATGCTTCATCGGATTACACGAAGGCGTCCGTGAACGGCGTGCTCCAGAGCCTGCTGGAAGGGATCGTGCTGACGGCCATCGTGATGCTGCTCTTCCTGCACGCCTGGCGCAATGCGGCCGTCGTCATGATCGCGATACCGTCGTCATTGCTGGCGACGTTCATCATGATGAAACTGCTGGGCTTCACGCTCGATGTCATCTCGCTGATGGGTCTGGGACTGACCATCGGCATCTTGGTCGACGACTCGATCGTGGTGCTCGAAAACATCACGCGCCATCGAGACCTCGGCGAAGGGCCGCTCGATGCCGCCTATACCGGGCGTACCGAGATCGGGAATGCCGCGGTTGCCATCACGCTGGTCGACGTCGTCGTGTTCTTGCCGATCGCGTTCCTGTCGGGCATCGTCGGGAAATACATGAAGGAGTTCGGTCTCGTCATCGTGGTGGCGACCCTGTTCTCGCTGTTCGTTTCGTTCACGCTGACGCCGTTGCTGGCCGGCCGTTGGTCGGTCAAACGCCGCAGCCCGGCCGTTCCATGGTGGGCCGCGTGGTTTCAACGCGGCTTCGAGCGGCTGGCGCGCTGGTACGCCGAGCGCGCCTTACCGTGGGTGCTGGCGCATCGCTGGGTGCCTCCGGTCGCGTGTCTGCTGTTGATCGTCGGGGCGATTTCGCTCGTGCCGCTGGGCTTCATCGGCTCGGAGTTCATTCCGTCGACCGACGCCGGCGTGCTCAACGGCTCGCTGCAGTATCACGTCGGCCAGCCGCTGGCGACGACCGAGACGGCGATGTCGCGGCTCGAAGACCGCCTGTTGCAGATCGACGGCGTGAAGTCGGTTTTGACGACGGTCGGCGCCAAGCAGAGCGGCTTCAGCGATATGACCGGCGGCAACTATGCGCAGTTCACCGTCATCCTCGACAAGAAGCGCCGGCGCGAAACCGATCGCGTGCTCGCGGCGGCGCGTGGGTTGGGATATCTCGTTCCCGGCGCCGATTACCAGATTGCCAAAGAGGGCGGCGGAGGAGGCGGCGGTTCGCCGATCCAGTTTACGTTGACGGGGCCTGATACGGCACTGGCAGAGGCATCCCAGCGGCTGACCGCGCTCATTCGCCTACAACCGGGCACGATCAACGTGCAGTCCGGCGCGCAGAACGAGGGTCCGCGCCTGAACATCCACATCGATCCCGCGCGCGCGAACGTTCTCGGTGTCTCGCCCGGCGATGCGGCGCTCGCCGCGCGCATCGCGATCGGCGGTGCCGTGTCGACCAAAGTTCGGCTCGATTCGGGGCTCACCGACGTGCGCCTCGAATTGCCGCCGGCGCAGCGCAATAGTCTTGCTACGGTCCGGCAGGTGCGCGTGCGCGCCGCGAACGGCATGCTGGTTCCGCTTTCGCAGGTGGCTGATTTCACGATGACGTCCGCTCCGACGATGATCGAACGTCAAGCGCGCGAGCGCGTCATCCGGGTGTATGCCGACGTCGATCCGAATGCGCACGTGGCGCTCGGCACGATCTTGGCGCCCATTTATGCAAAACTCGCTCAACCGGGATTCTTGCCTGAAGGCGTGCACGCGCTGGCCGACGGCGACGCCGACCTTTACAACCAAACCTTCTCCAGCATGGCCGTGGCGCTCGCGACGTCCTTCATGCTGGTCTATATGCTGATGGTCGTGCTGTACGGGTCTTTCGTGGAGCCGTTCGTCGTCATGTTCTCAGTCCCGGTTGCGATCGTGGGGGCGCTCGGCGGCCTCGCGCTGCGCCATCAGACGCTCAACTTGTTCTCGTTGATCGCCATCATCATGCTCTTCGGCTTGGTTGCGAAGAACGGCATCCTGCTGGTCGACTACGCGAACCAGCAGCGGCGCAAACACGGCCTCGATGTCGTGGCCGCCATGAAAGCCGCGGCGGCGACGCGCTTCCGGCCGATCTTGATGACGACGTGCGCCATGATTTTCGGCATGTTGCCGCTCTCGCTCGGACTCACCGAGGGCGCCGAAGAACGCGCCTCCATGGGCACCGTGCTGATCGGCGGCCTGGCCAGTTCCTTGATCCTGACGTTGGCCCTTGTGCCGGTCGTCTATACGTTCGTCATGGGCTGGGTCGACCGCCGCGAGCATCGTCGCGCCGCGCGCCGCGAGCAAAAAGGCCTGGTCGTCCCCGACTTCGAGCGGCCACCCATTGGAGCCGGCGCGGGCGATTAGCCTCCCGCGGCATGCAAGTCGACCTATTCTGGGGAATCCCTGGAAGAAAGCGGCCGAACTACTGACCGGCTGCAGGAGGAAACGCTTGGACACTCATCATACGCGCCGCCTCGTCGCGAGCGCCGTCGCCGTCGCTGCGCTGCTGGGCAGCACGCTGCCCGCGCTCGCCGTCTCGGTGCAACTCAACGGCTCCGCCGTCAACCTCAATCCGCCGCCGATCACGCGCGCCGGGCGCGTCTTCGTTCCGCTGCGCGGCATCTTCGAACGGCTGGGCGCCTCGGTCGTCTATCAAGCCGGCACGATCAACGCGACGGGCTCGAACGGGCGAACGGTCACACTGCATATCGGTGCGCACACCGCGACCGTCAACGGTGCCTCGCAACCGCTCGACGTCGCGCCGTTCATCATCGGCGCCAGCACCTACGTGCCGCTGCGCTTCGTGTCGCAGGCGCTCGGCGCGACGGTCAACTACGATGCGGCCAACCAGATCGTCGCCATCGGCACGAACGGCACGAATACGGGCACAGCGCCGGCTCCGGCCGCGACGGCGGCGAAGAGCGCCTTGCAGTTGCAGAATCCGCAACCCGCGCGCAACGCCTACGTCCAATCCACAAAGCCCACGATCGAGACGACCTTCAGCCAACGCGCCGATGCGAACAGCGTGCATGTGGCCCTCGACGGGCGCGACGTCACGTCGGCTGCGACGGTCTCAGATACCGGCATCGTCTATACGCCGCAATCGGATCTGCAAAGCACGAGACACAACGTTCGCGTAACCGGTAAGGACGCTTCGGGCGTCGCTTTCGATCGCGGCTGGTCCTTCACGTCGGGTACGACGCAGCCGACCAATAGCGTGACGATCTCATCACCGGCCGAGGGCGCAACCGTGGGTGGAACGTTCACCGTTTCGGGGCACACGACGCCGAACGCGCGCGTGCACATCGTCGCGGGCAGTGTCGGTTCGGTCGGCGGGTTCTTTTCTTTCCAAACCGGCAGCTATACGGGCGATACGCTGGCCGATGCGTCGGGAAATTTCTCGCAGCAAGTCAGCCTGCAAACGGTCTCGGGCGGCCAGATCGGCTTGACGGTCACGTCGACCGATCCAGCAACGAAAGCCAGCGCCGAGAAGAAGCTCAGACTGCGCGCCCAGTAAGCGATTCACCGCGCGTCGTCCTCATCACGGGGGCGGCGCGCGGTTTGGGCCGCGGCATCGCCGTCGAGCTGGCGAGCCACGGGTATCGCGTCGCTTTTACGTTTCGGCCGGCGGGTACTCCGCCGGACGAAACGACGCGCCGTATTTGCGCGCGCGGCGGCGCGCAGTCGCTGGCGGTCGCCGCCGATCACGAGCGAGAGGGCGAAACCGCCGCGGCGATTCGCAACGTGGAATCATCACTGGGCGGAATCGACGTGCTCGTTCATGCGGTCGGACCGCTCGTCACGCATGTCTTTGCACGCGCGTCTATGGAGGACTATCACCGCACGCTCGCCGGCAACCTGTCGAGCGCCGTCGAGGCTGCCTTTGCCGTTCTTCCCGGAATGCGCGAGCGCCGCTTCGGGCGGCTGGTGCTTTTTGGAATGAACGGCTCGCATGCGACCGTCCCCGCGCGCAACTTGAGCCTGTACGCCGCCAGCAAAGCGGCCGTCGTCAGTTTCGCGCGTACGCTCGCCCTCGAAGAAGCGCACCACGGGATTACGGTCAACGCGATCGAGCCCGGCGATATTCGCGACAAGGACATCGACCGTGCGACGGCCCGCAGCGTCGCGGGAAAGAATCCGACCGGCCACGCCGGTTCGTGGGAAGACGTTGCGGCGGCCGTACGGTTTCTTATTGCCGACGAAGCCGGCTTCATCAACGGTGTGGTTTTAGGCGTGAACGGCGGTCTCGCCGCGCCCTACGAGTGATCCGGATTGCCTGGGCGGCGATCGTTGCGATCGTCATCGTCCGCGGAATTGCCGCGTTTACCGTTCCGCTGACCGGCGACGAGGCGTACTACTGGGAATGGAGCCGGCACCTTGCGTTCGGCTACGTCGATCATCCGCCGCTCGTCGCGTGGACCATCGCGCTGTTCTCCCCGCTGGGCGCGACGCCGGGCATCGTGCGCCTGGGGTTCGTGGTGTGCGGATTGATCGCGTCGTTCGGCATCGCGGCTTGTGCGACCGAACTAACGAACGATGCGCGCGCCGGTGCCGCGGCGGCCTTGGCGCTCGTGCTGATGCCGCTCGCCTCGCTCGCCTTCGGGGCGGCGTCGCCTGACGGACCGTACATGCTGTTCTGGGCGCTTGCACTGTGGTTCGGTGCGCGTGCGTTTCGGCGCGACCGGCTCCTGGACTGGACGTTGGTCGGCGTCGCCTTGGCCGGCACGCTGCTGTCGCGCGTGCTCGGGCTGGCGCTCATCTTCGGAGTGTGCGCGTATGCGTTGACTCCGCAGGTTCGCATCGTTTGGCGCCGAGGTCTGCCGCTGGCGCTCGCGGTAACGCTTGTCTGTTGTTCGCCGTGGCTGGCGTGGAACGCGACGCACGGTTGGATCACCGTCTCGTTTGCGCTGCTCTACCGCCACAACGAAGCGCACGCGCTGTCGTTCGCGCGCCTGGGCAGCGTGCTGCTGTTGCAGGCAGCCGCGTATTCACCCGGCATCTTCGTTGCGGTGTTGTGGCTCGCACTGCGCCCCCGCAACGCCTTTCTGGCGTGGACCGCGCTTCCGCAACTGATCGTCGTCATGCTTCTCGGCCTCATCGAGAGCGTCGAAGTCTACTGGATCTTTGGCACGATGGTGTCCCTCGCCGCAATGCTGGGAGTCGCCTACGTGCACGCTTCGCAGCGCCTCAAGATCATATGGACGACCGCCTGCGCGGTCCCCGGCGCGGTGTTGCTACCGATCATGCTGGCAGTCGTACTCGCACCGGTTCCACTCTACCAAGTGGTGCATCGCCAGTGGGGCGTATCGTTGCGTAACGGCGGACCGTTCGAGATCATGACGTACGCGCCGCTCGCACGCGATGCGGCGCGACTCGCACGCGCGCACGATGCCGTCGTCATGACCGATGGCTATGGCTTCTCGTCGGTGCTGGACTTCGATGCAGGCATCGCACCGGTCGTCATCGGCTACGACTGGCAGGGGCGCGAAGCGCGGCGCTGGTATCCCGATGCGCGTCGCCCGTCGCGGGCACTCTTCGTCGACAAGGAACCACTCTCGTCCCGACCCGATATCGCACTCCACCTGCGTCGCGCCTGCAAACGCATCACCGACGGCGGCGTTCACGGCTATGCTTACGGCGGCACGTTTTCCCGCACGTACTATTTCACGTGGTGCGATGCGATGGTGCCCGACGGCCTCGCGATCCTGCGCTGGGAACGCGAGCCCACTTGAGGCCGCGCGGCTGAAGCGATTGCGTTTTTCAGCGGCGGCTTTCGTGCTGGCTGCCTGTGCCCTCGGCGCTTGCTCCCAGCGGCACGACCCGTCGCCGCTCGCGACCCCCGCGCCTGCGACGCCGTCGCCTGCACCGACGTGGTCGCCGGGGGAACGTGCCGGCCTACAACACGCGATGGCGTCGATCTTCAGCGACGACATCACGCAAGACGGGTCGGGCATCGCCGTTGTCGCGGCCGATGGAACGCGGCTGTTTGAGCGCCGCGCACTGGTTCCCGTGACGCCGGCTTCGACGCTCAAACTGCTGGTGGCGGCGTCGGCGCTGGATGCCATGGGACCACAGCACCGTTTTGAAACGCGCTTCGTTGCAGCCGCTCCGCCCGACGCAAGCGGCACGGTGCGCGGCGGCATCTGGCTGGTTGGCGGCGGCGATCCATCGTTGACCTCCGATCAGTTGCGCAACGGCGTCGCTGCGCTGTGGCAGAGCGGCGTACGGCGCATCGACGGCCCCCTCGAGGTCGACGATAGCGCGTTCTCGGGCCCCGAGCAGAATCCGCGCTGGGATCCGAGCGATCTCACGTACGACTACGCCGCCGGTACGAGCGCGATTTCACTGGATGACGACACGGTGCAGTTCGACGTCGAGCCCGATCCAGCCGGGGGCGCCGCGCGCATTTCCGTCGTGCCCGCTAACGAGTCGATCAGTTTCACAGGGCGCATTGCATCGGGTGGTTCATCTTCGTTCGTCACCATCGTGCGCAAACCCGAAACGCCGCATGTCGGCACCGACCCCGCGCGGGCTCCCGAGCCGCGCAACGAATACGTCGTCGACGGCAACGTCGCGCAGGGCGACCCGCAACGGTTGCTCGAGCCCGTCCTTGGGATGCCGGGGTACGTGGGCGGAGCCGCGGCTGCCATGTTCGCACAGCGGGGGATCGGATTGGCAGGCGGCTTTCGCGCCGGCGTCGCGCCGCTCGACGCGGTGACGTTGTGGGCGCACCGCTCGGCACCCTTGGCGGACCTCGTGCACGAGATGCTGGTCAATTCCAACAACCACACGGCCGAACAATTGCTGCGCATTCTGGGCGAAACCAGCGGTCATGCGGGTACCGATGCGGCCGGCATCGCGGTCGAGAAACGGCAACTCAGTCAACTGCACGTGCCGCGCGATCATATGGCGGTGTACGATGCGAGTGGCCTCGCGCCCGCAGACAAAATCATGCCCCTTACGCTCGTGAAGTTACTCGCAGCTCAGGCGCGATCGCCCTACGGCAGCGTGTACGTGCGCAGCCTCCCGCGCGCCGGGATCGAAGGCACCGTCCAACGCCGTGACTTACACGACGCGCTGGGTCGCACGCGGGCGAAAAGCGGCCACATCGAAAACGTCAACGGCCTGGCCGGTTACGTGCAGACGCGTCACCACGGCCGCATTGCTTTCGCGTTCGAAGTCAACGGCCCGCGAGCCAATGCCGACGTGGTCTACGAAGAAGAAGACAACGCGCTCGACACTCTCTCCGATTTCTAGTGAGACGCTATACGACGGCCTGGATGGGCGGATCGGCCGAAGGCCGAACGCAAAAGATTCGATGAAGCCGAATCCCGGAGGGTCGTTCTACTCGATGACCAAGTAACGCTCATGGCGTCTCCGGCAATCGGCTACACGCTCGTCATGCGCTTGGAAATGCCCTCGTCGCCCGGTGCATTTGGGGCGCTGGCATCGGCGCTCGGCGATGCCGGCGGCATCATCGGCGCGGTCGACATGCGCGCCGTGGGCAAAACGTCGGTAACCCGCGACATCACCGTGACCGTCGCCTCCGACGCGGTCGCCAACGCCGCCCGCGCTGCGGTGGAGCGGCTCGATGGCGTACGGCTCGTAAGCATCTCCGACTCCACGTTCCTCGCGCATCTCGGCGGCAAGATTTCGGTCGTTCCGAAGATCCCCGTCAAGACGCGGACCGATCTGTCCAAAGTGTACACGCCCGGCGTCGCGCGCGTTTCGATGGCAATCGCGAACGATCCGCAGAAGGCCTTTCAACTGACGATCAAACGCAACTCGGTCGCCGTCGTGTCGGACGGTACCGCGGTGCTCGGCTTGGGTGACATCGGGCCGTTCGGCGCGGCGCCGGTCATGGAGGGCAAGTGCATGCTCTTCAAGCAGTTCGCGGACATCGACGCGTTTCCGATCTGTCTCGACACGAAGGACACGGACGCGATCGTCGACACCGTCGCACGGATTGCGCCGATCTTCGGCGGCATCAATCTCGAGGATATCTCGGCACCACGCTGTTTCGAAGTCGAGAGCCGCCTCCAGGAGCGACTCGACATCCCGGTGATGCACGACGATCAGCACGGCACGGCGGTCGTCATTCTCGCGGCGCTGATGAACGCGGCGGCCGTTGTCGGCAAACGGCTCGAAGACCTAACGGTCGTCGTCGCCGGCAGCGGCGCAGCCGGCACCGCGACGATGAAGATGCTCTTGCTCGCCGGTGTGCGCGACGTCGTCCCGGTTGACCGCTCGGGCGCGTTGACGCGCAGCGAGCAGTACGAAAACTGGCACTGGACGTGGCTTGCCGAAAACACGAACCGCAAGAACCGGAACGGCTCGCTCGCAGACGTCCTGGAGGGAGCGGACGTTTTCATCGGCGTGTCCGCGCCCAACATCTTGCGACCGGAAACGTTGCAGCGCATGGCGCGCGATCCGATCGTTTTCGCGATGGCCAATCCCACGCCGGAGATCATGCCGGAGACGGCCGCGCCGTACGTCGCCGTCATGGCCACCGGTCGCAGCGACTATCCCAATCAAGTCAACAATCTGCTTGCCTTTCCGGGCATCTTTCGCGGCGCGCTCGATTGCCGGGCACGCTCGATAAGCGACGGCATGAAACTCGCCGCCGCGCGCGCCATCGCCGGCATCATCAGCGATGATGAACGCGGTCCCGAATACGTCATTCCGAGCGTTTTCGATAGTCGAGTGGTCGACGCGGTCGCGCGCGCCGTCGTTGCAGCGGCCGGCGACGAAGGTCTCGCGCGCCGGCACCTCTTGGGGAGCGAGAGCGAGGAGCTGACGGCGACGGTCTGATGCAAGATTCTCATGCGCGGGTTCTCATAATCGAGGACGATCCCGACATCGCGGCCGTCGAGCAACAGTTTCTGACGCGGGCCGGATATGAGACGAAATGGGCGTCGACCGGCCGCGCCGGGCTCGCCGACGTCGTGAAGTTCGAGCCGGATGTCGTGCTGCTGGATATCGGTCTGCCGGACATGTCGGGACTCGATGCGTGCACGACGATTGCGGAGACGGCCGATGCCTACATCCTCTTCGTGAGCGGTAATTCGAGTGAAGAAGTGCGCCTGGCGGGCCTGGGTCTGGGCGCCGATGACTTCATTACGAAACCGTTTTCGGGAAACGAGTTGGTTGCGCGGGTTGCTTCGTTTCTACGCCGCCGCGAGCGTTCGCGTTTGCGTGAAAAGGACGGACGGCTGCAACTCGGCGATTCGGCGCTCGTCCGCGATCTGCACATGCTGGAGCGAAACGGTCGCGCGGTCGCATTGACTGCGCTCGAGTTCCGGCTGCTGTGGTTTCTCGGTGAAGCCGACGGCCGTCTGTTGACGCGCGCCCAGATACTGGAGCGGGTCTGGAACGACGTTTCCGGCATTCCGACCCGCGTGGTCGACGTCCATGTCGCGGCCCTGCGCAAAAAAGTCGGCGAGATCGGCGCTGCGCTGATCATCTCATCCGTGCGAGGCATCGGCTATCGCCTCGACGTGCCCTGACAACCGCCCTCCACAAGGAATACATCGTACCGTCATGTCTTGGTTTCGTCGTTGGTTTGTTTTCATTGTGCTCGCCGGCCTGGTGGTTACGCCCGCCGCCGCGCAGCGGCGTACGGTCCGCATTGCGCCCGTAGCGTTCGGTGCGCCGGCCGGTACCGCGCCGGCCGGCCCGACGTCGGCAAACGATCCGTTCGGCCGCGTGCTGCCCTCGGGGCGCATCGTTCATCCACAAGGCACGAGCGTGGTCGTCGGGATGAACGCGCTCGGCGTCGCGCTGACGCCCGACGGCCGGTACGCGATCGTCTCGAACGACGACGAGCGGGAAACGAGCGTGCATAGTGCGCTGGACCCGGCGGTCACCGGCGGCTACTCGCTGGCGGTCGTCGATACGCAAACGATGCGCGTCGTCAGTCGTTATCAAGCACCCAATGAAACGTTCTTCATCGGCCTCGCGGCGCTGCGCGATCCGGCCAATTCGGGCAATACGCTGGTGCTTGCCTCCGGCGGAGGCAGTAACGTCGTGTATGCGTTCGACCTCGATGCCGGCGGACGGCTCGCACCCGATGCGCAGCACCAGATCGCCATCCCGACGCCGAGCGACGCGCATCTTGCCAATGTCCAGCGGGCTTTCCCGAGCACGCTCGTGCTATCGCCCGACGGCACGCGGGCATTCGTCGTCAACGAACTGGGAAATAGCGTCGCGCAGATCGACACCGCCACTCGACGCGTGGTCGGCAGCGAACCGTCCGTCGGCTTCTTTCCACTGGGAACCGCGCTGACGCCGCAGGGGTTGCTGGTCGCCAACGAAGGCTTGATGCGGTATGCGTTCCTCGATGCGCC
>JACRTY010000016.1:51921-107780 GCA_014305025.1 Candidatus Nyctobacter psychrophilus | reverse complement strand
CGACGGGCGCTCGCGACGAATGCGCCGTAACCCACCCGAAATTCGAAAGAGGCGTTTTTATTCGCAGGAGCAGATTGACGCCCTCGACGAAATCACGGACTGGATGTGGCGGGAAAAGCCGCGCTCCCTAACCGTCGACAGCAATGTTGACTCGTCGCGGAAGCGGCTTTGCGATGTCGAAGGCCGTCGTGAGGGGAAGCGTTTCAAGCTCAACGTCGTTGACGAACTCCCAGACGACGTGGGATCCGAATTTACGTGATGGCGGCGATTCCAGTGATCGCCTGCCCTAAAATCAGCGTGTGGATTTCACTCGTGCCTTCGTAGGTCAGCACCGATTCGAGGTTGTTCATGTGGCGGATCACGGGGTACTCAAGTGTGATGCCGCTCGCGCCCAGGATCGTGCGTGCTTCGCGGCAGATTGCGAGCGCTTCACGGACGTTGTTCAGTTTTCCGATGCTGACATGTTGGGGCAGCAAGGTCCCCGCGTCTTTGAGGCGACCGATTTGTGTTGCCAAGAGTTGAGCTTTCTGCAATTCGAGCAACATATTGACGAGCTTCTCTTGCGTCAATTGGAAGCCGCCTATCGGTTTGCCGAACTGTTCGCGTGTGCGCGCGTACGAAAGCGCGGCTTCGTAACAGGCACGCGCCGCCCCAATGGCGCCCCAGACGATGCCGTAGCGCGCTTCGCTTAGGCACGATAGGGGGCCGCGCAGGCCGCGTGCGCCCGGCAGCATGTAGCGCGCCGGAATGCGGCAGGAGTCGAACGACAACTCCGAGGTCACCGACGCACGCAGCGAGAGTTTGCGCTCGATGTTGCGCGTCGAGAAGCCGCGGGTTCCGGCGGGGACGATGAAGCCGCGGATGCTTCCGCCGTTGTTGCCGTCGGATTCCGCCCGCGCGCCGGCTTCGGGCACCGTACGTGTCGTGGCACCATCGGAGGCCGTACCCGTAGGGCCGTCATCGGACGCCGTGCGCGCCCAGACGAGCGCAACGTCGGCGATGCCGCCGCTCGTGATCCATGCTTTCGAACCATCGAGCACGTAATCGCCGCCGTCGCGGCGCGCGAACGTTCGCATGCCGGCGGGATCGCTGCCGAAGTCGTATTCGGTCAGCCCGAAACAGCCGATGACCTCGCCGCGCGCCATGCGCGGCAGCCACTCTTCGCGCTGTTCCTCGGAACCGTACGCGCGAACGGGAAACATCGCAAGCGACCCCTGCACCGACACAAAACTGCGCAGTCCGCTATCGCCCGCCTCGAGTTCGCGACAGGCGACGCCGTACGCGGTCGCACTCGCCCCGGCACAGCCGTAGCCGTCGAGGTGCATGCCGAGCACACCGAGCTCCCCGACCTCGCGGGCCAGTTCCTTCGGGAACTCACCGCGTTCGAACCACGTCGCAATGTCGGGCAGGATGCGGCGCTCAACGAAGCTACGCACGGTATCGCGCACCAGGCGTTCGTCTGAATTGAGGTCGCGATCGAGCCCGAGCGGATCGATTGGGTCGAAAGCCTTCGTGCGAACAGTATCACGCTTGGGCACGCCGAGGTTCATGCCCCTCGCTTTCACGGCGTCAGCGCGAAATCCGTGTTACCGTCGTCTTCGAACGCGCGGTTTGGATCGGGCCGCAGGAACGTTCCCCCACGGAGCGCCGCCACGACGTCGACTCGCACGGGCGATTGATGGAGCTTGACCGGAACGGCAACGATCTGGGCTTCAACCAGGTCGTACGCGCCGCGCCGCAGCGCGATGACCGTGGTGTCCGTCGTCGTGGCGCCCGGTTCGACGACGTTGTGCACGCCCTCCAGACCCCCTTGCGCCGCTTCCCGAAGTTGTGAAAAACTCGCGATGAGGCGGTGCGATATCTCCGGCATGGTATCCAGATACGTCCGCGTGCGACCGCCGTGATTGCTACCGGCCCGGCGTATATCGCGTGGGCCGAAACGGATGCCCCAGACGTTGAGGGCATCGGCAGCGATATCGATCTCCGTTTTGCCGGTGTTGTGATAAGCGACCGAAACGCTGAGAATCTCACGCCGCGAGTCGCGTCCCAAGCGTGAGATCGCGACGGTCGGAACCAGCGCCGGCGCCTCTCCGGAAGGCCCACGCGCCGGCTGCAACGATTGCGACCGCTTCGACGACGTGGCGAATCGTTGCCCAGCGGTCCTCGACCAGACGAATGGCTTGCGGCTGCGGCTCGTTCATGAACCGTCGCGCTTGACGGCAAGCGGTCCGAACGCCTGGGAGACGGGCATCATCTGCAACGCGTTGACGTTCACGTGCTCCGGGCGCGTCACGACCCAGTGGATGGCGTCGGCGACGTCGTCGGCCGAAAGCGGAGTCGTTCCCGCGTACACGGCGTCGGCTTTTTGCACGTCGCCCTTGAAGCGCACCTGCGAGAACTCGGTGCCGCCCGCAAGCCCTGGCTCGATGTCGGTGACGCGGATGCGCGTACCAAGCAAATCGGCGCGCAAGTTCAACGAAAACTGATGCACGAACGCCTTCGTCGCCCCGTACACGTTGCCGCCGGGATACGGGAACTCGCCGGCGATCGAGCCGAGGTTCACGACGTGGCCGCGATTGCGCGCGACCATCCCCGGTAGAACCGCGCGCGTCACGTACATCAATCCCTTGATGTTCGTGTCGACCATTGCGTCCCAATCGTCGAGGTGCGCATCCTGCGCGGGTTCTAAGCCGGCGGCGAGGCCGGCGTTGTTGATGAGCACGTCGATCTCCGCAAACGCTATGGGCAGCGCCGCGACCGCTGCCGTCACGGCAGCCCGACCGCGAACGTCCAACTCGAGCGGTAGAATGACATCGCCGAACTCGTCGCGCAGCGCATCGAGCCGCTCACGGCGCCGCGCGGCGGCGATGACGCGCGCTCCCTCGCGTGCGAACCGGCGAACCACCGCCTCGCCGAAGCCGGCGCTTGCGCCGGTGACTAAAACGATTACCGCACACCTCTCGGGGGCGAGCGATGAACGGGCGAGATCAGCGTTTGAGGACGCGTTCCATCTTGTCGAAGAGCGCTTCCATCGTGCGCTCGTTTACGTCCTCGAGCCGCCGCCAAAAAAGGCGTCCGTCGGTATCGGACAATGTCGCTTCCACCCGGTGCACGAGTCGCGTCTTCTTCGCGTCGGGCTCGAGATAGAAGCCGTGCGTGCCGTCGAAGCCTTCGTTCTGAAAGCGCCAGACGATCCGCTCCTCGGGGACCGCCTCGTCGAGGACGGCATGGACGCCGCTGTGCCACTCTTCGGTTTTTCCGGGAACCAGCGGTCCCGCCGAGCGCATGAACGGCTGGGACGCAAAGGGCCAAATCGCGTCGGCCGACGTCCCCATTTCAGCGAGGAGTTGATAGATGCGGCGCCGTGTGCCGCCGAAGCTTCGCTGATGAACGACCGCTAAAGGGATAGGCATCCCCACGGTTTCTCGGACGGCAGGCTATTTTACTTTTCAACGGAGCGCTTCGCGCCCCGTTGAAAGGGCGGCGCTGCTGAGGATGCTGAGATTTCGTGCGTGGCGAGGAGCCTAGCGGCGAAGTTTGCTGTTGCAAATGAGCCGCGTAGCGACGAAGTCCACGCGCGAAATCTCAGCATCCTCAGGCCTTCAGTTCGATGTCCACGCCGGCCGGCAGATCGAGGTGCATGAGCGCGTCCATCGTTTTCGGCGACGCTTGAAGGATGTCGATGAGGCGCTTGTGCGTGCGCATCTCGAAGTGCTCGCGCGACTTCTTGTCGACGTGCGGCGAGCGGTTCACGCAAAAGCGATTGATCTCGGTCGGAAGCGGAACGGGGCCGCTGACGAAGGCGCCCGTCCGCTTCGCGGTATCCACGATTCGCTCGGCCGACTGATCGAGGATCTTATGGTCGTACGCCTTGAGCCGGATGCGAATCTTTTGTTTGGCCACGCGGCTACTTCTTCGCTCCCGCCGCAACGGCGTCGGCCAGGATCGCCGTCACGACGCCTGCGCCGACGGTGCGACCGCCCTCGCGAATCGCGAACCGCAGGCCTTCTTCGCAGGCGATCGGCGTGATCAGCTCGACGTCCATCGTGATGTTGTCGCCGGGCATGACCATCTCGACGCCTTCGGGTAACTTGATCGTACCCGTCACGTCGGTCGTGCGGAAGTAAAACTGCGGCCGATAGTTCGCAAAGAACGGCGTGTGGCGACCGCCCTCTTCCTTCGAGAGCACGTACACTTCGGCTTTGAAGTTCGTGTGCGGCTTGATCGACCCGGGTTTGGCCAGCACCTGGCCGCGCTCGATGTCGTTGCGCTCGATGCCGCGCAGCAGCACGCCGATGTTGTCGCCGGCGATGCCCATGTCGAGCAGTTTGCGGAACATCTCGATGCCGGTGACGACCGACTTCCGCGCCTTCTCCTGCAGGCCGACGATCTCGATCTCTTCGCCGACCTTTACCTGACCGCGCTCGACGCGGCCGGTGCCGACCGTGCCGCGGCCGGTGATCGTGAAGACGTCTTCGACGGGCATCAGGAAGGGCTTGTCAACCGCGCGTTCCGGCGTCGGAATGTAGTTGTCGACTGCATCCATCAGCGCGAAGACCGGCTCGGCATCGGGGTCACCACGCTTGCCCGACGAATTGAGCGCCTTGGTCGCCGAGCCGCGGATGATCGGACACTCGTCCCCGTCGAAACCTTGCTTAGAAAGCAACTCGCGCACTTCCAACTCGACCAGTTCGAGCAGTTCCGGATCGTCAACGAGATCCACTTTATTGAGGAAGACGACGATGTACGGCACGCCCACCTGCTTCATCAGCAGGATGTGCTCGCGCGTCTGCGGCATCGGGCCGTCCGTCGCCGAAACGACGAGGATTGCGCCGTCCATTTGGGCGGCACCCGTGATCATGTTCTTGATGTAGTCGGCGTGGCCCGGACAGTCGACGTGCGCGTAATGGCGCTTCGCCGTCTCGTACTCTTGGTGCGAGATGGCGATCGTGATGCCGCGCTCCTTCTCCTCGGGCGCGTTGTCGATGTCGTCGACGTTGCGCTTCTGGATGTTCGCGTTCTCGGTGGCAAGGCAATTGATGATCGCCGCGGTGAGCGTCGTCTTGCCGTGATCGACGTGACCCGTCGTACCGATGTTGACGTGCGGTTTGCTCCGGTCGAATTTTGCCTTAGCCATATCCTTCTATCGTGTCCTTATCGTTGTTGTCGTTTAAGCGCTGGTGACTGAGTGGCCGCTCGGGACTTCCTTGCTTAGACCGCGTTAGCGGCGTTTCTTGCGACTTCCGGCGCCGGCGGGACCGCCGTCGTCATCGTCGTCATCGTCGTCAGGGTCTAAGCTGCGGATTTTTTTCCCTGCGCCTTGGCGACGATTTCGTCTTCAACGGACTTCGGCGCCTTTTCGTAGTGCGAGAACTCCATCGTGTACGTCGCCCGGCCTTGCGTTGCCGACCGCATGTCGGTCGCGTAGCCGAACATCTCGGAGAGCGGGACGTTGGCCGTGATCGTGATCGCGCCACCGGTGACGTCTTCGGAAGCTTGAATCATGCCGCGGCGTTTCATGAGGTCGCCGTTGATGGCCCCTAGGTAGTCCTTGGGCGTCGTCACTTCGACCTTCATGATGGGTTCGAGCAGGATTGGGCCGGCCGCCCGGTTCGCTTCCTTGAACGCCATCGATCCGGCGATCTTGAACGCCATTTCCGAGGAGTCGACGTCGTGGTAGCTACCGTCGAACGCCGTGGCCTTGAAGTCGAGCACCGGGTACCCGGCGAGCACGCCGCTTTCGGAGGACTCGCGAATGCCCTCGGAAATCGCCTTCTGATATTCCTTGGGGATCACGCCGCCGACGACGCCCCACTCGAAGATATAACCCGTGTTGGGCTCACCGGGTTCAACCCGCAGCCAAACGTCGCCGTACTGCCCTTTGCCGCCGGTCTGCCGCACGAACTTACCCTGTTTTTCGACCTTGCGCGTGATCGCTTCTTTGTAGGCCACTTGCGGCTTGCCCACGTTGGCCTCGACCTTGAACTCACGGCGCAGCCGATCGAGGATGATCTCGAGGTGCAGTTCCCCCATGCCGGCGATGATCGTCTGCTGGGTTTCGTCATCGGTGCGCATGCGGAAGGTCGGATCTTCCTGGGCCAGGCGCGCGAGCGCGGTGCCCATCTTATCCTGATCGACCTTCGTCTTAGGCTCGATCGCCTGAGAAATGACCGGTTCGGGGAAGGTGATGTTCTCGAGCAAAATCTGCTGCTTCTCGTCGCACAGCGTATCGCCCGTACGCGTGTCGGTCAGCCCGACGGCCGCCGCGATGTCGCCCGCGCCGATCGCGTCGATGTCTTCGCGATGGTTGGCGTGCATGCGCAAGATGCGCCCGATGCGCTCTTTGCGGCCGCTGCGCGCGTTGTAGACGTAACTGCCTTTTTCCAGCGTGCCGGAATAGACGCGGAAATACGTCAGATTTCCGTACGGGTCGGTCGCAATCTTGAAAGCCAGGGCGGCAAAGGGTTCCTTGTCGTCGGGCTTCCGCACGATCGCTTTGGAGTCGTCCTTGGGATTGACGCCTTCGATCAGCTTGGCATCGAGCGGCGAGGGCAGATAGTCGACGACCGCGTCGAGCAGCGGCTGGACGCCTTTGTTCTTGAAGGCCGAGCCGCACAGCATCGGCAGCACGTCGCCGGCGATTGTGGCTTTGCGCAGCGCGGCTTTCAGGCGCTCGACCGGAATCTCTTCGCCGCCGAAAAACAACTCCAGCAATTCGTCGTCTTGCTCGGCGATCGCCTCAATGAGTCCTTGACGCCATTGCAGTGCCGTGGCTTGGAGTTCGCCGTCGGCGTCGGTGACCGGCTGCTGGTCCATCGTCGATCCGATGTCATCGGTATAGACGATCTTGCTCATCGTGAACAGATCGACGACGCCTTGGAACCCATCCTCGGCACCGATTGGAACCTGAATCGGGACGGCGCGCGCCCCCAGGCGTTCGCGGATCTTCGCGACGCAGTTGAAGAAGTCGGCGCCCATGCGATCCATCTTGTTGACGAAGATGATGCGCGGAACGCGATACTTATTGGCTTGGCGCCAGACGGTTTCGGACTGCGGCTGCACCGCAGCCACCGAATCGAACAGCGCGACGAGCCCGTCGAGCACGCGCAATGAGCGCTCGACTTCAACCGTGAAATCGACGTGGCCGGGCGTATCGATGATGTTGATGCGCGTGTCGCGCCATGTCGTCGCGGTCGCGGCCGACGTGATCGTGATGCCGCGCTCTTGCTCCTGCACCATCCAGTCCATCGTGGCGGCGCCGTCGTGGACCTCGCCGATCTTGTGGGTCCGACCGGTGTAAAAAAGAATGCGCTCGGTCGCCGTCGTCTTGCCGGCGTCGATGTGGGCTGCGATTCCGATGTTACGCGTTCGTTCCAGTGGATACTGGCGAACCAGCGTTGCCGTTGCCATGGCGCGTTACCAGCGATAATGCGCGAAGGCTTTGTTTGCCTCGGCCATCTTATGGGTGTCTTCGCGCTTTTTGACCGATGCGCCGACGTTGTTCGCCGCATCCATGATCTCGCTCGCGAGCTTCTCTTCCATCGAGTGCCCCGAGCGCTTACGAGCATACTGGATCAGCCAGCGCATCGCCATCGCCTGACGGCGGTCAGGTCGAACTTCCATCGGAACTTGATAGGTTGCGCCGCCGACGCGGCGCGGCCGCACCTCGACCAGCGGCATCGCATTGCCGAGCGCCTGGGTGAAGACGTCCATCGGGTCGCGCCCGAGCTTCTCACCGACCATGTCGAGCGCGCCGTATGTGATCCGCTCGGCGGTCGACTTCTTGCCCGCGAGCATCACCTTGTTGATGAAGCGCGAGAGCACTTTCGAATTGAAGCGTGGGTCGGGAAGAATCTGCCGTTTTGGAACGGCTCCTTTGCGGGGCATGCGGTATTCCTACTTACTTCTTGGCGGAGCGCTTGGCGCCGTATTTGGAGCGGGCTTGTTTGCGGTTCGCGACACCCGAGGTATCGAGCGTGCCGCGGATGATGTGATAACGGATGCCCGGCAGATCCTTGACGCGGCCGCCGCGGATCAACACGACGGAATGCTCCTGTAGGTTGTGCCCGATGCCCGGGATGTAGGCGGTGACCTCCTCGCCGTTGGTGAGGCGAACGCGCGCGACCTTACGCAGCGCCGAATTCGGTTTCTTGGGGGTGATCGTTTTGACTTGGGTGCACACGCCGCGCCGAAACGGGTTGCCGGTGACCTCAAAGGTCCGCAGCGGCAAATCGGGATGCCCGGGCTTGGGCCCCGTCTGCGCAACGCGCAGGGCCGGCGCCTTCACCTTCTTTTCGAGCTTCTCGCGTCCGGTCCGGACGAGTTGACTGATGGTCGGCACGCACTCTCCAAGCGACCGCGTCCCCGCAACGGCGACGCACACACAAATTCCGCCCCACCGCGGTGGGCCGGAACCACCGGAGTATATCAGGTCGGGGAAGGAGCGTCAAACCAAAATGGATCGGTTATAGCTCCGGACGCCACGAGACGCGAGAGCAGTTTAGTGCGCCCGAGACGATTCGAACGTCCAACCTAGGGCTTAGGAGTCCCTCGCTCTATCCGTTTGAGCTACGGGCGCAGAGGTTCCACGTCATGTTCAAGTGCGCCGTTATGTCGCCTATAGAGCCGCGGTTTTACCAAGCGACGGCGCGTCGGAAGCGTCGAGGTTCAGATTACGACGAGCGGGATGGAAGTCCCCTGGCGCCGTTAGATGCATTGCGGGGTCGCGAACGGCTGGTCTCCAACGACGACTCGTCGGCCGCCACGCCAGCCTTTGTGAATCGACGGCGCAGCATTGCGCCAAGGGCGGCGCCATGCTGCGTCATGGCGGAAACGTGGTTCCCAGCCACTTCCACCGAATCGACGTCGCGCGCGTGGGCTCGCCAATTTTTCGTGAAGCCGGCCTGTTCCCCCGATGTCACCGCGTCGGCTGCCCACACAAGCGTCAGCCGGCCGCCGTACCAGCCAGGCACGTAGATCTTATGGAGGATATGCATAGCAAAAGCGTCGGGCTTGGGGCTCCCTTCGCGGGAGATTGAGTGCACGGGCGCCTTGAAAAAAGAAGCAAGATGGCCGAGAACGAACCGCCGGCGCTCCCGACGGTCCAACCGCCAAAAAAATCGCAGCCGGGCGCTCAACCGGTGCACGAACCGTGCGGGCAGTAATCGGGCACGTGCCGCACCGGAGAGCAGACCTTCAAGTCGAGGCAGCCGCTCGCCTAACCCCTCATCGATCAAAACGACGTCCGACACGGGCAAGCCCGTGACCGCGAGGCGCCGGGCCATCTCGAATGCAACAAAGCCACCCGCACAATAACCGGCGACCCGATACGGACCATGCGGCTGAATTGTGCGCATAACCGCGATGAACTCCTCGGCCAGAGCTTCGACTGTATTCCACCCACGGTCTGCGCGCAGCGTGGACAGACCGTAGAATCCAAAGTCCTCCCCTAGGCCCTTCGCGACCTCATGCCAACTCCGTCCGCGGTCGAACCCACCATTTACAAAAAATAGCGATTGACCGTGCGAAGCCGGGCGTATTTCGACGACGAAGCTAGGCAGTTGCCGAGCAGCGGAGCCGGTCAGCTTGCGGGCGAGGCCGCCCAGAGTCGCATCCGAGAAGACGTCGCCGAGGCTCAGCGGCGTGCCCCAGCGCTTTTTCATGAGAGCCGCAAGCCGAGCTGCAAGAAGCGAGTCGCCGCCTAGGGCAAAGAAGTCGTCGTCGACCGTAACGTCGCGCACATTGAGCAGCTCGCGCCATAACGAGGCCAAGCGCAGTTCGGCCTCGCTCTCTGGAGCGCGCGGTGCGGTGTGAGTCGTCGGCACGGGCGCGAGAATGCGCTCACGATCAGTCTTACCGTTGACCGTCAATGCGACGTTGATGGAGCTCGATATGACGGTCACGGTATTTGGGACGAGATAGCGCGGCAAACGCTGCGCGAGCAGACGGCGGTAGTGCTCTCCATCATGGCCCGTTGCATGAGATTCCGTGACGTAGGCGACCAGCCGTTTGTCGCCCAACTCATCGTCGCAGACACGTGCGGCGGCGTCGCCCACTCCGTCGATGCGCTTGAGAGCGCTTTCGACCTCGCCCAGTTCAATCCGAAAACCGCGGACCTTGACCTGCCGGTCGGCGCGCCCCAAGAATTCGATGGTTCCGCCATCTCGGTAGCGCGCGAGGTCGCCCGTTGCATACAGTCGTGCGCCTGCAACGAACGGGTTCACAACGAACACGCTGGCCGTCAATTCATCGTCGTTGAGATACCCGCGGGCCAGACCAGGCCCTCCGATATACAACTGACCACGACAACCGATCGGAACGGGGTTCATGTCGGCGTCAAGTATGTACGCCTGGGTGTTTGCGATCGGTCGACCAATTGGAACGTTCTCGCCCGGCGCGGATACGATCTCGTAGGTGCACGCAAACGTCGTCGCTTCCGTGGGCCCGTAGCCGTTAAGCAACTGGCGCGGTCGTCCGCTGACCAAGACGGTGCGCACGGCGCCGGCGTCGACTGCGTCACCGCCGACCAGTAAGCAGCGGAGCGGCGAAAACGCGGTTGGCACGTACCGAGCGACGTGCCGGAAAAGCGCTGAGGTAAGAAACATTATCGTCACGCGCTGATGGCCGATAGCAACCGCAAACTCTTCGGACGAAAGCGTGACGTTTCGAGGGATGATAGCGAGACGCGCACCGTTTACCAGCGTCCCCCACACCTCGAACGTCGCGGCATCGAAGGAGAGACTCGACACGCCCCCCATCACGTCGGTTTTATCGATGGTCACGTAATCCGTCCCCGTGACGAGCCGAGCAATCGCACGATGGCTCACGACAACGCCCTTCGGCTTGCCCGTAGATCCCGACGTATAAATTGCATAGGCGGGATCGTCGGGTCCAACCAGCGGCAGCACCGCGATGCCGCCGTCGTCCGGCTGGTCGCTCGAAATTGCAGTGATGCCCCGATCGGCCGGGATTGTGAACGACGACGCGCTCGGCGGCACGACGACCAGTCGCACCTTCGCATCGTCAAGCATGTAGCAGATCCGCTCACTCGGGTACTCCGGATCCAGAGGAACGTAGGCTGCCCCAGCTTTGAGTATTCCGAGCATCGCGACGATGCTGTCGGGATCGCGAGCAGCGACAAATCCGACCGGCTCCCCCGGAGCAACGCCGCGCACCAACAGCGCACGCGCCAGGCGGTCGGCACGCCGCTCGAGCACACCGTACGTCACCGTCCAATCGCCGAGATTCAGGGCGACGGCGTCGGGCATCTTGGCCGCTTGATCCGACACGAGCGCATGGATGCTGCAGTTACTTGAGTACGGCCGCTCGGTGTGATTCCATTCGACCACCAAACGCCTACGCTCGGCATCATCAAGCATCGGTAGCGCCGCAATCGTGGCATCGGGTTCCGCGAGTGCGCCGCGCAGCAGGTTCTCGAAATGGCGCAACATTTGCTCGATCGTCGCAGCTTCGAAAAGGTCGGTAGAATACTGCATCGAGCAAAGCAGACCGTCTTGCCGCTCCGCGATGCGGAACGTTAGATCGAACTTCGTCGCTGTACTCTCAAGCGGGAAAGGGCGAATCTCGAGCCCTTCGAGCTCGAGCTCAGCTCCGAGTTCGCCTTCACCTTGCGTCAAAAACATGACGTTGAAGAGTGGCGTTGTGGCGAGAGAACGCTCCGGCTGCAGTTCAGCGACGAGTCGCTCGAACGGAACATCTTGCCGGTCATACGCGTCGAGAGCGTCGTTGCGCACGGCGTCGAGCAGTTCGCGAAACCGGACCCCGGGCGTGACGGCGATGCGCAGGGGGAGCGTGTTGACGAAGAAGCCGATAAGTTCTTCGAACTCCGTACGCGAACGTCCGGCGCTGGGCGTCCCGATCACGAGATCGTGCTGACCCGTGTACCGAGAGAGCAGCGCGGCGAATGCCGCGAGAAGCGTCATGAATGTCGATGCACCGGCGGCCCGAGCGAGCGCCCGCGTGTCGTCGAGGAGCGCGCGCGGAAGCAAGCGCGTTTGGGCTGCACCTCGGAACGTCATCACGGCGGGACGCTCGCGCTCCCCCGGTAGCTCGATCGCGGGGGGTGCACCGGCGAGCCGATCGCGCCAATACCGCAACTGCTCCGCGACATCTTGGCCACCGAGCGATTGCCGCTGCCACCGCGCGAAGTCCGCGTACTGCATGGGCAAGTCGGGAAGCGTGAGCGCTTCTCCGGCGCGGTACGCGCGGTAGCCCGCCCCTAACTCTGCGTTAAAGACTGGCGTCGAGGCGCCGTCCCAGACCGCGTGGTGCAAAACCAGCAGTAGAA
This sequence comes from Candidatus Nyctobacter psychrophilus, assembly GCA_014305025.1. Lineage (GTDB taxonomy): Bacteria > Vulcanimicrobiota > Vulcanimicrobiia > Vulcanimicrobiales > Vulcanimicrobiaceae > Nyctobacter > Nyctobacter psychrophilus. Next base: position 95,473 of record JACRTY010000016.1, on the reverse strand, counting down.
CGTGCTCGAGTGGCCCCAGCCGGAACAGAGTTGCCCGCACGAGCGGCCCCGTCGCGAGATCGAACGGCTGTCCGCTTTCGTCGGCAATGCGCCGCGGCAATGTGCCCTCACGGTCGATCTCATTCTCTATATCCTCGAGCGCGACGAACACGTGCAGAGACGGTGCAACCACTTGCACAGGCTCGCCATCACACTCCGAAAACGTCGTACGGAGGATCGCATGGCGACGAACGATCGCGTTGAGACTCCGCTCAAGAGCCACGACGTCGAGCGGGCCGGCGAGATGGAAAGCGCGGCGCGCATTATACGGACGGGCCGACGTAAGGAGCTGTTCGACGATCCAGAGTTGCTCCTGTGCAAAGGAGAGCGGCACGGTGCCCCCGGCACCGAGCGCTTTGTCGAGGACCGAAGCGTTACCGTCGTTCACGCGGATCACGTCCACGCTTGTACACCATGAACGTCCGCTCGTACGCGATCACCGTCTCGTCGCGCTGATTGCGGCCGGTAGTGCGCGCAACGACGATGCCGACGTCTTGCCGGTCGGGAGGCTCGCCGAGATCGACGATTTCGCTCGACGCGTAGATCGTGTCTCCGATAAACACCGGACTCGGCAACTCGATGTTGCCCCAGCCCATGCTGACGAGACCGTGTTCGTTAAGGTCGGCAACCGATAGGCCGACGGCAAGGGAGAGCGTGAAGCACGAGTTTACGACGATGCGGCCGAACGGCGTCTTGGCCGCGCGATGCGCGTCGAAGTGTAGCGAATCGGTGTTTAGGGTGAGCATCGTGAACAGCAGATTATCGGTTTCCGTTACCGTGCGGCCAAGCCGATGCCGGTAAACGTCGCCGATGGTGAAATCCTCAAAATACCGCTCCGTCACTGAACGGCGACGGGTAACCCGACGAGTTCACGCGCTCCAACGCGCTCGAAAGCAACGGGCAATGCGACGAGACCGCGCAATCCGAGATTCGTGCGCCAACGCAGCGACGCGTCGGCGACGCCGTCGAGCCGGAAGCGTTCGAAACGGCGCAGCAGCGCTTCGAACGTCGCGTGCGCCTCCATGCGCGCTAGCGCAGCGCCGAAGCAGAAGTGCGCTCCCCAACCAAAGGAAAGGTGACGATTGTCGGTGCGTTCGATGTCGAAGCGATCCGGCTGCGGGAAACGGCTTGGATCGCGGTTGGCCGCAGCCATGACGGCGATGACCGCCTGACGCTTGCGGATTTGTTTTCCGCCGAGTTCGACATCGTAGGGAGCGAGCCGCGCCGTTTGCTGACTCGGCGGTTCGTAGCGCAGCATCTCCTCGACGGCACTCGGGATCAGATTGGGTGCATCATGTAGGCGGCACAGTTCGGCAGGGTGCCGCAGCAGCGTCAGCATCCCGTTGCCGATCAGATTGGTCGTCGTTTCCTGGCCGCCGACCATCGTCACGATCGTGTTCGCGACTACTTCCTCTTCCGTCAGCCGGTCGCCGTCGGTCGCGGCTTCGAGAAACGACGCGATCAGGCCGGGGCGCGGCCGCACACGCATGCTACGGACGGCGTCGTGAAAGTACGCCGTCATCGCGTCGACACTGCGGCCGACGGCCGCAGCGCGTTCGGGATTATGTTGAAAATTACCGAGCATCTCGGCGAAGTCTTGCGACCACACTTTCAACTGTGGCGCGTCGTCGAGCGGCACGCCGAGCATTTCGGCGGTGATCGTATACGGCAACGGTTCGGCCAAATCCGCAATCACGTCGAGTCGTCCGGCACCGGCGATCCGGTCGAGTAGCCGCTCGACGACGTCGCGTATGTGTCCGTGCAGCACCGCGACCCGATGCGGCGTGAACGCATACGCCGCGAGCTTGCGCACCCGCGCGTGCGCGGGCGGGTCCATGAAAAGCATTTGCTTGACCATGACGCGCGCAATGGGCCCGAGATCACCGAGTCCGATGGAGGCCAGTTTTTCGGGCGACGGGGTCCGTTCGGCCGAGAAGTCGTGCAACACGGTCACGACGTCGCTGTATCCCGTCACGACCCACGCGTGCAACAACGGATCCCAGCACACGGGATCTTCCGCACGAAGCTGATGGTAGAGCGGATACGGATCTGCCAGCACCTCGGGATCGAGGAGTTGCGTCAGGCTGGACAGGGTTCTCATGCGCTTGCAGCGGCAGGCGCGGAAGCGGCCGACCTTTCTTGCGGGTGCACCACGGTACGATCCACTTCGGCCGCGAGCGCCGCGACCGTCGGCGAGTCGAACAGGAAACGTAAGCCGATCCGCACGCCGAAGGCATCGCGGATTCGCGCAATGATCTGCGTGCCGAGCAACGAGTGGCCACCGATCACGAAGAGATTGTCGTCGACGCTGACGCTTTCCAACTTTAGAAGAGGCGCGACGATCGCCGCAATGCGCGTTTCGGTCGGGGTGCGCGGAGCGACATAGGCTTCATCGGCGAGACTGTCGTGCGTACCGAGCGCGGCGAGGGCGGCACGGTCGACTTTGCCGTTTTCCGAGAGTGGAAGCCGCGCGACGGGAACGAAGAGGGCTGGCACCATGTAGGCGGGCAGGCGGCGCATCAAAAACGTCCGCAGCTCCCGCAGCGCCGGCGGCTGCGCGGGTGCTTCGAAGTACGCCACCAGCTTCGTATCGTGACCATCGTTGTCGCGAGCGATGACGGCGCTCGCCACGATTGCATCGTGCTCGTTGAGCGCTTGCTCGATTTCCGCGGGTTCGACGCGGTAACCGCGCACGTTGAGTTGCTGGTCGATGCGCCCCGCGAATGCAAGCTCGCCGCTCGGAAGAACGCGCCCGCGATCGCCCGACCGAAAGATGCGTGCACCGGGCGTCGCATCGAACAGGTCGGGACCGAAGACCGCGGCGTTAAGGCTGGGGCGATTGCGGTAGCCGCGCGCCACGCCCGCGCCGCCGAGCCATAATTCGCCTTCGACACCGGGAGCTGCGCGGTTGCCATCCGAATCCACGACGTACACGCGCGCGTTGCGAATCGGCAATCCGATGGAAGGAAAACCGCCGACGCAACCCGCCGGTACACGACCAGAGGTCGTAACCACGGTCGCCTCGGTAGGTCCGTAGTTGTTGACGACCTCAAAGGGCAAGGTCGCGGGAGGAAACGTATGCAAGCGGTCCGCGCCGGTCAGCAAAATGCGCAACGCGACCGGCGCCGGCCACGCGAGTTGCAGCAAACGTTCCGCGATCGGGGCAGACGCATAGCAGAGCGTGATGTGGTTTCGGCATAGCCAGTCACGCAGCGCTTCGGGCTCTTGCATCAGCGCGGGATCGCCAATGACGATCGTCGCTCCGGCGATGAGGTACGGCCACACTTCCCAACCGGCAGCATCGAAGCCGACCTGCGCGAGGTGGCTCGCGCGATCGACGTCGGTCACGTTGAAAGCTGCCACGTGCCAGTCAACCAGGTTCATCAGGCTCGCATGCGTTATCTCCACACCTTTGGGGCGACCCGTCGAGCCCGACGTATAGATTACGTATGCCAAGTCCCTTGCATCTAGATCACTGGGACTAACGGCGAAGTGTGCGGCGATTGGTTCGTTGGTCGTAAGCACGATGCAGTGCCGGACTTTGTCTACGAACAACGCGCAGAAGTCGGCACCGGCGACGAGCACGTCCACGCCTGCATCCGACAGAATGAACTCCAGGCGCTCCCTCGGATGAGAGGGGTCAAGCGGCAGATACGCTGCACCGGCTTTCATGATTGCAAGGCTGGCAATGATTTGCTCAGCTGACCGCGACAAGCAAAGTGCGACGACTGCATCGCGCCCGACGCCGCGCGCCTCCAATTCACGAGCGAGCGCCGTCCCCGCCGCCTCGAGTTCTGCATACGTGATCTGATGGTTGCCGTCGATCACGGCAACGGCGTCGGGATTGCTGGTCGCCCGACGTTCCACCGATCCCGGTATACAACGATCCATTAGGAACGCTAACTCGCTTCTATTGAAGATTTGGCCCGCGGCGCTATGCACAATTTAGCATAAACGTCGAAAGATGCGGAAACAACCGGCGTCGTAAGGCGGCGTTCATGTACAGTTCGTGCGTTACGGCGCGCTTACTGCCGCCAAAAGACCTAAAGTACGATGGGCCCGTTTCCCACCTACGATAGTCCGTTAGACTGCTTGTTTGTCCGTTTGGGCGCTCATCGATGCCAATAACGTTACGACGCACTGCAATTGCATGAACGCGCAATACCTCATGAAAGTTTGCGACTTTCGCTGAGCTCTTCTGCTTTCGCGCCAAGGTGCGAATATCGCACCGCGCATGCTGCGGCGATTCTCCGAGTCCGCCGATGCTCTACCGCAGGCCGCTTTTGGTGAGGAAAGAACCGAGCATCGTTGCATGAACACCGCTCCTACGGGATTTTCAATCGAGCGCGATCTTCCGGCCGGCTTCGCGTCGTTCTTTAGACCGTTGCACGAGCGCTTCACCGCGCGGCAGCAAGCGCTGGCCGGCAAGCGAAAGCGAGTCCTCGCCGAGTCGCTTGCCGGGGAGCGACCCGGATTTCTGCCTGCTTCACCGGCGACCGACAATGCATGGACCATCACCTTGCCGGCATGGTGCCGTGACCAGCGCAATCAGATGACGGGACCGGCCGACGATGTCGAACTCGTCGTGAAGATGCTCAACTCCGGCGCGCCCGGTGTGATGCTCGACCTGGAAGACTCGATGGCCAATCAGTGGGACCACACGTTGCTCGGGGTCGGAAATATCGTCGCTGCGCTCTACGGAGAGTTGACGTATGAAGATCGCAAGCGGGGACGCACCGTCGGCATCAAGGAGTCGGCCCCCGTGATCTTGACGCGCGTCCGAGGCTTGCATCTCAGCCAAGCCGGCGTCTATCCGCAAACAACGTCAGCGTCGCTGTTCGATCTCGCGCTCCTCGTCCATCAACTCGATTTGTCGCGATTGAAGCATCCACTCTGCATCTATATTCCGAAATCCGAGTCCGCCGACGAGGCGCTGTGGTGGCGCGATGTCTTTGTGGCGCTCGCGGAAGCAAAGGGGCAGGCGAAGGATTACATCAAGTGCATGGCGCTCTGCGAAGCGCACCCCCTTGCCTTTGAACTCGAAGAGTTTGCATACAACCTCCGCGAGCATTTGCTCGGACTGAATCTCGGCCGCTGGGACTACATGGCGAGCCTCATTCACTACAACTTCGATGACCCCAAGTGGGTGTTGCCGGATCGTAACACGATCCCGCACGATGTGGCGTTCTTCCAGAATTTGCGAACTCTCATCCCGTCGATTTGTCACAAGCACGGCATGCTTGCCATCGGCGGCATGACGGCGCTCTATCCGAGCCGCGAAGATTCCGAATTGAACGAGCGCGCGCTGCGCGTGCTGGCGCAAGATAAGAAAAATGAAGCGCTCTGCCTGATGGACGGCGCCTGGACCGGACATCCCGATCAGAACGCGATCGCCGTCGCCCAGTTTCCGGAACCGAATCAGCTCGATACGTATCGACCGGGATTCGACCCGCATCCCGACCTGCGACCGTCAGTTGCCGGCGTCGGTATGACGACGACCGAAGGGACACGGGCGGCGGTGCGGACGGTCATACGCTATCGCAACGGCTATCTCAACGGTAAGGGCGCCAGTTTATTGGACGGCTACATGGAAGATTTGGCGACCGACCGCATCTACCGGCTGATGATCGCGCAACGCGTTGCGCACGGAATGCACACGCAGGCTGAGGTGTCGCGGCTGTTCGATGAAGAGCTGGCAACGTTCATCGCATCCGGAACCGATGCCGGCACTGCTGAAACGTTACGCCAAGCGCGCGAGATCGGCGAAGCGATGATCGTGCACGGCGCGTTCGACCCGATCTGATGCGTGAAGCCCCCGATGGGGATTGAACCCATGGCCTTGACATTACCAATGTCACGCTCTACCACTGAGCTACAGGGGCGTTTTAGTTTTCTGGAGCGGGCGGCGAGAATCGAACTCGCGACTTCTGCTTGGAAGGCAGAGGCATTACCACTATGCAACGCCCGCGTGGTGGGCAGGGCTGGATTCGAACCAGCGTACCGCTGAGCGGAACAGATTTACAGTCTGTCGCCTTTAACCACTCGGCCACCTACCCTCGTCAGACCGCCTTGGCTTATGGGGCTTTCGCCCATGGTCCTGTTGGAGCCGACGATCGGACTCGAACCGATGGCCCGCATCTTACAAGGATGCCGCTCTACCAACTGAGCTACGTCGGCCTGCGATATACCGTTCCATTCTATGTGCTCGCCCCCGTCCCCGGTTCAATGCTTTGTATGTTGCCGTGAGACTGTGGCAATTCGGACACAGCAGCGTCAGGTTTTCCGGTCGGTTATTTCGCCAATCTCCGTCAATGTGCTCGATCTCGATTGGAACTCTTCCCGTCAAAGGGTGCCGCTCATCCCAGCCACATCGCGTGCATCGTTCACCATGGGCAGCGACGAGATATCGGCGCAAGAAGGCGACCATGTTTATAACGGCAGGGTACTGGCCGCTCAACAGCAACGACTTGCGCCGTTGATATTCGGAATATTGATGGCATTGAATCGAGCAGAACCGCGTGGCGTTTTTCTTGATCGCGTTCAAACATCCGTCACGGTTACAGATGCCACGATCTCGTTTCGGATTCATGCCAACTACATTAAAACAGCGATGTGCCAACGGGGTGGCACATCGCTGTAAGATCCACGTGAAGTCAGGAAGGTTCAACCATTCAGTGCGCCTTTATGGCGCCACGTTGTTCGGGCCTTACGGCAGCTCGATCTCCGCAAGGTTTTTCTCAATCTTCCGCTTGACGCGTTGCAGTGCGTTGTCGATCGACTTGACGTGGCGGCTCAGGTCGCGGGCCATCTCCTGGTAACTCTTGCCTTCGAGGTACGAGAGCAGCACCTGCGATTCGAGGTCGGAGAGATTCTCTTGGATGCGCTCCTTGATGTCCTCGGAGACTTCCTGGTTGATGACGAGCTCTTCGGGATCGGACGTCTTCTGCGAAGCCATCACGTCGAGCAGCGTGCGTTCGCTGTCTTCGTCGTAGATCGGCTTGTTGAGCGAAATGTACTGGTTGAGCGGGATGTGTTTTTGGCGCGTCGCCGTCTTGATCGCGGTGATGATCTGCCGCGTGATGCAGAGTTCGGCAAAGGCCCGAAAGCTGGAAAGTTTATCGGCTTTGAAATCGCGGACCGCCTTGTACAGACCGATCATCCCTTCTTGGATGATATCTTCGCGGTCGGCGCCGATCAAAAAGTAGCTCTTGGCCTTGATACGAACGAAATTCTTGTATTTGTTGAGCAAGAACTCCATCGCCAGATTGTCTCCCGCCTTGGCGGATGAGACCAGATCCTCGTCGGCCCGCTCGTGGTATTCGAGCGCGTCGGGCGTGGTCTGTGCAAGCCCCATTTCAGTTGTTCTCCTAGTCTAACCATACGGACGAAATCGCGGGCCGGAGCCCGTCGAGCCGTGCGCATCTCTTCATTATAGGAGGGTCCTGCAAGAGCGTCAAGGCTGAAACCGACCGCCATAACGAGCGCTCGCTTGGCATGTCCGGGCGGCACCACTCAGGACGCCGCCGAGGACCGCCGCTGGCGACGTGCTTCGAACAGCAGGATGCCCGCCGCCACCGAGGCGTTGAGCGAGTCGAGCGTGCCGAACAGCGGGATGCGAACGAGAAAATCGCACTCCTTGCGCACGACGGGCGAAATGCCGTGGCCCTCGGCGCCGATCACAATCGCGAGATCGCCGCCCAGGTCGGCTTGCGTATAATCGACGGCGCCGTCCCCGACCGCCGCGCCCGCGACCCAGACCTGGGCCTTCTTGAGCGCGCGCAGGGCGCCGGCGACATTCGCGACGCGCGCGATCGGCAGGTGCGCGGCCGCACCGGCGGCGGCTTTACGTACCGTTGCGTTGACGCCGGCAGCGCGCCGTTCTGGAATGACGGCCGCATTCGCGCCCGCACCTTCCGCCGAGCGAATGATGGCGCCGGCGTTGTGCGGGTCCGTAATATGATCGAGGACGATGAAGAGCGCTTGGCCGGCACGCGGAACAGCAAGCGCTTCGTCAAGCGAAGCGTAGGCGAATGGGGTTCCGAACGCGACGACGCTTTGATGCGCCCGATACGGAAACTGAGAGAAGAATGTGCGGCTCTCGTAGCGCACCGTTACGCCCGCGGCCTTGGCGTTATCCAGCAGCTTGCGTAGCGCCGGGTCACGCTTACGCTCATCGCCGACGTACAGGCGACGAAGCGGCTCACCGGCCGTCAGCGCTTCTTCGATGGCATGGACGCCGTAGACGACGTCGTCCAGATCGAGGTCCTCTTTGCGTCGCGGGGGGCGGCTGGACCCTAGGCGACGACGGTCCACGTCGTGCCCTCCTTGGTGTCGTGCAGGTGCACGCCGACGTCGGAAAGCGCGATGCGAAGCCGGTCGGCGAGCCGAAAATCTTTGGCTAGGCGTGCCCGATTGCGCGCCTTGATCACGGCCGCGATCGCCGCCTCGGGGCTCGCTGCCGCTCCGTTGAAACGAACGACGTCACCGAGCATGGAGCTCAAACGCGATACGAAATCCGCGTGCAGAATCCGGTGTGGGTCGTCGTTGGGATGTACGCGCTGGGAGGGGTCGAGTCCGATGAGCCCCAGCGCCTCGTGCATGAACGCAGCGGCGAGGCTCCCGGCACCGGCGTCTTCCAACGCGCGCGCCTCGCTCGTGAGGTCGAAAAGCACCGCGACGGCAGCCGACGTATTCATATCGTCGTCAAGCGCGACGAAGAAGCGGCGTTCGTAGGACTCGACCACCGCCCGCGCCGAGGATTGTGCCGCTCCGGCTGCCGGCGCCGCGCGCAACGCATCGTACGCGCTCTGCAGACGCCGCAGCCCGCTCGTCGCACCTTCGATCGACGGCTCCGTAAAGTTCAGTGGTTTACGATATCCTGCTTGCAGGAACAGCAGGCGGATCGCCTGCGCGTCGTGGCGGTCGAGCAAGTCCGAGAGCGGCTCAAAGTTGCCGAGTGACTTCGACATCTTCTTTCCGTCGAAGAGCAGGAGGCCGCCGTGCACCCACATGTTTGCCATCGGACCGCCGTAGAGCGCTTCGGTCTGCGCGATCTCATTCTCGTGATGCGGAAAGATCAAGTCGAATCCCCCGCCGTGGATGTCGAGCGGCTCACCCAACAGCGCGTGAGACATCGCCGAACACTCGATGTGCCAGCCGGGCCGGCCCGCGCCCCATGGCGACGCCCACGCCGGTTCGCCGGCCTTCGCAAACTTCCACAGCGCAAAATCGAGCGGGTCGCGCTTGTCTTCACCGGGAGCAATGCGCGCGCCGATCAGCAGTTCGTCCGTATTACGGCCCGACAGCGCGCCGTAGCACGCGAACGAACCAACAGCGTAGTAGACCCCGTCCGCCGCGACGTACGCGTGGCCGCCGTCGATCAGACTGCCGATCATCGCGACGATCTGCCCAATGTACGCCGTCGCATGGGGCTCGTGATCGGGCTCGAGCACGTGCAGGCGGTCCATCGAACGGTTGAAGCTGGCCAGATGGCGCGCCACGACGGCGCTGAACGAAACGCCTTCAGCCTGCGCCGTCGCGATGCTGCGATCGTCGATATCGGTGACGTTGCGCACGTAGGTGACCCGGTAACCGAGGTGCACGAGATAGCGCCGCAAGACGTCGAAGAACAAAAAGGAACGCGCGTGGCCGAGATGCGCTTCGGCCGAAGGCGTTAACCCGCAGACGTACATCGTAACGTCGGGCGCGCGCACGGGAGCGAACGGTTCAACCGCGCGCGTACGCGTGTTATATAGCTGGAGAGACATCGTCGAAGATCGCCGGATTGACGGAGGGCGCGCGGCGCGCTTGCGTCGGAACGCCGAATTCGGCCAGTTTTACTTCCAGCGCAGCGACGCGCTCGGCAAGTTGCTGCACGACCATGCCTTGCGGATCCGGCATGTCGACGAGCGCCGTCCGCGTAACGGCGGGCTTCCCCGCGACCAGTACGATCCGGCCGGGGATGCCGACCACCGTCGCGTTCGGCGGCACGTCGCGCACGACGACGGAACCTGCACCGATGCGCGCTCCGTCCCCAACGACGATCGCTCCCAGCACGCACGCATTGGTCCCGACCACGACGTCGTTCCCCAAGGTCGGATGCCGTTTTCCCGGCCCCAAACTCGTGCCGCCCAGCGTGACGTTTTTGTACAGCGTCACGTCGTCGCCGATTTCAGAGGTCTCACCGATCAAGACGCCCATGCCGTGATCGATGAAGAAGCGTTTACCGATTTTGGCGGCGGGATGAATTTCGATGCCGGTGAGGGTGCGCACGATGTTAGCCAGAAAGCGCGGCAAAAGCGGAATGCGCGCACCCCACAAGCGATGCAGAACCCGGTATGCCGTCACGGCATGAAATCCGGGATAGGAAAGCAGGACGTCGAGGTAGCCGCGCGCCGCCGGATCCTTTTCGACGGGCACGCGCCAGTCGGCCAGCACGTCCGCAAAGAGGCTCATCCCGGGGGCTTTCCTTCGATCGTCGTAAACGGAACGCCGCCCGGGCCGTAAGGGATCGGTTCGAGACCACGCCCGTGAAGCACGTGCGCGTTGACCGCACCGATACGCATCATGATCCGGTCGTGACCCAGGAGCGGAAAGATCAACTCGAGGGGAGGTCCGGACGCTACTCCCGTCAGCGCGACGCGCACCGCCCACAGCGCGTCGTCGTCGGCGAGACCGAACTCGCCGGCGATCTCGTGCAGATCGTGTTCCAGCGGCAACCCGCGCAGTTCGGACTGATCGTCGACGTACTGGCTCACCGCATCGAGAAAGAACAGCACTTGACGATTACGCAGCCGTTCGAGATCGAGCGCCGGCACGATTACCGCTTCGGCTCGCAGCGCACGCACCAGCGGCAGCGCGTCGGCTACGGTCGCGACCGCTCCGCCGTACGCTTCGAGGAACGTGTCGATCCAGCGCAGTGCAGCCGGCGGCGGCGGGTTTTCCAGCAGCTTCGTACGTTGCATCGCTTCGGCGAGCGCGTCACGGCCCCGATTCGGCTCAACCTGCGGGCCTAGGGTCGCGGTGAAGGGGTACGCTTCGAGATCGATTGCTGTCATTGGGCCTGCGGTCGGAACAAAAGCGCGACGGCATAGGCGGCGATACCCGTGCCGTCGCCGGTGTATCCCATGCCTTCGCTCGTCTTCGCTGTAACACCGACGGCGGCGCTTTCGATGCGCAGCGCGGCGGCAACGTGCTCGCGCACGGCGGCCAGGTGCGGAGCGAGCTTCGGCGCCTGGACCACCACGGTCGCAGCCACGTTTCCGATTTCATAACCCGCCGAACGCGCGAGTCCGGCGCATGCTTCCAGCAAGCGCATCGAGTTCGCGTCTTTCCAGCGCTGGTCCGTATCGGGAAAGTGGGCGCCGAGGTCCCCGAGCGCGCACGCGCCGAGAATCGCATCCGAGAGCGCATGAGCCAGGACGTCGGCGTCCGAGTGCCCGAGCGGCCCCTTCTCGTACGGAATCGTGACCCCGCCCAGAATGAACGGCCGGCCTACGGCCAACCGGTGCGCGTCGAAACCATGGCCGACCCGCAACGGCGTCATCCCGCTGCCGCGGACGCCGGCACGCCCATGCGTCGCCGCAAAATGGCCTCTGCGCGGTCGCGGTCGCCGGGCAGCGTCACCTTGAAGTTTTCGCCGCTCGCCGGCACGACGACGACGCGGTAACCCGCGCGTTCGAGCAGCATGGCCTCGTCGGTTCCCACGAAAGCGGCGGCCGCCGCCGCGGCATGCGCGGCTCGCAGATCCGCAAGCATGGCGAACTGCGGGGTTTGCGCGGCCCACAGCTCCGTCCGATCCAGCGTCCGGACAACGCTACGGCTATCCGGAGCCACGACCTTGATCGTATCGGCCACCGGCGCTGCGAGGACGGCGCCGGTACCCGACGCGGTAACGGCCATGCCGGCGCGCACGTCGGCGGCGACGAGCAGCGGGCGTGCACCGTCGTGCACGAAGACCGCGTCACAGCGGTCCGGAACCGCCGCGAGCGCCCGCGCGACGCTCTCTTGGCGGGTCGCCCCGCCGGCCACGACCATCGCGCGTAAGCGCGGCGCGAACTCGCGCGCCAGCCGCTCAAAGGTCAGGATGCTCTGCGGCTCGGTCGCGATGACCACATCGCCCAGCTCGGGCATCGCGCCCACCGTCGCCAGCGACCAGGCCGCAAGCGGCCGCCCCGCAACCTCGACGAGTTGTTTCGGCTGACCGAAGCGCTCGCCCCGGCCGGCCGCTACGACGACCGCGCAAAACGTCACGTCGTGAGCTGCGTCGGGCGTTTGGGCTTGGCGAAGATCATGCGTCCGGCAACCGTTTGTAAAACGCTGGTTACTTGCACGTCGGTGCCTTCGCCGATCAGACGGCGTCCGTTTTCGACGACGACCATCGTGCCGTCGTCGAGGTAGCCGATGCCCTGATGCGGCTCTTTGCCGTCCCGCACGACCGTAACGTGCAACTCCTCGCCCGGTAGTACGACGGGTTTAACCGCGCCGGCAAGCTCGTTAATGTTGAGCACGACCACGCCTTCAACGTGCGCGACCCGGTTGAGGTTGTAGTCGTTGGTGACCAGCTTTCCGTTGCGCTCGCGCGCCAAGCGCACGAGTTTCGCATCGACGCCCCCCACGTCATCGTAATTGCGTTCGTCGATGTGCAGCGCAACGGTCTCTTGCAGTTTGGCGAGCACGTCGAGCCCGCGCCGTCCGCGAATGCGCCGCTGCGAATCGACCGAATCGGCGATCGTCTGCAGTTCGCGCAGCACGAAGCGTGGCACGACCAGGGGGCCCTCCAAGAATCCGCTTCCGACGATCTCGAGAACGCGGCCGTCGACGATGACCGACGTGTCGATGATCTTCGGCTGGCCCTCGGCCGGAGCGGTGTCGCCGGCGACTTTGGGCAAGCGTTGCTTCGCGCCGACTCGCGCACCGAGAAACGCGGCAAAGACGCTGAGCACGATGTACGAGACGCGCGACACGATCGCGCCCGCGGTTCCGGCGCCCGCAATCGCTTCGAAGAGCACGTTCTTGATCAGGAACGCGATGACGAGTCCCGCGATCAAGCCTACGACCCCGCCGAGAATCTGCTGCGGCGTCAGGCGCTCGACGGCGTCTTCGACCGCGTCGAGCTCGACTTCGAACAGCGCCTGCGCGTACGGGGCGGCGAAGAGCCCCGCGAGCGCACCCACCAGCGGAGCGACGATCTCGAGAGCAATCAGCCACGACTGATTGGCGACGTGCAGGGATATCAAGTGCATGTACGCTTCGCGTCCGAGCAAAAAGCCCGCGATGGCGAACACGGCCATAAACAAGACGCGAAGAACCGACGCCGCGACGCTCATGCGACGAAGGCTTGGCACACGTCGTTGGCGATGAACCGGCCGCGGCGCGTCAAGCGAACGTGCGACGGCGTCACGTCGAGCGTTCCGGCAGCCCGTAAATCGGTCAGCACCGCCGCATACCGGTGCAGGACGTTCACGCCGTAACGTTGTTTGAAAGCGGCCACGTCGACGCCCTCGGAGGTCCGCAGGGCGAGCATCGCCGCTTCACCCAGCTGCGCCGCACCTTCCAAGCGCTCGCCGTCGCCCGGCACGGCGGCAGAGCGCTCCAGTGCGGTGCAGTACGTCTCGAAGTCGCGCGTATGCACGGCGCGGCAACCGGCGAGGTACGAAGCGGCGCCGACCCCCAGACCAAGATAGTTGCCGTTCCTCCAATAATTCTCGTTGTGTGCGCAGCGCGCGCCCGGGCGCGCGAAATTGCTGATCTCGTAATGCTCGAAGCCTGCGGCTTCGAGCATGTCGATGCCGAGCGCGTACAGTTCGGCTTCGGCATCACTGCCGATGAAGTCGCCGGGCCGTCGCGCTTGCCACGCGGCATAGGGCGTGTTCTCTTCGATCGTCAGTCCGTAGGTCGACACGTGCGCCGGTTCGAGTGCCAGCGCCGCCTCCAGCGTGCGGCGCCACGATGCGACGGTCTGGCCCGGAACGGCAAAGATGAGGTCGACCGAGATATTGCCGATGCCCGCGCGGCGTGCCCGCTCGACGGCGACCGTGACGTCACCTGCACAGTGTCGTCGGCCGAGCACGGCAAGTTCTTCGGGAACGAGGGACTGAACGCCGAGCGAAACGCGCGTGATGCCCGCGTGCGCATACGCGGCGAACACCTCGGGCGTGCATAGTCCGGGATCGGGATTCATCTCGACCGTCGCTTCGGCCGCGGCGGGCAACCCGAACCGTTCGCGCGCCTGCGCGACGAGCGCCGCGATAGTCGCAGGCGCATACGTATTGGGCGTGCCGCCTCCAAGGAACAGCGTGCGCGCTTGCAACGGCGGAGCCGCGGCGATCTCCGCCTCGAGCGCACGTAGGTAGCGCTGCGCACGGCTTCGTTGCAACGGCCACTTCGCGAAATCACAGTACGGGCAGACGTACGGGCAAAACGGTAAGTGGACGTAGACTCCGCCCGCTGCGACGCCGGCTGCCTCGCCGGAGAGGTCCGTTATTCGACGCACTCGAGCGGCCGGACGAGTTCGCCGATCCGCCCGACGACGTCCTCACGCACTTCGGCCACGGCGGCGCGAATGGCGCTGCGCACGGCGGTGCGGTTCGCACGGCCGTGCGCGACGATGCAATTGCCGCGCAGGCCGAGCAGCGGCGCGCCGCCGTAGGTTTCGTAGCTGAGTTTCGTGCGCACGCGCCGTAACGCGGGCCGTACGAGCCACGCGCCGACTTTTTCACGCGGACCGCTGGACTTCACTTCAGCGACGACGATGTCGGTGATCAGTGAACCGGCGCCTTCGGAAAGTTTGAGCATGACGTTGCCCACGAAACCGTCGGTCACAAATACGTCCGCTAAATTGACGAAGACGTCTTTGCCTTCGGCGTTGCCGATGAAATCGACCGGCGCGGCCGTAAGCAGCCGGGCCGCTTCGATCGTTTGGGCATTGCCTTTATTGCGCTCCTCGCCGACGGAGATGATGCCGACTTTCGGTGCGGCGATGCCGAGCACGGCGCGCGCGTACGCGCTGCCCATGACGCCGAACTGCGCGAGCCATTCGGGGCGGCAATCGACGTTCGCCCCGCTGTCGAGCACGACGACCGGACCAAATTTGGCCGGATAAACCACGGCAATCGCCGGGCGCGCGACACCCGGAATCGTGCGCAACCGCACGAGCGCGATCGCCAGGAACGCGCCGCTGTTGCCGGCCGACACGACGGCGTCCGCCTGGCCGTCGCGAACCAGGTCGATCGCGACGCCCAGCGACGTTGCCCCGCTGTTGCGCACCACTTGCGCCGGGTTGGCGTCCATCGGCACCGCAGCGGGGGCATGCACGAGTTCAAGCCGCTCGTCGCCGTGTTCGGCCAGCAGCGGCGCAATCTGCGAGCGATCGCCCACAACCAGCATGCGCCCGAAACCTTCGCGCGCAGCGAGCGCCGCGCCGGCGACGATCTCCTGGGGAGCGTGATCTCCGCCCATCGCATCCACGGCAATGCGCGGGGTCCTACCGTTCAAGAAGACTTTGACCTTCCAAAGCCGCCGGGAATTCGGCGGTGCAGCACCACGGATATACGCGCCGCCGCGGACTTTCCCCGGCAACGGTGCGCTTTTAGAGCAGGCCCAAGTCGTTGCGGACAACAGCGCCGCATGGTAGACTCGCCGGGTTGTCGGCCGCCGTGCCGACGTATACTCAATGAACGAAGAACCCAGGAGATGCAATGGCCAAACGCTGCGACGTGTGCGGCAAGGGACCGATGGCGGGCAACAACGTCAGCCATGCCATGAACAAGACCAAGCGTCGCTGGCTTCCCAACCTTCAGCCGGTCCGCGTCGACGAGTCGGGAACGCATAAGACGATCAAGGCTTGCACGCAGTGCTTGCGCTCCCGTCGCGTCAAACGGGCCTGAGGCGGCCGTCGTTTCGGCCGGCTCATCGTTACGAAGGAACTGACTTCCATTTGGAAACGTCGCCCCCTCGCGCCTCGATCTGACCGAAACAACGACGCCCTCATTGTTGCTTTGCTCGCGATGTTGAGCCTGAGCGGTTGCGGCCGGCGCGATCCACATACGGAGGCAGCCCTCCTCGACCGACGCTACGGGACGCACGTGTATACCTGGCTGATCGAGCACGATCCGTCGCAGTTGCGGATCACGGGGCCAGTGCCGGCAGATCCGGCGCCATTCGTGCCCGACGGCACGGTGCGGCGCGTTTCTTCCCAGCCGCACGCGGCGTGCGTACAGACCCGCCGCGAGCGGGCGCTGCTGCTTGCGTTCGTCGCGAAGAGCGACGGAGGGCGCCGCGACGCGCTGCTCGATTGCGGTGTGGCGATTGAACGCGATGCCGCGGCGCTGGTTATCGTGCCGGAATGAAGTCGGCGCGGTAGCGCTGCACGAACCAGCCGATCCACACGCCGGGCCGTGCATACGGCAAAAGCGGCTGACCTTGCAGCGTCTCGAGCACGACGCCGACCCATAAGACATGACCCTCGGGCGCGTACACGCGCAAGCGCGCGCCCGGGCGCAGGTCATGCAGGCGCAGCAGCATGTCGTGCCCGTCGTAGTCGGCGTCCGCCAAGAACCCGAGCGTCTCGGGCCGCACGTCGCCATAACCCCAGGTCTCGCGCAGCCCCGCAAGGCGACCGCGCAGGTAGCCGATTTCCGGAAACGGGAAGTTCTCATCGCGCGGTAAGACGTCGATGCTTTCCAGTTCGGCGTCGTCGCGCAGAACGGCGAAGTCGTAGCGCGTCTGACGCTCCATGATGATGACCGGGTTGAGCTGCAGGGAGCGCCCCAACCGAATCGCCGCCGCGACGTCGATCGACCGTTTGCCCGACAACATCGCATCCAAGACCCTGCCGTCCATGCCGATGTGCTCCGCCAGCTTGGCCGCGCTCAAACCCAAGGGATCGAGATAGTCGCGCTGGATCATCGGACCCGGATGCGCCGTCGGCTGACGGCGGTTGTGTTCGCTCTCCTCGGGAGAGCCGGAGGCCAGTGCTGCTTCCACGTTAGAGAAATCGGCTGCGTTGCCATGCGAGTTGACGGCCGCGACCCCACCCATTACCTCCCGGCCAAGTGATCGTAACCGGTCGGCGCGAGATCTTGCAGGGCGCCGCCTTGCGATAAGCGCACTCCGGCTTCGTTTTCGAGGCGTCCGATTGCTAGAAGACCTCGGCCGAAGCGCTCTTCGAAGCGGCGAGCAAGGTGGGAAAAAGCGCGCGGCGCGACGCTCAGGAGCAGCTCGAAGTCTTCACCCCCATCAAGCGCATAGCGCTCGGCGGCGGCGCCGGCCACGCCTGCCACGGCGCGCGCCAGAGGGTGCACCGGAATGACTTCCACGACGGCCCCACAGGCAGCCGCTTTGACCAGGCGCCCGAGATCCGTCGACAGCCCATCGGAGAGATCCATCATGGCGTGGACGCCGGCGGACGTTGCCAGCCAACGGCCTTCCCGCACCCGCGGTTGCGGCGTAGCAAAGGCCGCGAGTGCCGCGCCGCGCGCCGGCGCCCCGACCGCGAGCGTGGGCCGGCGGGTCAGCTCAAGGCCCGCACGGCTCAACCCCAGCGCACCCGTCACCGCGATGACGTCGCCGGGTCGTCCGGCGGCCCGGCGACGCAGCCGGCTGCGCGACACCTCCCCGACGACGGTGAGCGAGAGCATCAGCGCCGGAGCCCGTACAATGTCGCCGCCCACGATGCGCGTGCCGTGCTCGGCCGCCAGGGCGGCCATGCCGCGGTAACAGTTCAGAATCCACGCTTCGCTCGTTTCGGACGGGACGCCGAGCGCAACGGTCGCCAGCAACGGACGTGCGCCCATGGCCGCCACGTCGGAAAGATTGCAGGCCAGGGCGCGGTGTCCGATCGCAGCCGGGTCCATCGCCTGCGCAAGAAAGTGGACGCCGTCGACGAGGGCGTCGGTCGTGATGACCGCGAGGTGCGAACGTGAGGGTTGCCAGACGGCGGCGTCGTCTCCGATCCCGAGAACGACCCCGCGGGGTTCCGGCTTGCCGCGCGGCGCCGGCGCTTCGACGATCGCACGGAGCGCCGCGACGAGCGCGTCTTCGTTCAGCGCAGCGCGCCGGCCACGGGCGTGCCGAGCGCGCGCAACTGCTGCAGTTCGCCCGCGGGCTCGGCTGCGCCGAAGATGCTCGAACCCATGACGACGACATCGACGCCGGCACGGACGACGTCGGCGATGTTCTTGCGCCCGATTCCGCCGTCGATCTCCAGTTCACAGCGCGGATTGCGCGCATCGATCAGCGCCCGCGCTTCGCGCACTTTCTTCTCCGAGTTGGGGATGTAGCTTTGGCCGCCGAATCCCGGGTTCACGCTCATGACCAGCAGCAAGTCGAGGTCGTCGATCAGATCGTCGAGCATCGCGACGGGCGTTTGCGGGCACAGCGCGATGCCGGCCTTGGCCCCGAACGAGCGGATGTACGTCAGCAGACGCTGCGCGTGCGACGTCGCCTCCAAATGAAACGTGATGATGTCGGCGCCTGCTTCGCGGAATTCGTCGACGTACCGTTCGGGCTCGACGATCATCAGATGAACGTCGAAACACAGCGGTGAGAGTTTACGCAGATCGCCGACGATCTTGGGGCCCCAGGTGATGTTGGGAACGAAGCGGCCATCCATCACGTCGAGGTGCAAGTAGTCCGCTCCAGCGCTTTCGACGAGGGCGATTTGATCGGCGATGCGGCTGAAGTCAGCCGACAAGAGCGAGGGCGCGATTTTCATCTCGGGGCCGCCTTCGGCGCCTCCGAGCGTTGGAGTGCAGGCGGCGCATGCGAGCCCTTCGGCGGCGGCCCGAGTTTCTGCGATTCCTGGACGGGTGGCTCGGCTCCGAGTTTGGTCGAACTGATCAATTCGTTGTTTACGAAGATATCGAGTTCGGCGGTTCCAACCACCGTCAAATTGAAATCGAGCTTTTGTTTGGGTTGGGCATACGCGTTGTAGACGTTCCACGTGCCGGTTTCGTCATGCACCTCGACGCGAACCGACGGCGACTTGCCGTCTTGAGCGGCCGCGTCCTGCGGTACGGTTGCCGTGGCGTGCACCTGGCGCACGAGATAGCCCGCTTCGCGCGGTCCGGCGCTCACCTGCACGGACACCGATTGGAACGATCCGATCTCGCTGCCGGCGCCGGGTTTCTGCGCGACGATTTCGCCGCGCGGCGGCCCGTACCGCCCGAACGGCGTCCAAACGATCTGCCCGAAGTGCACCCGGCTCCGGGCGGCGTCGGCGCGAGCTTCGTCGATCGTCTTGCCGACGAACTGCGGAACCCGGATCGTTTCGGGACCGCCCTTGGCAATGTCGACGTTGACGATGCTGCCGGCGCGCACCGACGTCAGCGGCGGCGGATCTTGCGCGACGACCGCTTCGGAGGGCACCTCGTCGCTCTGAACGACCTTCACCTTACCTAACTGCAGTTTGTAGTGCGAGAGATCGAGCCCAAGTTCGCGCCGCGATTCATACCGCAGATCGGGCATCGGAAAAATCTGCACGCCGTTGGACACGACCAGCGAAATGCGGCGACCCTGACGCACTTGAGCGCCGGCGAGCGGGTCTTGCCGCATGACGACATCGCGCGGATAGCGGTCGCTCGGCGTTCGTTGTACGACCGTCGTCGTCAGGCGTAAGCTCTGCGCGGTGCCGACGGCGTCGGACAGCGTCTCCCCCACAAGAGCGGGCGCGGCAATCGTTTTGGCAGGCGGCGTGAGGAAGTCTTGGATGGCGCGCCCGAACCACACCGTCACGCCCACGAAAAACGCCAACGCGAGCGCGAACCACCAATCCTGCCGCGCCCACCAGCGACCACCGCGCGGACGCGGCCGGGAACCGCTTGCCGCACCGCCGTCGACCGCCACGCGTCGCATCAGGCGAGCGCTTCGTATTGGGCGAGATCGAGTTTCGCGTTCGAGAAGACGCGCTGCACGTCTTCGTGCTCTTCGAGCGCGTCGAGGAGGTCGACGACCTCGCCGAGTTCGCCGTTGTGCGGGGTCACGCTCGTCTTGGCCTCAACGCCCAAAACCATCGAGGTCACGCGCAGTCCGCTGCGAACCAGCGCCTCGCGCACCGCCGCCAACCGGTCGGGCTGCGTCACGATGACCGAGCGGCCTCCGGCCGAGCCGTCATCGAAGTGCACGTCGACGACGCCGGGCACGAGCGCCGCTTCCATCAGCGCGTCTTCGTCGCGCTTACCGTTCTCGACCTCGAGCAGTCCGCGCGGCTCGAACATCCAAGCGACCGAACCGCTCTCGCCCAGCGCGCCCCCGTGGCGACTGAACACGAAGCGCAGCTCCGCCGCCGTGCGGTTCCGATTGTCGGTCGCGGCATCGACGACCACCGCGACGCCCGCCGGCCCATGGCCTTCGTAGCGCATCTCGACGATTTCCCGGTCGCCTTCGGCGCCGCCGGCCCGCGCGATGGCCCGCTTGATGTTGTCTTGCGGCATGTTGTTCTCGCGCGCTTTTTCGACGGCCATCTTCAAGCGGTAATTCGCCTCGGGATCGGGCGAGCCGCCCTTGGCCGCAAGGATCAGTTCCTTGGAAAGCTTGGTGAACAAGGCGCCGCGCTGGGCGTCGACCTTGCCCTTTTTCAGCTTGATGTTGTGCCACTTCGAATGTCCGGACATCGCTCACTTCCCCGGGTGCGGGTTGATCCAGTTGCTGCCTTCGGCTCCGGTCAGCATGCGCGCATTCCACGCGTTGTACGAGATGTGCGAGCCTGCGACGACCGGATAGAAGAACGCGAACGACGCAAGCGACAGGGCCAGAAAAGCACCGACGCCGATGCGGTACCAGTTCAGGCCTTGCGTAATGCGGGCGCCGAACTGCCAGACGCGCGCAACGAGCAGCGTGTCGGCCAAGATGATGATCGCCAGATTCGGAAAAAAGTGATACTCGAACGTGATGCGCGGCGACGTAATCCACGGCAGCCACTGGATGAAGTAGGCCACGAACAGTAAGGTAAAGCCCTTGTGCTTCTCGCGCCAGGCGATCCAGCCCATGAACGGCACCGTCAACAACCCAAGCCACCACGTTAACGGATTGGGCAACGCCAAAATTTCCGCCACGCAGCACGCATTGCCGTCGGACACGGCGGCGCCGGTGCGGAAGTCGTGATAGTAATACGAGATCGGGATCTGCAATAGCGGCCACTGCCACCATTTGGACGAGTAGGGATGCGTCGCTTTGGCCACGGTATCGGCGTGATAGATGTACATCTGCTGCTGCAGCGAGACCAGATCGGCCACGTTGTGGTGGAGGCTGAAGTACGGAATGTAGCAGAGAGCGTAAATCGTCCCGCCGACGAAGAGCATCAACGTCACGATCGTGTCGGCCGAAAAGCCGAGGGGATTGCCCCATGCCGCCGGCGCGGCCTTGGCGCTCATCAGGCCGAGACCGCGCGCCAGGGCCGCCCAATAGCGCTGGGAGACGACAAAGAGCACGAGCAGCCAAACGACGAAAAAATCGAACAGCCCGTTCCATTTCGAGGCGCCGAGACAGCCCGCGGATAGCGCGAGAATCAGCAACCAGCGCATGCCGTCACGCCGGCCGTCGAGCGTAACGCCGTCGGCCTGCATCGTTCCCTGCGCGAAGAGCGCTTCGCCGCCCTCGCTCGCATAGCGGACGGAACCATCGCGCGCGTAGCTGATGCGCAAGCCGTCGGTCTCATAAACGAGGCCGTTTTTGGTGAGCTGCGTCGCCGCGCCGGCGACCGCTGCGGCGCCCCGGTCGAGCGGTACGCTGCCGCCGTCGGGCGTGTGCAGCGATTTTCCGAACACGAGCGATCCGTCCGCGTACGAGGTCATCGCTTTCGCACCCAAAAAGCGCGGCGCTGCGAGGCGGATGGCGGCGTACGCGCCGCAGCCCAAGTAGAGGAAGAACACGACGTGAGCCGCCGCCGACTGTCCGGGCAGCAACAGCACCGACAAGCCTGCCGCCAGCAGCAATCCGGCGGCGAGCGCAAAACCCTCGCGCGCGGCGATCCGCCGATCGAGCGCCGGCGCCACGCGGACCTGGCTGGCAATCCAAAAGCGGTAAAACGCGTAGAGCGTCACCAACGTGAAAAACGCGACGGTAATTTCCGGCGTCGCGATGCGGGCCTGCGCAAACCGGAAGCCGTCGATCGTCAATAAGAAGGCCGCAATCGTCGCGAACAGCGTCGACCCGAAAAGCCGCTTTGCGAACAGATACGTGATGAAGACCATCAGCGCCCCGACGACGAGGTTGAGGAAGCGCCAGCCCGCCGACGTGTCGCCCAAGCCGTGCAAGCCGCCGAAGAGCATCATCGACAGCGTGATGATGAGCTTGGTCAGCGGCGGATGAGTGAACTCGAAAATCTCTTTGTGGCCCAGGTATTCTTCGCCGGCCCGCGCGTAGTAGATCTCGTCGAAGATTTTTTCGCTCGGCACCGTGTAACCGATCACGGTGACGATGAAGGCCGCCACGGTGAGGCCGCCCGCCAGCCACCAATCGAGCGGACGCATCGCATAAATGCCCTCGAGCGGCGAGAACCACGCGCGCGCCCGCGCGAGCGCCACGCCGGCACCGGCACCGACGTTCTCCAGCACGTCGCTGCCGGGACCCAAGAACACGTAGCCGAGATAGAAAAACGTCCCGACGTTGAGCAGCGCGGCGGGCCGGCTCAGCCACGGCACCAAGTCCGTCGGATCGACGCCGGCGACGTGCGCCGTCATCACGTTGAGGTAGTCGAGCGAGTAATACAGGTTGGCCAGCAACGTCAGCGAGACGATGATGGCAGCGTAGAGATAACGGCGGCGCATGAAGATCAGCGGCGTCGCGAACATGACCGCGTTGAAAATGTAGCGCTCGTGCATGCGGGTCGACAAGACGAAGTAGCCGAGCGAAAGGATCATCGCCGCTTCGACCAGCGCCGGCGCGTCGCGCCGCTGCAGGTAGCGCGACACGACCAAGAGCACCGCGCCGATGAAGAGCGCGATGCCCCACGCGTACTGTGGCAAGCCGACTTCGTGGCCACCGATGGACCAGTTCGGAATCAAGGTTCCATCGGGCTGCCAGAAGTGGCCGGCGGCCGCGACGTACAGGTTGAACGCGTTGACCGAATTATACGGGTAGACGCCCGAGGCGTAGTGATAACGTCCGTAGAGCCAGGCGAATTGGTCGGCCGGATTCATTCCGGCGTGAAACGCGAACGCCGAAAGGTACGCGAGCAGCAAAGCGGCGACGATGCCGTAGCCCGTCGCGATCGCGCGCCGCGCGCGCAGCGCTCCATCCTGCGTGGTGAACACGTAGGCGAGATAGAGCGGGACGAGCACGATCGCCGGCGGCTTCATCAGGATTGAGAATGCCAGCAACAGCCAGGCATTGACGATGAGAAGCGTTTGCCGGCGGCCGGGGTGTCCGTCGGCCGCTACGATCAGCAGCAGCGACCCGAGCGCTAACCCACCGGCGACCGAGTCGACTTGTCCCCAATAGGCCGAGATGAAGACGATCGCCGGATTGAACGCAAACAGTGCCGCCGCGCCGAACGCCCAGGTCTTGGACGCGAAGCGGCGCACGAGGGCGAAGATCAGGACGGTGTCGACGAGGTCCGCGATGACCGCGGGCAGTTTGACCGCAACCTTGAGCGCGCTCCAGGTCGGATCGGCGTGGACGAGCGCCTTACAGACGTGGCCGACGAACGCCAGTACGAAAAAATAGCCGGGCGGATAATCGACGAACTTGGCGCTGGCGTAGAAACTGCGCAGCGGCCCGGAAGCCAAGCTCAACGTCCAGGCTTCGAACGTCGACACGTCGTTGACGAAGCCTGCACCGCCGATCAGCAACAAGCGCACGGCCAGCGCGAGCAGTAACATCCCGCCCAACAGCAGCGGCGTGGAGAGAGCGGCCGTGGATTCGCGCCTTTGCTCCGCTGCGGCGATGCGCGAAACGCCGCTACGCAACACGCCGGGCGCCGAGCGCGAGAAAATTCCGAATGGACGCGTTGGCGTCGACGTGCGCTTCGGCGGCCAGCGCATCGGCGTCGTCGAGGGCGCGGTCATGGACGGCGTCCGCTGCCGCGCGGGCCCCCAAGCGATCGAGGGCGGCGATCACGTCGCCGACGTGCTCGCGGGCGATGCACGCGTTGGTATCGTACGCGCGCGCCACGATCTCGCGGTCGCGCGAGGGGGGCGTGCCAAGCGCCCAGACGATGGGGAAGCTCCACTTGCGCCGCGCGATGTCCGCGCCGCTGGGCTTTCCCGTCACGTCGGTCGTGCCCCACGTGCCCAGCACGTCGTCGCGAATTTGGAAAGCGAGACCGTACGCGCGCCCCAACCGCGCATACTGCCGGGCGCGTTCCCACGTGCAGCCGGCCGCGAGCGCGCCCAGTTCGCACGACGCGGAAAAGAGCGCTCCCGTTTTACCCGCGATCATGTCGCGGTACTGCGCCATCGTTACGATGGAGCGCGTCTCGAAGCCGATATCGAGGCCCTGCCCCTCGCACATGTGCAGGTTCGCCTCGTGCAGCACGTGCAGCATTGCGACGACGCGCTCGGCCGGAGCACACGAGTGTTCGTGCAGCAACGTCAAGTAGCTGATCGCGCAGAGCGCGTCTCCCGTGTTGATCCCGTGCGGCACGCCGAAGCGCTTCCAAATCGTCGTCCGTCCGTGGCGCAGTTCGTCGCCGTCCTCGATGTCGTCGTGAACGAGGGAGTAGTTGTGCAGAATTTCGATGGCCACGGCGGCATCGAGGGCCTCCTCGATCCGGCCGCCTTCTTCGAGCGCCGTGCGCAAGAGAAGTTGCGGCCGCAGACGCTTGCCGGACTGAAACTTCCCCGGCTCGTCGTATCCGAAATGAAAGCGCAGCATCTCGTAAACCGGCGATGCTCCGCGATGGCGCTCGAGCGTCCGCGCGAGATGCGCTTCGATGAGGCTGACCAGCTCGACGGTTACGCTCCTCCTGCGGCCGATGCCTCGGTAGCGGTCAGCACCCGCATGCGCGCCTCCACTTGATCGACCAGCCATCCCGGCGTCGAAGCGCCCGACATGAGGCCAGCCACCTGCACGCCGTCGAACCACTGCGCTTGCAGTTCGTCTGCACCTTCGATGTGATACGAGCGCGCGCCGCGCATCGCGGCGAGTTCTGCCAGGTGCTTCGTGTTGGCGGACGTTTTGCCGCCGACGACGACCATCACTTCGACTTGGGTCGAGAGGTCTTCGGCCTGGGACTGACGGTTGTGGGTGTCGGTGCAGATCGTATTGACCGCGCGGACTTCGTAATATTTCGAGCTGAGTTTTTGCACGATCTCGGTGAAACCGGCCCCGGACCACGTCGATTGCACGACGACGCCCACTTTGCTCGCCCGCGGCAGCAGATCGACGTCGGCCGGCTCCTGCACGATCCAGGCGCCCGGCACGTGCGACAGCGTTCCCTTGACTTCCGGGTGATTGGGATCCCCGACGACGACGATCTTGTAGCCATCGGCGCGCAGTTTTTCGGCCTGCACGTGGATCTTGGTGACCATCGGACAGGTGGCGTCGACGATCGTGAGGCCCTTTTGTTCGGCTTTATCGAAGACTTCGACCGGCAACCCGTGCGCCCGCACGAACAGCGTGCCGGCATCGACCTCGTCGACGGAATGCGCGTTGCGCAAGCCTTTGTCTTCGAAGGACTGCACCATCTGCGGATTGTGAACGATGTGCCCCAAGGTCGTAACGGTATCGTCGCCGCGCGCCGCCACCGTCTCCTCGGCCTTCTTCAGCGTGATCGCCACCCCGAAGCAGAAGCCTTGCGTTTTTGCCTTCCTAATTTCCACCGAATGTCTCCCCGAGGGCGTCGATGCGCCGCATGAGTTCCGTCGTCCACTTCGCCAAATCATCGCGCGTCGCTTTCCCCGCGGTCTGGAATCGCAACGGCTCGCCGAAGACTACGCCGATTCGCGCCAAGCGGCGCACGTGGGCCGTTCCGCAAACGCGAGCCGGCACGACGGCCGCGCCGGTGCGAGCCGCCAGCAACGCAACGCCCATTTGCGGTTGGATGTCTCGTTTCAGATTCCGTGTCCCCTCCGGGAAGATTCCCAAGGCGGCACCTTTTGAAAGGAGGCCGACCGCGGCTTTGATCGCGGCCACGTCGCCGCGGCTGCGGTCGACGGGAAAGGCGCCGAGGGCGGAAATCAGCGGACCGAGGAGCGGAATGCGGAACAGCTGGCGCTTGGCCATATAGGAGAGCGGCCGAGTTGCCGCTGCGCCGAGCGCCGGGGGGTCGAAATAGGAAACGTGGTTGCACGCGACGATGAGCGGACCGCTCGGGGGGATGTGCTCGATGCCGGCCACGCGTAGGCGCCAAAAGGTCCGCAGCACCAGCCAGCAGACGAAGCGGGAGAACGCGTAGACGCCTCCGTTCAGCGGTGTGCTTCCTGGCCAACCAACTCAAGCATCAACGCGAGCACCTCGGCCGCGGACCGGCCGGTCGAGTCGATTTGGACGGCGTCGGGCGCGGCCCGCAACGGGGCGACGGCGCGGGTCGCGTCGAGCCGGTCGCGCCGCTCCAGGTTCCGCCGCAGCTCCACAATATCGACGGCTTGGCGCGCGGCGGCCAGTTCGGCGGCGCGCCGGGCCACCCGTTCATCGAGGCTCGCCGTCAGGAAAAACTTGAACGGCGCAGCGGGCAGGACGATCGTGCCGATATCGCGCCCCGCCATGACCACCGGGCCGGCGGCGGCGATCTCGCGCTGACGTTCGACCATCGCTCGGCGAACGTTCGGGTGCGCGGCGACGGCGGAAACGGCAGCGCTCACGTCCGGACCGTACAAGGCAGCGCCGGGATCGCGACCGCCGATCGTGATGCAAAACGCTGAACCGTCGGCGTGACTGGGCAATGCCTCGATCGGTTCGCGAGTCAGCAACCTCATGAGCGCGGCTTCGTCGGCCGGTTGGGTCCCCGTTTCCAGCGCACGCCACGCGAGCGCGCGGTACATCGCACCGGTATCGAGATACGGCACGCTCAGCCGCCGCGCAAGTGTCCGCGCGACCGTCGTCTTCCCGCTCGCGGCGGGCCCGTCGATCGCGACGTGCAGAGCCATCTCGAAGCGTCAGCGTTCGGGCCCAGCCCCGACGGCCCTCCGCTTTTACGATCACCACGATCGCCACATGTTCGAACTGTCAATGGCGCAGCGGCTACAGAAACTCGATGAACACGTCGCTGCGATGAGCCGTGGCCGGACTCGTGTCGAGCGTTGTTCAGGCTCTGCATCAACACGGCGTCCGATACGTGCTCATCGGCGGTGCTCATCGAGATAGGGTGCGCGCCCGTGGGTCCTGCGGGCGTCGAGAAGCACATCATCCCATTCGCGCAGGAACCGCTCGAGGCCGTAGTGCGTGAGCACGTGCTCGCGCGCGCGCTGGCCGATGGCGCGGGCAGCTTCCCGGTCGCGCATGAGGCGGCGAATCGCGTTCGCGAGGATGGCGGGATCGTTGGAGACGATGCCGGTACCCGGGGGAACGGCGTACGGAACTTCGGTCGTTCCGAGCGCCGCGACCGGCATGCCGCAAGCCATGGCCTCCAACAGGGCAAGGCCAAGCGACGTCCAGCGAAACGGGTGGAGGTAGACGCGCCGGCGTGCGATCGCGGCGTGGAGTTCGGCAACGGGCAAGTCGTGCGGCGTGCCGATGCCGTACTGGTCGAGCGGCGCTGCCTCGCGTTCGAAGTACGGCAAAAGGTCCGTACCGGTGACCCGGCCGCGTCGCTGCGCTTCATTGATCACTACCGCCGCGCGTTCGAGTTCGCCCGTGTAACGGTAGCCCGGATCCGGGATGCCATGTTCGATGATGCGCGTGCGCGTCGTTCCGCAATCCCAGAACAACGCGTTGAAATGCGTGACGTGGACGATCGTAAGATCGCCGCGGTCGGCGCAGGGGTGGCGCATCTCGTTGATGCGGCCCTGCGGCGCGTTGTGCTCGAGATAGACGACCGGGACGTCCACGACCGGTGTACGGGCGCCTAGCCAGCGGGACGCGAGTTCGAATTCCTCCCGACGCTGCAGGATCATGACATCAACGTGCTGCGCTGCGGCTTGCGCCGGAGTAACGTCGGAAACCGTCGTCGGCCACGCCGCGCGACGCCCCCCCGATTGCGAACCCTCTTCGACGGCAAGCAGATAACGGTGCTCGCCGCGGACGAACGCATCCATCCACGATCCGTGAACGTGCCACATCAAAATGGTCAGGCGCTCCATCAGGCGCTATGTACTCGCCTTCAGCCTCGCGAAGGCTTGCGGGCGATCGGGCGTGCGTGACGGCGCTCGCGGTTCGATGGTCCACAGAACCATTTCACCCCAGTCGTTCGTGCCCGCGCTGGCGCCCGTCGACGCGGCGCGAAAGCGGGTCAGATTCGTGGAGAAATCGTGCGAGTCGTAGACCAAGCGCAGGCGCAGGTTACGATCCGCCTGTAGACGGCCGTGCAGCCACGTCGACGGCGAAAGGAGGTAGATGCGGCCTTCTCCCGTCAGCGACGACGGCGGAGGCATCGTCCCGGCTCGATATCCGAGCCACTTCGCGTCAGCGGCGACGAGCGGCGCCAAATCGAGTAAAGGCGCTTCATCCTGCGTACTGACGAGCAACAGTCCGGGATGCTTTCGTAATTGCGCCGCAACGCGAGGGACGGCTTTATTGCCGTTGTTTTCCCACCATGACGTCGAACGCGCGCTCACCGCGTCCGATAGGACGCCGCCGGCCAACAGCAGCGCAAACGTAGCGACGGCTAGTTGTTTTCGCTTCCAGTGGCCGAGAAAAGCAGCAACGGTAAGCACTATTGCGAGCCACGTCGGCACCAAATAGCGTGCTATCGTCGAGAAACGGTGGTGCAAGAGCATATCCGGTAGCGCGAGCGCTAGGAACGCCAAACCGCCCATCGAGACGACGAAGATCGCGGCGCCGCTATTTTCACGGCGGACCAGATGAACGGAGGCGATGACGATAATCACCGCTACGAGCGCCGCGAAGATGGCAAAGCGCGCGAAGGCATACTCGAGATCGAAGAACGTTGCGGTCGCGTAGAAGCCCCACTTCGCGAGCATGAAGGGCAGCGGGTATGCGCTCGTCGCCCAGCTGACGTCTTCGTTCGCGACGCTGCGGTTGCGCAGAAATATCCAAAGCCACGGGACCGCGAGCATCAACCCCGTGCATGTCGCTGCCGCGAACGTGGCCAGCAAGCGTGGGTTTCGCCGCGCACGTTCGATAACCGCGATTGCGTGCGCGGCGATCACCAAGCCGAACAAGAGATACGTGTACATGCCGAACGCAAGCGACAGCGCATACCAGCACCAGCGGCGCGCGCCGCCCAACCGTACGGCGCGCAAGAAGAGCACGCTCGATAGCAGAATCGCACTGGACAGCAAACCGTATTCGCGCGCCTGATAGGCGTACAAGATAAAGAAAGGCGAAACGGCGAGCAGGGCGGTCGCGATCAAGCTTACCGAGCGCGACGCAAAGAGTTCGAAGGCCAACGCGTACATCAAGGGCAACGCGGTCAGGCTCAGGCCGACGGCCAGCAGCCTTGTCCACAGCGGCGTACTCCCGAAGGCCCGCACCCATACCGCCGCGAGCGCATAGAACGCCGGCGGATGTTGCGGATCTTCGCTCGCAAGCGAACGAACCGTGTCAACGACTCCGCGGCCGGGCGCAGGGCGCACCAAGCGATGTATCTCGCCGAACGTGTGCGGTCGTCGATTGAAAAGCTGGTCGTAGTCGTGCAGGGTGAACCCGGCGAGCCGCAGCGACGTCACGGCCTCGTCCTGATAGTAGATCTTGTGGAGCGCATTCGAATAGCGGAAGCCGATGCCGAGCATGATCGCTACGATCGTCAGTGCGACGATCGATAGCGCTGTTGGAGTGCGGTCAGCGTCCGCGCTGCGGGATGGCAAAGTCCTATTCCTCGCGGTCCGAGCGGATGAGGCGGTACTCCGGTGAGCCGACCGCCCACTTCCCACTATCGGGAAGAGGTTGAAAAATAGGACATATCTCGGCTTTTTTCAACTCGAACCGCTTTCGGGACACCGGCTATGCGGTCAAGACGGGCAATCGGCAGGTAAGCATTGACACGAAGTCCGTGTTACACTAAAATAGTGCCATGGGTCTGCGCAATATTACGATTACGGTTGAAGAGGAAGTAGCACGTTGGGCGCGGCTCGAAGCTGGCCGCAAAGAGACGAGTGTGTCTCGTCTGCTCGGCGGCATACTAAAAGAGCGAATGGTAGCAGAGGATGGCTACGAGCGCGCCATGCGGAACGCCCTCGCACGCAAGCCGTTTCTCAAGACCAGTGGTCGTTATTTGCCGCGCGAAGAGATTCATGACCGCGCCGGTCTTCGTTGACACGAACGTCCTCATCTATGCGCTGGGCCAAGCCGACCTCGGGAAGCAACGGGCGGCGCGAACCTGGCGCACCGAGTTGTGGACGAGCCGCCTCGGCCGCATCAGCTACCAGGTGCTGCAAGAGTTCTATGTCAATGTCGCTGCCAAGTGGCCAAGCGCACGTGATCGGGCGCGGGCCGAAATTCGCGATCTAACGACCTGGAAACCGGTCGCCATCGACGCCAATCTGCTTGAGATGGCTTGGAACGTCCAGGATCGTTACCGGATTTCGTTCTGGGACTCGGCTATCGTGGCCGCCGCGAAATTGTCGTCGTGTGCATACTTGCTCACCGAAGACTTGCAAGCCGACCAAAACATGGGAGGCGTCGTCGTGATCAACCCCTTCGAGCGGCTTCCAGCGGATTTGGTATAGCGATCTTTTGTTCTGCAATTCAACCGACGGCGTTGAAAAAACTGCGTGTTCTCACGGCGTTTTCAGCGGGCGTCGTGGGCTTGGCGATCGGATGCACGTTCTTAATGAAACGCTGAGCATGCGGCCGTTTGAGAAACCATCCGTAGCATAGAAAGCGTGGCATAGGCCGGCAAGCTGAACGTCAACGTCAGCGTCCCACTCCGAGAGGAGGCGTTGCACTCGCGTGCGCCGTGCTATTTGGCAGAGCGCTTTATCCCGTCCCCTCGATTCGCTGCGGGCAATCGGAATACGTGCCAGGGCGCGTGTGCGCCTACGTGGGAATGTTACGGATACGGCGTGGCGCCCGGCGGCTCCCCGGCGAGCCGCCATCAAAGCGAAGGCCTGAACTCTGCCGAAGCGCAGGGTCATGGCGAAAACACGCTCGGTCTTCTTCTGTACGGCGTGCGGCCATGAATCGTTGCGCTGGCTCGGACGCTGTCCGGCTTGCGAAGCGTGGAACACATTCGCCGACGCGCCCGCGGCACCGGCTGGGCGCGGGACGACATCGTCGCGGCGCGGTGCTCGGCCGGCCACCGCACCGGTGCGCCTCGCCGATATCGCGAGCAGCAGCACGGTCCGCATCTCGAGCGGCATGCCGGAATTCGACGCCTTGCTCGGCGGCGGCATCGTGCCGGGTAGCCTCATCTTGATCGGCGGTGCCCCCGGCGCCGGCAAATCGACGCTCGTCTTGCAACTTGCGGCGCGCCTCGCCGGCAGCCGGGATGGCCCGATCGTGTACGTCTGCGGCGAAGAATCGGCGGCCCAGACCAAGCTGCGTGCGGATCGGTTGGGAACCAGCGGCGACCTGCTGATTTTTGCCGAGACGAATCTGCGGACGATCCTCGACGCGCTCGAAGACATCGGACCCCGCGTGCTCGTGATCGATTCGATCCAAACGATGGCGCTCCCCGACGTCGAGTCCTTCGCCGGCAGCGTCGCCCAAGTGCGTGATTGCGCGACGGCACTCATGGAGTTCGCCAAGCGTTCGGACTGCGCGACGCTGATCGTCGGGCACGTCACCAAGGACGGCGCGATCGCCGGGCCGCGGTTGCTCGAACATCTCGTCGACACGGTCTTATACTTCGAAGGTGACGGCGGCGCAGAATACCGCATCGTGCGCGCACACAAAAACCGGTTCGGCAGCGCCGATGAGATCTGCGTGTTCGCGATGGATGCGCACGGTCTTCACGAGGTAGCCAACCCCTCGCAGCTTTTTTTAGGGCGCGGTGGTTCGCTCGTGCGGCCCAGCGGGTCGTGCGTGGTTGCCAGCATCGTCGGTTCGCGACCGGTGCTCGTGGAGATTCAGGCGCTCGTCGGCGAGACGAGTTACGGGACGCCGCAACGCCTGGCGGCCAACGTCGACCGCGCTCGACTGGCGATGATCCTCGCGGTCCTCGAGCGGCGGGCCGGGCTCACGCTCGGATCACAGGACGTCTACGTTTCGGTTGCGGGCGGTTTGCGCGTCGCCGAGCCGGCCGCCGACCTCGGCATCGCGCTCGCCGTTGCGTCGGCCTTTCGCGGCGTGCCGCTGCCGGGGGCCACGGCTGCCTTCGGCGAGCTGGGACTTTCGGGCGAGATTCGAGCCGTCTCGCAGCGCGCACGCCGCGCGAACGAAGCGCGCAGGCTCGGTTTCACGACGATGATCGTCCCGGCGCATGGCGCGCGCGAACGCGGCGATAACCGCACCATTGCCGTGACCGACGTCACGCAAGCCGTCGCCGCGGCCTTATCGTAAAGTTGTGAAGTTGTTCCAATGCGTGCCCAACATCTCGGAGGGACGCGACGCAGCGCTGGTCCATGCCTGCGCGCATTCGATCGAACACACGGGTGCAACCCTTGCGCATCAAACGAGTGATCCGGTCCACAATCGCAGCGTGTTGACGTTCTTTGGAAAGCGGGAGGAGGTGCTCGAAGGAGCGCTGGCCCTCGCGCGCGTCACCACGTTCGGCATCGACCTCCGTTCACACACAGGCGCCCATCCCCGCATGGGGGCACTCGACGTTCTGCCGTTCGTGCCGCTCGAGGACGCAACGATGGCTGAAGCCGTGCAGTTGGCGCGCTCGGCCGGAGAGCGTATCTGGTCTGAACTCGGCGTCCCGAGTTATCTCTACGGTGAAGCCGCCGTGCTGCCGCAGCGCAGATTGCTGGCGGACGTGCGACGCGGCGAGTTCGAAGGTCTAGCAAAGCGCACCGATCGGCCCGATATCGGCGACGCCGCTTGCCATCCAAGCGCCGGCGCAATCGCGATCGGAGCACGACGTGTGCTGATCGCCTTCAACATCGTGCTGTCGAGCGCGGACCTGACGCTCGCGAAGCGTATCGCCCGCACGCTGCGCGAACGCAGCGGCGGATTGCGGACGTTGCGTGCACTGGGCATCGCGCTCGGCGACGGTCGCGTGCAGGTTTCGTGTAACCTGACCGATGCGAGCGCGCTGCCGCTCGACCGCCTCGTCGGCCTCGTGCGCATACTCGCGGCCCACCAGGGCGTCAGCGTGTCGGGCTGCGAACTGATCGGCCTGCTTCCGCGCGCAGCGCTCGCAGCGGTCGCAACGCGGGTTTTCGAGGGGCCCGCGTCGTACGCCCCAGCCCCACAGGCAAGGAACCAATCATGACCGCAGTGGCCGCTTCGAATACGATTACGACGGTCGACCCCGCGACGGCAACGAAATTGGCCGACTACTCCACGCACGATCCCGCAGCGATCGATGCGGCCCTCGATCGCGCCAAGGAAGCCTGGGCGACATGGCGTTTCACGAGCAGCTCTGAGCGCGCCACTCTCATGAAGGCACTGGCCGCGTCGCTGCGCTTCCATAAGAGCGACCTTGCGCTCCTGGCGACCCGCGAGATGGGAAAGACGATCGTCGAAGCGGAGGCGGAGATCGAAAAATGCGCCGTCTGCTGCGACTACTACGCCGCGCACGGTGCCGCCGCGCTCGCCGACGAACACGTTAGCACAAACGCGAGCGAAAGCTACGTCGCGTTCCGGCCGCTCGGCGTGTTGCTCGCGATCATGCCGTGGAATTTTCCGTATTGGCAGGCGTTTCGCGCGCTCGTGCCCGCGATGCTCGCGGGCAACGTCGTCGTGCTCAAGCATGCCGCAAACGTCACCGGCTGCGCCCTGGCGATCGAGCGCGTCGTTCGCGAGGCCGGTTTCCCCGGCGCCGCCTTCACGACGCTGGTCGTTGCTTCGCACGACATGGAAGCGATCGTCGCGGATGCGCGCATCGCCGCGGTGACGCTGACCGGCAGCGAAGCCGCGGGTAGCGCCGTCGCTGCGATGGCCGGCCGGCACCTCAAGAAAACGGTTCTCGAACTCGGCGGTTCCGACGCATTCATCGTGCTCGCCGACGCCGATGTCGACGCCGCGGCCGCGATGGCCGTCAAAGCACGCTTTCAGAACAACGGGCAAAGCTGCATCGCGGCCAAACGGTTCATCGTCGAAGCTCCGGTGTACGATGCGTTCCTCGAAGCGTTTGTCGCCCACACGCGCGAACTACGGATCGGCGATCCAGCCGAGCGCGCGACGCAACTGGGCCCGCTCGCGCGGGAAGACCTGCGCGAAGCGCTTGAAGCGCAAGTGACGCGCTCGCGCCAACGTGGCGCGCGGCTGGCAACGGGCGGTGCACGCGGCGACCGGCCCGGTTATTACTATGCGCCGACGATTCTCGCTGATGTCGTACCAGGCATGGCGGTCTTCGACGAAGAGACCTTCGGGCCGGCCGCCGCCGTCATCCGCGCCCGCGACCTCAACCACTGCATCACGCTGGCCAATGCATCGCCGTACGGCTTGGGCGGAAACCTCTGGTCGTGCGACATCGAGCGCGCCAAGAGCCTGGCCTCGCGTCTCGAGTCGGGCGCGGTGTTCATCAACGGCATGACCGCGTCCGACCCTCGCTTACCGTTCGGCGGCGTCAAGAAAAGCGGTTACGGACGCGAATTGAGCTCGTACGGAATGCGCGAGTTCGTAAACGTGCAAACCGTTTGGATCGGCCCAGCGCACAATAGGTGACGTTGATTTCGTTCGTAGCGACGACGTCCACGGACGAAATCAACCGCGTCGGCAGATTTCTGAGAGATATGGAACCCAAGCGCCGCTTCGGTTGCGCGCGAACTGGCGCCGGAACGTTGCCGGGCCGAGCGTCGTGTAGGTCATGTGCACTTCCGACGGCGTGCCCTCCGTTTCGAGTCCATCGAAGGTCCACGTCGCACCGCGCCATGGTGGCGCCGTGCCGCGATAGGCGCCGCCGGCCGTTACGTTTTGCCACTGGTCGCGCGTCGGATCGAAGTGATAGGTTTCGTCGATTTCGTACCGTCGGCCGCCGAGCGTTAGCGCATTGCGTAACGCGATCGCACCATCGTTATCGAGCGTATAGGTTTGAGTGCTCGGCTGCCCGGTGGTCGTCCGGCATGCCCACGATCCGATCAGCCCATAGGGCCGATCGTCGCGCGCAGCCGGTGGGGGCGGCAGGAACGCGACTCGCTTCGGCGGCGACGACGGCTTCGGCGTCGGCGTCGGCTTCGCCGTCGCCACAGGCGCCGGCTTTGGCGTGGGTGTGGGCTTCGCCGTGGGCGCAGGCGTCGGCTTTGGCGCGAGCGCCAGGCGTTGGCTGCCATCGCGTCCTGCGGTCGCTGCGGCGGCGCGCGGCGTTGCGGTCGGCGCGGGAGCGAAGTGCCACGCTGCAAAACGCCACGGCCGTGACGCCGACGGCGCGGAGCGGGGGAGCGCCGGGGTCGCCGTTGCGAGGGCAACCACAGGAACTGTCGTGGGCACGATCACGGCAGCCGTTGTTGCCCGGACGACTACCGGTGCCGTCGGGGGGCGGATGGTCGCCTGGGCGATCAGCGGTGCCGCGCTGGGGCGGATGCTCGCCGCAGCGGTCGCCGGGCGGGCGATGACGGGAGCGGCGGTCGCCCGGACGATCGTGGGAGCGGCCGTGGACCGAGCGAGCGCCGCGGTCCTGGGGTGGACGGCGACCGCAGGGGGCGCGGGCGAAGGCTTTGCGATGCCAACCGCGGGTGTGAACGCGACGGGCGACGCAACGCCGAACGGCGTGGTGGCGACGCTGTCCCGCCGGCACACGTACGCCGCATCGTCGCGCCACATGCCGCCCACCTGGACTTGATGTTCGCGCCGGAACGAATTCCCGCCGAGATCGGTGTAGGCGATGCGCACCGGCATCGTCTTCTTACCGAAGCTCTCCGTACCGGCAAGGATCCACTGGGTGCCCCGAACCCAAAGCGGTGCGGTCGCCCGCAGACTGTCGAAAAATCGATTGGGGAGCGCCGTGATCGTCCAGGTCCCGCTGCCCGGCGCATAGATGAACGTCTCGCTGACGAAGCCAGTGGCTCCGGTGGAGGTGCGCACCGCATTGCCCAGCGCAACGCTGGTCGCGCCCGAACGCGTGTACGTCTCGGTGGTCGAGCCGCCGCCCGTGCCGCCGTCGCAATTCCACGTCCCTAAGAGCCCACTCAAATCCGCGGTGGCCGTCCCCGGCGAATTGCCGGGCACGGCGGTTTGCGCGCGGCCCGTCGTCCCGAGCGCGAGCGCAAGCAACAACGCTAACCCTAACCGCATAGCATTCTAACGCGGCGAGCCTTGCGTATATTTCCGCACAGCTCTGATTCCCCCCAAACTGGGATGCGGAGTCGCCGTTTTAACGTTGTGCGACGGGTGTTTGTTGATCAGCCCGCGGTTTGGGCACGTTCGGTCGAGCGCCGGGCAAGGGTAGCGTCGTGCTCGCGCTTCAAAGCCGCAACGCGTTGCAGCCCTTCCACGACCTCGGGCAACGGACCGACATAGCTCGTGCGCAGCCAGCCCTTCAGCGACGGCCCGAAGACGTCGCCCGGGATGGCGACCACATCGCGTTGCTCGAGCAACGCTTCGGCGAAACCCAGCGTATCGTCGGTGCCGACGCGCACGCAAACATAGAATGCGCCCTGCGGTTGGATGAACTCGAGTGCCGTTTCGCGCAGCGCCGACAGCACGCCCGCGCGCTGCGCCGTGTACCAAGCACGGTGTTCGTCGAGCGCTTTGGCCGCAAATATTTCGAGCGCGACGCGTTGCGCGAAGGTGCCGGCGCACGACGTCACCCAGCCGTGCATCTTGACGATGCTCGGCATCACGTCTTTGGGAGCCGACAGCCACCCGAGGCGCAAGCCCGGCAAAGCGTTGGACTTTGACAGCGAGTTGACACCGACCGTGTAGGGATACACGTCGGCGAACTCGCCAACGTCGTCGACATACACGAGCTCGCGATAGATCTGGTCGTGCAGGATGTAGACCGGAGGACCGCCTCGCGCCAGCAGCTCGACGGAGATGCGAGCGACCGTCCCGCGCGAGATAACCCGTCCCGTCGGATTGGAGGGCGAACACAGAACGACCAGCCGCGTTCGGGGACCGATTGCCTCCAAGATCGCTTCGGCATCAAACGCGTCGGCGGCGCGTGCGTCCAGATCGAGCCGTCGCAGCGGAATGCCTTCCGCCTGAGCGATCTTCACGTACACGGGAAACGCCGGCTCGATGACGAGCACGTCTTCGCGCGCCGGATCCACCAACGTCCGTAGCGCCAGATACACGGCTTCCTGAGAACCGCAGGTGATGCACACGTTGTCCGCGTGCGCGAGGTGGGGATACGCGTAGTGCGCGGCGATCGCTGCGCGAAGATCGTGGTCGCCGATGTTGGTGGAGTAGCGGCAGCCGTGCTTCGCCGTCCACGCCGTCGCTCGTTCGAAGTACCGCGCGTCGGGCAGCAAGGTCGGTTCTCCGATGCCCAAATTGATGGAGGTCGGCCGGCGGCGTCCGTGCAGTTCGCGGATCAACGAACCGCTCACCGCGGCAATGGCTGGATTCAAATCGCTACTCCGTAATCACGAATGGCCGCTTCGAGCGATGTTTTGCGATCGGTCGAAGCCGTACGTTCGCCGATGACCAGCGCGCACGGCACGCCGTATGTTCCCGCCGCGAACGCCTTGGGCATGGTGCCGGGAATGACGACGGCACGCGCCGGGATGTGCCCTTTGGTGACGATCGCCTCTGCCCCACGCACGTCGACGACCGGCGTGCCGGCCGTCACGATAACCCCGGCGCCGAGCACCGCTTCACGTCCGACGAGCACGCCTTCGACCACGACGCAGCGCGAGCCGATGAACGCGCCGTCCTCGATGATCACCGGCTGCGCTTGCGGCGGTTCCAGGACGCCGCCGACCCCGACGCCGCCCGAGAGGTGGACGTTCTTACCGATTTGGGCGCACGAGCCAACCGTCGCCCACGTGTCGATCATCGACCCGTCGTCGACGTAGGCGCCCACGTTGACATACCCCGGCATCAAGATCGTCCCGCGGCCCAAGAACGAGCCGTATCGAGCGACCCCCGGAGGGACGCAGCGCGCGCCGAGCGCCGCGTAATTGCGCTTCGTCGGAACTTTATCGTAGTACGACGGCGGATACCGTAGCGCGCGCCATGTCGGGCCGCGCGTCCACGCTCCGCCGTAACCGTAGAGCCCCGAGCCTCCGACCTCGACGCTGTCGTGCCGCCGGAAATAGAGCAAGATCGCACGTTTCACCCACGCATGAGTGACCCACCGGCCGCCATGGGGCTCAGAGACCCGCAGTCTACCGACGTCGAGCGCTTCAATCACCTCATCGACGGCACGGCCTTTTTTGCCGCGTGCGCCGTCGCCGCCGCCATCAAGAGATTCGACCTGCGCACGAAGCCGGGCGATATCCATTGCGCACCGAGTAAGGGCCATTACTGCGCAACTCCTACCGAAGGCCGCGTCCTCCGGGAATGGACGGTGAGGCGGCGAAAGATCAACGCCCGCCTGCCGAGGAGCGACCGTGCCGAACACCCCCGACGATCAGCAGCGCATCGACGCCATTCGCTTTCTGGCCGTGGACGCGGTGCAGAAAGCGAACTCCGGCCACCCGGGCTTACCACTGGGGGCTGCGGCGATGGCGTACACGTTATGGACGCGTCACCTCAAGTTCAATGCGGCCCATTCCGATTGGTTTGACCGCGACCGCTTCGTGCTCAGCGCGGGGCACGGCTCAATGCTGCTTTATGCGCTTTTGTATCTCACCGGCTACGCGCTGACGCTCGACGATCTCGAACACTTCCGCCAACTCGGCAGCAAGACGCCGGGCCATCCGGAACTACACCATACACCCGGCGTCGAAGTGACGACCGGACCGCTCGGGCAAGGGTTCGGCAACGCCGTCGGACTCGCCATCGCGGAAGCACAACTGGCGGCGACGTACAACCGCGCGCAGACGATCGTCGACCATTACACCTACTGCATCGCTAGCGACGGCGATTTAATGGAAGGTGTCTCCAACGAAGCGAGTTCGCTTGCGGGGCACTTGCGTTTGGGCAAACTGATCGTGCTTTACGACGACAACAAGGTGTCGCTGGCAGCCGGCACCGATGTCACGTTCACCGAAGACGTCTGCGCGCGCTATCAGGCGCTGCAGTGGCACGTGCAAGAGGTGACGGGCGACAGCGGCAACGACGTGGCCGCGATCGACGCCGCCATCACCGCGGCCAAAGGTGATCCGCGCCCTTCGTTCATTGCGGTGCGCACCGTGCTGGGCTTCGGTTCCCCCAAGGCCGGCACGTTCGGCGCTCACGGCGAACCGCTCGGCGCCGACAACGTCAAGAAGACGAAAGAAACGCTCGGCTGGCCGACCGAACCGCCGTTCTACGTCCCCGACGACGTGCTGGCGTGGTGGCGCGCCGCGGGCAAGCGCGGAGCCTCCCGGGAAGACGAGTGGCACCGCACCTACGAGCAGTGGAAGAACGCCAATCCGGTGCTTGCCGCGCAACTCCAACGTATTCGCGACGAACGGCTGCCCGAACGGCTTTCATGGCCCACCTTCGACGCGCAAAATGGCTCCGTGGCCACGCGCGAAGCGGGCGGCACGGTGATGAACGCCATTGCCAGCGACATGCCCGAACTCGTCGGCGGTTCGGCCGATCTCGATCCTTCGACCAAAACGTACCTCAAAGGCTGCGGTGATTTCGGGCCCGACGACTATGCGGGTCGCAACGTGCACTACGGCGTGCGCGAACATGCGATGGGCGCGATCACCAACGGCCTTTCCGTACACAGTGGAATCGTTCCGTTCACGGCCACGTTTTTCAACTTTCTCGACTACATGAAGCCGGCGGTCCGTCTCGCTGCGATCAATAAGTCGAAGGCCATCTTCGTGTTTACGCACGATTCCGTGTTCCTGGGCGAAGACGGGCCGACGCATCAACCGATCGAACAACTGGCGAGCCTGCGCTCGATGCCGAACATGACGACGATTCGGCCGGCCGATGCGCTCGAAACGCTCGAAGCGTGGAAGTTTGCGCTCGCGCACGGCGGACCGACGGCACTCGTGTTGTCGCGTCAGAAGGTACCGTTCCTCGGCGCACGCGACGCGGCCGTCGCCCGCGGCGCTTATGTGCTGCACGATCCGCAGGAGCGTCCGGAACTCGTGCTGATCGCCACCGGTTCCGAAGTGTCGCTGGCGCTCGACGCCGCCAAACTGCTCGCCGGGCGCGGCACGCCGGCACGCGTCGTATCGATGCCGTCCATGGAGTTGTTCGTGCAGCAGGATGAGGCCTATCGCGAAAGCGTGCTGCCGGTGGCGCTGCGCGCGCGCGTCTCCGTCGAGGCCGCTTCCACGTTCGGCTGGGCGCGCTTCGTGGGCGAGCGGGGCCTGGCCATCGGCATCGACCACTTTGGCACGTCCGCACCGGCGGCTGCCATTGCGCAAGCCTTCGATTTCACCCCGGAGGCCGTCGCGCAGAAGGCCGCGGGGCTACTGACCGGCGCTCTCGCTTGAATAAAGAACAGCACGCAAAGGAGACGATCGTGGGAACGCAACTGAAACAACTGGCCGATGCCGGGCAAAGCATCTGGCTCGACAACATCCGGCGCGGCATGTTCGCTTCGGGCGAATTGCGCACACTGATCGATTCAGGCTTGCGCGGCATGACCTCCAATCCCACGATCTTCGAAAAGGCGATCGGCAGCGGCAACGACTACGACGAACAGCTCGGCGGCCTGATCGGGACCGAGCACGATCCCAACCGCCTCTTCGAGGCGCTGGCGATCGACGACATCCGCCACGCGTGCGACGCATTTCGGCCGCTCTTCGAGAGCACGAACGGCGGCGATGGCTTCGTCAGTCTCGAGGTGTCGCCGCTCTTGGCCGGCGATACGCAGAAAACGACCGAGGCCGCAGCGCGGCTTTGGAAGTTGGTCGACCGGCCCAACGTGATGATCAAGATTCCGGCGACGCCGCAAGGCATTCCGGCGATCACCCAAACGATCGCGGCAGGCATCAACGTCAACGTCACCTTGATCTTCTCGCTCGAAACCTACGAAGATACCGCCAATGCGTATCTCGCCGGACTCGAAAAACGCGTCGCCTCCGGCGGTTCGATCGAGCGGATCGCCTCGGTCGCCAGCGTCTTCGTCAGCCGCATCGATACCGCAGTCGACAAACTGATCGAAGAAAAAGTCGCCAAAGGCGAATCGCAAGCCAAAACGCTGCTGGGGAAGACTGGGCTTGCGAATCTCAAGCTCATCTATGGGCGCTACAAGAAGATCTTCGAGAGCCCTCGCTTCGAGGCGCTCAAGGCGAAAGGGGGGCGCGTGCAGCGCCCGCTCTGGGCCAGCACGGGCACGAAGAATCCCGCGTATTCGGATCTGCTGTACGTCGAAAACGTCATCGGCAAGAACACCGTCAACACGGTTCCACCCGCGACGCTCGACGCGCTGAACGACCACGGTAACATCGTTCCCGACACGGTCGAAAGCGGGCTGGACGAAGCCCGGGCGACGATTGAAGCGCTGGCGCAGAACAAGATTTCGTTGTACGACGTCACCCAAAAACTGCAAGTCGAAGGCGTCAAGTCGTTCGCCGACTCGTACAACGCGCTGCTGGAGGCGATTCGCTACAAGCAACAGCAACTGGCCGGCGGCGAATCACGCGTCTCAATTGCACTGGGCCGGGTCGGCGCCCAGCCCGACGACGCCGTCGCCAAGCTCGCACAGGACGACTTCCTCACCAAACTGTGGAAGCACGATCCGTCCCCGTGGTCGGTGAATCCAGAGCATACCGAGATCATCCGCCATGCCTTGGGGTGGCTCGACTTCCCGCGTTCCGTACTCGAACGGGTCGACGAACTGACCGCCTTCGCGACCGAATGCGCCAAAGTGTTCACGCACGTCGTCGTACTGGGGATGGGCGGGAGTTCGCTTGCGCCCGATGTGCTGCGCGTGACCTTCGGTACGGTCGCAAAGTATCCGCAACTCCACGTGCTCGATTCGAGCGATCCCGAACAGATTCGTACCCTCGAAGCGTCGCTCGATCTAGCGAAGACATTATTCATCGTCGCGAGCAAGAGCGGGACGACGACTGAACCTGAAGCCTTCTTCCGCTACTTCTACGAGCGCGTTCAAAAAACGGTCGGCGCCGATGCCGCGGGCGACCACTTCATCGCGATCACGGACCCCGACACGCAGTTGTCCAAGGAAGCCGAGCAGTCGGAGTTCCGGCGCACCTTTCAAAACGATCCCGACATCGGCGGCCGGTACTCGGCGTTGTCGTACTTCGGGATGGTTCCCGCGGCGCTGGCGGGCTACGATGTGGCAGCGTTACTCGACCGTGGGCTCGGGGCACTGCAAGCCAATTCGAGTTCCAGCAAAGTAGGCGACTCCCTCGGCGTTCGCTTCGGCGCGGCGATCGCTTCGCTGGCTCGTGCGGGGCGCGACAAGCTTACCATCATCTGCCACCCCGAAGTCGAAGCTTTCGGAACCTGGGCCGAACAATTGATCGCCGAATCGACCGGCAAGAGCGGCACGGGCATCATTCCGATCGAGGGCGAGCCGCTCGGGCTGCCACACGAGTACGGAGAGGACCGCGTCTTCGTGTACGTCGGCGAGGGATTGCCGCCGGCGGAGCATTTCCAGGGCGATATGGACGGTGATGCGATCGAAACGCGCCTGGGATTGCTCGAAGACGCCGGCCATCCGGTCATTCGCTTAGCGATGAACGACCGGCTCGACATCGGCGAACAATTTGCCCTCTGGGAAATCGCCACGGCGGCGGCCGGCTCAGTACTCGGCATCGACGCGTTCGACCAGCCCAACGTCCAGGAATCCAAAGACAACACGAAGCGGCTGCTCCGCGAATACAAGGAAACGGGCCGCTTGCCGGAACCCGAAGCGAAAGCCAGCGATGCCGTCGCGCGCATCATTCCGCTCGCGGGCTCACAGGACGTCGCTCTCGGCGGCGATCTGTCGAGCGCGTTGTCGGCCGTTTTAGCGCAAGTGCGCGGCGGCGACTACGTCGCGTTCACAGCCTACTTCGAGCGCAATCCCGATCACGAACAGCAGCTGCACGACATCCGCCTCAAAGTGCGCAACGCCCTCAAGGTCGCGACCACCGTCGGCTTCGGGCCGCGCTTCTTGCACTCGACGGGGCAGCTCCACAAAGGCGGCCCCAACAGCGGCGTGTTCCTGCAGTTGACCATCGATACGCCGGCCGACCGCGACCTTCAGATTCCCGGCATGGTCTCGTTCGGCACGCTGCTTCGGGCGCAGGCGCTGGGTGATTTGGAATCGCTCGACAAGCGCAAGCGGCGCGGTGTGCGCCTGCATCTCGTCGCGCCGCTGCCGCAAGCGCTCGAAGCGCTGTCGGAAGCGATCGATGACGCGGTGGCGGCGAAGGCGTGACGCTGGTCGGCTCGTTGCGAG
>JACRTY010000016.1:0-51821 GCA_014305025.1 Candidatus Nyctobacter psychrophilus | reverse complement strand
GACATTGCCTTAGTGCTGTCTTGTACGTTTTTTGAACTGGAGTGTCGATGCAACTTGGGATGATTGGGCTTGGGCGCATGGGCGCGAACATGACGTCGCGATTGATGCTGGACAAGCATGAGGTCGTCGTGTTCGATTTCAATGAGGCGGCGGTCGTGAAGTCAGCCGGAGAGGGGGCGATCGGCTCCGGGTCCGTAGCGGAGTTAGTGGGGAAGTTGCGGGCGCCGCGCGCGGTGTGGATCATGGTGCCGGCGGGGAAGCCGACCGATGATACAATCGGGGCGCTGCTCGAGCATTTGCAGCCGGGCGACATCATCATCGACGGCGGAAATTCGAATTTTCGGGAATCGCAGGCACGCTACGCGAAAGCGAAAACCAAGGGCATCTCGTTCATCGATGCGGGCACGTCGGGCGGCGTCTGGGGGCTGAAGAACGGGTACTGCTTGATGGTGGGCGGCGACGATGATGCGGTCAAGCGCGTCGAGCCGATCTTTCTTTCCCTTGCGCCAAAGGACGGATACGCGCACGTCGGGCCGAGCGGCGCCGGCCATTTTTCAAAGATGGTTCACAATGGGATCGAGTACGGGATGCTCGCAGCCTACGGTGAGGGGTTTGAGATCCTCGAAAAGTCCGAGTTTTCGTACGATCTGCACCAGCTGGCCGACTTGTGGTTGCATGCGTCCGTGGTGCGGTCGTGGCTGCTCGAACTGGCCGAACTCGCGTTTCGCGCGGATCCCAAGTTGGAGTCGATTCGCGGGTACGTCGATGATTCGGGCGAGGGACGCTGGACGGTCGAAGAAGCGATCAACGAGAGCGTTCCGGCGCCGGTGATCACGATGGCTCTGCTCTCGCGCTTCGCGTCGCGGCAGGATGAATCGTTCAGTGCCAAAGTCGTTGCGGCACTGCGCAATCAGTTCGGCGGCCACGCGGTCAAGCATGAGGGCGAGAAAGCCGCCGTACCGCAGACCGCGGGGCGTTAAGTGGCCGTCGAAGTCGGAACACGACCCCTCAGCCCAAGCGCGAGTGCCGTCAATCCGCTGCGTGCCGGGCTCGAGTCGAATCGCATCACCGATCCGTGCAACGTCGTGTTCTTCGGCGCCAGCGGCGACTTGACCAAACGCATGTTGATGCCGGCGATGTACAACCTGCGGCT
Organism: Candidatus Nyctobacter psychrophilus; assembly: GCA_014305025.1. Lineage (GTDB taxonomy): Bacteria > Vulcanimicrobiota > Vulcanimicrobiia > Vulcanimicrobiales > Vulcanimicrobiaceae > Nyctobacter > Nyctobacter psychrophilus. Next base: position 50,668 of record JACRTY010000016.1, on the reverse strand, counting down.
GGGGGGCGTGCTGCCCACGAATTACGGCATCATCGGCTTTTCGCGGTCCGATAAATCGCACTACGACTTTCGCGAAGAGATGAAAGAGGCCATCGATGCCTTTTCGCGCTCCGGGGAAGCCCGCGACCCGCTCTGGAACGACTTCGCGAACCGGCTGACCTATATCTCCGGTTCGTTCCAAGACCTCGATGCCTTCAGGGCACTGCGGGCTCAACTGGAAGACAACGATCAAACGCTCGGTACGGCCGGCAACCGGCTGTACTATCTCGCGACGCCGCCGGCAGCGTTTGCGGAAGTGATCGAGCAACTCTCCGCTGCGGGACTCGGACCCAAGGACCAGGCGACAGGATGGTCGCGGATCGTCATCGAGAAGCCGTTCGGGTCCGATCTCGAATCGGCCCGCGCGCTTCAGACCGAAGTGAACCAGGTCTTCGATGAAAAGCACGTCTACCGCATCGACCATTACCTCGGCAAAGAACCCGTGCAGGACATCATGGCGCTGCGCTTTGCCAACGTCATGTTTGAGCCGATCTGGAACCGCCGCTACGTCGACTCCGTGCAAATCACGGCGGCCGAAACGGTCGGCGTCGAAGGACGCGGCGGTTATTACGAAGGCGCGGGCGCACTGCGCGACATGATTCAGAATCACGTGATGAATCTGTTGGCGCTCGTCGCAATGGAGCCGCCGATCTCGCCCAACGCCGACCACATTCGCGATGAGAAGTTCAAGGCGCTGTCCGCCATGCGTCCGTTTTCCGTGGCCGACGTTCCGAAATTGACGGCACGCGGTCAGTACGGCCCCGGCTTGATCGAAGGCAAACCGGTGCTCGGGTATCGCGAGGAGCCCAGCGTCGAGCCGCATTCCACGACCGAGACCTATGCCTGCGCGAAGTTTTTCATCGACAACTGGCGCTGGGCCGACGTCCCGTTTTACCTGCGCAGCGGTAAGCGGCTGGCTCACAAGCACTCGGAGATCGCGGTACGTTTTCGCGGCATCCCGCATCGCATCTTCGGTGAGGCGGGTGACGCGATCGAAAACAATACCCTGGTCATGAAGATTCAGCCCGAAGAGGGCGTGTCAATTCGGTTCAATGCTAAAGTTCCTGGCCCGAAAATGCACATCCGTGGCGTAACGATGGACTTTAACTATGGGACGGGGTTCGGCGTCGTGTCGGCGCCGGCGTACGAGCGGCTAATCGGGGACGCGATGCGCGGCGACGCTACCTTGTTCACGCGTTGGGATGCGGTCGAAGAAGCATGGAAAATCGTCACGCCCATCATGGAACGCTGGGAACAAAGCCCCGTCGTCGACTTCCCCAATTATCTCGCCGGCAGCCAAGGTCCGCAGAGTGCCGATGCCCTCTTGGTGGCGGACGGCCGGGAGTGGAGGCGCATATGACCATGCAGTCGGAAATTGTAACCGACACGGCGGCGATCTTGCGCCGCTTGCGTGACTCCCGCCGCGAGGCCGCAGTCGAAGGTACCGGAGCGGCGCAGATCGCGACGATGAATTTCGTCGTGTTCGTCGACGACCCGACGCACCGGACGTGGGTGCTCGAGCGAGCGGAGACGGTCGTCGAGAAGCATCCCGCTCGCTTGATCGTGCTCGACTCCACCGATGCCGCCAGCGGCGTTGAAGTTGCGACGAGCGCGCGCACGACCGACGGCGCAACGATCATCAACGAGCGCGTCGACGTTGGTGTCAAACCGCTGGGGCACGCGACCATCATCAGCTTGGTGCAGGAGCTGACCGTGCCCGACATGCCCACGGTCCTGTGGTGGAGCGGCGCTCGTTTTCTTCAGAGCCGTACTTTCTCCGGCTTGGCCAAGGGAGCCGCGACCGTACTGGTCGATTCCTCGGGTAAAGCGCGCGGCGAAGAAACGATCCGCGAACTCGGCCTCTTCCTGTGCCGCTTCACCGACGTGACGCTCAAAGACCTGGCCTTCATGCGTCTGGCGCCGTGGCAAGACATGATCGCGCAGTTCTTCGACGACCCGACCCTCAATGAAGACCTGTTTTCGATCGACGGCCTCGAGATCGAGAGCGGCTCGGATGCCGAGGCACTGTACCTCGCCGGTTGGCTCGGCAGCCGGCTGTCGTGGGAGCCGGTCGGCCGCCACGCATTCCGTGATACACGCGGGCGAACGCTGCCTTTTACGAAGATCGACAAAGGCGACCAGCGTCGCGTGCTCTCGGTTGTGCTCAGTGCCGGTGCCTCACGGTATCGCGCACGCTTGTCCGACGACGATCCAAACGTCGTGTGTCTCGTCGTCGAAGGCGACAAGGCCAAGCCGCAATGGTGCGTGCCGCTGCAAAACATCGAAAACACGACGATGATCGAGCGGGCCATCCTCGAGAACGCTCGCGACACCATCTTTGAAACGTCGCTCTTCACCGTCCGTGACCTGCTGGGCTGATGCGTAACCGCGGCGACGTGGTCGTCGTCGACGACGCCGGCTCGCTGGCACGCGCGCTTGCCGAGCGGTTCGTCGCCGCGGCGCACGAAGCGTGTGAGCGCCATGGACGCTTCGACGTCGTCTTGGCGGGCGGGTCCACGCCCAAAGCAGCGTACGAACTGTTGGCGGCGTCGCACTTTCGCGAGCAAGTCGACTGGCGCGCGGTTCGCTTCTTCTTCGGCGACGAACGCTGCGTGCCGCCCGATGACGATGCGTCGAATTACAAGATGGCCAAGGCAGCCCTGGGCGCCGCGATGGCCGGCGCCGGTGCCGTGTTCCGGATGCACGGTGAAGAGGAACCGCAAAGCGCGGCCCTCGCTTACGCGAAGGTCTTACGCAAAGAAGCGGGCGACGAGCCGGTCTTCGATCTGGTGCTGCTGGGCATGGGTCCCGACGGGCACACGGCCTCACTGTTCCCGGGCAGCGACCCGCGGACGGACGATGCCGCGCTCGTCCGCGCGCCCTTCGTTGCGCATCTAAACGCCTATCGTCTGACGTTGACGCCGCGCGCGCTCTGCGGCGGACGCGCGATCGTCGTCGCTCTCTCTGGAAGCGAGAAAGCCCAGACCTTGCGGGAAGTTCTCACCGCGGACGCCCCCGAGTACCTGCGCTACCCGATCGAAGTCCTGCAATCGGGCGCGGCTCAGCTGACGTGGCTCGTCGACCGTTCCGCGAGCGCCGCCTTATCAGCGGCTCGCGTTATCGACGTTTCGTAGCTGCCGCAAAAACGACAAGAACACCTTATCGGTCGCCGCGTTGGTTGCGGACGCACCTAGGCTTCCCGCTTGTCGGCGCTCGCGTCCCGGCGTCAGGTCGATGTTGCGCGGGGGTTCGGGCGCGCGGCCGACCCCTTCAAAGCGGCCGAGATCATCGAAATTGAGGGTAAACGCGCCGCCCTGCTGCCCTTGCGTCGTCGGGGCACCCTGAAACACCGGCGGCGCATGGGGCGGCTCCGCCGCCGGTGGATCCGCCGCTGCAACGGACGGCAACGCAATGGCCGCAGCCGTCAGAGCCGCCAGCATCGTCGTACGCACCACATCCATCATGCCTCCATTGTACCCACCGGCGAGGCGGTATAGCCTCCCGCGCAACCAGCGGCTACCGCCGCCCAGCACGCGCTGGAAATGCACTACTTGGGCCAGTTCCTACGGCGCGATGGCGAATTGCGCCCACGTCGTACCTTCCCTTCTCAGCGGCTCGAACGCGCCGGATGAACAAAACGCTCACCGGCGGGCTCGCACATCAACGACACGAGGTAGCCCGCACGCGGTGGTGTCCTACACGACTCGATACAGCGAGGAACGCTTGCGAGCATTTTGCGGACTGTTGAACGCCCTTCGGGGACTCCACGCTACAGAAGCGGCGGGTGCGGGACGTAGCTAATGGTTTTGGTACTTCGAAGATGAGCTTCATTGCAGAGAAGTCGAAGGTTAGCGCGCCGCGTTTGAAAAGTTCCTGTGAGATCGCGCCGGCGATGCTGAAAGGAAAGGTGCCGAAGGGATCGCCATCGGGAGAATACACGCCGGGGACCTGCCGGAACGTTCGACGACCAAGTGTGACGTCTGCTGCGAATGGCAACGTCCGCACCGCGCCGCCGCCGCCGACGAAATTTGTGGGATGCGAGCTATCCGGAACGATTGCCGCTGCATGCAGTTCGGTCTTCGTCAGCTGAACGCCAACCCCGGCGCCGCCGGTATCGACGCTGAAAAGCGCCTCCGGTGCGTCGCCGACACGCGCTCGAGCGAAGATGAAGTGGTCTGGAACGAGCAGCATCGGCACGATGGCGGCGCCGCGGGCGCTTGCACCCGCGTTGAACGTTTTCGACTCGGTTTTACGCCGAAGCACAAGCCGACGGTTCGCATAGTCGATCGTCGAAAGAAATCGGTAGAGGACATTCGTGCCGAGCGCGCCGTCGATGCCAGGCGGCACACCGGCCACCGACATCGGAAGCGAGCGGATCGACGCGCCTCCCAAATCGAGCCGATCGACATGTCCGCTCCGTATAGCGCCGCGCAGACCTCCGGCGAATACTCCTTCCCCGCCCGGCCGAGTCGCAACGCCGAGCGCTTTGGCAAACGACGAGCCGAGAGTGAGTCCCGGACCGCCCGTATCCAGCAGCAAGTGCGCGCGCTTACCATCGACCAGCGCTTCGAACTCCGGCAGGGGATCGATACGAAAGGGCACGTCGACTTGCGCGTCCGTGATTGTGACGCGATAGTCAGGGCCCTCGTCCCGCCGCTCGGCAATGCTTCTCCGAAGACCGTTCGCGCGCGGATCGCTCGGATCATCGGCGGCGAGTGCGCGCGCGTGACGCTCGGCCTCGCCGAGTTCGTTGCGATAGAGAGCGATGCGAGCGAGTCCGAGTTCCGCAGCGGCGTTATGCCGATCGTTCCTTAGGGCCGAACGGTAAGCTCGTTCGGCGCCCCCGAAATCGGCGGCCGCGAAGAGGCGGTCGCCCAGGATCGCGGCTGTCGCCGGTGTGGTGGGACCGGGCGGCCCGAGCCCCGGAGAGGCGGCGGTCCGGGCGGTCGCGCCGACCCCCGTGAAAAGCCCGACGACGACCAGCGAGGCGATACGAAAATGCATAGACCCCTCCTCCAGCGGCACGTGACGCATCTTCGCGTCACCCCAGTACGATGCGCGGAAAGGCCGTTTTCGTTGGGACCGTGCCGAACACGCAGAGCCGACACCAACGTTTCGACTCGCTCGCGCATCTCGTACGTGGGCGCCGAGCGCCAAACCCCGACAGTGCGCGAGGACTCTTCGACTGGAAATCCCAGCATCAGTAGTGAGCGCCGCGCGATCCGGCGACTCGGCAGCCGTCACGGCACTCATTCGTGCCGCGTGGCCAACCGCATATCGGATCGCCCACTTGATGCTGAGCGATTCGGCGGCCGCGGAAGACGCTGCACAAGAAGCGTGTGCGCGAGCACTTTCCGCGATCGATACGCTGCGCCGTCCGGATCGCTTCGTACCGTGGTTTTATAGGATCGTCGTCAACGAGGCGAAGAGGCGGCTCCGAGCCACGGCCCGCGAGGTGTCCTTCGAGACGGGTCTCGCCGACTCGCAAGACTCTAGCTGCGACGAGGCCAGCAAGCACGCCGATCGGATCGACGTGCGCCGGGCGATTAACGCGCTGGAACCGGCGCTACGCGCCGCAATCGTGCTGCGCCATTACCTCGGGATGAGTAGCGCTGAGATTGGCCAGATATTGTGTATTTCGCCCGTGACCGCGCGATGGCGGCTTATGGTGGCGCATCGTAAATTGCGCGCGCTGCTCAAGCCGGCGACGGGTCCCGAGTTCCAGGTTGCGGAGGAGCTATGCAGATGAAGCCCAGGCGATCCGCTGATCCAATTTCCTTGGCCGTAATCGCCTATTGTGAGACGATCGAGGTGCCCGACTTCGACGAAGCGGCCGTCGCATCACGCCATCACAAGCGTGAGTATATGATCGAACGCGCGCACGCGCGGCCGCTGCGCATAGCAGCAGCAGTCACCACCATAATTGCGCTGCTACTCGTTCTACGGAACATCCCGGCGGTCGGCGAGGGAATTGAACGGGTCTTGCAGGCATTCAGCGTGGTCGCTGGAGGGACGAAGCCGATGACGATTCGTGTGGTCGATCTCGAACGCGCTCGCGCGGACGTGCCCTTTGCTGTAGTGGAGCCGCCGCGGATTGTGGGCGCTCCGATTGTTACCGTGGACGAAATGTACGGGGACGCCTCTCGTTCAGACGCGAGCATCATCTTCGAAGCCCACGGGATGGCGCCGGGGCGCGACGTAATGATTGTCGAAAGCCAGGCCGGAAGGCGGCTCTCATCGACGTTGCTCTCCATTCGCGGACCCGCGGACGCTGCCGGATTGGCGCCGTTGGGCTCGGTCGAGCCGCCGGCTTCATCGGGCCGCCGTGCGCCTGCGATCTTGCTTCGCGGATACTTCGAAGGTCGAACTTTTACTCCCACGACTTGGGTCGCTCACGGCACGCGCGTCGTTGTCATGAGTCCACCGGGCTTTCTTACAGGCGCGCAAATGCGGGCGATCCGACGCGCGATGTCACGATGACTCGCCCATAAATCCACAACCGGCTCCTTTGGGGATTCTGGATCGAAGGGGGCGGCGGGAACCAACGGACAAGATTACCTTGGGAGCAACTCTCTTGTTTTAGCGGTTAATGTTACGCTACTTAAAGTAGGGTTGGTCGTTCATTACGACCGAGCGCGGGTCGAATCTGATCATGAGATCAATCCGATCAATTACGCGGGCTACAAACCCTGGATTCCACGATTCCCAATTCTCACCAAGATAGCGACGCAACAGCCGGCAAAGTCGCTCGTGGTTTAGGTCCTCCACTGTCGCCGTCCCGCGCATGCCAACGTGCTGCAGGAGACCTCGTTCGAGATCGAAATCGACGATTCCGATAGCACAGCGTGGCTCGTTCACGACGCGTTTCGGGAAACTGTCTTGCGATGTGCCGATGAGCCAGATCGCACTCTCCTCCCAGAGAAACCAAACCGGCGACTCGCGAGGGCCATCGGGTGACCCCGTTGCAAGATGCGCGAAGAGCGGACGGCCTAAGAACTCGTCGAGATTAAAGAGATCATCGCCGCTTCTATGGATGTCCATGCCGGCAGATTCGATCCCCCCGCTCCATTGCCTGACGCGGGGTAGACTAGGTTACCGTAACCGACCGACGCTGACCGTCTTTGTCAATCCTAGGCGGCGATCGGCACGTTTGTGTGCTCCATCAGTGTTTGGCAGAGGCGTAAACGATAGTAGACGATGGTCGGGCGTCCCCGGCGAGGCGCCGTAGCCTCCCGCGCAACGAGCCGGCTAAGGCCGCCCCGAAGGCACCGACGAGGGCAATACATTCAGCACGGCCCCTTGCGGAGCAGTTCCAAGCGAATGCACGTCGACGTCGTTCCGAACCAGAATATCGCCGGTCACACGATCGAGTTCGACCAGCGCGTTCTGCACGTCGGTCTGCGCTTGCAGTTCGCGTCCGCGTTGGTTGGCTAACTGAACTTGGCGTTGCAGCACCAGATACGTGGTCGATGCGCCGGCGCGAAATTTCCGCAGTTCACTAGCCGCCACACGTTCGGCGGCCGCCCGCGCCGCGCTTGCCGCATTCAGGCGCGCCTGCGCCGAACGATAGGTTTGCACCGCGTTGCGCGCCTCGCTCTGAACGCGCTGCACGAGCCCGAGTTCTTGCGTGATGACTTGACTGCGCTGCTCGAGCGCCGCCGCATAATCTGCCTTAGCGGTTTGATTGTGGAGCGGCAACGCGACGGTCGCCGAGACTTCGTACGTGGGGTACTTTCCTTCAAACGCGCTCTTGTACGACGTGCCGACGTTTCCGACTGAGCCGGGAAAAAGCGGAGCGTTCAGCGCTGCCGCATTGATCGGAGCCAGCGGCGGCGTCCCCGGCGGAGCCGTTGCATTGGCGCGCGCAATCAACTGATTGAGGGCCAGCACTTCGGCGCCGATCACGGCAACGAAGGGGTTGTTCGCGGGATTGGCCGGCACGCCCGCGAAGCCGTTTTCGGTGACGCCGAGATTCAGATCGATCTCGGGTTTGGTTTGATCCCGCTGGTACGCAATGTCGACGTCGGCCGAGCGAAGGTTCTCGCGAACCTGCGCGACCTCGGGACGCAACCGCAGCGCCACCACGACGATGTCGTTGACGTTGGGCACGGTTCGATGGAGGTCGGGCGCAGTCGTCGGAACCAAATTCGCCGTCCACGCCGGGTCGGCCGGATCGCTCAGCACCAGCATCTTGAGTTCGTTCTGCAAGCTGGCGACGTTCTGAATTGCGGAATAGACGTTGTCTTGAAACTCGTTGACCTGCTCGTTCGATTCGACGACGTCGACCGGCGCCGCGGCTCCGCGGCGAACGAGGCGGTTGTTGGATTGCCGTTGCGCGACCGCTTGGCGTAGCGCAGCTTCCTGGATTCCGACGTTTTTCCACGCCGACACCAAGTTGTCGTAGGCGATCGCGACGCTGTCGATCGTGTTGGAGGCGGTCACGAGCGCCGTATCCGTCGAGAGGTCGGCGTTAACCCGCGCGAGTTCGATCGCACGGCGGTTCGGATCGATCGCCAGACCCCGCGCAAGCGGTTGCGAGAACGCAAGGGCCAGGGCGGTCTGGTAATACGGCTCGTAGCTGTTGGTCGCGATGTTGTTGTCGACACGCGCCGCGGAGGTCGTGAACCGAAACGATCCGCCCGTGCTCGTCAGCGCAGACACGCCGCCGGTCGCGCCTGTGTTGATCGTCTGGGCCGGAACGCCGCCCGGCCCGGTGTTGAAGATCGAGATGGCCGGCTGCTTCGAAAATTGGTAATCGGGCCGCAACTGGAATTGCAGATCGTACACGCCTTCGGCGGCAACGACGCGATAGCGGGCGATGCGCCGATTCGATTGCGCGACCGCGAGATCGGTGTTCCGCAGCAGCGCCATGCCGATCGCCGCCTCACGCGAGATGCCGACGAAAGGACCCGTGACCCCGGCGATCCCTCCGCTCGGCAACGGCTCCGTCTGCGGCGTTATGCTCGGCAACGCGGGCACGGGCGGTAACACGACGCCCGAATCACGTGAGGCCGATGTTGTACTCACGACGGCTCGCGCCGTCGCAAGCGGCGCCGGCGCCCGCGTCAAAACGGCGCCGACGAGCGCGGCGATGAGGTGCAGCAACGCTACTTGCCCTCAGTCCGATTGCAGCTCCTCGACGCGCAGACCGAGGTTTCGACCGAAAGGCCCGGGCGCAACGGGTAGTCTGCCAAGTTTCCGCCCTGCACGCCATCGAACAAGATGCGCACCGGCAAGCGCTGCGTCACCTTGACGAAATTGCCGGTCGCGTTTTGAGCAGGCACCAAACTAAACGTGTTCTGCGAGGCCGGCGCGAGATCCGACACATGACCGATGAACTTGACGCCACGATAGGCATCCACGTTGATGTCCGTCTCATCACCGACGCGCATGCGACCGATCTGCGTTTCCTTGTAGTTCGCGGTAACATACACGTGGTTAGCCGGAATCAAGGTCATCAGCGGAACGCCGACGCCGACCGTCTGACCGACGTCGACGTTCTTCTGTCCGACGTAGCCATCGATCGGCGAGCGAATCTGGGCGTACGAGACGTTGTCGGCGGCGGTTTTGAGCTGCGCTAACAGTGAATTGATCTGCGCCTTGGCAGCGTCGGCTTGCGCCTGCTGTGCCGGCACGCGGCTGGGCGCGTTACTCTCGGCAAAGCGTCCCTGCGCGGAGGTTAGTTGCCCGCGCTGCACGCCGATCTGCGCGAATTGGCTCGAGGTCGCATACCGCTGGGCATCGAGGCGCTGCTGCGCTTGGCCCAGCATGGCTTGCGCCGCAGCGACGTTGGCGTGCGCCTGCGCAGAGTCAGAACGCGCGGAAGCATACGCCGCCCGCTGAGCGTCGAGCTGAGAAGCCGCAATGTCCCCCGTCGAAACGAGCGACGCCGTGCGCTGCAGGTCCGCATTGGCCCGGCGCAGGTTCTGCGAGGCAGCCGGCAACGCGTCTTCCGCGACCTTGAGTTGCGCTCGAGCAGCGTCAACGCCGGCCTGCGCCACCGCGATCTGCCGTGCGGAGGATTGCGCGTTCCCCGCTGCGCTCGCGATGCCGGCGCGTGCTTGATCGACCGAACCCGTGTTGGCCAAGTTCTGCGCCGCCTGTGTGTCGCGAGTCAACGTGACGTTCTCTTGGGCTGCCTGCGCTTGCGCTTTTTGCACGTTGACCGCCGAGAGCGCTTGCTGGTGCCGATCGAGTTCGCTCGAGTCGTCGAGGACAATCAAGAGCTGGCCGCGCCGAACGTATTGGTTCGTGTCAACCTTAATCGCGCGCACGCGCTCGGAGATTCGGCTCGTGATCTGGACTTGATCCGCATCGATCGTCGCGTCGTCGGTCGTTTCATGGGTCGTCGCGTAGGCGATATGCGGGATGATCAACGCGATGACGGCGAGCACGACGATGATGCCGATGGCGAGCAAGATCAGACGCAAGGCGGGATTGGCGCCGCTGCGTGTCTCCTCGCGTACGTCGCCGCGCGTGCCGACGGGCACGCTTCCCGGCCGAGTCCCTTCCATCAGTTCGCTCGCGCTCCATCCAAGAACATGTTGACCATCATTTCCACCGCCTCGTCCTGCGGCGCGTCGATGCCCGACCACAGCCGGCGCGCCATGACGTAGGAAAAGAACAACGACATGAAGATCCGCGCAAGCCAAGCGGAATCGCCGCGCAGCTCACGCGCCTCGATCTTCTGCCCAAAATATTTGACGAGACTCTCCTTGGCCGCCGTCGGCGCACGCCAGACGCACACCTGAGCGTGTGGATCGGCGATCTCTTCGGCCATCGCGATTTTAATGAGGTCTTCCTTACGTCGCATCGACTCGATCGCCGCGATCCCGAGCACGCGCAACTGCTCTTCGAGCGTTGCGTGGCCGGTCAACCCGTCGAGCACTTCGTTCAGTGACGACGTATCGTTGTAGTGATCGAGCATCGCTGCGAGCAAATGTCCCTTCGTCCCGAAGTGGCGAAAGAGCGTTGCCTCGTTCACATGCGCGCGGGCCGCGACCTCACGCGTCGTCGTTCCACGGCTACCGCGCAAAGCGTAAATCTCACGCGTCGCGGCCAAAATGCGCGAGCGCGTTTCTTCGACGCTCGCGCCGCGAACGTCGGCGATCATGCGACCAAATTGCTCAAGGGTCGGTCGCGCGCGGTGTCCGGTTCGGTGTTTTCGATCGTGAAGACCTTATCGAGCGCCGTGATCCGCAAGGTGTCGATGATACGCCGCCGCCCTGTGCGCAGCACGACGGTCGCGCCGCGTTCACGTGCATCCCGCAAGATGGCGATCAAAGCGGCGAGCAGCGGCGAACTCAACACCTCGACCTCGTCGAGATCGATGCGCAGGTTGCAATTTTGGGCGTCGAGCGTGCGGGTTAACGCGCGCCGAAAGGCGCTCAACTCGGACGGCGAACAACGCGCAGGGAAGGTCACGGTTAAGGTTTCGCGGATGGGATGTCGCCTTTGCGGTTATGGTAAGTACTTGCTTGCATAGATTAGCACGAAGCGCCAGCGTGTGCAAGTAGTCACTTGCATCAAGTGACGGGCCCCGACCCTCGCCTGACCACCCTGGCCGACGAATGCGGCTTAGGGACCGCCTCGATTGCGGTTCGCTTCCCGCTGGACGATGCGCGCCCGGCTTTCGATCTCGCTTCAGACCGCTCGATCTATCCCGCGAGCATGATTAAAACACCGATCGCGATCGTGCTGGCTGCCCAGGTGGCAGCTGGAGCGCGCCGGCTCGACGACGGGGTGGTCGTGGAACAGGGGAACATGACCGCTAATGATGCGCCGTCGCCCTTCGTTCCGGGCTATCGCGCGCGGCTGGGCGAACTGGGCGCCGCCATGCTCACCTTCTCGGACAACGTGGCGACGAACGTCTTGATCGACGTCCTCGGCCGCGAGGCCCTGACCACCGCCTGCCGCGCGTTAGGGCTGTCGCGAACCGCCGTGCACCGCAAGCTTTCCGGCGATCTGCCGCTCATCGACGACCCGCAGGCTTCCGGCCGTAACGCCCATCCCGCGTGCGACGCGGCCCGCGCCTTCGAGCTCGTCGCCGCCGCTGCGCGCGGCGGGCAACGGTGGGTCTACGATGCGCTGCGCGCACAGCATTTCAACGGGAAGCTCAGTCGCGGTTGGCAAGCAGCCGACGTCTTCGCGCACAAAACGGGCGACACGGACGAAGTCTCCCACGACGGAGGCATCCTGACGCTTCCCGACGGTCGCAGCTTCGTGGTCGTCGTGTATACCGAAGCCGTTTCCGATCCGCAGAGCGATGCGAACTTCGCAGCCTTCGCGCGCGGGCTGCGTCCTCTACTGGCACAGTTGTAGTTGCAACAGCCGCGGAATTGGGTCGCCGTAGCCGCCGCTCGGACAATGCGGCTCAGCGTCTGCGAGACGTGCCGCAGCGTCTCGGCGGTATGGAGGCGGGTCTGATGGTGCGGGACACCGTTTCACCAATAGAAACCGGTGGGATGTGGAAGCGAAGCGACAGCGCTGCGGTCGCCGTGCTCGTTCTGCTCGGATTCGCTCTGCGCATGCCGTTACTTAGCCGCGGTCTGTGGCGCGACGAAGGATCGACGTATTTCGACGTCGCGGGCACCCTAGCGCAAGTTTGGAGCAACGTGGCGGCGCACGAGTGGACGCCTCCGCTCTACTTCATATTCGAGCATGGCTGGATAAAGATAGCGGGAACCAGCGAGGCGGCGTTACGCCTACCATCGCTTGCTTTCAGCCTCATGACGATCGTCGTCATCTATGGCGTTGGACTGGCCTCGCGTGCCCGGCTCGTCGCGGCTATTGCCGCTCTCTTCGCCGCGACATCGCCTCTTGCGGTCTCGCTCGGCGCCGAAGCGCGCGCGTACGCCTTAGAGATGCTTCTTGCCGTATGCGCGCTTTACGCTTTTCTCTGCATCGAGCGTGCTCGTACGCCGCGAAAACGCCGCTTGTTCGCGCTCGCACTCGTGCTGGCCGCAACGCTGCTCGTGTTTACTCACTTCACGGGATATGTCGTTCTCGCTGCGTTTACCCTCGCGGCATTCGTTCGCTTGTTCTATCGTCGCGACGACGCCGGGCGACTACTCGCCATCGCGACCTCAATCAGTCTTTTCATCACATTGCCGCTCGCTGGTCTTTTTTTGCACGACGTCAGTCAACAGCTGACATGGCAGGATGCCCACGAGCGGCTTCTGCCGCTCATCGACGAGCAACTCGGGGTGTTCGGACCGTTCGGGGCAATGATCGTACAGGTCGATCGCGCCATTGAAATCGGCGTGGTCATTTGGGCGGTCGCGCTCGCGCGCTCGAGGGCGTTGGGTGCCATGGCCCCGACGGCCGCTCTCTTGGCCTTCGTCGTCGTTTCGGGAATCGCCGTCAGCGTCGCTCGCGGGCTGCCGGGTGACCGGCATCTGGCCGTGTATGCACCCTTCGCCTGGTTGTTGTTCGCAATGGTCCTGAACGCGTTTGTCGGCTGGCTCCGTCTGCCGAAACCCTCTCATGTCGGCGCAATAATGCGCGTCATGGCAACTCTTCCCGTCGCGTACGTCATCGTGGGAGGCCTCGCCGTGTACCCGCGGGCGTATCGCCAGATACGCGAGCCGATGTCGGGTGCCGCTGCCCTCACCGCGGCGCTACGCAGGTTCACGCATGAACCCGTGCTCCTGGTAGCGTGTCCCGATTATTTGGGTCCATCGTTGACGTACTATACGCGCGGGTCAGGCGACGAAGTGCGCGGTGTCGTGACTTGGAAGCGGCCCTGGTTTTATTCGGTTGATCCGGCGCCGTGGGAGGAGAGGGGCGCTATCGGCCGCCTGCTCGTGCGGATCGAACGGAACGCACGCCGCCGACATGCCCTTATCGCACTCGCCGTGGACTGGAGCATACCCACTTATAACGGAATGGATTTCGCGATAGCGCACGCACTGGCACGGCGTGAGATTAGCTCGCACCGCGTTTTGTGGCGGCGGCAGTTCCGGGGATCGCAGGAGCCGATCGACTTGATCGTCCTGAGTCGAACGGCACGACCCGCGCCGCTTGCGCCTCCCTCGGCGGCCAACCGCGTTGGGCGCCGGCGCGGCAGCGTTACGATGCGTGACTGAGGCCCAAACCGATGTTTCGAGTCGTCATCATCGCGGCCGCCGCATTCGCGGTGCTGTACATCGCACTTGACTTCAACGCTCTCTACGCGTTGCGCGCGAATCAAAACACCGGATTGTATCTGCAAAGCATCGTCGACTTCGTGCGCACCGGCTCAACGTTCGATCAGCCCGACGGAAAGCCGCATCTGTTTGTGCACGATCAGTGGCTGGTCTACCTCGCCTTAGGAGGGCCGGTCGCGTGGCTGCCACGCCCTGAAACGCTCATCGTCTGCCAAGAAGTCGCTCTTGCCGCTGCCGCTATCCCGCTTTTTCTCTTCGCGCGTGCCTGCGGTGCACCGGTGCGGCCTGCGGCGGCGCTTGCCGTCGCGTTCCTTCTTAGCCCTTCGGTGCAAGGTTGGGCGTACGACGGGTTCGTTGCCGAAGACCTCATACCGGTCGTGGCATTCTCGTTAGCGCTTGCGGTACGCGCAAGATCTTTGCCGTGGACGCTCGTCGCTGCTTGTTTACTGCTCGGCACCAAAGAAGACGAAATCTGGTTTCTGATGTGGTTGGGAGCGCTCGGAGCAGTCTGGTTCGATCGTCGCCTTGGACTTGCGGTTTTCACGCTCGCCGTCGTCAACGGTGCCGTCTATTACGCGCTGACGCTCCACTTCGGATTTTTGCCGGAACATCCGCGCTACGGAATCGTCGATCTCCAGTGGCCCCAGCAGTTGACCTTTCTCGTTGAGATGCTGGTCCCGCTGGGTTTTGCACCGCTGTGCCTCGGACGCCGGCTCTTCGTGGCGCTGCCGTTTCTCGCCGAACTGTTCCTTTCGCAAGATCGCACGTATCCGCTGTACCACACCGGATCTTTTTACACCGTACCATTGGTGACGCTTGCGGCGCTCGCAACCGCCTACGTCACGGGGCTGCGGCCGCGCTTTGGTGCCTATGCTTTCGGCGGCGCGGCGGCCATGGCGCTGTTGTTCAACAATGCGAGCGTCCTCCATCTGGGCCGGCGGCCGTTTTCCCTCGACCCACAATATGCGGCAGCCCGGTCTTGGGCGATCACGTCGCAACCTATCGACTTTCCGTGTGAAGATGTCGGCGCGTGGACCGTGGCGTCGCCCGACCTGCGTGCGAGACTCGTGGGTTGCGGCCATCCCGTGCATCGGCCGACGCGGCCGGCGTGGCGCGACGAGCCACTCGGTGCAACCGCAGCGTGGACGCGAGGTGCCCCACTCACTGCCCGGGCCAATCGGTAAACGGCGCCGCTTGCAATACCTCTGTTCCGCACGCCGAAAGCGCTTTGACACCGGCAATGCGCTGGCGGTGTCGCTGTTGGTCGCCATCGGCGCCGTTCTGCGGGCGCCGCTGCTGCATGGTGGATTTTGGCGCGACGAAGCGTCGACGTACTACGAGGTTACAGCGCACACGGTGCGCGCAGTCGTAGGAATGGTTGCTCGCGGAGAACTGAACCCTCCGGGATTTTTCGTCGTGGAGCACGGCTGGGCCATGCTGTCGGGAAGCGGCGAGATCGCGATGAAGCTGCCATCGTTCGCCTGCTCGCTGGCGTTGATCCCGGTGACGTATGCCTTGGCGGGGTCGCTCCTTTCGCAGCGCGGGGCGATGCTCGCGGCCGTTTGCGCGACGGTCTCGCCAACGTCGATTCTCTTTGCGGCCCAGGCGCGCCCGTACGCGATGGCCGCCCTGCTTGTGGGTTTAGCCATGGCCGCGTACGCCGCAGCATTGACGCGTGTTGGGTGGCGGCGGCCGCTTGTCGCGTCGACCGTACTGTTCGCGGGCGCGCTCTATACCCACTACACCGCAGCCTTGGTGATTGGTCTGCTGTCATGCGGCACCGCCGTCATCCTTGCGCGCGGCGGCCAGCGGAGCGGTATCGTCTCCATTGCATTCGCGTTGGCGGGCATCGCGGCATTGTTTGTTCCGTGGATTCCGGCGTTCGTTCGGGACGCGCGGATTGGCTTGCCCTGGAGTCCTCGCACCACGGCAGGCACGTTCCTCGCTGCGACCAGCGATAACGTCACTTCGCTAATGCCGCTCGCAAGTCACCACTCGCAGCTGGGAATCGTGTTGGCGGCTGCTCTGGTCGGGTTCGGGGGCGCGGCGCTGTTCGGCCGACGCCGGTCGCAATCGAGGCGCCACGATGTGATCGTCGTCTTCGGCTGCTGCGTAATCGCAGGTGCCGCAATCGAGGCACTCTCCTCGATGCGGGAGCCACGTTTCATGTTCGTCTTCGCCGCTTGCGCTTGGACGTGGTTCGCAGCGCTCATCGACGGGGCAATCGCGGCGGTGGCGCGATGGAAGGGACCGGCGCGAATGGCGGCTGCGGCGTTGACCGCAGGCCTTATACTCGGCCTCATTCCCAAGGAGCGCGACGCGCGGCTCATCGTGCCACTCGCTGAGTCCGGAGTGCCTGCGCTCGCGCCGACGCTCGAAGACCTGGGTCGCCGACATCGCACGCTCTACGTCGTTGCGCCCGATTATATCGGTCCGACCTTCGGCTACTACGTGGGTGAGAGCACGGGAGTACGGGCGGTGGGCTTCGCGCGGTGGCGCGATCCGCAGCTTTTTCGGCCGGCCGGCTATCTTGCGTTGTGGACGGCGCCAGGTCTGGTTCATTCGGCCGAGCGCCGCATCGCGTTTGCCATGCAATCGTACGATCGCCTGTGCTTACTGCGCGATCGTGACGAGCGGGACTCCGGACTCGTGCCGTTCTCGCGCACAACGGAACTCATCATGTGGCTACGCGTGCACTACCGTGAAGTGCGCAGCACGTCGGCTTTCGGGCGCGAAGAAAGCGTAACGATGGACGAATTTGCGTCGAAGCGCTGCACAGTGCCGCCGACGTCGGCTCACTGCCCCTGCCAGGCGTTGAATGGGCGCGGCTTGCGATACGGCGGACCGGCTTCCAGGGTAATGTCCGTGTGTTGACTGAGTTCGATTTTTCGTGGATCGCCGTGATACGGAGAGCCGTTGACGTACACGCGCAACGTGCCCTTACGCACGTGAACCGGCCCCGCGGCCGTGGGGGACAGCGGCTCACCCCAGACGTCGAAGAAATTACCGAGCGTAAACGTACGGAACAGCGGCGACTCGACGTGGATGATGCCGTCGGGGGTGTGCGTGTGTATCCAGTACAGACAGTTGCCGAGCAGCGGGCGGCCGACGTCGTCGGGGATGGGGACGTTTTTGCCGTGGTCCAACAGCGTGAGGTGCTGGTGAATGTGAAAGACCGCGCCTTCGGCTTGATCGCAGCGGATGCCGTCGACGGTCGCGCCCGTCGGTGGTTCGGCTTGCGCTGCCACGGCGAACGCAACGAGCGCCGGCGTTGCGAGCAATGCGGCCGCGCGCTGAAAGACGTTCACGAAGTGCTCCCGTTATACAGGTTGGATGCCGGCTCCGGCGCGTATCGTGCCAGGACGTCGCGTGCGAGTGCCACTGCTTCGGATCGAACCTCGGGGGGGTCGATGATCTCGGCCTCGGCGCCCCACTTCATCGCCCACCGTACGAACTCGCTGGGATCGGCGACCACATAGGCAATCTCGACGCCGCCGTCCGGTAAGTCGAGCAGCGTTCGCTCCCGCACGACGCGGTCCGCACTCGCCGCACGGGCGACGACGGCCGAATACCGGACGCGCACGGCGACGGGGTCGCCCGAATAGATGCCGCTGACCGATCGCGCGGCGAATGCCTCGATGTCGAAATCAGCGGGTAACGTATAGCGCTGCGGCGCGATGCTCGGCGCCGTAACGTTGTCGAGTGCGAACACGCGCTTCGCGCCGCGTCCGCGATCGTAGGCGACGGCGTAGATGCGGCCGCCCGACACGACGAAGCCGTACACGTCGACATGCCGTCGCGAACGGCGACCGGTCTTATCAACGTAGCCGAAACGCACGCTGCGATGTTCGCGCTGCGCCTTCTGCAAAAGCTCAAACGCGACGCTGCGTTCGCCGTCGAGCTGGGGATCGGCAAGGTGGACGCGAACGGCCGGTTTCTCAGCCGCGCGCTGCGCCCCGGGACCGGCCACCGACGCCAACTTCTCGGCCATCTCGTCCATCGACGCACCGATGTTGCCGCCGAGCGACGTTGCGATGCCCTTGAGCGCAAGCAATCCGAACAGCTCGTTTCCGCTAAGCTCCACCCGGCGGAGCGAATAACCCGCCTCGAAACCGTACGTGCCGCTTGCGCGGTCGTAACGCCACGGAAAACCGGCCTCGGCCAGCGTCGCGAGATACCGGCGGATCGTGCGCGTGCTCGGTGGCCGTTCGGGGTCCAGTTTGGCCTTGAGTGCGGCTAACGAGGAGCGGCCTTCGTCGATGGCTGCCAGCAGCCGCAAGAGCTGCGCGATCTTGGGCATCGCCACGCCGACCGATACGGCACGAGGACGGGAAAGTCTTTGAGTATCCTTAATTCTTTAGTTGACAAGGGCGCACCAAGCGTCTACGATGGCCGCATGCCGAGCACACGTCTTGTTCCTGCGCTGGCGCTCCTGGGTTTCGGAGCGGCGCTCAACCTTCCGCAAGCGGCCCTGGCAGACCGCACGCGCGACGTCGACCTGCGGGAACCATTAGCCGCGGGAGTGGCCGTCGAGATCGATGACGTGAACGGGTCCATCGTCGCCCGGCCGACGACCGGACGCGACGTTACGGTGCATGCCCATGCGAGCAGCGGCGAAGCCGATCCCGGAACGGTGGTGCGCGCAGTCAAATCCGGCAACCGTCTGGTGATTTGCGCGGTCTTCCCGGGCGACGCTCAGAGCGGGAGCTGCTCGCACAACGGCGGCAACGGCATCAACAACGGCCGTTTTCGCGTTGACCTGCGCGTCGGTATCCCGAGCGGAACTCCGGTCTTTGCCCGCAACGTCAATGGCTCGATTCACGCCACGGGATTCGCCTCACCGGTCGACGCGTCGAGCGTCAGCGGCGCCGTCGTCATTGCAACCAGCGCCAATGCCAACGCATCGACGGTGAACGGCTCCATTGAGGCGCACTTCTCCGGGCGCGAAGATGCGCGGTTCAACGCCGTCAACGGTCCGATCGATCTCATCGTGCCCGCCAGCGCCGACGCAACGTTCCGCGCCGAGACGCTGAACGGCGCCATCTCGGCCGACGGCGTGGCTCTTGACACGCAAGCCGGCCAGTTCGTCGGACACACCGCGACCGCGACGCTGGGCGCGGGTCGCGCCCGCATCTCGGCGCATGCGGTCAACGGGACGATTCGCCTGGAGCGCCGCTGATGGCGCGGCGCAAATCGCCGACCTTGACCGAAGCTGAGTTACGCTTGATGGACGTGCTGTGGTCGCGCCACGATGCAACCGTGAGCGACGTCGTCGAGGCACTCGGCGACCCGCCGCTCGCGTACAATACGGTGCTGACGACCTTGCGCATCCTCGAGAAGAAAGGCTACGTCAAGCATCGCGAAGCCGGGCGCGCCTTCGTCTATGCGGCCCGCGTCGGCCGCGACGAAGCGCGCACGAGCGTGATCGATTACGTGGTCTCACGCTTCTTCGATAATTCTCCGCGCGCGTTGATGCTCAAGCTCCTCGACGGCGAGATCGACGAACGGGACGCCAAGCGCATTCGCGCGCTCCTCGACGCGAGGACGGAGAACCCGCGATGAATGCTATCGTTTGGATTGCGCCGTTTGCGCATGCGCTGGTGCTCGCGCTCGCGCTCGGTGTGGCCGGCAGCGCGCTGCTGGCGGCCGCGGTTTGGAGTTGGATTCGGGTGACCGATACAACCGCCACGACCCGTCACGTGCTGTGGTGGATTGCGCTCGGCGCGAGTGCACTCTTACCGCTGATGTGCCTAAGCAGCTCGCTCGGGCACGTGCAGCATGGCGCCGCGCCGACCCTGGCCGCGCCCCGCAGTGACGTGGCCAGCGCGCGGGGCGCCCGTCGTGTACGGCCCACGGAATCTACGCAGCGCCTCGCCTACCCGCATGCGTCAACGCATTCGGTCCTGGACGTCCCGGCCGGCGCAGGAGGCCTGACGAAACAACTGCTGACGCTCGACCGTACGATGACGTTGGCCGCTGCGACGCCGGCGCAGTTGATCGCCACAGGCGCGGCGGTCGCGCGCACGCCGCCATTCGATTTCGTCGTCATCCTCGTTTGGTGCGCGCTGGCGGCCATCCGGACGGCCGCGCTCGCGCGGCGTGTCGCTGCACTGCGCACCGTCAAACGTGATGCTCATGACGTAGACGATGCGCTCGCACGCAAGCTGCGACGCTGGCGCCACAGCAGCCGCACCGGGCGGCCGGTACGCCTGCGCGTCAGCGGCGCGGTCGACGTGCCGGTCGCAGTCGGTTTTCGCGCGCCGGTCATTCTGCTACCGCTCAAACTCGTGCACGATGAGGAGAGTGCGGACCTCGATCAAATCGCTCTGCATGAATATGCGCATCTCAACCGCTACGATGATTGGACCAATTTGGCAGAACGGGCGCTTTCATGCGTCTTGTGGTTCAACCCGGTGATCGCACTGTGCGTGCGCCGCATCTCGCTCGAACGTGAGATCGCCTGCGACGACTGGGTGGTCGCCCAAACGGGACGCGCTCACCGCTATGCAACGTGCTTGTGGAAGCTCGTCGAAACCACGCGCCTTCCGGCACGCTCGATCCTCGCCCCGGGCGCCTTGTTCACCTCAAAACAAATCGTGACGCGCATCGAGCGGCTATTGGATTCGCGCCGCAACGCGCTGCCGCGGCTTTCGCCGCTGGGCGCCTTCATCGTCGGCTCGCTCGGGATCGCTATCGTCATTACAGCGGGACTGCGCGCTCCCGTCATCGCGCTCCAGGACCTACGAGCGACGCGCGATATGGCGCAAACCGCGCCGGCGACGCGTCAGGAACGAGCCATGACGGATTCGAGGGCCGACGTACCGGCCGTACGATCTCACGAAGCCCGTTCACTCGCTCGCGTCAGCGCGCCCGCGCCGACAGAGCATGAATCGTCGGCGCACCCGACGCCGGCACGCGTGACGTCGGCGTACAAATCGCCGGGGAGCCTGCGCCTACCGGAGCGGCCCAGACGCGCGCGGGGGCTCACGACATCAACGGTGCCCTCCATGACGATACATGCACACCGCGTGAACTCGCAATGGAGGGCCAGGGAGCCTGGCTATTCACCCCTGCGGACGCCCGACATGACGCGCGAGCGGACGGCTGCGCCCGCGCCTCCTTCCGCCCGCTCGTTAGGCGCGCAGATCGCGACCTCCGTCGACATGGCGCTGCGCGACGCGAATGTCGAAGGGAAAACACGTGAGGCGCTGTCCAAAGCGAATGCCACTCTGGATCGTACGTACGACACCCGCGCAGTACAAGTCGCGCTCGCACAAGAACACGTCGCCGACGCCAGCCCGGCTTTCGTCCGTGACCTCCCGCCGTTCCACCGCATCGTGCTCGAAACCGGCGTTCGCGTCGAAGTGCGCCGCTCATCGCGCTCGCGCGTCGACTTTCACGGCGCGACCGTCACGGCGCGGCACACGACGACCGACGTGAGCAACGGCACGCTGACGATCGACGGTCAGGGATCCTGGAGCGACGATGAAGGCGCGCTGGTGACGATCGAGACGCCGGCGCTCGACGGCATCGACGTCGACGGCAGCAGTACGGTGACCGTCGGTGCATTCGACGGCGATCACCTTGCGCTGGCCATGAACGGCTCGGGGCGCATCGATGTAACGGGCGGATCTGCGCACAGTACCGCGATCACGATCGCGGGCTCGGGCAATATCGACGCGTTGCATTTGCGCGCAAACGCAGCCGCCGTCACCATCGAAGGCTCCGGAGACGTTACGTTGACCGCGCCGGCCACGCTGGCGGTTCAGATCGACGGCAGCGGCGACGTCCAGCTCCACGGACACGCCCAAACGCTGTCGACGCAGATCAACGGCTCGGGAGCAATCGTCCAAAAATAAGCTGCGCGGCGAAACTTTTTCATGTGCACGAGCTATGTTTTCACGACGAGCAATAGGGAGGCTCGCAGGACCATGATTACGCCACGTACCATCCAACAGCAGTCGAACCCGGAGCGGCCGACGTTTCGGTTCCCCAAAGCCGACGGTGATTTTACCGGCTGGGGGCCGCGCCTGATAACACGGAAGTAACACCCTCATCAGGGTCGGCGAAAAGGAGCTCGATATCTTCGCGCGTCAGCGCCTTCGCGAGCGCACCGTCGGCCTTGATGATCGTTTTGGAAAGAGCGGCCTTGCGCTCGGCAAGCGTCCGCATCTTCTCCTCCACGGTACCGCGAGTGACCAAGCGATATGCGGTCACGTTGCGGTGCTGGCCGATGCGGTGAGTGCGGTCGATCGCTTGGCGTTCGACCGCCGGATTCCACCACGGATCGTACAAGATGACGTAATCGGCCGCCGTCAAGGTCAACCCGACACCGCCCGCTTTAAGGGAGCATAGGAAGAGCGGCGGTCCGTCATCGGCCATGAAGCGCTCGACTTCGCTACGGCGCTCCTTGTCCTTGGTTGAACCATCGAGATAGCCGTACGCGATTCCGCGCCGCTCAAACTCAGCGCGCATGATGCGGAGCATCGACGCGAACGCGCTGAAGACGAGCAGCCGGTGGCCGCCCGACAGAATCTCGTCGACCGTTTCCAGAAAACTGTCGAACTTCGCCGATGCTTCGGGTTGGTCACGATATTCTTCGAACAATAAGCCCGGATGGGCGCACACCTGGCGCAGACGCGTCAAGGCGGCGAGAACGTGAACCGTCGCGCCGCCGAGGCCTTGCGCGTCGATGATGCCCACCAGGTCCCGCCGCGCGGCTTCGGCGACGCCTCGGTAGAGCCGGCGCTGGAGCGGCGATAAGTCGCAAGCCAGTTCCACCTCGGTGCGATCCGGCAGTTCCGGGGCGACGTCTTCTTTGGTGCGCCGTAAGAGGAACGGCTCGAGCCGTGAGCGCAAAACCGCCGTCGCGCGCACGTCGTTCTCGGCGATGGGAAGCTCGAAGCGTTTACGGAACAACGCCTCGCTGCCGAGCAGCCCGGGCTCGAGAAACGCGAAAATGGCCCACAGATCGCGCAGCGAGTTCTCGACCGGGGTCCCGGTCAGCGCTAAGCGATGATCGGCTCGCAGCGTGCGCACGACGCGGGCGATCTGCGACGCCGGGTTCTTGGCATTCTGCGCTTCATCGAGTATCAAGGTCCGGAAGTGGTACTGCGAGAGCTGCTCGGCGTCAAGCCGCGCGAGCGCGTACGATGTCACGACCACATCGCTGTCGGCAATCTGGTCGTACCGCGCCGCCCGCTCGTTCCCCGAATGAAGCCGCAAGGTCCGCAGACTCGGCGCGAACCGGGCAATCTCGCTCTCCCACGTGTGGGTCACCGACGTGGGCGCGATGACGAGCGCCGGTGCAGGGCCATCGTTCAATTTTCGCTTCAGAAGATAACTAATGACCTCCAATGTTTTACCGAGCCCCATCTCGTCGGCGAGAATCCCGCCGAAGCCGAACTCCGCAAGATACCACAGGAAATCGAGTCCGCGCTCTTGATAGCCGCGCAGTGCTCCACTGGTCAGTGGCGGCGGTTCGACCGTCGGGATGCCATCGAAGTCGCGCAACCGCTCGCGCATCCGCTCGACATCGGAGGGAAGCCGCACGTCCTCAAAGTTCTCGTGCAGTTCGTCGCGCAGCGCCAGCAGGACGGCCAGACCGCTATGCCGTCGCCCGGCGAGGTCGGCGAGGAGATCGTTGTGCCGCCGCAGCTTGGCGACGTCGACGAGTTTGCCGCGCACGTCGGCGTAACGACCACCCGCCGAGAGCAGGGCGGCGAGTTCAGCCTGCGTCAACGCCTCGCTCGTGCCTCCGACGAAGACGTCGACTTTGAGTTCGAACCAATCCCCGTTGGAACCGGACCGCTCCGCGCTAACCGTGATGCCGAGCGGCGTTTCGCCGCTCGCGAGGTCGGTGAGCCCCGGATCGAGCCGGCGATCGAGATCGTTCCACAGCGGCAACGTTTCACGGATGAACGAGGCGGCGCGCTCACTACCGTGCAGGGCGAAGCCATCGGTTGAACGCGGCACGAAGCCCGCGGCAACGAGCCGCTCACGCAGCGCGGCCGCCCAGGCCGCCGTGAATCGCACGAAGCGTTCCGCGTACGGAGCGATGGCGCCGAGCGCCGCATACGGTGCCCGAGCCCCGCTGGCGCGGTCGATGAAGGTCAACGTCGCGACGAGCGCGCCGGAGCCCCAACCGAGCGCGATCTCCGCCGACGCATCGCGGGCATCATCGATGCCCAGCGCCCCGCGGTCTTCGGGCGTCAAAAACGGCGCAACCCGCGCAATCGTGCGCGTTCCCAGCGGCGGTCCCGTCGTCGCTCCGTTGAGAGCCCGCGCTGCATCGATCGCTTTCTTCGCGTCGAAGCCGCCGTCGGCAAGATAGGCGCCTTGCGGCGTCGCGATCCAGGTCGGAGGCCCGTCAAGCAGAAACGCCTCCCGTGCGGGTATGCGAGTGCCCTCGACGGTTTCGAAGAGCGGCACGAAGGCGCTGCCACGGCAGGCGGCGCGTAGCGCCACACCGCGTTGATCGATGCGAAACTCCGGCAATTCGGAGGGATGGCGTCCCGCGGACGGTTCGGCATCGAAACGTAGCCGTGGGTGTCGCGCCAGCCGGAAAAGCGCTCGCGCCAGCGCGCGGGGCGCGGCGCGGCCGGCGATGAACGCTTCCTGCACACTTTCGTCGCGCATCAGTTCGCGATCGACATCGTCCCAATCGTCGACCGGCGTGGCATCCATCATCGTCGCGACGGCCGCCGCGTCGCGGGCTGCGCCGCGCAGGCGCGGCGAATCGAGCACGAGCGCAGCCGCGAGCGAGACACCATCGGGCGACGAGAAAACGGGCCAAACCGCCCGTGCACGCGCCTGTTTATACTCGACTCGCGACACGGGTAACCAACTCAAATCGAGTTCTGCGTCCGGCTCCTTTTCGTCGAGTTCGGTTTGGGAGCGAACCGCTTCGAGCGTCGCGACGACGTGCTGACAGATGCCGCTACCGCCGCAGGCGCACACGGCTCGGAGCGCGACCGGTCCGGTGCCGCCGCCCCACTCGATACCGACATCATAGGAGCCCCGCACGTCGGTGACGGTGGCTTCGATGTTGAGATCCTCCACCGAGCGAAGCGCGATGCGATGGTCCTCGACGAGAGTCAGCGCGACGCGGACGAGATCGCGCGCGAACCACGAGCCGATCACCGCAGGCAAGCGCGCTCGCCATGTCGCGAACGGCGTCAAGCCGCCTCCCGAGCGGGGCGAAACGGGGCGATGCCCGCCGTCAGTTGACCGTCAGCTCCGGCGACGGCGGTGCGGCGGGCGGCTCGACGGATGGAATCTTCGAGAACCGCAGCTTGTCGGGATTGTCCGGATTGACCTCGGCGAGGATGCGATCGCCGGCGCTGAACGTGCCTTTGATCAACTCCTCGGCGAGTTCGTCTTCGACTTCCCGCTGAATTGCGCGGCGCAACGGACGCGCCCCGAACTGCGGGTCCCAACCTTTGCGCGCGAGCAGTATTTTGGCTTCCTCGACGACTTCGAGGTGCATCTCTTGCGCCTTGATCTCGCGGATCACTTTGGCGAGTTCCAGGCCGACGATCTGCTCGATCTGTTCGCGCGTCAGTTGATGGAAGACGACGACTTCGTCGACGCGGTTGAGAAACTCAGGGCGGAACGTGTGCTTTACTTCCTCGAGCACTTTGTTCTTCATACGCTCGTAGGCGGCCTGATCTTGCTCCCCGCTCATCTTTTGTGGGCGGAAGCCGATTTCGGTCGTTGTCTGCATGCCCGACGCACCGACGTTCGAGGTCATGATGATCACGGAATTCTTGAAGTCGACGATGCGGCCCTGAGAATCGGTCAAGCGTCCATCTTCGAGCACCTGCAGCAGCAGATTGAAGACATCGGGATGCGCTTTTTCGATTTCGTCGAGCAGCACGACGCAGTACGGACGGCGGCGCACCGCTTCGGTCAGTTGACCGCCTTCTTCATAACCGACATATCCTGGGGGAGCCCCCACGAGACGGCTGACCGCGTACTTCTCCATGTACTCCGACATGTCGATGCGGATCATCGATTCCGCATCATCGAAGAGGTACTCAGCGAGGCTACGGGCCACTTCGGTTTTCCCGACGCCCGTGGGCCCGAGGAAGATGAACGAACCGATGGGACGCTTGGGGTTTTTCAAACCCGCGCGCGAGCGCCGGATGGCGCGCGTGACGACTTCGATCGATTCGTCCTGCCCGATGACGCGCTCGTGGAGCTGCTCCTTCATCGAAAGCAGTTTGGTCGTTTCCGTCTGGCCCAGGCGCGAGACCGGAATGCGCGTCCACGAGCTGACGATGTACGCGATGTCTTCCTCGGTCACTTTGATGACCTTGTCGGACTGCGCTTTCTTGTCGGCCCACTCGCTTTCCAGGCGCTGCTTTTCGAGCCGTAGCTTCTCCTCACGGTCGCGGATGGCAGCCGCCTTCTCGAACTCTTGCGACTTGACGACGGCCTCTTTTTCCGTCTTGACCTTGCGGATTTGATTTTCGACTTCCCGGACTTCGGGAGGCGGTAACGTCGCCTGCAGGCGGACGCGCGAACTGGCTTCATCGATCAAGTCCACGGCTTTGTCCGGCAGGAAACGATCGGAAATGTAACGGTCGGAAAGCTTGGCTGCAGCGACCAGGGCTTCGTCGGTGATCGTCACCTTGTGATGCGCTTCGTAGCGGTCGCGCAGCCCCTTGAGGATTTCGACCGTTTCCTCGACCGTCGGCTCGCCGACCATCACCGGCTGGAAGCGCCGCTCGAGTGCGCTGTCCTTTTCGATGTGCTTGCGGAACTCGTTGAGCGTCGTCGCGCCGATGCACTGCAGTTCGCCGCGCGCGAGCGCGGGCTTGATGATGTTGCTGGCGTCGATCGCCCCTTCGGCGGCGCCGGCCCCGACCAAGGTGTGGAGCTCGTCGATGAAGAGAATGATCTCGCCCGCCGCCGCGCGGATCTCGTCCATGACGCGCTTCATCCGTTCCTCGAATTCGCCCCGATATTTGGTGCCGGCGACCAGCCCCGCCAGATCGAGCGTAATCACGCGGCGCTCGCGCAGCGGCTCGGGCACTTCACCCTTGATAACGCGCTGCGCTAAGCCTTCGGCAATCGCCGTCTTACCGACGCCCGGCTCGCCGATGAGGGCGGGGTTGTTCTTGGTGCGACGCGCCAAGATCTGAATGACGCGCTCGATCTCGTTGGCGCGCCCGATCACGGGGTCGAGTTTGTTATCGCGCGCGAGCATCGTGAGGTCGCGCCCATACGCATCGAGCGTCGGCGTCTTGGATTTGCCTTTGGGGGCGACGGGTTGCCCTTCGGCGCCCAGCAGCGAGGTCGTTTGCACGCGCACTTTAGCGGGATCGACGCCCAGGTTCGTCAGCACGCGCGCCGCGACGCCTTCGCCTTCGCGGATGAGGCCCAACAACAGGTGCTCGGTCCCAATGTAATTGTGATTGAGCTGACGCGCTTCTTCGAAGGCCAGTTCGATGACGCGCTTGGCGCGCGGCGTGAAGACCATCTCCTGTTGAACGGTCTGACCGCCGCGGCCGACGATCGCTTCGACTTCCTGACGAACTTTTGCCAGATTGACGCCGAGGGTCTCGAGGACTTTCGCGGCCAGGCTTTCGCCTTCTGAAATGATGCCGAGCAAGATGTGCTCGGTCCCGATATAGTTGTTACCGAGGCGTTGCGCTTCTTCTTGCGCGAGCACGATGCTGCGCCGAGCGCGCTCGGTAAACGGTTCCCACATTGACATACGGCTGACTCCCTGTCCGCACTTGCGCGCGACCGTTATTGCGGCCGACTTGCCGTTTGGGGACCGATCCCCCTTGCGGCACGACTCGACCCCCCTGTCGCGTGCATATATAACCGTCGGCAGGAGCGGCGAAGTTTCGAGTCCGCCGGAACCGCCGGCTTGGCGGCGAAGTGGCCCTGCATGCCGACGTCCGACGAAGTACGCGAAGCGCTCAAGACCGTGGAAGACCCGGAGCTGCACATGGGGATCGTCGATCTCGGATTGCTGTACGGCGTCGAAGTGGCCGGTCCCCAGAATGAGGACGTGACGGTCACGATGACCTTGACGTCGCCGATGTGCCCGGTCGGCCCGATGTTCAAGGAAGCGGTGGAATCGAAAGTGCGTTCCCTCGACGGCGTCAAGAAGGCGAACGTCGAGATCACGTTCACGCCTCCGTGGGACCCCCGCACGATGGCGAGCGACGACGCCAAAGTGCTCCTCGGCATTTGGTGACGACCGAGGACTCGACGCAGCGGCGGCAGATCGCCGCCCTCGAAGCGAAGCGCACCCGGGCGCTGGCCCCCGCCGGCGAATCGGCCAACGAGAAACAGCACGCGCGGGGCAAGCGAACCGCCCGCGAGCGTATCGCGGCGCTGGTCGATCCCGAGTCGTTTGTCGAACTCGACATGTTTGCCGTGCACCGCTCGACCGCGTTCGGGCTCGACGAGCGCGAGTTTCTGGGGGACGGCGTCGTCACCGGCCGGGCGACGGTCAGCGGGCGTCAGGTCTTTTTGTTCTCGCAAGACTTCACGGTGCTCGGCGGCTCGCTCGGAGAAGTCTTCGCCGAAAAGATCTGTAAGGTGATGGACCTCGCCGTTACCACGGGTTCCCCGCTGATCGGCATCAATGACTCCGGC
Organism: Candidatus Nyctobacter psychrophilus; assembly: GCA_014305025.1. Taxonomy (GTDB): domain Bacteria; phylum Vulcanimicrobiota; class Vulcanimicrobiia; order Vulcanimicrobiales; family Vulcanimicrobiaceae; genus Nyctobacter; species Nyctobacter psychrophilus. The sequence goes on along the minus strand of JACRTY010000016.1, from coordinate 21,863 downwards.
GGCGCGCGCATTCAGGAAGGCGTGGTCAGTTTGGGCGGTTACGCCGAGATTTTCTGGCGCAACGTGCAGGCAAGCGGCGTGGTGCCGCAGCTTTCGCTCATCGCCGGACCGTGTGCGGGCGGTGCCGTGTATTCGCCGGCGATCACCGATTTCACGATCATGGTCGAGGGCATTTCGCAGATGTTCATCACGGGGCCCGAGATCATCAAGACGGTCACGGGCGAAGACGTCACCTTCGAAGAGCTGGGCGGCGCCTACACGCATGCGACCAAGAGCGGCGTCACGGACTTGATCGCGGCAGACGAAGATGAAATGGTGGAGCAGGCGCAGCGTTTGCTGTCCTTCATCCCGCAGAACAACTTGGACGACGGGCCGCGTTACGCCGTGCAGGACGATCCCCAGCGGCTCTGTCCCGAACTCGACGACCTCATCCCCGACGCGCCAAGCAAACCGTACGATATCAAGACAGCGATCGTGTCGGTCGTTGACGATGGCGATTTTTTCGAGCTTGGCGAACTGCACGCCGCCAACATCGTGATCGGCTTCGGCCGCATCGGCGGCGGCACGATCGGGATCGTCGCCAACCAACCGAAGGTGATGGCGGGCGTGCTCGACATCGCCTCGTCGATCAAGGCCGCGCGGTTCGTGCGCTTTTGCGACGCGTTCAATATCCCGTTGCTGACGTTCGTCGACGTGCCCGGCTTTCTGCCCGGCACGTCGCAAGAATACGGCGGCATCATCAAACACGGCGCGAAGCTGCTCTACGCGTTCGCGGAGGCGACGGTTCCGAAAATTACCGTCATCACCCGCAAGGCGTACGGCGGCGCGTACGACGTCATGGCAAGCAAACACATCCGTGCCGACTACAACGTCGCCTGGCCGACGGCCGAAATCGCCGTCATGGGCGCGGCCGGCGCGGTGAAGACGATTTTTCGCCGCGAGATTGCCGACGCCGCCGATCCCGCCGCGCGCGAGGCCGAACTCATCGCCGACTACGAGCGGCGCTTCGCCAACCCGTTCATCGCCGCCAGCCGCGGCTACGTCGACGACGTCATCGAAGCGAGCCGCACCCGCCGCGCCGTATCGCGCGCCCTGCGCATGCTCGCCGACAAACGCGTCGAGCGGCCGAAACGCAAACACGGGAATATTCCGCTTTGACGTAACGGCCGTACGTATCGGCCGCGCTCCTACGTTAGCGGTGTCACCTTCGCCTCAAGCCAAAAGAGCGCCATCATCGTACCCGCTCCTTCCGCCTGGGAGCACGTATAATACACGTACCTGAGTGGCTCTTCTGATTCGTATGATGTATCTAGATTGACCAACAAACCATTTCGCCGACGCAGTTCCCTCGTCAGTATTCCGAGGCCCGGCCATTTTTCACGCAGGCAGCGAGCTTCTATAATCGATTCTTCTGTGTAAGCTGCGATTACCAGATACTATCTACTCCGTCCATTCCAACTCCGAGCGACGGGTACGCCTTGGAAGGACGCTCGGGCCTATTGCGGGGAGCCGCATTCGAGGCCCTCGCTCATGGGCGGCTGGATCGCGCGGCCACGGCATCATATAGCGACCCCCTCGATGCCATTAGCGCGTCCGTGCAGCACGTCGATGTGCGAACCGACGCACTCACCGATAGCGTTACGGAATTTGGTACGACCTACACCAACTCGCGTAGCCACGCGACGTTCTTTGCGGACTCGGCGAGTTTAACCGGATCGTATATCACGGACCCTTCACAAGCCATTTACATTCCTGGTCGATCGTCGCGTCACGGTGAACCTCGAGGCGGACGACGACCGCTACACTTCCTACGTGCGCGGCGACTCTCTGGGGTGCTGTGGTTGGAACGGGCGGGTATAAGCTTGCAGCTATCTCGTGATGCATCGTTCTCTCTCGCCGTGCGGCGAATCATCCAACCCCCAACGACATTTTTGTCACTGCTGAACCCGCCGATCGCCGCCGCGAACGTCACGGCCGCATTTCATCTTTTGCGAGGCAATAACGAGCTGTTTATCGTTATACGGCGACGCAAACACACTTACTACGACGCCGGCACTGATCGTTCGTTTGACACACTTCTTCGGCGCCGGCAAGGATAGCTGATCTGAGCCATCTCGACATGGCAGCCGGCACGATAGGTGTGCGGCACGCCCATCCACGCGGCTTGACAGCATGATGCCTACAAGATAGCATCATGATGTGAGAACGACGATCACGCTGGACAGCGATGTCGCGGCCAGGCTCGAGAGGGCGGCGCGGGAACGGGGCATTTCCTTCAAAGAGGCGGTGAACTCGGCGTTGCGTCGAGGGTTCGAGGCCGAACTTCACCGAGAGGAACGCCGGCCGTTCGAACTGAGGGATTTTGACACGGGCGCAACGTTGGCCGGGATCGACGTCGATCGCGTAGATGAACTGCTTGACGTCATCGAGGGACCATGGCGTAAGTGATTTTGGTCGACGCCAATGTTGCTCTCTACGCGCACCACCGGCAACTGCCACAGCATGATGTCGCAAGTGGTTGGTTTGCGGCCGCGCTATCCGGCTCCGAAACGATCGGTTTCACATCAAATGTGCTCCTCGCGTTTTTGCGCATCTCGACCAGCTCGCGCGTTTTCGAGCGGCCGCTTGACATGAAGACCGCTTGTGAGGTCGTGGACGGCTGGTTTTCTTCTTCCGTTGCGGCGCTCGTCGAGCCGGGGCCACGCTATTGGCAGCTCCTACGAGCGCTACTCATCGACTATCGAGTACGCGCCGATCTGACGAGCGACGCGCATCTCGCTGCCGTCGCGTTGGAGAACGGCGCGCAGATCGTGACGACCGATCGAGATTTCGCACGTTTCAAATCCGTACAGGTGCGCTACCTCGGATGAGGTGGGTGAATGGGCACGAGGCGAGGGCGGCGCATCCTGCGCTGCGAACGATGCAGGCAGTATGTCCGCTGATCGCTTTTTTGCTTCGCTGATTCTGACTGCATTCCCAATGCTGCTCGTATCGGGCGGAACGCAGGCGCAGACGGTGGCGTCGTATACCGTCTCGTTGCACGTGGATGCCTCGCATGCCGTGCAGGGGTTGTTGCGTGTTCACGAGACGATGAGCGTGCCGCCCGGCCCCCTCACGCTTGTCTATCCCAAGTGGCTGCCGGGGGAGTTCGCGCCGAACGGTCCCATTCCGAACGTCGCCGATCTCGCCGTCAGTGCCGGCGGCAAGGCGCTCGGGTGGCAGCGCGATCCGGTCGATCTCTACGCCTTTCACGTCGACGTGCCGCCGCATGCCGGACCGCTCGACGTCAACTTCACGTTTCTGGGAGGTCCGGCACCGGGCTTCGATACGGCGCGGCTCGCGACGCCGAACATGCTGTCGCTCGAATGGAACAAAGTTACGCTGACGCCGTTTTCGCAGAGCAGCCGCAACGTCACGATCGTTCCCTCCATTCGCTTGCCGTCGCCGGACTGGAAGTTTGCGACCGCGCTCGAAATGGCGATGCAGCACGGCGCCGATGTCGCTTTCAAACCCATCACGCTCAATGCGCTGGTGGATTCGCCGCTCGATGCCGGGACGAACGCCAGGACGTTTGCGATGGGAACGTGGGACGGCGCTCCGCTCACGCTAGCAACCTTCGCGGATACGCCCGAAGAAATCGCCGTCGATCACAAGACGGTCGCAAAGTTTCGCAATCTCGTCGCGCAGATGCACGCCCTCTACCGTAACCGGCACTTCAATCATTACACGTTTTTATTGACGTTGACCGACCAGATGCCGGGCGAGGGCCTCGAGCATCATCAATCCAGCGACAACGGTTCGAGCGGCGACATGCTGACCGACCCGGCCGCCTTGACCGCCAATGCCGACCTGCTGGCGCACGAGTTCAATCACTCGTGGGACGGCAAATACCGCCGCGCTGCCGACAACGCGACGCCGAATTTCCAAGTTCCGGAAATCGACGACCTGCTGTGGGTCTACGAGGGCATGACGCAGTTCTACGGCGAGCTGCAAGCCGAACGCGCCGGCTTGCGCACCGAGCAGCAATGGCTCGATGGGCTCGCCTCGACGTATGCGTATCTGGACCACGAGCCGGGCCGCACCGACGATCCACTGATCGACACCGCAGTCGCGTCGTCGATCCGGCGCGGCATCCGTCCCTGGTCGGCCGAGCGTCGCAGCCAAGACTATTACACCGAAGGCGAGATGACGTGGCTCGACGCCGACGTGCTGATTCATAACCTCTCGCATGGAACGCGCTCGCTCGACGACGTAGCGCGCGCATTCTTCGGTGCTGGTCACGATACGGGACCGATCACCGTCACCTACACGCGCGACGACATCATCGCGGCACTGAACGCCGTGCAGCCCTACGATTGGAAACGCTTCTTGGACGAGCGGGTCTATTCGCTCGCGCCGCACCCGCCCAACCCGTTTGCGCAGGCGGGATATCGCCTAGTGTTCCGCGCGACGCCGTCGGCCTTCGCGCACCTGGTTGCCGGGCGCCGAAAGTCGCTCGACATGTGGTATTCGCTCGGCATCAACGCCACCAAAGACGGCACGATCGTCGACGTCTCGACGGATTCACCGGCGGGTCGCGCGGGAATCGGTCCGGGCATGAAAATCGCGGCGGTCGACGACCGCGAACTGACCGGTCAAGAACAGATCGACGCGGCATTGCGGTCGGCCGAAAGCGGCGCTCCCGTGCGGCTTTTGCTCGTCGGCGGAGGCGTCTACCGAACGGTGGCGCTGGACTACCACGGCGGCCCGCGCTATCCGCAACTGGAGCGCATCCCCGCAACGCAAGACGTGCTCGGCGCGATCGCCAAGCCGCTGGCCGCACCATGACCGGACTGCTTGAGGGCAAGATCGCGCTCGTGACCGGGGTCGCGAACCGCTGGAGCATCGCGACCGGAATCGCCCGCGAGCTGCATCGTCACGGAGCCGGGATCGTGCTGACGTATCAAGGCGAACGCGTCCAAGCCGAAGTCGAAAAACTTGCGCGTGAACTCGACGGCCGCGCGTATCCCTGCGACGTCGCCTCGGATGAGTCGCTCGCGACCTTGGCGGCGTCCGTGCAGGCGGATTGCGGACGGCTCGACGTGCTCGTGCACTCGATCGCTTTCGTCAACAAAGAAGACCTTGCCGGAAAGGTTTACACGACGACGCGCGCGGGCTTCGCGACCGCGGCCGACATTTCGTCCTATTCGCTGATCGCTTTGACTCACGCGCTGATCGACGTGCTCGCCGACGGCGCGAGCATCATGGCGCTGACGTATTTCGGGTCGACCTCAATCGTGCCCAACTATAACGTCGCGGGCATCGTTAAAGCCGCGCTCGAGTCGACCGTGCGGTATCTCGCCTACGATCTGGGCGAGCGCGGAATACGCGTCAATGCGATCTCGGCGGGTCCCATCAGCACGGCGAGTTCCCGTCAGGTCAAAGACTTCCGCAAAATGCTCGACAAGGTCGCCGCCGCTGCGCCGCTGCGCCGCAACGTTACACCCGAGGACGTGGGCCGCACCGCCGTCTATCTGGCGTCACCGCTTTCGGCGGCCGTGACCGCCGACGTGCACTACGTCGACGCAGGCTACCATGCGATGGGAATGTACCCCGAACCAGCTTCCACGACGTGATGAGCCGCCACGCTGCGCCGGCCGGTTCACACCCTGACGTTGGCGTGAGGGGCGAGCGGCGCGAAGCCGACGCCGAAACAGTGGCCGCGATCATCGCGGTCCTCGAAGCGACTCTCGGTGCACCGGCCGGGCTGCTCCAACCCGGAATCTCACGCTGGCGTCATGCCGGACGCAGCTACGCCGGATACGATCAACTCACCGGACGCCGGCCCAGGCGCCTGCCGTGAAAAAACTGCTCGTCGCCAATCGCGGTGAGATCGCCCTGCGCATCATGCGGACGGCGCGCGAAATGGGACTGGCGACCGTTGCGGTGTACTCGGAGACCGATCGCGAGGCGCTGCACGTGCGGTACGCCGACGAAGCGTTTTTGCTCGGGCCGGCCCCAGCAGCGCAGAGTTATCTCGCGATCGACAAGCTGCTCGACGTAGCGGCCCGCTCGCAGGCCGACGCGGTCCACCCCGGGTACGGCTTCCTCGCCGAGAACGCCGGCTTCGCGCGCGCCGTGAACGCCGCGGGACTGGTTTGGGTAGGGCCGCATCCGGAGGCCATCAATGCGATGGGTGACAAAGTGCGTGCTCGCCAAGCGATGATCGCCGCGGGCGTGCCCGTCGTACCCGGCGCGACCGAGCCGCTACGTGATGTTGACGATGCCCTGCGCGCAGCCGACGAATACGGACTGCCGCTGGCACTGAAGGCATCCGGTGGCGGCGGCGGCAAGGGGCTCAAAGTCGCGCGTACGCGCGCTGAAATCGAGTCGGCCTTCACGACGGTCGTGCGTGAGGCCGAAGCATATTTCAAGAACCCGGCCGTCTACGTCGAGCGCTATCTCGACAACCCCAAGCACGTCGAGTTACAGATCCTCGCCGACAAGCACGGTCACGTCGTCCACGTCGGCGAGCGCGATTGTTCCTTGCAACGACGTCATCAAAAGCTGTACGAAGAGACGCCGGCGCTCGTTTCCGAACCGGTGATCGAGCGGCTGCGCGAAGCCGGGTTGCGCGCCGCCAAAGCGATCCGCTACGATAGCGTCGGAACGATCGAGACGCTCGTATCCGGTGACGACTTTTATTTCCTTGAGATGAACACGCGCATCCAGGTCGAGCATACGATCAGCGAGATGACGAGCGGCCTCGATCTCGTGCGCGAACAGTTGCGCGTCGCAGCCGGCGAACCGCTGGGCTTCAAGCAAAACGCGATCGCTTTCCGCGGCCACGCGATCGAAGTACGGGTCAACGCCGAGGACCCGGCGCAGAGCTTTCAGCCGGCGCCTGGCACGATCCTCACCTATCGTGAGCCGGCCGGGCTCGGCGTACGGGTCGATGCGGCGGCCGCCGCCGGAACGACGATCGCGCCCGACTACGATTCGCTCATTGCGAAGTTGATCGTGTGGGCGCCGACCCGCGAACAGGCGCGCGCGCGGCTGCGCCGCGCGATCGACGATTATACGATCACCGGCGTTCCGACGACGCTCGGATTCCTGCGCGCGTTAAGCGATGCGCCGCCCGTCGCCGATGGGACCTACGGCACCGCTACGCTCGAAGCGTTCGCCCGAACGTGGCAAGCGTCGCAGGCATTGCGGCCCCAGGCCGCCGACGGCGCCGGTTCGAGCGTCGCGCCGGCCGACGTCGTACGGGTCGAGGTCAACGGGAAGTTGTTTGCCGTACGCCTCATCGATCGACCGCAGTCCGCCGTCCCGGAAAGGGTGCCGTTTGGACCGGCCGCCGCACCGCGTCCTTCGGGAAGGCGCAACGCCAACGGACCCGCGAGCACGGGGAACGACATTCTCTCGCCCATGCACGGCGTCGTCGTCGAGTTCCCGGTCGCAGCCGGCGACGCGGTACGCGAACATCAAGTGGTCGCAGTCATCGAGGCCATGAAGATGATGAACGAGATTCGCGCGCACCGTGCAGGCACCGTCGTCGCACTACACGCGAGGCTGGGTGAAACCGTCGAAGCGAACGCTCCGCTCGTTACGCTGCGTTGAGGGCGAGTTCGAGCCGGACGTTCGTTCCGCTGCGTGTGTTCTCGATCGAAACGCGATCGACGAGCGCCCGCATGATTCCCAGTCCCCTGCCGCGTTCCGGATCGCCGTCCAAGCGCCAGCGGCCTGCGTCGCACACTTCGACGACCAGCGACCGGTCGTAAACGTAAGCGTGCAGCCGCACGACCCCGTCGCGCCCGCGATACGCATGCTCGATGGCGTTGCCTGCTGCTTCGCCCGCTGCCAGCAAGACGTCGTCGACCCGTTCCGCTCCGATGTGCAAATCTTCGAGAAAGGTACGCAACGTCTGCCGCAACTGCGGCGAGCTTTCGGGAGCAGCCGGGAAGGCGACGTCGATTTCACCGAAGCGAGGCATCGTGCTGATGGAAGCCCATACGATGTTGCGGCGTAAGGCCCTCTCCCAGGGGCTTCGGGGCGGGCGGGGCAAAGTCGTCCTGCGATGGCAAGCGATGGATGCCGGCGCCCGCCGGCGCGCAGCGAAAACGGAAGCGGCATTCCGCTGAAACCGTGCTACGACGCGGCCGATGTGCCGGCGCCCGCCGGCGTAACGGGCGGCAACGAACCGGGTGCGTTTCCGTTCAGGCGCGGCACGCGCGCCGACGGGTATCGCGGGCGCTTGTGGACGATGCGCCAGTATGCGGGGTTTGCAACCGCCGCCGAATCCAATGCGCGCTATCGCTATCTGCTGGCGCGCGGGACAACGGGCCTTTCGGTCGCGTTCGACCTGCCGACGCAGCTCGGCTACGATTCCGACGCGCCGCCGGCGCGCGGCGAGGTCGGTAAAGTAGGCGTCGCCATCGATCACGTCCGCGACATGGAAACGCTTTTCGACGCAATTCCGCTCGATCACGTGACCGTCTCCATGACGATCAACGCGCCGGCATCCATTCTCCTCGCGCTGCTGTTGGCGGTCGCGCGACGGCGCGGCATACCATTCGCTGCGCTTGGAGGTACGATTCAAAACGACGTGCTCAAAGAATACGTCGCGCGCGGGACGTACATCTTTCCTCCCGGGCCGTCGATGCGGCTAGTCACCGACGTCATGGCGTACTGCGCCGCCGAGGTACCGCAGTGGAACACGATTTCGATTTCGGGTTATCACATTCGCGAAGCGGGCTCGACGGCGGTCGAAGAGATCGCGTTCACGCTTTCCAACGCCAAAGCGTATCTCCGCGCGGCGCAGACGGCCGGGCTCGCTATCGATGAGATCGCGCCGCGCATGTCCTTCTTCTGGAACGCCCATAACGATCTGTTCGAAGAAATCGCAAAGTTCCGCGCCGCGCGTGAACTGTGGGCCTCGATCGTCCGCGATGAATTCGGCTCCCGCGATCCACGCTCGCAGATGCTGCGTTTTCACACGCAGACCGGCGGCTCAACGCTGACCGCCCAGGAACCCGACAACAACATCGTTCGGGTCACGTTACAGGCGCTGGCCGCCGTGCTCGGAGGAACGCAATCGCTGCACACCAACGGCAAGGATGAGGCGCTTGCGTTGCCGACGGCGCAGGCAGCGCGACTGGCCCTGCGCACGCAGCAGATTATCGCGTACGAGAGCGGAGTGGCCGATGTCGTTGATCCCCTGGGCGGTTCCTATTACGTTGAATCGCTGACCTCAGCGCTGGCTGAGCGCGCGCGCGCGCTGATTCGGGAAGTCGACGATTTGGGTGGCAGCATCGCGGCGATCGAGAGCGGCTGGATGCAAGGGCGCGTCGCCGACTCGGCCTATCACGCGCAGGAGGCGATCGAGCGCGCCCAGACGGTCGTCGTCGGCGTCAACGCGTTCGCGGAAACGGAAGCGGACACCGTCCCGATCGAGTTGCAGCGTATCGATCCCGCGCTCGAGCGCGCTCAAGTGGAACGCGTGCAGCGCTATCGGGCAGAACGCGATGCGTCGCTCGTTGCAGGGCGGCTCGACGACGTGCGTCGCGCCGCGGAAGGCAGCACGAACCTCATGCCGCGCTTCGTCGAGGCCGTCGACGCGGGAGCAACGCTGGGTGAAATCTGCGACGTGCTGCGCGCGGTATTCGGACGGCACGTCGCCTTTGAAGTCGTGGCATGAACGCTCAAAATTGGACCATCGACCATGTTGCGATCGTCGTCGCCGACCTCGAAGCGACGATCGATCTCTACACGCGGACGCTCGGCATGCCGTTACTCTACCGCGAAACAATCGCCGACCAGGGCGTCGAGGCGGTCGGGATCGCGACCGGCGACTCCGTTATCGAGTTGTTGCGCCCGCTCGACGACGCCTCTGCGATCGCGCGCTACCGCGGCGATGTCGCCACGAAACTCCACCATGTCGCCTACCGCGTGGACGATATCGAAACCGAACTGGCGCGCCTGCAGTCCGCCGGCATCCGGCTGATCGACGCCGTCCCGCGGCGCGGTGCGCACGGCAACGTCGTTGCTTTCCTTCATCCACGAAGCACCGCCGGCGTTCTAACCGAATTGTGCGAGCGACGAACGTAGGCCGCCCGTGCGCGGGACAACCGTCTGGTAAACGGAATTAACCACCGAAGTGAGGGCCCCTTGCAAGGTGCCGCGCCCCTCGACATAAGGCTGCCAATACCGAGCAAAGGCGGCAAAGTACCGCGGCCACACCCTGGTGCTCAGGCCTGCAATCTCCGGATAGCCACGATAGGGTCGCGACTCCGACTGCTCGACCAAGGTCCGAATGATCGTCGAAGGAGTGTAGAAAATCAGCGCATGCCATAGTTCGCTCGGCTCCGGCTTGTCCGCGGCCTGCGCTGCTCGAGAGATGGCGCGTCCGATGGTTCCGCGGCTCGGCTCCACGACTGAATGCGAGGCCTCGTGATAGAGCAGGTCCACAGCGACGGGTCCGCTGTTTTCCTTATCACCGCTCGATGTAACGATCTGAAAATACCCGTCGGCCGCGTTCGCGAACGAACCCTCCCAAGAAGCAGAATTGACGACATCCACCCGGTACGGTAATCGGAGCCACGGCGTTTGATAGACGTGCGCCAGCCGGCTTCCGACGGGCGCATTAAGTCGCGCAAGGGTGGGATGCACAGCCTCAATCCATGCACGATTTTGCGCCTCGTCACGCGGCCAAAACCTGGATCGGTAAATGGGCGCAGCGAGCTCAAAGGCTTGCAGCAAAGGTTGGGGCAGCCTAGAATCATGTAGCGCCGGCATGCCATCTGCCTCGCTCAGCACGGTTTCGATAACGATCATTCCGTCATCGAAGACGAAGTCGCGTGAGGCGAAATGCGCAGCATAAATCCGCAGCGCGCCGTACCAGACCGCCGCCTCGCACCGCACCGCTTCGGACAAGACCGTGCACTCCTACCGCGCGCTACTCGATCACTTGGCGACACAAACGCGCGGCATCATGACCATCGCCGGTCGCCGTGCCTCAGTGTTTGGTCGCCGGGGTGAGCCGAACGTCGATCTGCGTTTCGAAGGTGCGGTCCCACGGCAGCGTGATCGTCAAACCGGCGTCGGCGTACTGCGGGTAGATGTCGTGCAGCAATGCGACGGCGTGGCGCCAGAGCGCTGCGCGATCGTCGTCGCTCGTTTGGGCGGCGATCTCGGGGAGAAGCAAGGTCGTGTCGATACCGTGCGCGCGCAAAGCGGCGTTGAGTTGCGGTCGAACGAACTGATGGAAGGCGTAGTCGTCGGCGTAGCGGTCGAGCATGAACTGCGCGTGCGCTCGCGGGTCGTAACGGCCCGCGCGGCGGCCGGCACCCGCGGCAATCGCTTCGGGCAACGCGGTCCCGATCGTGTTCGCGTCGGTGTTCCACGAGGCGAAGGCGTCGATGTTGCCGGCGATACCGCGAGCGATGAGCGCCTGCGTCAGTTCCTGCTGCGCCGGTCCGACGTCGCCTTGCAGAAACGACAGATCGGCGACGGCGACGCTGCGGCCCTGCGCAACGTCGTCGGCCAGCCGCCCTTCGAAGGCACGCTCGTCCTCATCGCCGGTGTCCGGAACGCGTACGTATAGTGCGATGTCGGCGCTCTGGGGGACGCGTTTTGCGCCGCAGGCGTCGATGATGCGGCCGATCGTCGTATCGATCGGCACGTACTCTAAACGATCGATCGTCGTGCCGCCGTCCGGTCGCGAATACGTGACCGCTACCGTGGGCGTCCACGCGACGTTGCGCGCGAACACGCGTGCGAGCATCACCATGCCAAGTTCATCGGCGCCGGGCTCAATCGAAGCACGCGAACCCAGTCCGAAACGCTGCACCGTCGCCTTGAGCGCAGTGACGTCCTTGAGGTGTAAACCGACCGGGCCCGCATCGTCTTGACCCAGCACGATACGATCGTAGCCGCCATCCGCCGCCATCTGTAACGCCCATTCGTCCACCGCGAGGTCGCGCGCGCGCGTCGCGAGATACACGTCGAGCGCCGGACCGATGTCGGCCCGCAAGCGGGCCGCCCGGGCGCGGTCGCCCTCCGTGAGCGGCGGGTCGGGTAAATTTGCGTATGCCTGTATGTCGTCGACCGTTTGCCCGGTCGCGTAATACGTGGCGGCAGGCCCCAGCGCCGGAACACCGGTCGGCGCGAGACGCATGATCGTCCCAAAGACGCCCACGAACGGAATTGCGCGTTCCGCTCGAAGACGCCCGAGTGCACGAAGACGGACGAACGCATCCGCGGCGGAGGGGCCCGGAACGCGGGCGGCGACGAGCCCACCGTAGGCCAGCATGTCGCTCGAGGCAACGACGGCGCTTGCGTCGGTGGTCTGATTCGAGCGGAGCCAACCGAGGATCGCTTCGCCGTCACCGGGATGCAGGTAGTTTCCCAGCATGTCGCGCGGCGGCGAGAGAACCGGCTGACCGGCGATTGCGCCGAGCATGATCGGGAGCTGATACGTCACGGGACGATCGTCGAGCGGGACGAACGCAATCGTAGGGTCACGTGAAGGCGGTCGCGCGCCCGGCGATGCGATCGCTGCCGCTGCCGGCAGGGCCAGGGTAGCCATGACGGACAGCGCGACGAACGCCGCTAAGCGAAACTTCGTACGGTGTTTAACGAACGCCATCCAACAGCGGACGCAAAAACCCATCGTGCTCCGCCAGCGCCCGTCGCGCCGTTGCAGAATCAACGTTACGCCGAGCCATCACGATCGCCACCTTCACCGAACCGTCCGCGGCGGCGAGGAGTTCGCGCGCCGTTCCGGCATTGACGCCGCCGACGTCACGCACCAGACGCATGGCGCGCTCGTGCAGCTTGACGTTGGTGGCCACGACGTCGACCATCAGGTTGTCGTACACTTTCCCGAGCCGAATCATCGTCGCGGTTGAGATGGCGTTGAGCGCCAGCTTGGCGACGGTTCCGGCTTTGAGCCGGGTCGAACCGGCGATCGGTTCGGGCCCGGCGTCGATCGTCACGGCCATCTCGGCGGCGCGTCCGAGCGGCGAGTCCGCGTTACCGCTGAGCGCGATGGTGAGCGCTCCGGCGACCCGGGCCGTTTCGATGGCGGCGACGACGTACGGCGCACCGCCGCTGGCCGAAATACCGACGACCGCGTCGCAGGGACCAACCCTGCCGTGGAGCGCGGCGGCGCCGGCCGCGGCGTCGTCTTCCGCACCTTCGATGGCGCGCACCAGCGCCCGCTCCCCTCCCGCGATGTGCGCGACGACGAGCGAGGGTGGCGTGCCGAACGTCGGCGGGCATTCGGCGGCATCGAGCATTCCAAGCCGGCCGCTCGTGCCAGCACCGACGTAGTGCAACGTACCGCCGCTCCGCAGCCGCACCACGATTGCATCGACGACGGCGCCGAGGGCAGAGCTTGCAGCGGCCACCGCTTGGGCTGCATTGCCTTGTTCGCGTGCGAGCATCTCCACGATGCCGTGCGTGTCGAGCATGTCGAGCCCACGCGTGCCGGGATTGACGGCTTCGGTTGGGGGGATCATGAAGCGCCGACCGTCCCCGGATCCGCGCCGGCTGCGAGCGCGTGCGCGAAACGCAAGGCGGCGCGCGCCGGTTCTTCACGCAGACGCACGATCGCCGCACCCGGAATCTCGCTTGCCACACGATTTTCGAGTAAATAGCTAAGGAGCGTGTTATCGCGCAGTAGCCCACCCCCTAGCACGATCGTCGGCGAGTGCTCGAGGAGCCCGCTTGTGCGCCCGGCGCTTCGCACCAGGTCGCCGAGTTCTTGCGCCGCACTCTGCACGATCTTGCTCGCGCTGCGATTACCAGTGCCGGCCAGTTCGATGATGTTGGGCGCCAGGGCCGCGACGCGCGTAACGTCGAACGGTCGCCGGTACACGGCGCTCAGCAACGCATCGCGATCCGGCGCATCGAGCGCGACGGCGACGGACGCGGTCGTTTCGTCGGCGGCGGCTCGGCCGGCAAATGCCCGCTCCAACAAGCGCACCGCGGCGAGTCCAATCCAGAAGGCCGAACCCTCGTCCCCGAGCAGATAACCTGCTCCACCGATGCGAATGCGGCGCTCGCCGTTTTCGGCATACGCCACGCTGCCCGTTCCGGCTATGAGGACGATCCCCGGACCGGCGGCATGTCCCGCGCGCAAAGCGACCCGCGTGTCGTCTTCGACGGCAAGGCGCGCGCCGGGGAAGCGCCGAGCCAGCCCCGAGCGCACGGCTTCGCGGGTGTCCGGGCGCGCGGCGCCGGCTGCGGCAACGAACAACGAACCGGGTTGTTCCGTCAGCTGCGAAACGGTTGCGACGATCGACTCGACCGCTGCTTCTGCTCCGAGCGTGCTCGCGTTCGCGGCGCCGCCCCGCGCCTCGGCGACGTACGCGCCATCTCGCGACAGTGCTGCAACGGTTGACGTTCCGCCGGCGTCAACGCCGACGGCGATCGAAGCGTTCACGCGCTCTCATTCGCCGCGACCTCGGCGCTCATCTTGGTCAGAACGTCAGCCAATCCGTGCGGCGCAATCGCGCCAAGAACGGCCGGATGCGCGGCCCCCGTTGCGGCGGGCACGTTGGCCGGACGTCCGCGCAACGTTTCGTAACCGAGCAGCGCAAACGCGAGCGCCTCCTTTGCGTCGGGGTCGACGCCGAAGTCGCTGGAGAGCGCCAGTGCTGCATCGTCGCGGCCGAGTCGTTCGCGCAGCATCGTCAGCAGCGCACGATTGTGCACCCCGCCGCCGCTGGCGATCACCAACGGCGCAAGCGGTCCGTGGGCCGCGAGGCTTTGCGCGATCGTCGCGGCGGTGAAGGCGCACAACGTCGCACAACCGTCCTCGAGCGACATCGCAGCCATCAGATCGGCGTGCGCTTCCAGACACTGCGCGCCGAAGCGTTCGCGGCCCGTCGACTTCGGCGGCCCGAGCGCAAGAAATGATGCTTCCCGCGCGATGAGTTCCGTAACGACGCCTTCGTTCGCTCGACCCTGCGCTGCAGCTGCCCCGTCCGCATCGAAATTCCACCGGCCGTCGGTGCGGCCGCGCACGAAGGCGTCGAGCAGCATGTTGCCCGGGCCCGTGTCCCAGGCGCGGGGAGCCGCCGCTGCGCCCGCTTCGAGCACGGTCACGTTCGCAATCCCCCCGATATTGAGCGCCACGATGTTGCGCTCGGATGATGTGAACAGCAGCGCATCGACGTAAGGGACGAGCGGTGCTCCGTGACCTCCTGCAGCGCAATCCGCTCGGCGAAAGTCGAAGACCACCGTCGCGCCTAGTTCTTCCCGGAGGCGATAGGGATCGCCGATCTGGAACGTCCTGCGAAGCACGCCATCGTGGAATGCCGTCAGTCCATGCGAGGCGATGAAGTCGACGGCTTCGCCGGGCGCGACCTTGCGAGCCGCTGCGGCAAACATCTCGCCTACGAGGTGATCGAGCGCGACGAGCTCAGAAAGGTCCGGCCCGCGCAACGTCAACGCCGCCAGCAAGCGGCTTCGCGCTCGAGTCGAAAACGGTACGGTGATAAAACGGTCGAGCCGCACATCGTACCCGCTACCGCGCGGACGAATGTCGACCAGTGCCGCGTCCACGCCGTCGAGCGACGTTCCGGACATTAGGCCGACTGCGCGCATGCGCCGTACTCCAGCGCTGCGGCATCACACACCGCGGCACGCAGATCGCGCAGATCGTTCCGGCCGTAATAGACGGCGTTGGTCAACAGCACGATTGAGAGATCGCGCTGTGGATCGGCCCACACCGACGTTCCGGTAAACCCCGTGTGCCCGAAGGTCGAAAAGGAAAGCGCCGCGCCACACGAGTTATCGTCAGTGGTTTTGAGCGCCCAGCCCAATCCTCGCCGCAGAACCGGGTCGGCGCCATGTTCCGCGATCGCTTCACGCGCGAGCGCCGGTGAAAGACCACCGGCCGCGCCTCCGCGCACCGCGGCAAGATACGCTTCGGCCACGGCCGCAACGTCGCCCGCGGGACCGAAGAGTCCGGCGTGGCCTGCGACGCCGTTCATGAGATAGGCCTTTTCATCGTGCACCGCGCCCCGCACGCGGCCTCGCCAAGCGTCATATTCGGTGGCCGCGATCGCATCGCCGGCATCGTTGCGCGGGCGATACGCCGTCGCGGCGCAACCCAGGGCGCACAGCGTTTCTCGGACGATCGTGCCGAGTCCCCGACCCTGCATCCGCGAAAGCAAGACGCCGAGCACGATGAACCCGAGGTCGCTATAGACGACACGTTCGCCCGGCAGGCCGACGGAGTCGCACGACAGTGCGGCGCTTTCAATCCGTTCACCGAGCAACGTCCGATAGTCTGCGCCCGAGGCAAGCCCCGCGGTGTGCGCGAGCAGCATGCGCGCCGTGATGGTGGCGCGCGGCGTGCCCCGCCACTCCGGCAACCAGGGCGTGAGCGACGCGTCGAGTACGAGGTCAGCGCGGTCGACGGCCTGCAGCAGCGCGGTTGCAACGAACACTTTCGTCAAGGAGGCGAGATCGAATGCCGTCGTCACCGACGTCGCGTGCGCAGCCGGTGTATCATCGAGCGTTCCGTAGGCGCGCTCGAAGACGACGCGCCCTCCGCGTTCGATGCGTAGCACGGCGGCCGTAAAGCGTTGCCCGCAACCGGCGGCCACGAGTTCATCGGCGTTCATGCCGGGACGCGAGCGAAGGCCAGCGGAATGCGTCCGTCGGCCGTACGTGCTCCGAACAACACACCGGCGAGCGCTTCGATGTTCGTGCTCTCGTCACCGAACGTGCATGCGACGGTACGCGCGCGACCGAAGGCCGGAACGTCGAACGGTTCGCGCGCCGAAACGATGAACGCCTCCGGCGATGCGCCGAGCACCGCATCGACGGCGCGCCGCTGGCCAGGATACAGGTGCGCGCGCCGGGCCAGCACGATGCAGGTACGAGGGCCTTGCGCACGCTGCGCCTCCAGAACGGCCACGAGTTGTTCGATCATCGCCGCATCTGGCTCGAGCGGTACGCGCAGCAGTTCGCTGCGCACGCGCCGGCGGCGCAGCGCCGCACTCAGCGACGGGCGCTCTGCCGCCCCTTGCGCGACCCCATCACCGGAAGCGCCCTCGAACGACACGATCGTGACGGGCACGTCGGGCGCGATGCGCAGGTGGCCGCGCACGATGGCGATGCCGCGCGCGGCGACCTCCCGCGCAATCGTATCCGACTCCGCCGCAGTGGGCACGTCCGGCATCGGCGCGGCCCGGTGTCCGAATCGAAACGTGCGCACGCGTTCGGCCGCCTCTTCCAAGCGCGCGCGCGGAAGGTCGCCGCTGCACACCGCGGCGACGAGCGCATCGCGTAAGGCCTCCGCGACCGCGAGCGTATGGCTGACCAGCAGCACGTCGGCGCCCGCCTCCAGCGCGAGGACACCGGCGCGCACCGCACCTCCGAACGGTTCGGCGGCCCCCGCCATTTCCAGACAGTCGGTAAAACACACGCCTTCGAAACCGAGTTCATCGCGCAGCAAGCCGCGCAGAAGTCGCGGTGACTGCGTCGCGGGGCGTTCGTCGTCGAACGCAGTGACGCGCACGTGCGCGGTCATCACGGCCCGTGCGCCGGCCGCGAACGCGGCGCGAAACGGCACGAGGTCGCGCGCCCGCAGCGTCGCGAGGTCGCTGTCGATCACCGGCAAGGCGACGTGCGAATCATCCGCCGTCGCGCCGTGCCCGGGGAAATGCTTTACCACCGCTACAATGCCGGCGGCTTGAAGCCCCCGGACGACGGCTGCTCCAAGCGCGGCAACGGCCCCCGGATCGTCGCCGAAGGCGCGCGTGCCGATCACGGTGCTCTCCGGCTCGAGCGCCAAATCGAGCACGGGGGCGAAGTCCACGTTGGCGCCGATGCTGCCAACGGTTGCAGCGATGGCCGCCCCGGCGCGTTGCGCCAGCACCGGGTCGCCGGCGGCGCCGAGGGTCATCATGGACGGCATCGGATGGGGCGTCCCGATGCGCGCGACGCGGCCGCCTTCTTGATCGACGCAAATCGACAGCGGTGCGTCGTGTTCCAGGGCGGCGCGAAGTCTCTGCACGAGCGACCGTGTCGTCTCGACGGACGCAACGTCTCGCGCGAAGAGCACGACGGCGCCGGGACCCAGACGCTGCAGCCGCTCGAAGGCCGCGTCATCGCTATCGGGTAGGGGGGCGCCGGTGCACAGCACGGAACCCGCAAGCCGCTCCAGCTCAGACACCGGCGTTCGTTCCGTCGGCCGCAAATGCATACGTTCGGCCGCGGTCGATGGCCAGCGTCACGCGCTCGCCGATGCCTGGTACGTCCTCGCCCGGCCGCAGGTGCGCGGTGAGTGAACCGAACGCTCCATCGACGTACGCATAGCCATCGGCGCCCAGGTCCTCCACCGCCCGCACCGTGCCGCAAAACTCTCCGTCCGAGACGAGCCGAACCGCATCGGATCGGAGTCCGATCCGCACGCGGCTCCCGTATTCCGGAAAGCCCAGCGCTTGGGCCGGTACGATCACCATTGCCGGTGAGCCGATGAAGCGCGCGACGAACTCATTCGCGGGCCGCTCGTAGAGTTCGCGCAGCGTTCCAATCTGTTCGAGGCTGCCGTCGCGCATCAAGGCGACGCGTTGCGCGAGCGCGAGCGCTTCGCTTTGATCGTGCGTCACGAATATCGTCGTCACTGCACGCTCCGCCAGCACGCGCGCACATTCGATCCGCAGTTCCACGCGCAGCGGTGCATCCAGCCGCGAGAACGGCTCGTCCATCAGCAGCACGGCGGGATCGGTGGCAAGCGCTCGCGCGAGGGCAACGCGTTGGCGTTGCCCGCTCGAAAGTTGCCGCGGATAACGCCCCAGTAGATCCGCAACGCGCACCGTGCTCGCTTCACTGACGACGCGTTGTTCGATTGCGCGGCGGCCGCGCAGGCGCAGCGGGTACGCGATGTTGTCGAACACCGTGCGATTTGCGAACAGGGCGTCGTTCGCAAACACCATCGCGACGCTCCGCTTTTCGGGCGGTACGCCGGCGAGATCGCGGCCCTCGAAGCGCACGCTCCCGCAATCGAGCCGCTCGAGTCCCGCGATCAGCCGCAGCAGCGTCGTCTTGCCGCAGCCCGACGGCCCTACGATCGCAAGCCGCTCACCATCGTTGAGCCACAGCGACAGATCGCACACCGCCTCGATCGCCGGCTTTACATCGATAAACGTCTTGCCGATGCGCTCCAGTCGGACGTGCGCCACGTTGCTGCTTTCGCAGCAGCGACGGCATTGTACTTTCCCCCAGCGTTTAGGCCCGGGCCGGCCGGATCACTTCAGGGTTATCAGTTGTGCGTTATACGTGGAGCCCACTTGGCTCATCAGAACGCGCACGTGCGCGCCCTTTTTGATGTCGGCGATCGTGTGGAACGCGTTCCCGGGGCCCTGAATGTTCGTGCTCGGCAGCACGTGAATCTGCAGATGGCGAGAGCCGGCGGTGACGGTCATGGTACTGGCGCCGTAATCGACCGACGCAACCAACCCGCCGATGGAACCCGCATTCTTGGCCTGAGGCTCGGGGCTCGGGGTGGCATCGGCCACGGCGCGTTGGGCACCGACGGCAGCCGGCGAACTGGCGCTTGCGGCGGCGGGCGCCAGCGTGGCGGCGAAGGTGGCGAGGGCAAGGGCGAGGGCAAGGGGCGACCGTGACATACGACTCCCTAACGCAGCAACCGTTCCGAACCGTTCCCCTGCTCGTTGCCTCCCCTGGGAGCGACCGCGTTACGCGTCGAGTTCCCGTAAATATGCCGCCTTTACCGCGGCGCGGGTGTCCGTGAGGTCCGCAGCCGATGACAGACCCTCTGGAAGCGCCGGATTTGCCGCCATGGCCGCCGCCACTCCGCTACGGTCGCCGGCGGCTGCGGCGCGCGCCACACGAGCTAAGTCCCGCAGCCGCCGAACCGACGCATCCGAGGCCGACTTGCCGGCGAGCACGAGCCGTAGCGCGATGATCGCTTCATCGGCCGCCCGCACCCCGATCGCTTCGAGCGCCCGGTAGAACGGCGCTGCCGCCGGCGCGGCGGAACGTTCGGCCAATAAGGCGGCAATAACGGCCGGCTTAGGAACCGGCGCACCGAGGAGGTAGTCGTCGGCGAGCTCGATCGAGGTGTGCACTCTATCCGTGGAATGCGCTTCGTTAGCGGCTCGGATGCACAGCAGCAACGCTCAAAACCCTTCGTCGGCGTCCGAAT
Source organism: Candidatus Nyctobacter psychrophilus (assembly GCA_014305025.1). Taxonomy (GTDB): domain Bacteria; phylum Vulcanimicrobiota; class Vulcanimicrobiia; order Vulcanimicrobiales; family Vulcanimicrobiaceae; genus Nyctobacter; species Nyctobacter psychrophilus. The sequence continues at coordinate 1,696 of JACRTY010000016.1, read as the reverse complement.
CGGCTTCTTCATCCTCGGCCGGCGGCTTCGATTTGGGCTCGTTGCTCCGCGTCGGAGACGAATCGCGAGTCGTATGCGGCTGCAAGAGCCGAAACGAAATCGTCCCAGCGAAGCCCTGAATCGGTGGAGGGAATCGTCTCGTTAAGGACTGCCTGAGCAGGATCGTAGACGACGACCCCAACGCCCTCGAGTAAATGCGCGGGGTCGCCTCGGCGCTCGGCTTGCAATGAATCCGGTAAGCGCCGCCGAGGCTTCCGACCTCCTGTGAAACGGCACGAAACCGCACCGCCGAGCGTCTCCGCTGGTATCGCGATCGGTCGCGGAGCGACACTCAGCGGGCTCAGCAAGCGAGGAAAACGCCGTGAGGCTCGCGCGTTTACTTCGTGCGTCGCTCGGCATGCGCGGGGTTCGACGCATCGGCGGACCGAGGGCAGTCCGCGCCGCGCGCATCGCTCGCGCGCTTCGAAGGCGTTGGTAGCCACGTGTGGACCAGCCTGCGGTCACCGCTTACGGGTCGGGCGAGCGTTTTCGGTAGATGGTAGCGGTCTCTGGCGCGGGCGTTAGGCTCAATAGCCTCGAGAGGCACCAAGGGATCGCGCCGATGAGGGGGAACCTAAGCCTTAGGTTTTGTGTCTTCACTACGCGAAGGTAGCTTTCGGCTGCACGTCTTTCCCAACGACCATCCCCCGCCTCACGTGCACGTCTTCGGTGCGACGGGCGTCGTTCGGTTTGAGTTGCGGCGCGGCGGCTCAGTCCGAATGATTGACATCGAGGGGCGTTTCCCGGCGAGGGACATTCGCAGAGCCGCTTCCGCCGTTGAGAAGAACTACGATACCCTTCTAACATTTTGGATTTACTATCATGGCAAGCCTTACCAACACTGAAATTACAGCGGCCCGTTTGCGCGGCCGTCAGCGCGCAGCGAACGAGCCCCACGCCGTCAGCGCTCGCTACGATGCGAGAACAGACCGGATAATCGTCGAATTAGCTGACGGGCTCGGCATTGCTCTCCCGCGGCACAAACTCCAGGGGCTCCGCGATGCCACGCCGCAGCAACTCAAACGCGTTCAGGTGCTCCCGCCAGGGACGGCGATCGTCTGGGATGAGCCAGATGTCGGATTCACCGTTACTAGCTTGGCGTCCGGCATCTTCGGTACGAAGGAATGGATGGCGGCGCTTGGTCGCGCTGGCGGTGCGGTAAAGTCAGAACGGAAAGCCGCGGCGTCACGAGCCAACGGCGCTTTGGGAGGAAGACCAAGGAAGCAGACGGGTGATGCGACAAAGTTGGTCGCGGACGCCGCCATACTTGAGAGCATGAGCGCGGGAAGAACATGGAAGTCTTCCAGCGCTGGAGGTGTGCGCAAGAAAGCCGGGGCTGGAGGCATGCGCAAGGCAACGGCTGGAAGGCGTACGAGCGTAAAATCAAAGGGACGCCGTAGGACGCGCCGCTGATAAGCGCCCGTTATAGGCTGCAAGCGGGCCTTTCAGTGCGCCGCTCCGGGAGAGCCGGCGGCGCGAAGCCGATCGCGCTGTTCCCAGAAGTCCACGGCCGCCGCGTGCGAGCCCCGCGTCGCCTCCAGCAGCGCGATCTGCTGCCGCAGAGCGCCAGCGGCGCGCTGCGCATCGATGCTTTCTTTGTAAAGAGCCTGAGCCTCGGCGTAGCGGCGTGCCTGAGTCGCGTCGTGGTGCTCACCTT
>JACRTY010000051.1 GCA_014305025.1 Candidatus Nyctobacter psychrophilus | reverse complement strand
TGCTCGCGCTTGCGGAACTGGTCAAGCGCGACAAGACACGGCTCGGCGGCCGATCGGATCGAAGAGCCGCCCGAACGCGCACCAGTAATCGAGATAGAGCGGGGTCGGCAACCGTACTGCCGACGTACACCGTGGCGAGCGCACACGCGGCAATCGTCGTAGACGCAGCCCCTGCACGCGAGGAGTCGAGGCAATGGCCCGAGTCATGATCCGATCGTACCACGCCGACGTTTCGATGAGCATCGAAGTATTGCGGCATGACAAGCGCCGCGAGCGAGGCATGCTTCGTTGACACGAATCGTCGTCGTATCCGACACGCATGTTCCGCGGTTTGCGCGCCGCTTATCCGCGGCGCTCGCCATCGTAGCGGCGCAGCGGCCGGCCGCGATTCTGCACTGCGGCGATTTTACATCGCTCGAAGTGGTCCGTGCCTTGGAAGAGGTCGCTCCGGTCGACGGCGTTGCGGGCAATAACGATGGCCCGGATATCGTCGCCCGTTTTGGCCGACGCAAGGTCATCAAGATGGACGGTGCCCGCCTCGGGCTCGTGCATGGCGACGGTACCCGTGGTACGACACCGCAGCGGGCGCGCGCCGCATTCGCGGATGAATCGGTCGACGTGATTCTGTTTGGGCACAGCCACATTCCGCTGTGTGAACGCAGCGGCGAACGGTGGATGATCAACCCGGGCTCGCCGACCGACAAGCGGCGTCAAGCGCGCTTCAGTGTCGCGGTGCTCGATATCGAAGACGGTATCATTGTGCCACAACTGCGGTTTTTCGACTAAGCGTACCTCGTTACGCGTTACGAAGAATCGCCGGTGAGGGTCTTCTTCTCGGTACCTTTGAGCATCGCGAGGCGCGCGGCAGCGGCTCCATTGCGGTCGTGAAGGGTTTGCGCGTGACGCCGCCTCCCGACCGCGGGCCGCATACCCGTGCCTGAAATGGCGTCCACACGAGCGCTCCATGACGCCCGACGGCAAGTCCGAGCCGACGCGTGTCAAAACAGCGGCCCATCGTGAAAACGTCGCTCGAGACGTAGCGTACGCTTGCGACGGCCACCGCACCGGGCTCCACGTTCACGGTTAGACGTCCCGTTTCGTCGTGTCGGCGGCGGGGCGCTTCTTTGCCCGTCGGACTGAACGTAAATGGGCGCGCTCGCGAACCCAACACACAAACGCTTCATCGTCGGTTTCACCAGCCGCTAGGCCAAGTATGGCCGCAAGCAGCTGACCGTCCGTGACGATGAGTTCGTAGCCGTGAAGTTGTAGGAACGTCTCAAGCAAGACTGCTCCGACACGCTTGTTGCCATCGACCAAGGGGTGGTTCTTGATGATACCGAGCGCGTAAAGCGCGGCGGCATGCGGAACGTCAAGCGCCGAATATGCGGCTGCATTTTGCGGACGAGCGAGACTAGATGCGAGAAGGCCCCGATCGCGAACGCCGGCTCTTCCTCCGTGTTCGGCGATCTGGGCCTCGTGAATCGCTAAAACAACATCCTCATTGAGCCAGTCAAATTTATTTCGCGAGCTCACGTAGTACCGCGCGGCGCTTCTTCATGACCTCTTCTGCGTTGTGCATTTGATGCGCAAAATGTGGGTCGTACGGTGTAACCCGAAGGCCATCGGGCGCTTCGGTCAAGTATAGGACATCACCAGCATCGACGTGCATGCGCGCTAGGATTTCTTTCGGGAAGACTGCTCCGACGGAATTGCCAATTTTGGTAAGTTTCAGTGCGATCATCTGATCCTTCGTGTTATAACGTACGTTAATACAGAGCATATCGCTGATGGGCGTCCAACGCAAGCCCCCTGCACGTGGGGAGCGGAGATTGCCGCTAGATCCGCAAGCCGCGGAAAGGGCATGAGGCACGGCGGCGAACGCGGCGGTATGCGAGGCTTGCGCCGAATCCGGTATGCTCGAAGGAGCGCACCCGATGGGGGGTGAGCGGTGAGACGACGCCGGTCAGCGCTGCGGCAACCATGAGCGAAACGACGGCGGCTGACCGAAATGTGGAACGGTCCGCCTTACCGAGCGGGACGGTCACTTTTCTGTTTACTGACATCGAAGGGTCGACGCTGCGCTGGGACCGCGACCGCGCGGCAATGAGCGATGCGGTTGCGCGCCACGACAGTTTGATGCGCCGCGCGATCGAGACCCGCGGCGGCACAGTGTTCAAGACGATCGGCGACGCGTTCTGCGCTGTGTTCGCCACGGCTGCGGAAGCGGTCGGCGCGGCACTCGACGCGCAACGCGCGATCGCGACCGACGATTGGTCGGCGGTCGACGGCGTGCGCGTGCGTATGGCGCTGCACACGGGAACCGCCGACGAACGCAACGGTGACTACTTCGGGCCCGCGGTCAACCGGGTCGCACGGCTGCTCGCCATCGGGCACGGCGGTCAAGTGCTCGTTTCGGGCGTAACGACCGACCTCGTGCAAGACCAGATGCCGCGACAAGCGACCTTGCACGACCTGGGTCAGCACCGCCTCAAGGACCTCGCGTTTCCCGAGCAAGTCTATCAGCTCATTGCACCCAAACTGACACGCGACTTTCCCCCGCTGCGTTCGCTGGCAGCACTCCCGAACAACCTTCCTCTGCAGGTCACTACGTTCGTCGGGCGCGAGAAGGAAGTGGCCGAGATCGAAGCACTGCTTGAGAAATCGCGGCTCGTAACCGTCGTCGGGTCGGGCGGCGTGGGCAAGACCCGCACGACGTTGCAGGCTGCCGCCGATCTGCTCGATGGTAACGGCGACGGCGTGTGGTTCGTCGAGCTGGCCCCGCTGACCGAACCCGGGCTCATCGCACCGGCCATCGCGAGCGCCGTCGGTATCGAGCTTCCGCCCGCGCAGCCGCCGCTCGTGGCGCTCGTCGCGGCGCTGAAGGCTAAGCACGTGCTGCTCGTCCTCGACAACTGCGAGCACCTCGTGGAAGGAGCGGCACGCGTGGCTGATGCGCTGTTGCGCGGTTGTCCGCGCGCCGCGTTGCTCGCGTCGAGTCGCGAAGGCCTCGGCATCGGCGGCGAAGCAATCTATCGCATGCCGTCGCTGCGCGTTCCGAGCGAGGACCGCACACTCTCGGCTGCCGAGGCGATCGAGTACGGCGCCGTCGCGCTGTTCGTCGACCGCGCGCAAAACGTCACGCGCTTCGTGCTAGACGACGGCAACGCGCGTGTCGTCGCGGAAATCTGTCGCCGCCTCGACGGCATCGCGCTAGCGATCGAGCTCGCGGCAGCGCGCGTGAAGGTTCTCAGCCCGAACCAACTGCGCCAGCGGCTCGACGAGCGGTTCCGGGTGCTCACCGGCGGAAGCCGCACGGCGCTGCCCCGGCAGCAGACGTTGCGCGCGCTGATCGACTGGAGCTACGATCTCCTCGCGGACAACGAAAAGATGCTGTTCCGGCGCCTCGGCGTCTTCGTCGGAGGCTGGACGCTCGAAGCGGCGACCGACGTCTGCAGCGATGCGACGCTCGAGGAATGGGAAATCCTCGATTTGCTCTCATCGCTCGTCGACAAGTCGCTGGTCGTCGCTGAGTTAACCGGTTCCGACCAGCGTTACCGGCTCTTGGAATCGACGCGGCAGTACGCGCTTGAAAAGTTGAAAGAAGCGCAAGAGTGCCCGCGACTCGTGCATCGGCATTTGAACTTCTACCGAACGCTCGTCCAAAAAACGGACGCTGCTGCAGAGCGCGATACGCACGGATCGGCGGTCCACGCGAAGCTGCTCGAGCCGGAGCTCGACAACGTTCGCGCGGCACTCGACGGGGCACTCGAACCGGATGGCGACCTCGATGCGGGAGTCGCGCTTGCAGCCTGCACGGTGTTGTTCTGGCGCGAACTCGGACACTTGAGCGACGGCGCGGAACGGCTGGGACGCTTCGTCGACGCGGCCAAGGCGCAGCCGCCTGACTTGGCAGCGTGCTTCTTCATCACGCTATCGAGAGTGCAGTTCGACTCGATGAACAACCGCGAGGCTCTCGATGCGGCGCGAGCGGCCGTCGCGTTTGGGCGGGAGGGAAGCGACCGTGAACTGCTCGTGTGGGCATTGGCACAGTCGGTGTGGGCTGCAGCGCGCATGGGGAATGCCCCCGAAGCTGATGCCGCTCTGGATGAGGCCGACGAGCTTGCGCGCGACGGCATGCCGGCACGTGTCGTCGAACGATTGCTGCGGACCCGCGGATATATCGAGTTGCAACGCGGCGATTTTGAGAGCGCCAGGCGGCGGTATGTCGAGGTGCTCGAGCTGGCGCGGCGTCGTGGAGACATCGCGGGCGAATCGATTGCAACGCTGAATCTTGCCGAACTGGAACATGCGTCCGGTAATACGCCGGCTGCGGTCGAGCGGGCCCACTCCGCCGTCGCGGTCGTGCGGCGCGGAACGCGAGCGGGAGCCCTACCGAACCTCCTGAGCAATTTGGGCGGCTACCTTGTCCTCCTCGATCAGCGCGACGAAGCGCGCGAGGCGCTCGCCGAAGCGATCAGGATCGAACGGACGACAAATCGGCCTCGGCCCAGTTTCGATCGCTTGCGGCCATTTCGCATTGCTCGCCGCGCGTCAGGGAGACTTCTGTCGGGCCGCGCGTCTGGAAGGCTACGCGCAGCGGGCGCTGCGCGACGTAGGCGTTCAACGCGAGACGACGGAGCGCAGCGTGAACGACGCACTCATGCCGCTCTTGCACGACGCACTGTCCCCCGAGAAGCTAAACGCTTTACTTGCTGACGGCGCCGCGTTCGATCAGGACGCCGCCGTCACCGAAGCACTCGCACTCTGACAGGCCCGCGCTCATCACGCGGGTCTCTTCGCTCCTTCGCAGGGATATCGGTTAATCAGAAGTCCTCATCGCCGCCGCCGAGCGGGCCGAGGCCTTCGTCCTCTTCGACTTCGGCGTCCTCGTCTTCGAGGACGTAGCCCTCGTCGAGACCCTCTTCTTCGGCGGGCGGTGCGTCGTCTTCGAGGACGTCGGCGTCGAGGACGTCGTCTCGGCGAGCTGCCGCCGATCCGCGCAATGCCGGTGTCGGGGTCGAGTTCGGGCGCAGCGACAATTGCGGGACGCGGTGCCGCTTGCGCCGCGGCGACTTCCTCGTCGCTCGCTTCGGCCTCTTCCTCTTCCTCAGGTTCGTCGGCATCCGGCGCTGTGACGCCGTCGGATGCATCTTCCATGCCGATGCCGGCGGGAACGGCCGTCGCGCGGCGCGTTGCGCTTCGGCTTCGCGCGCGGCGACCATCGTTTGCGAGAGACGCGGATCATCGTCGCCGACGAGCAGGCCGATGTCCTTGGCGGTTTCGGTCATATCGTCGTCTTGGATCTTGATCTCGATCTCTTCGCGGTTCTCCGTCAGCACTTTGACGTCGAGTGCGAGCGACTGCAGCTCCGTGATAAGGACCTTGAACGATTACGGCACGCCGGGCTCAGCACGTTCTCGCCTTTGACGATCGCTTCGTACGTTTTCACGCGGCCGACGACGTCGTCGGATTTGACCGTCAGCAACTCTTGCAACGTGTACGCCGCGCCGTACGCTTCGAGCGCCCAAACTTCCATTTCGCCGAAGCGCTGGCCGCCGACTTGCGCCTTGCCGCCGAGCGGTTGTTGCGTGATCATCGAGTACGGGCTCGTCGAACGCGCATGGACCTTGTCGTCCACGAGGTGCGCGAGTTTGAGCATGTAGATCATGCCGACCGTGATGGGGCGGTTGAAGCGTTTGCCGCTGCGACCGTCGCGCAGCCACGTTTTGCCGTCGGCGGGCAGACCCACGTCTTGCAGCCATTCGGCGATGTCTTCGGCGTGCGCGCCGTCGAACACCGGGGTCGCGATGAACATGTCGAGCATGCGCGCGGCCCAGCCGAGGTGCGTTTCCATGATCTGGCCGAGGTTCATACGGCTCGGGACGCCGAGCCGTTGAGCACGATGGCGACCGGCGTGCCGTCTTGCGTTGTACGGCATGTCTTCCTGATCGGTATCTCGCACCGCTGCGGCGCTCCAGCGACGGCGTTAGCAACCTCACATGAACATTCCATCACGCGCGA
>JACRTY010000032.1 GCA_014305025.1 Candidatus Nyctobacter psychrophilus | reverse complement strand
GCTTTCGCAACCCGCTCGTCTCAAGGCGCCGATCGCGTCTTTTTCAACAGCATCGACCCTTTACGAGACGGTCTTAGGAGGCCCCCCGCCAATGTGAGTCGCCTCGGCTTCCCACTTCTGCACGTTCACGCCGATTACCAGAAGCCACAGCGTAAATAAAATTTCTCCGATGCCATCGAGACTAAAGCCGATAGTCGAAACGATGTTCGTCATACCGGACGGAAGCAGATTCGAAAGATTGTTGACCAACAAGCCCAGGCCCGCTAGCGCCATGAGCACGCCCAGCGCCCGCGGAATAAACGTCGACCGATAGATAAGAAATCCAAGCAGAATGCAATAAAAGCCGAAGAAGAAGATACTGTCGACGGTACGAGCCACCCCCACGACGCTGAAGAGCGCCGCTAGCGATGAGAGACTTCGACTTACCGGTTTGAACAATTCGTAGAGAAGGAGCGCTACGACGAGATAAGCCGCGCCTGCGATGAGACCGGCCGCGTGACCAAGGTGAGTTCCACGGGCGGGAAAATACGCGTACAGGGACGTCAGCACGGTGACCGCGTAAAAACTTCCGGCGACCCGCGCCTTAATACGTGGCGAGGCTTTTTCGATAAAGCCCGCGGTTCTAGAACCGGTCTGTAGAACTGAGGTCATTCGGTTTTTCCTAACCGTAGAACGGAGACAGGCCTGGCAACCGCAGCCGCATCGCTGAAGCAACTCGTTAACTTTCCATACGCCTCGGAGTCTCAAACGTTTCGTTTGTCCGTAGTCCCGCTATGGACCCTTTGCGGGACGATTCTCCGAGCCAGTATCCATGCGGACTTGCGCGTCCCGAAAGCCCGTCCCAGAATCGCATCATCTGAAACGTAGCCGAACTGTGCCGCCCTTTAAGAGGCCGATTCCGCGTTCGGCTACCCTGCGCTCAATTTCAAACTGCGCCACGACGTCTCTGGCGCTGCCAAGCATTTCGTTCGAATCTGCGAGTACCATCACGGCCTCGCCGCGGTAGCAAAACGCGGCTTCTGCAGGAAGCGTAAGACGGCAGGAAGCGTAAGACGATGGTAAACAGGTATCCCGGATGGCATTTCACGGGGTCTCTTTGACGCCTCCAGCCAACTTGAGCGCGCAACGCCCGAAAAGATTCAGAAACTTCTACATCAGTATAGGCGCGGCTTCGCAGACGTGACGATGGCCATTAACGGGTTTCCTTCGGTGATCACCATCACCGGGAGACTCGAGCCCTATGAAGGGGCGTCAGAGCTGAACAAATGGTTCGTATCAGAGCGCACGCCCGACGACACCTTTCCAGGTCTGAATATTACGTTGAACCTCGATCAGTACCAAGATCTGGCGATCGACCCGACACCAGGATTCCCGTACGGAGCTTACGTGCGCGCGGTTTCAGAGTCGGGCGAACTGATAATGAGCCTCACGCCGTCCGAGGATATTCAAGACAGGCAGGCGGACAAAGATGACGCCGACGATGAAGATGAGAAGGATGTCAAGAGATGAAGCGGTGTGTCGGCCGTGGCGACAGTCAGCGCTATGAACATCGAACGAGTTCCTCGTACGTTAGCGGCGCGTAGACGTACAAACGATCGTCACCGTGCAGACTGTATGGCAGTGCACTGTGGCGCCCCGGCGCGTTAGTGCCGACATCCAGGCGTATGCGGCCGGACCAATGGGATGAGGGTTCAGTCGCGAAGCGTTGCGGATAACGCCGCACGGCCTCGCTGGAAAGGCCGTCTAGGTACGATTGCAAATCGCAATAGCGCGGGCCATCGGTGAACGGGACCCACAGCGCCGCGCCGTGCACCCCGGCCATCAGCGTAATCGCCTGTAAACCGTCTTCTTTGAGCAGATCGTGCAAGAGCAGCGCCGCACCCGCGAGCTGCCTTATCGCCTGCGCGCTGGTGAGTTCTTCGCGGTGTGGATGCCCGTTTTGCGGAGCGCTTACCGGCTCACCCGGTGCATCACTTTTGAGCAGAATCCGCGCGAATGCGGCCCGTATTGGATCGGCTGCGGTACATCCCCAACCGTGAAACTCAACCGCTCCAGCGTGATCGCACAGCCAAAGCAGTTCCTCCGCCGAAAGAGCGAGATAGGAACGTCGAATGCCTTCTATATCGACGGCGACGGTGGCCACGGTCGGCGGAAGCCGTTGCGCAACCGGCCCGTGCCACACGGCCTCGGCGTCGAACCCGCGGGGATACGTCGCATACACGAGCGGCGTTCTCGCGAAACCGTTCGCAATCAACGGGGCCACGAGTTCATAGTGCGCGCGGATGCGCCGGCGAAGAGAAACAGATAACCCGTTGGCGTCTCCGGGCATGCCTACGGGCGTTACGTGCACCCCTGCACTCGACCTTGATTCGCGTGCGATGCAGCCGCCGGCTCCCTATCGGCGCCGCTATCTCGTCGGGGGAATGGTCCCTTCGTTCGAGCCTGCGGAGCGACCGGCCGGCGGTGCGCTAATCACGATCGACTGATGGTCACCGCTTGTCCAGACGGCTTGGGCGACGAGGGGGGAGGTCACGTACGCGAAGGCGGCCTGCACGTCGGAGCGCGCGCACGAGACGGGAGCGCCGGCGGCACTGAGGAACCCGTCGACGAGCATCATCGCGGCATCCTCCGTTAGAAGCGGTGCGTCCGTTGCATCGGAGGGGGTGTGCTGCTGCGCGCGCCAGCCCAGGGCGCAGAGCACCTCGCAGATCAGGGCGACGCGTTTTGCGGTGCCGTGCTCGCGCGACCAGCGCACGGAGGCGATGCGGTCGTCGACGAATCCGGGCGCGAACAGGTCGCGGACTTCTTCTGGGTTCGCGTTGAGGGCGAGTAGTTCGCAGAGGTCATCGATCGTCCACGCGGAGACGCGGTGCTCATTGAGCTCGTTGATGACCGTCTGTTCGTTCGGGAACGCCGGGCCGACAAGCGTTGCAAATTGCGCGCCATAGCTTTCGCGATATTTTGCGGCTTCTGCGACGTCAGGGTTGGCGACGGTTCCGCGCGCAGTCTTGCACTCGAGCATGGCGCGATACGCGTGCCCTCCGAGCGGGGCGTCGACGTATCCGTCGGGCGCAGCTTGACCTCCGACGTGCGTCGCGACGAAACCGAGCGCCGCGAACCCGTCGCAAACCGCCGTCTCGAAGGCTGTCGTGTCGGCTCCGCCTCCGCTTTGGCGCAACGCCGCGGTGAGTTCGCCGGCGTTCGGATGCGGCTCGAGCCGCGGACGCCAGTACGTCGGTTGCGGCCAATCGTCGGCCGGTTCGTTGAGCCGGAAACGCCGCTCTTCGTCTTGTACGATCTGCGGCACTCTGCCGACGCCGCGTGCGCGTGAGATGTACTCGATCAGCGCGACGTAGAGCTGATGCGATGGAGTGCTCGCCGGTAAGAGTCCGAGATGAACGGCTTGTGTAAGGATTTCGTCGCAGCTCCGCGCGCGTCCGTCGGCGAGCACTGCGATCGCGGCGCGGACGTTCGGTCCTCGACTTTCGCCGATCGCCGCGCTTGGCATCGGGAACGCGTTCGCGCTTGGCAGCGCCGTCGGCATCACTGACTCGGGCAGGTGCTGCTCGCCGCGTTCTGCGACGCTGGCTCCGAAGAGATCGTCGTTTTCGTCCCACCATTGCGCGAAGTCGGCGACGCCGACCGTGCGCCCAAGGGCCGCCTCCAGGTCGTCCCATGCGACGGGGACGAGCACCGAGTAGCCTGGTTCTCCGGTCGCGGAATACGGTAAGGCACTGAATCGACCGGGGTGATTCGACGCGGTCCCGAGGTACAACCGGTCGCCGCGCTCGGACAGCGGGGCGTCCGAGAAGAGTTCGGGATGCGCGTTCAAGACGTCGCTAGCGATCGGGTGAAGCCACGAAGCAACCCGCGAGTACGACGGCGCCCCACCGAGGGGAACCCAAACCGCGCCGCCCCGAGCATCGACGAGGGCGACGCCGTCGAGGCCGTCGCGCTGCAAGCGCTCCCGCACGAGACGAAGACCCGTGCCGACCATCGCGCGCGTCGCCCGACCGCTGGGATGCACGAGCAAACGCGCGTAGGCGCAGCGGTCGCTCGCGCCGGCGACCGACGTCCAACTGCCCAGTTCGATCGTGCCGCGGTGCGCGAGCCATTCTACCGAGTTCTTCGTGCATGCAACGTAGCGGTGCGGCCCACTGGGCGTCGTCGCCGTGGCGGTCGGGATCGACGGCGGCACGTCGTGATGCAGCGGCCCCGAATACACCGCCGCGCCGGCGATTCCGTCGGGATAATACGTCGCGATCAACGGGATGCCGGCGAAGTACTGCGCCAGCAGCGCCGCGACACGTTCAAAGTGGCGGACCACCGCGGGCGCGATCACCATCGGCGACATGTTCGCGAGCAAGCGAGGGTTTCCGTCGGCGGCGCTCAAGCTTCGCATCTCCGGTCAACTCGGAACGAACCTGATCCCTCATTCCCACACCTTGGGCTTGCCGATAGCGCGGCCTTGCGCGTCGTGCGGGTCGCCTTCGGGGCTGGGCCGAAACGACCGCTAGGCCGGTGCTTGCGATCGACCGTGTCTTGCGTGTGCGGGTTTAAGACACCGACCGGCATGTCGAGTTCGTGGTTGATGATGCGCACCGGTTCGGCCAAATCGGAATCGTTGGTGATGACGATCAGCTGATCGCAAACACGCCGAACGCATCGAAGAGCCTTCTCCTCCATTTTCAGTACACGCACCGTGGCTGATGAATCGTACCATCGAGCTCACATGGTCGCGGCCGATCAGTCGCCTTTGGGTCCATACCTGCACTCTCGATCACCCGAACGCGCTCGACTTCTACCGGCGTTCCGGCTTCGTTCATACGCACGCAAGATCGAGATCGCTGACGACCCCAGGCTCACCGGCCTCGTGCCGCGTGATACCGCTCCGCAGGTTCCCATACTGTAAAGGGGGCTTGCGCGCAACGTGCGCCTCCAAAGCCCCTCGCGGTCAGGAGCGGCTTGAGTTCGTCACGCAAACCGTCATGGTTTTCAACCGTTGACCGTTTCGCGACGGCATGTGAGCGGGGGTCCGGCGGCTCCCGGTACGGTTCCACGGCAGCGCCGCCGGCTTGCGGAGGATGGATGGCTCCTAGCCGAAACCAAAGGCTCGCACAGACAGTTCAAGCACCCGGTTAAACCAGGTAGAGTCACCGTGCCGGGGCGCCCTGGCGATGAACTAGGACCCGGAACGTTGCGTAGCATCTACCGACAAGCAGGATGGAATTCATGAACTACGCCGTGATTATCGAGCCCACCGGGACGGGTTATTCGGCATATGTTCCGGATTTGCCGGGATGCGTCTCGACCGGACTTACGGTGGCTGAGGTCGAGAGTGGTATCGTCGAGGCAATCACGCTGCACTTGCAGGGGATGCGCACCGACGGCGATCCGATTCCCGAACCGAAGACGGTCGCTGAGATGATCGCAGTCGAAGCGGCGTCGGTCTGTGGGCCCGAAGGAGAGACGGTCATGGAGCCGCTACGCAAGATTGCCCTGTCCGAGAAGTTTGCATCGTTTAACGACTGCTGGTCGCCCAAGACGCTCACAACTGTTGGCGACTACGCGGTGAAAGCTGTCAAAATCGAAGGCACTTTCGTGTGACATAATCACGCGGACGACGACGAAGTGTTCTACATCCTTCGCGGAGCGATCTCAATGCGTTACCGCTGCGGCGATGCGGAACGTGTCGTGCGCTTCACTGCCGGCGAAATGCTTACCGTTCCCAAGGGCATAGAGCATTGCCCAGTGGCGGACGACGGCACTGAGATCCTCATCTTCGAGAGAGAGACCGTCGTAAACACGGGAGCGGTGGTCGATGAAGTTTTTACCAATAGAGCCGTAAGGATCTAAGCAAACACGAACGCCTTGCACATAACTCGGTTTCCTGCGCACGCAATTCGGGCTGTTTTGCATTGTATGCGCAGAGGGGCATTCTTGGCATCGCACGTTCAGGATGGCCGACTGAGCCCGGTCGTGAGTAAGCCGCTTATCGACGAGTTCCTCGACGTAAAAACCGCCCGAACTTCGGTGGTGCCGCAGCCGAGCCGAGCGCTACGAGCAGAACCGCTCATCGTGCCCACATCGGAAACGAACTCCCGGCGCGCAAGGGCGAAACCCGTCGACCTGAGCCGCCTCGTAAGGAGTCCCTCTCCGGGCGACCTGCGGCTAGGGGTGAGAGGAGCTAATCGGAACGCACGTTAGCTTCCGGTCACGCTTCGCGTTTCCGCCAGCTTACGCAGCGCTGTGTTGACGGCTTCTCCGTCCGGAAACTTTTCGGCCACGTCGGGGTCGAGACGCGCTAGGTTCGTGCCCTGCGCGTAACGCTCGGCGTAGCGACCGCGCCGGCCACCGCTGAAATCGTAATAGGGACGCATCTGAGTTTCGTCGTTATCCATGGTGCCGGGCACCATGGCTCTCGGCATACTTTCGCCGCTCATGGGGCTCGGCCCGCCGGGCTGAGATAATTCGAATGCTCAGCGCGCCCAACTTACCCTCGCGTTCCGTGTAATTCACCGTAAGCAGCTCGTCCCCAATCGATCTCAATCGTGGGCCATACCGTTCGAAGGGGTTCGGTGCGCGTCCGCCAGGATCGCGGAGCGGTCGGCTTCCGGCGATGCGTCAGGCGCGCTTCGCCGTTTTCCACGCCTTAGCGAGACCGCACGTGCGGTGCGAGTAACGTGTTGTGGCATCGCTGAGCATCTGTTGCGCGAGCCGAATGTCGCATAGCAACGCCACTGGATCGAGGCGCGCGAACTCTTCCTTGAGCCTGACTTTTACCGCATCGCTCACGAGGGGTGAAGCCATGAGTCGCTCTTGTGGCGTCGCCGGCGGGTGATACGTCTTACTTACGCGGGCTCCATCGCGCGTTTTGGATATGAGCTTGAATGACGGTTGGAAGTAGTTGGTGTAGAACCGGAGGCCGAATACAACTTCGCAAACGTTTGTGTCGCTGCAAGGCCAGAGAGGAAACCGTAACCCACGAGGCGACGCCACGATAGCGCCATTCTTTTATCGATCCATGCTTGATCGTTCTTTCGGTACTGACGTGAGCGTGTCTGCGTGAGACCCCTTTCTTTGCAGTAATCGAAGACGGTTTGGTTGATGAACGCGCTGTCGTTGTCGGTATCTGCACCGAGCATTGCGAACGGCATGTTCGATGCAGCGACGGACCTGGCTTCGATGATAACCGATTGATCGCGCAATGGCATGGCGACGCACTCGGTCCAACCGCTGGCGATGTCGGTCAGCACGAGACTGTGAACGAAATTGCCGTCGATCTTGGTGCCACCGCAATGCTCAACCATATCGATCTCGAGGAACCCGGGTGGCGGGTCACACCAATCCGCGAAGGTTCGTACAGGAATACTACGCCGGATGGCAGCGCCGACACCGCCGCGACGTTGCCCTTCAATCCGATGTGGGTGCGTGGCGCGTACAACGCTGCTCGAAGCGGTGAATGGCCCAACTCCTCGCAGCCGTGCGGCCGTCATTCCCGCTTGAGAAGGCTCGGGGTTGTCCCGCTCGATTGGAAGCGAGCACGTCCTCGTCAGCGCTACACCTGCATGCCGCCTGAGACCTCGATGCGCTGACCCGTGATCCAACCGCCATCAGAGAGCAGCGCTGCAACGGCGGAACCGACGTCGTCCGGCAATCCGGCGCGACCCTGCGCGGTCATCGCCGCGACAATCCTGCGCACGCGGCCGCCGCCGAAGTCGGTCTCGATCGCCCCAGGTGCGATCGTGTTCGCCGAAATTCCGCGCGGGCCGAGCTCGCGCGCGAGGTAGCGCGTGAAAACTTCCACGCCGCCCTTCATCATCGCGTACGCCGACGAGCCGGGAGTCGAGAAGCGCGTAAGGCCGGAGGAGATATTGAGGATGCGTCCGCCATCGACGATCGTCGACAGCACCTTCTGCGTGAGGAAGTACGGCGCTTTGAGGTGGACGGCATAGAGGCGATCGAAATCGGCTTCCGTTGTCTCGGCGATCATCGTGTAGTTGCCGTGACCGGCATTGTTGACCAAATAATCGAAGGTCACACGGCCGAAGGTTGCCTGCAGCATCGCGGGAAGATTCGCCGCGAACGCCTCGATGTCGGCGAAGGTCGCGAGATCGAGGCGGACCATTGTGGCGCGCCCGCCGCGCGCTGCGACCGCTGCAACGACGTCCTCGGCCTCCGCCTCGGCCTCGCGATACGTGCCGACGATATCGACGCCGCGCTCGGCCAGGTGCAGCGCCATGTTTTTTCCGAGGCCTCGGCTCGCGCCCGTGATGACCGCGATTTTGCGCTCGGTCGAGGAATCGGTCCTCGTTTCGATAGGATGCATGCGCTCGTCTTCTCCTTGACCACTCGTCCACACCGTCTAGCGGGACGCCTAACAAGTAGCGTGAAATGTAAGGTATCAGGCACAGCACCGCCGTCGCAAGCTTTGGCGAAGAGAAATGACATGGTGACAGATCGTGAACGCTCGTCAGACATTGAAACGGCGTACGCGCGCAAGACGCGAGCGCGCATTCTCGCGGCCGCCGAACGCCGCTTTAAACACTACGGCTACGCAAAGACGTCGATGGTCGACATCGCAAGCGATTGCGCCATGTCGCACGCGAACGTCTATCGCTTCTTCAGCAGCAAGAACGATCTCGTCGATGCGATCGCCCGTACGTGGCTCGCTAAGAGCGAGAAGACGTGCCGCGACGTCGTGAAGCTGCCGCTTCCGGCCTCTGAGCGGCTGGTCGAATTCATCGTGGCCCTTCATCGCTGGAAGCTGCGCGAATACGTCCGCGATTCGCGCGCGCACGAATTGCTCGCTGTGGCTTCGCACGAACACCGGCCGTTCGTCGCCGTGCATCTCGCCGTGCTCGCCGACTTGTAGTCGAGATCATCGAGGACGGCAACGCGCGCGGCGAGTTCCGCGTGCGCGACGCACACCGCCTGGCGCGGATCATCGGGTACGCGACGGCCCGCTTCTGCGATCCGCGACACGTAGCACAATACGCGGAGGAACCGCTCGAAGCGCAGGCGCGCGACGTGATGGCGCTGATCGTGGCGGGCATCTCGCATCTCGACGCGCCAGGGGTCCCGGCGTGGGCAACGGGAGCATGAGCGCGATGCCAAGAGCGACCGCACAGCGCGCGCCCAGAACCGCAGCAGCATTCCGCTGAAACGCGCCTACGCGTAAGGTGACGACGCGCCGCACGAGCGACGCTCGGCGCGTCGCAACACGGCCGTTTCTTCGGAGGTATCCGCGCGGTCGGCTATCGCGCAGGACTCTACGCGTCGACGATCGGATCGAAATCCCACGCTTGCGTGTGCCGTCAGCCGCCATTGCCAACAGCGTCTCGAGCTGCGCTACGCTTGGGCGCGTTGCGCGATAGAGCTCGCACAGCGCGTTCGCGTGGTCGCCGGCGTTGCGGAACATCCACGCCGTCGTGACCTATTTCAGACCCCGTTATGGGCCTTCATCGCCTTGCGGCAAAACTTGGCTCGTCAGGTCGCTGCGGCGACAGCCATGGCTTTCGTCGAGAAAGTCGGCAGCGACGATGCGATCTGTTCTAAAATGCCGAAAGTCCTGACGAAGCCCGCACCAGGCCGCCAGCAGGCGCGCCGTTTCGGCGTAACCGATAATCACCGGCCAGATGGTGCGCTCGCTGTCTTGCATCTCTCGGTTTTCATAGCGGATCCGCATCTTGCGCCCATTGCGAATCCATAGCCGGGCCCGGGCGATATCCAGGCCATCAAGGGCCACCACATTGCCGGCGGCACGCCGATGGGTCGGCGCTTGGGTCCGTCGGCGTCACTGTCCGAACCGCACGCCGATGTCGAACGTCCGCGGCGGCGCGTAGTGATTGCCCTGCGCGTTGAGGATCGTCACGAAGTACCGGTCGTTGAAGAGATTTTGGATACGAAAGGTCAGCGCGGTCTGCGGTCCGATGCCGATGCCCTTTTCGATGGCAAAGATCGTGTGCGGCGTTTTCTTACAGAAGCCGGGCGTCGTAGGCGGACAGATTGCCGATGAAAGGCCGCTGCCGTACTCGGCATCGCCCGAAAACCACCCGTCCCGCCGATCATTGAACAATACGCCGCCCGTGATGCTGTAACTTTGATCGTGGTCGGCCGGCGTGAAGTCCGTCGGTGAACCGAAACACGGCGCGAGGAGTTGCGTCTCGCAGCCTTTGTTGAGTGAGACGGTGTGCGCTACGTTCACATAGGCGCGCCCGTTGTTCGTGAGAGGCTCAACGTAGTCAACGGCCTCCTGCGAAAGGCGCCCGAGGACATAGTTGATGTCCTGATGCAGGAGCGTCACGCCGACCTGCGTGTCATCAATAAGATCGTTGGCATTTTTCTGCCAGATGCGAAAGCCGAGTGAGCCCAAACCGACCGGCACGTGTCCGCCGAACTCGATTTGTGTGTCACGCTCAGGTTTGAGATCGAACTGTGCGACTGTGGGCTGGAGGGGCAGGTTGAGAAGTTGAGCGGCTTTGGGATCGACGTTTTCAAACGAGAACGGCTCGAAGAACCGGCCCAAATACGCGTAGACGCTCGCGCGCCGTCCGAAGAACCGGGTTAATTTTAGGCGCGGGCTGAAGCCGCCGAAGCCCTGCGCGAAGTCGGTCGACTTGATCCTGAAGAAATCATAGCGGAGCCCGTAGTCGAGTTCGTACCGCTCGCCCAAGCGCCAACTGTCCTGAACATACGACTCATAGGTGTTGCCGATGTTCGGATTATCGTCGACGACGGTGATGGGGACATCCGGTGAACCCGGGCTCAGGATCGGTGCGAGAAAGTTATTCGGCTGCAGCGTGACCGCGTAGTTCTTCGTTACCCGCGTCCCGTCGTAGGCGACACCAGCGCGAATTTCATGCTGCCCGAGGCGCTGCGAGTAATCGCCTTGGAGGATGTAATCGACTGACGTCTTGTCGTCGGCGAGCGAGAAGGCGCACGTTGTGGGACCGTAGTTGCCGCTGCTGATTGCGGCGGCGCAATCCGTCGAGTTGCCGCCGGCAGCGGCGTTGAGTGCCTCACCGAAGGTGAAATCGTTCGCCGGATCACCGAAATCGCGGACGCGCGATACTTTGAGGGCCGGTCCGAAACTCAAGGCCCCGGATTGGCCCAATGCATGCCGGAACTGCACGTTGAGGAACGTATCTTCTTGCTTTTCGTTATCGTCGGTCGAGGCCGGCTCGCCGTTGCCCGTATCGTTTGGAATTTGGATCGTCCGAAAGCTGTGGATCGCCGTGATATCGGTGAAGTCGTTCGCACCACGCGGCAACGTCACGCGCGCGAATTGGTTCGTGTCACTTGAGTTGTTGTGCGGCGAACCGAAGTTCGGCGGGTCGGTTCCACGGCTCGATTGCTGATCCCGAAAAGCCAGCGATATCCCGCCTGCGCCGGCGAGCGGCGCGTGGTAGCCGAGCGTCTCATCGAGGTCCGTATACGATCCGAAGCGAGCATTTCCGTCGAGCCCCGGTGAGCCCGTTCCGGAGCGGGTTGTGATGTTGAGAACTGACCCGAAGCGCAGCCCGTACTGCGCGGGGTACGCCCCTTCGATCGCATCGACGAATGAGACGTCGTTGGGATCGATTTCGCTGCCGATCTCGCGGTTGAGCGCCTGGGGAAGCGGCACGCCGTCGATGAGATAGTCGATCACGCCGTGGTCGCCGTTGATGTGGACGACGCCGTTGGCCCCGCGCACGGCGCCCGGTAGTTGAATTAGCGTTTCGGGAAAGCTGTCGCTGCTGGGCGAGCGCGTCAGGACGGTGTTGTTGAGCACGACGTCGGTGCCGGCACCGCGTACCGGCGCGGATCGCGCGACGGCGACCTTGCCGATCACTTTGAGGCCGAGCGCGAGTGTTATCGTCGCGCCACCGCTCGAAAGATCGACGCGTAGTTCGCCGCGCAGGCCATTCGCGGTCGCGGAAACGGTATATGTTCCGAACCCGAGCGACGGGAAGCTGAAGCGCCCTTGCGCATCGGTCGTTGTATGAGCGATGAGGTTGCTTCCCGAGGCGGTGACCGTCGCATGGGAAACGGGGCGTCCATCGTCTGTGACGGTGCCGGTGAGGGACGCAATGTTCATGCCTGCGTATGCCGCGGCGGCGTACGCGAATACAAAAGCAAAGGCAAGGAGTGCGACGCCGAAGCGGCGTGGCAGTAGACTACACATAATCGTCCTCTCAGGAAAACAGCAGCGAGCAGCGCGGCTCTAAGCGGCCGCGTACGATGAAGGCTGGTCAGGCGATCGAAGCCCGACGAGCCCTACGGCGAAGCTGCGTTTAGTGGCGGAGGACGATAGCGGAATGCGAACGGTGTGCGCCGGCGTGTCGGCGCCATTGCGGCGCGACGCTCGCGCATAGAATGCGGCGTGGCGCCGCTTGTTGAGAGTATTACGGCCAGATAGCAACCGAGCGCGATCGCGAGCTCGAGCATGCGACGCTTCCCGAGCGCCACGAGCATCGCTCCGAGGAAGGCAGCGAGCGTGGCGGCTACGGCACCGACGAAAACGTCGCCCGAGCAGAGGGGACAACCTTCGCCAACCTGAGTCAGCGCGAAGAAAGCGAATTGCGCGACGAAGGAAACCGCGGTAAAGCCCACGCCCTGCCCTTTACACGGCAGCACATCGATCAGCGCGGCGATGCGGGCACGCCGGTCGCCGCGCCGCAGCGCGCGAAGCGCAAGAAACAGCCCGCTGACCGATCCTACCGCGATAAGGGCGAGATAGGCGTGCCGCGACGAGAAAATGACGTCTGCGTCATCGTGCCAACCGAGTCCCGCGAGTTCGGAAATCAGGTGGGCAGCGATTCCGAAAGGCGCCGTGAAAGCGAAAAAGACCAGCGCGGCAACGAAGGATCGTTGCGGTGTTTTGACCGCACTCCGCGAGGCGCGCCTGCGCTCGGAGCCTAATGCTGTTGACACGATGTTCTCAATAGTCGCCTACGGGTCAACGTGGGCGATTCCTTCCGGACATGCCACCACGCGCGTGTGGTTTGATGTCTTGGGCCAATTTGCGGACGCGCTCAGCACACGTCGGGAGACAGCGGCCCGCCCGCGACGCGAACATCAGCCTATAAGACCTCGGCGAAAGGCAGACTAAGAGGAAGCCGTTCCGCAATTTCGGCGTTGTTACACTTGAGCGATGAGCGAAAGTATTTCGGTTTCGCGCACGGTGAGCGGCGAGGGACGCGGGCTCGATGGCGATCCGCTCAGGCGTCGTAGAACGATCGAAGCGATACGCGGGTCGAAATACGCGCGGCCCGCAGCGACGGTGCGGATCGCGTCAATCACGACATCGGGATGCGACGATTTGACGCAATGGGCATCGGCGCCGGCCCCAAGCGCGGCGAGCACCTCCTCCTCGCGTTCCTGCATCGTCAGGATTACGACCCGTGCCGAATCATCGGCAGCCTTCAGCTCGTCAGGCTGGTGTTGGGCGATCGCGTCGGCACCGGCGAGGCCGTCGGCTGCTGCGGCGACGATGTCGATCCCGGCCCCGTGGAGCGACGTGCGCAGCCCAGCCCGAACCAAGGGGTGATCCTCGACCGCACGGCTCGCATGCGCGTCATTCCGGTGCTTTCGGGATGGTCAACGTGAACACCGAGCCGCGCGGGGCTCGCGGCTCATAGGCAATGTTGCCTCCGTTCTCCTCAGCGATACGACGCACCATATACAGTCCGAGCCCGGTCCCCCCGCCGACGCGACGAGCCCGAAGAGAAGCGTTGGAACAATGCGCCACGCAGTGCCGATTCGATTCCGTAGCCAAACCTTCGCGCTAGCGGGTTTGATCATTGCTCTATGAGTGCGACTGCATCAGCGACGTAAGGCGGATTCGCAGAAGCACTGCCTGCGGCGCGGTTCCATTGAGTGCTAGTTTTACCGGTAGTACGCCGTCGACAATTCGGCCGAGCACAGACCATTTCGGAACGCGCTTCAGCTAAACGAGACGCGTCGCGCAGCACAGGCTGATCGATAGGCGCCGAAAAGGTCCCTTACGGGATTCCTGAGATACTAAAGTGATCGGCAGTCTAGTACCTCTTGCGCCTCGGCGGGCTGGCATGACCCTCGCGGCCGGCCAGTGGGGTGCTCATTTGCCCGCGGTCACGACTTTCAGTTCGGCGAGTGACTCTCGGACGATTTGCGGCAAATTTGCCTGATTCGTCTCGTTGATCCAGCGTTCGAACGCGATCTTGAAGACAGCGACCCCTGCCTCGGAGGCCAGACTCGCGGCTGAGTCGCTGACTCCGCGCCCGCGCAGCGCTTCGGCAAGCGCCGAAGCCAGAGATGCGAGCTTGATTAGCTCGCGTTCTTGGAGCTCGGCGTTTGCGTCGATGATGGCCTGCCGCCGTCGGGCGCTTTCGCGGCGCTCCTGGAGTAGCGCGCCGACGCTCTCCACGGCTGCGCCGATCGCGTCAATCGGCGCGGCGGAATGAGGCGCATCTGCGACGCTGTTAACGAGCAATTCCTTTAGCATGCCTGCACCTCCGAACAGAACCTCGCGTTTGTCGGCGAAGTGCCGGAAGAACGTGCGCTCCGTGAGCCCGGCGCGGTTGGCGATGTCCGCCACGGTGGTTTTCTCAAAGCCGCCCTCGCCGTAGAGCTCGAGTGCCGCCTGCTCCAGTCGAGCTCGCGCGTCTGGCTCCCATCGACCCATGCCGCCATTATACTTGATGACAGCGGTTGACATCGCGTGCTACATTGATGTCAGTAACTGACATCGACCTGTCTCCCACACGCCCGCTGTGCCGGAAGGCAGCCAGCCACTGGAGTTCTCTCAATGCGCGTATTTGTCCCGGCGCGTCCGGCTGGATCGGCTCCGCCGTCGTTCCCGAGCTCATGGGCGCGGGCCATCAGGTCACCGGACTCGCCCGCTCGGATGCCTCGGCCGCTGCCCTCATTGCAGCCGGAGCAGGGGTGCATCGCGGCACTCTTGATGATCTCGACATCTTGCGGAGTGCAGCTGCCGCGTCGGATGGCGTAATCCACCTTGCGTTCAAGCACGACATCGCTTTCTCGGGGGATTTCCAGGGCGCCGCCGACGCGGATCGCCGCGCCGTCGAGACCTTTGGCGAGGCGCTTGCCGGTACTGATCGACCGTTCCTCATCGCCTCCGGGATGCTCGGGATCGCTCCGGGGCGGGTGGCAACTGAACGGGACGAGCCCGCCGCCCATTTCGAGGGCGGTTTGCAGGCGCGGCAGGCGACTGCGCAGCTGACGGTATCGCTCGCTTCTCGCGGGGTGCGGTCGTCCGTCGTGCGACTGCCGCCGACGGTGCACGGGCAAGGAGATAACGGTTTCATGGCCTTCCTGGTCGGCATCGCACGCGACAAGGGTGTATCCGGATACATCGCAGAGGGAACGAACCGCTGGCCCGCCGTCCACCTGCTCGATGCCGCACGCTTGTTCCGCCTGGCCCTAGAGACGGCCCCGGCGGGATCGGTGCTGCACGCGAACGCCGAAGAGGGTGTACCGATCCGCGCCATCGCCGAAGTGATCGGACGGCATCTCAACCTCCCAATCGCTGCCATCTCTCCCGAGCACGCAGCCGCGCACTTTAGCTGGCTGGCCGGCTTTCTCGGCGTGGACAGTCCGGCGTCAAGCACAGTGACCCGCGAACTGCTCGGGTGGCAGCCCACGCATCCGGGGCTCCTCGACGATCTCGACCAGGGTCATTACTTTCACAATCCGTCCGCATGATCAACCGCGCCAGAGCCGCAAGGGCGCCATCCTAGCGTCGAGCTTGCGATCCAAGGTCGCGTCGAGGCGAACCTTCCCCCACCGACGCGGTGCTGAACATCGTCAATCTACGGATCATGGGGGATGGCCATGGCCCAAAGTGAAGGCTCGATCGAGGCGCCGTTCACCGCGCTCGCCGAGTTGCAGCAGCGGGCCTGATCCGCCACTTGGGGTTGAGCAACGTCACCCCCACGCAGGTCGAGCAGGGGCGCACCATCGCCGAGATCGTGTGCGTGCCGGCCGGACAAGCATGATGCAAAACCAGGAACGTGCAACGACGGCGCTACCGTGATTACATTCCGTCCGAGAGATTAAGGACGGCTTCCGCTACGGGCGGGTTTGCGCATTAAGAAGATTAGCGGAATCGACGCGAGTGCGAGCGCCGCGATGGCGAAGGTTGCATCACCGTACGCAAGGATGGCGGCCTGAGCATTGACGAGCCCCGCGAGTTCGCCTGCCGTTCCCCGTTGCAGAAAGTGTTGGACGTTGAGGTTCGAGAGCGTCATCTGCCCGCCTAGGACGACTGAGTGGAACGACCAGCGCCGATCGAGGACGACGTCGAGCATCGCGACCGCAATTGAGCCGCCGAGCTGCGTCGAAAGATTGATGAAGGCGGACGCCTTCGGACCGTCTGCCGGTTTGGTCGCTCCGAGCACCGCGATCGTTAGCGGCACGAACAGCATCGCCGTGCCGGCGCCGATCAAGACAAGCGAAAAGCCGAACGTCCAAAAGCTGGCCTGCGGCGTCGTGATGAAAGCTTGATCGAGCGCGCCGACACCGATCAGAAGGAAGCCGAGGCCCAAGAAGACGCGTGGATCGATCTTTGCTACGAGGCGGACCACGAGCGGCGTGATGAAGATGACGGGTATCGCGCGAACGATGAACAGTTCTCCGCTCACGGTCGGCGTGAAGCCGAGTAGACCTTGGGTGAACTGCGGCAGGATGTAACTCGTGCCGAAGAGCGCGGCGCCGAGCGCAACCGCGAGGACCGAGCCGGCGGAAACACTTCGATTGCGCAGAACGCGCAGGTCGACGACGGGAGTGCGGGCCCGGTACAACTCCCAGAACACGAACGTGCCGAGGCTGGCGACGCTGACCAACGTCGCGAATAGGATACCAGGACTCGCGAACCAATAGTTGCGCTCCCCTTCGGTCAGGACGTACTGCATGGTCCCGAGACCGCTTGCGAGGAGCGCCAGCCCGATGCCGTCGACGGCGGTTTTGCGCGGGGCGAGCGGGTCGCGCAGCAGCGTGAGTAGCACGATCGTTGCGAAAATGCCGGGCAAGACATTGATGTCGAAGATGAGGCTCCACGAGTATCGGTCGACGAGGATTCCCCCGAGCGGCGGACCCAATGCCGGCCCCAAGACGGCTCCCAAGACAAAGATGCCTTGACTGATGCCGAGCTTTGCGGGCGGGAAGGTATCGCGCAGAATCGATTGGCCCGTCGCAAGCAATCCGCCCCCGAACATGCCTTGCACGCCGCGCCAGAACACGAGCTCAAAGAGTTGGCCGGATCGGCCGCACATGAGCGAGGCGAGCGTGAAGCCGACGATCGAGGCGACGTAGTAGTTCTTCCGGCCGAAGCGGTTTTGCAACCACGGCGTGATCGGGATGATGACGATCGCCGCGATCGTATAGGCCGTGACGATCCATGTACCTTCGTCTTGGCTTGCGCCGAGATTGCCCTGGATGTTCGGAAGCGCGACGTTGGTGATCGTTGTATCAAGCGTCTGCATCAACGACGCCGCCATTACGCCCGCCACGACCATGCCCAGGCGCAGGCCTTTTTCGGAAACGTCGCCGTACTGCTGAGGTGCATCACGGGAAGGAGCAGCGGTTGCCAGGGAAGAGTCCTATACTTCTTGCCGCTCCGGGCGGCAGATGGGAGAGCTCATGAGTACACGTGGGGATTGCGACGGCGATACGATCGTGCTTGCCGGTGCAACTGGACGCATCGGGGCTGCGACGCTGACGGCGCTCGTGCGCGAGGGAGGGCGCGTCGTCGTTCTCTCGCGCGACGAATCACGCGCCCGCTTAACGATCGGCGCAGCGCTCGATTCGGACATGCGTGATCGGGCGGTCGCACTTCGCGCTGATCTAAGCGACCCCTCCGACGCTGATCGCGCCGTCGCATATACCGTCGAACGATTCGGGCGCGTGGACGCGGTTGTGAACCTCGCGGGCAGCGGATTCGGTCAGATTCAGCTCGCGGAGTCATCGCTCGCGGATCTACGCAAGAATCTTCACGGCTTCGTCGAGACGGCATACACGCTTACGATCGCCGCACTTCGGTCGATGCTCACGCAGTCGTACCGCGACGGCGCACGCTCGCGCGGGCGCATCGTGACCGTCACCGCCGGTTCGTCGAAAGCCCCGGCACCTGGTCGCGCGTTATTCGGCGCCGCCAAAGCAGCCGTCAACACCCTGATGCTCGGCGTGGCGCGGGATCACAAGGCTGATGGAATCGTCGCCAACGCATTAGTTTTGGGCGGCGTCGCGTTCGCGGGCGCCGAGGAATACTACGCTGCGGAGGACTTTAGAGCCGCCGCGTCGCCCGCAGAAGTCGCCGAGGTCCTCACGTTTCTGGCAGCCGATCGTTCGTCCGGAATCAACGGCGCACTCGTCGACCTCAACGCGCGAGAAGTCGACTAGCCCAGAGCCTGCGAATCCTATTTTTCCTGTCGGCGCGGTGACGACGATCATGACGTTCTACTCAAACCGTTTCGGGCAGAAGTAATCACCGGCTTCAGTGGAAGCCCGTGACGGTCGCGTTCTCGAATACCGCGCGCGCCAAGTCGTCGGTAAACATCGAATACGGGTGGATGACGTCGAGGGCGCTAGCATCGTCGAGCCGCTGCAGCTGTTCTGGGCTCAGCTTGATCTCAAGTGAGCCGAGGTTATCGCTGAACTGTTTGACCGTTCGCGCGCCGAGGATGAGAGACGTAACGCCGGGTTTCTGGCTTGCCCACGCGAGAGCAATCTGCGCGGGTGAGCGCTCCAGTTCTGCGGCGACCGTGCGCACCGCGTCGAGCGCTTTCCAGTTGCGCTCGGTAAACTTGTTGAAGAGGGACTGCGTACCGAGCTGATCGAGCCGGCCGCCACCCGTCGTGCCTTTGCCGTCGTCGCTGCGAGCGTACTTGCCGGCGAGAAAGCCCGAGGCGAGCGGGCTCCACGGTGTAATGCCCAGTCCGAGCTCCCGTGCAGCGGGTACGTGTTCGCGCTCGATGCTTCGCTCCGTCAGCGAATACTCGAGCTGCAGCGCGATCGGTCCGGGTACGCCATGGACCTGCGCGAGCGTGAACGCGCGTGCGGCGTACCATGCCGGCACATCTGAAAAGCCGAAATAGCGGATTTTTCCGGCGCGCACGAGGTCGCCGAGCGACTGCACCACTTCCTCAACCGGCGTGAGACGGTCCCACAGGTGCATCCAATAAAGATCGACGTAGTCGGTACGCAAGCGACGCAGCGATGACTCGAGCGCGCGATGGAGATTCTTGCGGCCATTGCCGGCGGCGAGGGCGTTTCCGTCGTCGCTTCCGTTAAAGGAATATTTCGTCGCCAAGACGACCGGTCACGCAGGCGGTTATCGGCAACGAAGCCACCGAGGAACTCTTCACTGCGGCCGTCGGCGTAAACATCGGCCGTGTCGATGAAGTTGCCCCCGGCCTCAACGTACGCATCAAAAATCTCTTTGGAAGCAGCGGCGTCCGCTCCCCACTCCTGATTGCCGAACGTCATGGTGCCGAGTGCCAGCGGGCTGATGAGAAGGCCTGAGCGCCCGAGCGTACGCAGATCGTTGAGCTTCATGCCGCCTTTGACCACGTCGCGGTGTGGACGGATGCGTCCGAGTCGGTTTCCAATCGCAACTTTCTACCGCGCGAGCCGGTTCACGATCTCGCAGCCAAACTATTTAGATTAAGGATGTTTATGGATCTCACCCAAACTTATCCGGCCAGCGTCAAAACGAAGCTCCACGGCATCGTTCAATTGCAGCGCACGATCGACAAAGGGAAAGCCGTCGCCCACGGCACTGTTGGCGAGTATCACTACGATTGCCCGATGGACCAGGCGGTGTTCGGTTTTCTGGGGATCGATCAGCAAGCATTGCTCGACGTGATCAAATCCGCAAAAAGCGACCAAGAGATCAACGGCTACGTCGCACCCTTCATTCAGAAGAAGAGCCCAGCGGAGCTCGACGAGTGGAACACCATGTGGCTCCAAGCGGGCCCCGATAAAGGCAGCGAATCCGAGAAATCCTTCCTGCAGCTGCGCAGCCAAGTCGCACCCGACCGTACCGACGTGATGTCATGGGCCGATCTCCTCGATCTTGACGAGAAGCGCCCGGTTCCGAAAGCGGTATAAGACGATAGGGGCAGCTTCATCGCGGGTTAAGCGAAGCTCGCCGTTACCGCAATGGGCTGCCGGCTCCCGACGAGCCATTTTGGCGAGCATAGATTACACGAGCCAGAAAACCGTTCGGCCTTTCAGCAACCTGTGATTACAGAAAGACGAGCAGCACGCCACGATGGTGACTCGTGACCCGTAAACTGCGTGACACTTCTTGATCTCGTTGCAAGATGGTGTGAGCACTTTTCGTCGCAGCGCGCTCGAGTTCACGTACCGAACGAAACGTTCCGCGGCGCGCAGTCACTCCTTGGCGCAAGAATCGGCGCCGAGCTGGTGCGTGTGACCGGCAACGGTCTGCTCGTATTTGCGTTCTAGGCGGTTGTTTTTCACGGTCCATAGGATCGGGCCGTACGAGAGTTGCGCGTCCGGCGTGTAATAGGTACCGTACCACGCCCATGTTCCGCCATGCGGACCACTCGATGTTGAACGCGCGTAGCTTCCGTCTCCGTGAAAATCGTCGTACAACCAAGCGCGCAGCCGCGGAACGTAACCGACGTATGCGGTCCCGCCTTGCTCGCCGTGCGGTCCCCAGCGCACGATCGTCCAGTTGCGACTACCGGCTGCCGGCGCGATGATCCAGTCGGAGTGCATGATGTGCGCCGGGCGGCCGGACGCAGCCGCGATGCGTTGAGAACAATTCCATGAGCCGGTAAACGCTCGGGCGAACGGCGATGCAGCCGGCACGACGGCAGCCAGTATCGGCAGCATCAGCCGCTCTCGTCGGTCGCACAGTCGAGCTTGGGCGCGGGCTGCGATTCCGACAGCGGCGCGCCGCGTGCGGCGGCAAGCGCACGGTTCGCCGTGGCGACGTCGCTTGCGAAGAAGGCCGAGACGTCGCGCATCGCGGCGGCGTACTCGGCAGCGACGCGGGCCGCTAAACTGCGCTCGGCTTGGGTCGGCGGCCCGCCGGTTCCGCTGAGGTCGAGGCCCTGTAGATCTTCGCGCAGTTTGCCGGGAATCTGAATCGAATCTTCGTCGTTGTGATAGTCGGCGGTCAGTTCGCCGCGCACGTCGCGCGCGCGGGCGACCGTGTGGTCGAGCGTGGCCGAAAGCGTTGCGTTTGAAGCGTTGGCCGTGGCCGCTTTCTGCGCCGAGGCGATCACCGCGTCGAGCCGGTTGAGCGCTGCGTCGACGGCCGAGAACTTCCCGAGCGCGGCCTCCGAATAAGCGTGACGCTCGGCGCGCTGCGCTGCCGTGTACGGGACACGAGGATCGGGGCGAACCGCAATCGCTTGCGAGAACGTCCGGCCGCCGAGCGTCATTTGGATCGTGTACGTTCCCGGTAAGACGTAGGCGCCCGTGCGCGGACCCTTATACGCCTCGCGGGCCGCGCCGTTCCAGCGAACCGGCCCGTTCTCGCGCAAGTCCCACGTCGTGCGGTTGAGGCCGGCGTCGTTGGTAACGAAGGGCTGCGGCTTTTTTTCCACGCAGCGGTCGCCGGCAATCGTGCGCACCAAACGCCGCTGCGCACCGTACACGCGCACGGCGGGCGGCGACGAGCCGGGCGTTGCCTGATAGAACGAAAGCATTGCGCCACGCGGCGGGTTCTTCGCATAGTACTTCGTGTAGGTGCTGTCTTCGTCGGCGTGCAGCGAAAACTCGTACGCCGGACGTGGCGCGAAGAGCATGTCACGGGCCGCCGTTGCTCGGCCGAATTCTTGCACGGGCGTCAGGTCATCGAAGATGTAGAGCGAGCGCCCGTGCGTCGCGGCCAGCAGATCGTTGTAGCGCGGTTGAACGCGAAGGTCGAAGATAGGCGCGGCCGGCATGCCCGGCATGAACGGGCGCCACGTCGTGCCGCCGTCGTACGAGATGTACACGCCTTCTTCCGAGCCCACATACGCAATGTGCGCATCGCGCATATCGGGCCGGATGGAACGCAGCGGTTGATCGGAGGGTAAACCCTGGGTGATCGACGTCCAGTGCGCGCCGAAGTCATGCGTAACGTACGCGTAGGGTGTGCGATCGCCCAAATAGTGACGATCGAGCACGGCATACGCCGTTCCGCCCACCAGCGTCGACGGCGCTACGATTTCGAAACGCCCGTAGGGTTCGAGGTGCGGCGGCGTGACGTTCTTCCAATGGCGTCCGCCGTCACGGGTGAGTTGCACGAGTCCATCATCGGTTCCGACCCAGATCTCGTCGCGATGGAGCGGCGAGCCCTCGATGTCGAGAATCGTATCGGTATACTCAGCGCCCGACACGTCGTACGCCAGCGGACTGCCAGAGGGCTGCTGGTGCGCCTTGTCGTCCAGGGTCAGGTCGGGACTGATCGGCCGCCACGATTCGCCGCGGTCGGTCGTCTGAAATACGGCGTCGCCGCCGTACCACACCGTCCCGGGATTCCACGGCGAGAATGCGATCGGTGCGTCCCAATTGAACCGGTAACGCGCGCGGCTGATGTTGAACGACGCGGCCGACGTGCTCAACCACGGCGAGACGTTGCGCCCCTGTCGGGCGCGCCGATTGTAGAGCGAGAGAAACCCGTCTTCCGAATCGGACCACACGAAGTTGGGATCGGTCGGATCGGGCAACGCCCATTCGCCGTCGCCCCCGACCACGTTCTCCCAATCGCGGTTGGGAATGCCGTTAGGGTTCAGCGCATTCGACGGCCCGCAATACGCATTGTTGTCCTGCAAAGCCGCGCAGACCCGATACGGCGTCTCATCATCGTAGCCGACGTGGTAGACCTGGCCGATCGCGAGATTTTCAGAGAATGACCAATTGTCGCCGCCGTCGAGCGTGAGGGCGTACCCACCGTCTTCCCCGACGATCGCACGCTTGGGATCGTTCGGCGCGATCCACATCGCATGGAAGTCGACGTGCACGCCGTCCGCGATCTCGCGAAACGTCTTGCCGCCGTCCTTGCTTTCCGACAGCATCTCCGAAATTCCATAGACGTGATCCGCGTCGGACGGATCGACGTCGACGTGCGAAAAGTAAAACGGCCGTTGATCGACAAGCGTGTTCTTCGAGACGAGCGTCCAATCGGCGCCGGCGTTATCGGAGCGCCACAAGATGCCGTCCTTCGATTCAATCAAGGCGTACACGCGCCGCGGATCGCTCGGCGCCACGGCCAACCCGATGCGGCCGGTCAGTCCCGTCGGCAACCCATGCCCGCTCAAGCGCGTCCAGGTCGCGCCGGCATCGGACGACTTGAAGAGCCCGTCGTCGGGGCCACCGCTCGTGAACGTCCACGGCAGCCGCCGAAAGTGCCACATTCCCGCGTACATGACCGAAAAATCTTTCGGATCGACTTTGAGGTCGCTCACGCCGCTGGACGGCGTCAGGTACAGCGTCTTTTGCCACGTCTTGCCGCCGTCGGTCGTGCGGTAGACGCCGCGGTCGGGACTGTCGGCAAAGATATCGCCGAGCGTCCCGACGACGATGCGATTGGAGTCGCGCGGGTCGATCGCGATCGACGAAATCTGCTGTGTCTCGCGCAGGCCCATGTACGTCCACGTCTTACCGGCGTCGGTCGACTTATAGATGCCGGCGCCGGCGATGACGTCGTTGCGCGGATTGGTTTCCCCCGTGCCGACCCAGACGACGTCGTCGTTGTCGGGATCGATCGCGATCGCGCCGATCGAAGCGATGCGCGTCTTCTCAAAGACCGACGTCCAGGTGGCCGCGCCGTTCTCGCTCTTCCACACGCCGCCGCCGCCCGCGCCGAGATAGTAGAGCTTCGGATTGCGCGCCGAACCGACGACGGCCGCCACGCGGCCGCCGGAAATCGCCGGGCCGACCGAACGCCATGTCAACCGGTTGTACGGCGGCGGCGGCGGAGTCGGCGACGGTTCGGCCGAGGCCTGCGGCGAGACGGCGGGACTGGGCCGCGGGCTTGCGGCCGCATTGATCGGCGGCTTTTCCTCGCTCTGCGCCCAGCCGGCGTTCCGGGTGCCGGCGATGGCAACGACGGCAAGAAGCAGCCAGAGCATATTTCGGCGACAAAGCATCGCGGCGAATCCCGGAAAGACGGAGCCAATCCCTTTCGAAACGGGATACCAACCGCGCGCTTATTCGCACGCCGTAAAGGGCCCTGACGCGTGCGCCATGCATTTTGCCGGCATGTTGAAGGTCAATACCGACGCAATCGAAGAAATCTCGTGGGTCGTCGCCGGCCAAACGGCAATCGCGGCCTCCCTATGCGGTGACGCACTCGCCACCGTAAGGCGAGCGCTGAGTGAACGAGTCATTCGGGTGCCGGGCAAAGAAGCACCGGAGCATGCTGCTGCTCGGAATCGAAACGTCGTGCGATGATACCGCGACCGCCGTCGTGCGCGACGGGCGCGACGTG
This sequence comes from Candidatus Nyctobacter psychrophilus, assembly GCA_014305025.1. Taxonomy (GTDB): domain Bacteria; phylum Vulcanimicrobiota; class Vulcanimicrobiia; order Vulcanimicrobiales; family Vulcanimicrobiaceae; genus Nyctobacter; species Nyctobacter psychrophilus. The sequence goes on along the minus strand of JACRTY010000032.1, from coordinate 6,709 downwards.
ATCGCCGACGTATCGACCAATCAAAACGAATTCCACGCGAAGTTCGGCGGCATCGTGCCGGAAATCGCCAGCCGCCGCCACCTCGCACTGCTCAGCGCCGCAGTCGACGACGCGCTCGGACGCGCGGCGCTCGGTCTCGAGGACATCGACGGCATCGCAGTGACGGCGGGCCCCGGCCTCATCGGCAGTCTCGTGATCGGCGTCGCGAGCGCAAAAGCGCTGGCGTTCGCCGCGCGCAAGCCGCTCTACGCCGTCAACCATCTGCACGGTCACATCTTTTCGGCCTTTCTCGAGCGCGACGTGGGGCCCGCGTATCCGTTTCTTGCGTTGCTCGTGTCGGGCGGTCATTCGCAACTCGTGCACGTCGCCGGCCCGCTGGACATGCACGTCGTCGGCCGCACGCGCGACGATGCCGCCGGGGAAGCCTTCGATAAGACGGCGCGCTTGTTGGGCTTGCCGTTCCCGGGCGGCCCCGAAATCGATCGCCTGGCCCGCGACGGCGATGCGCAAGCATTCGCTTTTCCGCGCCACCGTGCGGAGGGCGACGCTCTGGACATGTCCTTCTCCGGCGTCAAAACCGCGGTGCGCTATTTCCTCGAGGGCGCGGCGGGACGCAACGCCCCCCGCGCGGACGTTGCCGCATCGTTCCAGGCAGCGGTTGTCGAGGTATTGCTCGATCGTCTCGAGCGCGCGGCCCGCCGCGCGCCCTACCGCGCCGTCGTCCTCTCGGGCGGCGTTGCAGCCAATTCAGTCTTGCAGGCGGCCTTTCTCCGGTGGAGCGAAGGCGCCGGCATTCCGGCGTTCGTCCCACGCCCGCGCTTCTGCACCGACAATGCCGCAATGATCGCCGCCGCGGCCGACCACCAAGGCGCCGCGCGCACCGTCGACCCGCTGACGCTGGAGGCAAATCCCAACTTGCCGTTCGAAGTTCATCCGGGCATCGGCCCCAGCACTTCATCGACCGTAAAGACAATGTCGGGAAACCGCTCGAACGCGAGTGCCTCGCCGTGACGTTTCACTTCACGCAACCGATAACCGAGTTCGTGCGGACCGCGATGGATTTCTACGCAGCGGTCGAGCAAGTTCACGATCCAGTACTCGCGCACGCCGGCTTTGGCGTAGACGCGCAGTTTTGTTTTTCGATCGTAGCGTAGAGAGCTGTCCGAACATTCAATGACGGCGTAGGCGTGCTCGGCACCTGCCCGCTCATTCAAGTAGAAATCATCACGCGGCAAGTAGATCGCGAAGTCCGGTTCCGGCTCAGAGATCGGCGGAAGCCTGAGCGGAGCTTGCGGCATAACGACGGCAAGCTCGCCGAGCCGCGTCACGAAGAGGCGATTGAGCCTCCCCACACTGGAGAAATGCGGTGGCCCCATCGGCGGCATGAGAACGATCTCACCCTCGATCAGTTCCACGCGCTCGGCCGGCCCGATGATACCGGTTTTGGCCATCCGCTCGTATTCGTCGACGGTAATCGGCCGCCGCTGATAGTCAGGCGCCATCTCACTCCCGCAAGTCTGCATGATCCGGATGACCCCGATGTGACAGCGATGTTTCGCCTTCTCGCCTACCAGCACCGCCTATGGGTTTCAGCCATCGAGACCCTTACAGGCGTCTATCACGGATAAAGCCCGCGGCTCATCGTCGCTTCAGCAACGCGGTCGATGGCGACGGCGTACGCGCCGCGGCGCATGTTGACGCGATGGTGCTTTGCGGCTTCGAGGGTCTCGGTGAAGGCACGGACCATTTTGCGGCGCAGGCGGTCGTTGATCTCGTCTTCTTCCCAGAAGTTGTTTTGCAGGTCTTGCACCCACTCGAAGTACGAGACCGTTACGCCGCCCGCGTTGGCGAGAATGTCCGGCAATACCATGATGCCGCGGTCGTAGAGGATGTCGTCGGCATCGGGCAACGTCGGCCCATTGGCGGCTTCCGCGATGATCTTGGCCCGGACGCGGGGCGCATTTTCCGGCGTGATCACCTTTTCGAGTGCAGCCGGAACCAGCACGTCACAGTCGTATTCCAACACGGCCTTGTTGTCGAGCGCTTCGCCGCCTTTGAAGCCGACGACCGAACCCGTGCGCGCTTTGTATGCAATCAGCCCTTCAATGTCGAGACCCGCATCGTTGGCAACGCCGCCGCGGGAGTCCGACACGGCGACGATCTGGTAACCGGCAGCGTCCATCAGATCGGCGGCGTGCATCCCGGCGTTGCCGAAGCCTTGGACTGCTACCCGTGCGCCGCTGCGTTCTTTACCGATCTCGCGCATCGCTTCGTCGACGACGTAGAGGCAACCGCGTGCCGTTGCTTTGTCACGCCCGAGTGAGCCGCCGATGGAAACGGGCTTGCCCGTTACGACGCCCGCGACCGAATAGCCGTGCTGCATCGAGAACGTATCCATGATCCACGCCATGATCTGGGGCGTCGTGTAAACGTCCGGCGCGGGAATGTCTTTCTCCGGCCCGATGATGATGGAAATTTCACTGGTAAAGCGCCGGGTCAAGCGTTCGAGTTCCCGCTCCGACATCGCCTTAGGGTCGCAGATGACGCCGCCTTTGGCGCCGCCGAACGGAATGTTGACCAGGGCGCACTTCCACGTCATCCACATGGCCAGCGCCTTCACTTCGTCGAGCGTCACATCGGGATGAAAGCGGATGCCGCCCTTGCCGGGTCCGCGCGACATGTTATGCTGCACGCGAAAGCCTTCGAACATCTGCAGGCGCCCGTCGTCCATGCGCACCGGCACCGAGACCTGCAGCACGCGCTTGGCCTCACGCAGGTAGGCATGGACGCCCTCGTCGAGCCCGATCAGGCGAGCAACGTCGTCGAGCTGCTCCTGAGCCATTTTCCAGACGTTGACGCGGGATTGCACGGCCGAGCGATCGAGGGTCGAAGCCATGTGAATGCCCTTTCCGGAGGAACGCCGTTTACCGTCCGGGTACGACGGTGAGGTTCTCGTTTCCGGTGGGGGATATGTGCGGGCGGCTCTGGGCTTCTTTTTGACGGCGGTTCTGACGCTCGCCGCAGTCGCGGCAACGCTGCCGCCGGCGATGCCCGTGGCATGGGAGACGATGCGTCTGGTTCCCTCGCTCAATGCCGCCGTTGCCGACGCGCGAACGCCGCACTGGACGTTTGCCAGCGGGGGCGCCTATTCATCGAGTCCCGTGGTCGTCGGCGGCGTCACCTATCTTTCGGACAACAATGGCAACCTCAACGCGCTCGACGTCGCAACCGGCAAGCCGTTATGGCATGCGAAATTTGCGAACTCGCTCATGAGCGCCCCTATTACGGCCAATGGCCTGGTCTACGTCGGCGAAGGGAATGAGGATTCCACGACCTACGTTCCGCGCAGTCGCGTCCAGGTCGGTCTGCACGACAACGCCCTGATCGCGGTCGATGCGAAGAGTGGCCGGATGCGCTGGCGCTTTGCGCTACGCGGGACGGGCATGCCGACCTCGGCGCTCGTCGACGGCAAGCTGATTCACCACGACGGCTACGGCGACATCGTGGCTCTCGATGCAACGACCGGCGCGCTGCGTTGGCGCCGCGACGTCCGCTCCGTATCGTCGATGTCGGCGGTATTGCCGATTGCCGCAGGGCGGCTTGTGAGCGCGGGTATCTTCCCCAACGAAGTAATTGCCTTCAATGCCGCTGACGGGTCGAGCGCCTGGACGAGAACGTTTTCCGGGTCGGCGTCGGGCCTCGGAGATTGCCCCCTTGCATTCGACGGGACGTATCTGTTCGGAACGTACCTGGGCCCGGTGAGCAAACCGGTCGACCCCGGCGATCCGGCAATCCACCACCTGTACGCACTGCGCGCGAGCGACGGGGCGCTGGTGTGGGATCGTGCGCTCGAACGGGGTGACACTCCGCCCCGCAACGAGGCGGCCATTCCCGTCGTTGCGGGCGGCGTCGTGTACGACGGCAGTTCGGTTGCGCCGTACATGCACGCACTCGATGCTAAGACGGGCCGGCTGCTGTGGAAACGTGAGGTGAAGGGCCCGGTCAAAGGCGCGCCGATCATCGTCAGGGGTGTCGTCTATTTCGGCGATCTGCATGGGTATCTGTGGGCACTCGAGGCACAAACCGGGCGCGTGCTCGGGGCGCTTCGGACGGGTGTCCGTTTCAACGTCGGCTCGCCGGTTGCGGTCGGGGGGTCCCTTTTGATCGGCAGCGTCGAAGGTGTGGTCGTCATGCTGCCTTTAGCCGAGATCGCCAAAGCTAAGGATTTCTGATTCCGATTCTGATTCCGATAAGGATGTGATGATCAAGCGTTGTGTTCCTCGCCGCCTCGCCTATGGGGCTGCGCTCTTCCTGTCTGCCGCTGCGCTCGCTCTCCCGCTGCGAGGCGCTTCGCAGGTGTATCCGCCGCACTCCCAAGAGGGAACCATCCCCGGCGAAACGGCCTCGACCGCGCAGCAACGCGTGGCGCTCGCGGCGTTGCACCGCCGCATCGAACGCGAACACATCAAACACGTCGTCATCATCATTCAAGAAAACCGTTCGGTCGACAACTTCTTCCAAGGCTTTCCGGGCGCCGACACCGTCGCCTACGGCTCGACGCACGAAGGTGCCGTCGGCTTACATGCCGTCGGGCTGTCGTATCCCGTCGACGTCGATCACCAGCACCGCGCCTTTCTGATCGAATACGACAACGGGCGCATGGACGGCTGGGACCGCGTGGCGACGCAACCGGGAAGTCCGTATCCCGATTTCCCCTATGCCTTCGTCCCGCGGCGCGAGATCGAGCCCTATTGGGACATGGCGCTGCAGTACACGTTCTCCGACCGGATGTTCCAATCCAATACGGGACCCAGTTTTCCGGCGCACCTGTATCTGATTTCCGGCGAATCCGACTTCGCCGCCAACAATCCCAACCACATCGAAACGAGCCGCTTTGCGTGGGGCTGCGACTCTCCACCCAATGCCACCGTCTCGGTCATCGCCTCGAGCGGCGAGGAAGAACCCGGCGGTTTTCCGTGCTACGATTTCCGCACGCTCGCCGATACGCTCGATTTCAAGGGCGTGTCATGGCGTTACTATGCCCCGGCGCTCGATCATAAGGGCAGCATCTGGTCGGCCTACGACGCGATTCGCCACATCCGTTACGGACCGGCCTGGAACAACGTCGTGTCGCCCGAAACGCGCGTACTCGGCGATGCGAGCGTGGGCGCATTACCGACGGTGACGTGGGTCGTCCCCAAAGCCTCGAATTCCGATCACGCCTTTCCGCTGAAGAAAAGCAATTACGATCTCGGTTTGGTCGGTCAGCATGGGCCTCAGTGGGTCGCGGGCGTCGTCAATGCGATCGGTCAGGGGCCGGATTGGCGCAACACGGCGATTCTCGTCGTGTGGGATGATTGGGGCGGCTGGTACGACCATGTCGCGCCGCCGCAACTCGACCGCATGGGCCTCGGTTTCCGCGTCCCGTTCATCGTGATCTCGCCCTACGCCCGTAAACACTACGTCTCGCACGTGCGGCATGAGTTCGGGAGCATTGTCAAGTTCGTCGAAAACGTTGCCAACCTGCCCTCACTGGATACCACCGACGACCGCGCCGACGCCCTGTGGGACTGCTTTAACTTCGAGGACGCGCCGTCGGCGTTTACGCCGATCCCGCTTGGAGGCCCGGTCTCGTTCAACGACGTCCGCGGCGAGAATATCAACCCGGACGACGACTTCTGATCGCATGTCGCCGACGGACTTGACCCCCACATGATGCGTCGTTCGTCTGTTGGGTTGCGTCGCCGTCGGGGCCATGGAGCGGTTCCTTGAGAGCGCCACATGCGTTGGCCTTCGCGACGGTGGCTAAGCTGCCCGGATTACATGGCAGCGAAAACATGGCAAATTTTCTTAATCGTATGCGCGGCGCTGGCAGGCTGTGCGCGTTGGTCGAGACGCTCATGCACCGCGTCGGCGCCGACTACACACGCCTCCGAGACTTCAAGTCGGATCTCAAGGAGATCCTCGATAACTTCACTCCATGGCGAGCTGCTCGAGATCAAGAAAGTGCCGACGCCGACCCAGCTTCGGGCCCTCGAGCGGCGCCAAGCGTTAGAATCCGGCGACTTGGTATAACGGTCGCGCCCGCCAAAGGCTTGATATAGCGGTCGCGGAGCTTGGTGATGTCCCAGGGGAAGACTTGGCGCGGTGCCGTAGCGCAAAGCTCCGGCTTCACGTGTGCGGGACCCGTTGCCTGATCGCGCCGTTCGCCCACTTCCCCGATGCCGTGGAGCACGCGGTACATCGCGGACATCGCGCAGTGATAGGTACCTTCGTCCAAGAGCGTCGCGTACGCGTCTTCACGGAAACCAAATCACGTTATGCGGCGAACGCGTCAGCGACGCTACTCGTCATCGACACAAAGCGGCCGTTTAAGAGTCTCAGGACGGGGTTTCACGACTGGAATAAGGCGCCTTGGTGGCCCCGAATCTATCGAGCGACGCGCGATTTGCTCGCGCTCATTTACGGCTTACACGAATCATACTTGGGCGATCGTCCGGGCCTTTCCGCAAACGCCAGCTGGCAGGTTTTTGGGAACGCCTAGCGAGATCGTCGAGAATTGGTGCCTCGATTATAATGGCGTCAACTTGCAGCCATCGCCACTCTTCGTTGGATAGCGCCGGGGCTAGCGGTTGTTCTTGAAGCGAGGCCTGTTCGGAGGTGCGGGAACATGGCGACGATTGTCTTCGGAATGATGCAGTCTCTCGAT
>JACRTY010000046.1 GCA_014305025.1 Candidatus Nyctobacter psychrophilus | reverse complement strand
GCGAGCGCAGGAACGAGACGGCCGCTTGGGCCGATTCCTTCATGACGTCGCCGAGTTGACCGGTGAGCACGAGCTTACCCGAACCCGGCATCACGGTCGTTTCGATGAACATGATGTCGCCGCCGACCGGCGTCCACGCGAGGCCCGTCGTCACCCCGACCGAAGCGGTGCGCTTCTTGACTTCGTTGTAGAAGCGCGCCTTCGAGAGATAGTCAGGAACGTTCTCCGGCTTGACGCGCGCTTTGTAGCGCGGTTCCTCGGCGATGCGGCGCGCGACTTTGCGGAAGATCGTGCCGATCTCGCGATCGAGATTACGGACGCCGGCTTCGCGCGTGTAGTCGTTGATCACGACGCGCAGCGCCTGATCGCCGAGCTGCACTTGCGACTCCCGCAAACCGTTGGCCTCACGTTGCTTTTTGAGCAAATAGCGCTTGGCGATCTGCAACTTCTCGAACTCGGTGTAGCCCGAAAGTTGAATGATCTCCATGCGGTCGCGCAGCGGCCCGCTGATGGTCGACAGGTCGTTAGCGGTGCAGACGAAGAGCACTTGTGAGAGGTCGAAAGGCAGATCGAGATAGTGATCGCGGAACGAGTTGTTTTGCGAGGGGTCGAGCACTTCGAGCAGCGCCGACTGCGGGTCGCCGCGGTAGTCGCTGCCGACCTTGTCGATCTCGTCGATCATCATGACCGGATTGCGCGTGCCCGCGTCCCGCAGCGCGCGGATGATCGTCCCCGGCATCGCGCCGATGTACGTGCGCCGGTGCCCGCGAATCTCGGCCTCGTCGCGCACGCCGCCGACGGACAGGCGCACGAACTTGCGGCCCATCGCGCGGGCGATCGATTGCCCGAGCGACGTTTTGCCGACGCCCGGGGGGCCGACGAAGCACAGGATCGGCCCCGTCAGCTTACGCTTGAGTTTGCCGACCGCCAAATACTCGACGATCCGGTCCTTGACTTTTTCGAGGTCGTAGTGGTCCTCGTCGAGGATTTCACGGGCGCGGCTGATGTCGATGGCATCGGTCGTTGCAACGCTCCACGGCAGTTGTACGATCCAGTCCAGGTAGTTCCGGATGACGGAATACTCCGGTGATGCGGTCGGTACTTTCGAAAGCCGGTCCAGCTCGCGATCGGCCGCCTTGCGTGCGTCTTCGGGAAGCTTGGCTTCATCGAGCCTTTTGCGCAGATCGTTCGTTTCGGCTTGCTGCGGATCCGTCTCTCCGAGTTCTTCTTGAATGGCGCGCAACTGCTGGCGTAGATAGAATTCGCGCTGGTTCTTTTCCATCTCGCGCTGGATGTCGGACTGGATCTTGTGCCCGAGTTCGACGACTTCCAGCTCTTTGGTGAGCATGATCGTCAGCTTGCGCATGCGCTTTTCGGTATTGCGTTCTTCGAGCAAGGCTTGACGGTCGGCGGTTTCCAGGCGCATGGAGCTCGCGATGAAATACGTGAGGAGATTGGAGTCAGTGATGTTGTTGACTTCCATCTCCATCTCGCGCGGCGCTTGCGGCAGATAGCCGATCAGCTTCGAGAACAGGCTCGCGAGGTTGCGATGCATCGCGGTCAGCTCTTCGGAATCGCGCGTGATGTCGGGCAGCTCGGTATAGCGCGCCGCCAAGTACGGGACGGATTGGGTGAACGTGTCCGCACGGAACACGCTCGTGCCGCCGACGATGCAGCGGATCGTTCCGTCGGGAACTTTGATCATGCGCTGGATGGTGCCGATCGTGCCGACCTTGCGCACGTCGTCGGGGCCGGGATCTTCGGTATCTTTGTCCTTGAGCGCCACAAGACCGATCTGACGGCCGTCGCGCAGCGCTTCTTCAACGAGCGCGATGCCGGGTTTTTTGACGACCGCGAGCGGAATGACGGTGTTGGGAAAAAGCACGGCATCTTGCAGCGGCAGAATGCCGAGGATGTCGGTCGACTTCTCGACGGCGGCGGGCATTAGGCGGGAACCCTTCTGACGGTCATACGAATTTCAGTGCGGTGTTGGGGCAGTGCGGCCCGTTCGGAAACGGGCAGCCGAATGGTCAAAATGCCGTCGCGATACGAGGCTGTCGCTTCGTCGTACGCGACCGGCACCGGCAGATGAACTTTCTTGGCGAAGTCGCCGTAGGCAATCTCCTTGAGCAAGACCGAGCCGCGCAAGTCTCGTTCGCGATCGTAGCGACGGCCGACGATATACAGCCGGCGGGCTTCGACCATCACGCGCAGGTCGGCCGGCTCGGCACCCGCGATCTCCACGTCGACCAGCATCGTGCTCCCATCGACGCTGAGGTACAAGTCCGCATTGGGCTCGAATTGCCCAGGACGCGAACGTCGCGCGAGTTCGGCGAACATGGCGTCGAACTCGGCGAAGAAGTCGTCTGTCATTTTAGCACTCTTTGGGACACTCTGCTAGAAGGAAGGGTTCCGTTTCAATGGCTCTTACGCCTTATCTCCACGCTTTCGCTATCGGCGCCGTCGCCGGCTCTCGTTCGCTGACCGCGCCGGCGGCCACGTTGGCCGGCCGCCGGTCTTCGCTCGCCCGGACCGTCGGCATTCTCGCGGCCGGCGAACTCCTGGCCGACAAACTCCCGATGACGCCGTCGCGGCTCAGCCCGCCTGCCCTTGGGGTGCGGGCCGTTTCGGGAGCGTGGTCGGGCGGCGCGGCCGCGTCGGCGCGCCGCGGAAGCCGGTTCTTGGGCATGGCCGCGGGTCTTGGCGGCGCGCTCTTGGGGTCGTGGCTCGGCTTCACGCTACGCGACAGTCTTGTCAAGAAGCGGGGGATGCCGGCCTTGGCCGTCGCGCTGGGTGAAGATTTGATTGCCTTGAGCGCCGGCTATCTGCTCACCCGAGCGGCAGCAACCGAGTGAGCAAGCGTCGCTCCGGGTATCATGCAGTTATGAAAATCACAGCGATTTCGCCCTCGGCCCTCGGTGCCGCCGCACTGGCAACGGCGATGCTGATCGGCGCGGGCTCAGTCAGCGCCAAAAACACGGCGATGCGTTTCTACGGCATCGTCAAGCATGTGTCCGCGAACAACATCAAAGTGTATAATCCGGTCCAGAAGAAGACCGTCAGTTTCTTGATCGCCCCGAAGTTCCACAACGTGTTCAAGAAGGGCTCCAAGACGACGCAGCTCTCGACGATCGCTCCCGGCCAATACGTCGAGGTTCGTTACGACCGCAAGCTGCTCGGCCAAGCGCACGCGGACCGCATCAACCTGCTCGACAAAGACAACCGCATTTTTTACAAGCAGTAACTACGGGGTGGGTGAGGCACCAGTGGACCGGTCGCCGGCACAGGTTCGAAACGGGGGCGTGAACGCGTTAGCGATCACGCCTTTGCGTTTTGCGATCTCCGCTTCGACGATCGGGAAAGCGTGTGCGCTCTCGCGCTGGGCGGCGACGTTGTACGATTGGTAGGACCGTTCGCTTCGAGCGTCTGCGGTAGTCCGCCATCTCGGCCGAGTCTCGAATAATGCCTTGTCGTCCCTACTGAACATCCAGCTTTGCGACTCGTCATATGCGTCCATGAAGTTGCGGAAACGGTCCAACCGCACCGCAACGTCCCACTGCAACCGCAGCGCGTGATCGAGTGCGTCAACACCCGTGCCGGCGTTCGATCTCCGCTCCAGAAGGAATGGCTGCATGCTTTACCCCTTACGCTGCGCTATCGGTCCAGAAAACGGAAATCGGAACGCCGTGGACGTTGCGGCGGATCGGAACGATTGTGCTGCCCGTGTGCAGAATGATACCGCGGACCAGTCCAAGCTTGGCGTCATCCATGAGACGGAGGAGACCGCGCACATCGGCATGCGTTGGACTCGCGGTCGCTTTCACTTCGACGGCTACGCGTTCGCCGGCTGCCGTCTCCAAGATGAAGTCGACCTCGACGCCGTCGTGCTCGCGGTAGTGATAGAGCGCAGTTCGTCGGTCGCTCCACGAGGCGTGCTTGCGGAGTTCGTTTGCGACGAACGTTTCGAGCAGGCCACCCAGGAGATTGCGATCCGCGAGCAGGCGTGCCGTATCGGCGTGCATGAGATGCGCGGCGACGCCCACGTCGCCGAGGAAGAGTTTCGGCAACTTGGTGAGACGCCGGCCCAGATCGAAGCTCCAGGCCGGCATGCGATGCACGAGAAACGTTTGCTCCAGCAGGGTCACGTAGCGCAAGAGCGTCGATTTCGGGATGCCCGCTTCGGATGACAGCGACGTGTAGTTGACGATACGGCCGGTGCGCGTGGCAAGCACCGCGAGGAGGCGCCCCATCGCCGCGATGTCGCCGACTTGCGCAATGTCGCGGATGTCGCGCTGGATCATTGCCAAGAGATAACTCGCGAACCAGCGGTCGCGCGCGGCGCTATTGCGTGAGAACACCGCCTCAGGATAGCCGCCACGCACAATCCGTCGCACGACCTCGGCTTGGTCGCAGGCAACGGCGAGCCAGGGGCGTTCGGGCGCGAAGAGCTGCTCGACGATGTTACACAGGGCGCGCTCGATCTCGGCCTCGGCGAACGGGAAGAGTTCGAAAACCGTCATTCGACCCGCGAGCGAGTCCGCAAGATTCGGCAGGGCCATGATATCCGCGGACCCGGTGAGTAGAAAACGTCCCTTCGCCGCATCCCGGTCGACGACCGACTTGATGGCCAACAAGAGATCCGGCGCGCGCTGGATTTCATCGACGATGGACGCCCGGCCGAGGGCATCGACGAATCCAATGGGATCGGCTTGCGCCTGGGTCAACGAACCGAAATCGTCCAGCGAGACGAAGACGCGGTCCCCCGTCTTGAAGTGACGGGCAAGCGAGGTTTTCCCGACCTGCCGAGCTCCGACGACGGCGACCACCCGGGAGGAATCAAGACCTTCAGCAACTTGTGCCTCAAGGCGGCGGGGGAGTTCGCGTGTGGAGTCCATTGCGTGGCCGATTTTAGGCTATTTTTTGGCCTATTTCAAGCCCCGCCTCGGGCGTCTCGCAGATCTGTCGACGCGATCAGCTCTTACAGGGGCGCCGCGATAAACGGCTAGACAGCCGGCGAGGTCCTGGACCGCCTTGTTGCGACAGAATATCGGCGGCGCGCATCCGCCAATCTTCAAACACGCTCCGGGGCGTACGAGCAAGTTCCATCACGTCTTGAAATGCGTGACCAAGATATAGTCGTGCAGTGCGGCTCCTTGGCGCGACTGCTTTGTCTCTCGCGTTCCAACTTTTTCGTTCACAGTCATCTTTTCAAAGCGGCGTTGTATGAAAGACCCCGCGTTAGTAACGCGAGGTCTTTCATCTTGGAAGAGTTTTGGGTTACGTGCTCGATCTCGAGCTACATCATGTCGTAGCCGCCGCCCATGCCGCCCATTCCGCCGCCGCCCGGCATGCCGCCGCCGGCGCCGTTCTGGTTCTTGGGTTCGGGCTTGTCGGCGATCAGCGTCTCGGTCGTGAGGATCAGCGAACCGATCGAGGCCGCGTTTTGGAGCGCCGAACGCGTCACCTTGAACGGCTCGACGATACCGGCGCCGATCATGTCGACGAGGTCGCCCGACATTGCATCGAAGCCTTGGCCGGGTTTGGAACCCTTGACGCGCTGCACTTCGACCGAGCCCTCGTAGCCGGCGTTCTCGGCGATCTGACGCAGCGGCTCTTCGAGCGCTCGGCGCACGATGTCGATGCCGATCTTCTCATCGTGCGCAGTGTTCGCACTGCCGTTGGTTGAGGGCACGGTGTATACGTCGAGCACTTTGAGCGCGTGGACGAGCGACGAGCCACCGCCGGGGATCATGCCTTCCTGAACAGCCGCACGGGTCGCCGAGAGGGCATCTTCAATGCGGTGCTTCTTCTCTTTGAGTTCGGTCTCGGTCGCCGCACCGACTTGAATGACGGCAACGCCGCCCGAGAGCTTGGCAAGACGCTCTTGCAGCTTCTCGCGATCGAAGTCGCTGTCGGTGTCTTCGACCTGACGCTTGATCATCTCGATGCGGCCCTTGATTTGGTCGGGCTTGCCCTTGCCGTCGACGATCGTCGTCTCTTCCTTGGTGATCTTGACCGTCTTGGCTTGACCGAGCAGGTCGGGCGTCACCTTGTCGAGCTTGAGGCCGAGCTCTTCACTGACCACCGTCGCGCCGGTGAGGGTCGCGATGTCCTTGAGCATCTCTTTGCGGCGGTCGCCGAACCCCGGAGCCTTGACGGCCACGGTCGTGAACGTGCCGCGCAGTTTGTTGACGACCAGGGTCGCGAGCGCTTCGCCTTCGACGTCCTCGGCGATCAGCAAGAGCGGCTTCTGCATCTGAACGATCTTCTCGAGCAACGGCAGGATGTCGGCGATGGCCGAAATCTTGCGCTCGGTCACGAGAATGTAGGGATCGGTCAACGTCGCTTCCATGCGCTCGCTGTCGGTGACCATGTACGGAGAGATGTAGCCCTTGTCGAACTGCATGCCGTCCTTGGTCTCGACGTCGGTCTTCGTGGACTTCGACTCCTCGACCGTGATGACGCCGTCCTTGCCGACGGCCTGCATCGCCTCGCTGATCAGGTCGCCGATCTCTTTGTCGTTGGCCGAAATCGAGGCGACCTGCGCGATCTTTTCAGGGGTGTCGACTTTGACGACGAGCTTTTCCATCTCGCCGATAGCCATTTCGACCGCCTTATCGATGCCACGCTTGATGAGCAGCGGATTGCTGCCAGCGGTCACATTGCGCAGACCCTCGCGGATGATGGCCTGAGCGAGCACGGTCGCGGTCGTCGTGCCGTCGCCGGCGATGTCGTTGGTCTTGGAAGCGACTTCCTTGACCAGTTGCGCGCCCATGTTCTCGAAGGTGTTCGGAAGTTCGATTTCCTTCGCGATGGTCACGCCGTCGTTGGTGATCGTGGGCGAGCCGAACTTCTTGTCGAGGACGACGTTACGGCCTTTGGGCCCCAACGTAACCTTGACCGCGTCGGCCAAAATGTTCGCCCCGCGCTCGAGTGCGCGGCGGGCGGTTTCGTCGAATACGAGTTCTTTCGCAGCCATACTTCAGTTAACTCCTGCCGGAACTTTGGCATCGGTGAAGACGGCCAGCACGTCTTTTTCCGAGATGATGAGATAGTCTTTACCGTCAAGCTTGATCTCGGAGCCGCTGTACTTCGAGTAAATGACCTTGTCGCCGACCTTGACGTCCATGGCGAGTTTGTTGCCGTTGTCGAGCGTACGGCCGGAACCGACCGCGAGGACCTGCCCCTCCTGGGGCTTTTCCTTGGCGGTGTCGGGCAGGAAGACGCCACCGGCGGTCTTGTCCGACTGCTCGACGTGCTCGACGACCAAACGATCGCCCAAAGGCCTAAGATTCACGCAGAATCCTCCCTAAAACACGTGGTAATTTAGCACTCGTGGCACCCGTGTGCCAACGCCGGAAATATTAGCAGAGTAAGCCAACGAGTGCAAGTGGTTTCGTCTGTCGTACACCCCTTGGGCGCGGCGATGCCGGTGAGGGGGGATGTCGAAGAACGTCCGATGCGACCCCCTCCGGACGGCGGCGGCCCGGCGGCGCGATGCCATGCTCGCTGAGGTGACGGTCGACCGGGACGCGCTGCGTGCGAATGTCGCTGCGCTCAGCGCACTTGTCGCCCCGGCACGTTACTGGGCCGTCGTCAAGGCCAACGCGTATGGCCACGGGCTGGCGCAAACGGCGCTGGCGCTCGAAGGAATGGTCGCCGGCTTCTGCGTCTACCGGGTCGACGAGGCGGCGAGCCTTCGCGCCGCTGGGATTCGGACGCCGTTGCTCGTGCTGGGACCGGTGGAGTCGAGGGAACTGCCGACGGCGCTTGAGTGTGAAGCGGCGCTGACCGTCTGGGATCGGAGCTTCGCGCGCGATCTCAGCCGGGCCGCGCGGCAGCGCGGCAAGTCCGGCGCCGTCCACGTGAAGGTCGACACGGGGGTCACCCGCCTTGGCTTCACTCCGGCGGGGGTTCCCGAAGCAATCGACGCCTTCTTAACCGACGCTGGTCTGGCGCTGCGCGGCGTGTATACACACTTGGCGGCGGCGGAGGAACTCGAATCCGCGTTCACGCTCGAACAGTTTGCCCGCTTCGAGAAGTGCCTCGCGCCGGTCGCGACCGCACTCGAGGCACGAGGCATCCGCCGGCACGCAGCAGCCTCCGCGGCAGCGATGCTCTACCCGCCGCTGCGGCTCGACCTGATTCGGGCCGGCATCGCGACGTACGGTATCTGGCCCTCGGACCAAACGCGCGCAGCCGCCGGCCGCTTCGGCTTGGTACCGGCGCTGAGCTGGGTCACCAAACTGGTGGTCGTGCACGACGTCGAGGAGGGGCGTTCCATCGGCTACGGCTGCACCTTCACGACGGCGCGCCCCTCACACATCGGCGTCCTGCCGATCGGTTATGCCGAAGGCCTCCCGCGCGCTCTCTCCAATGCCGGCATTGCTCTCGTGCACGGCCGTCGCGTCCCCTTCGTGGGTCGCATCTGCATGAACATGAGCTTCGTCGACGTCACCCATGTGCCCAACGCCATGGCGGGCAGTACGGTCACCCTGATCGGAAACGACGGCGCCGAAACGCTCGATGCTAACGAGTTCGCCTCACGCGCCGGCACGATCGGTTACGAGTTGGTCTCGAGGCTGCCGGCTGAGATGCCGCGCCGCTACGCCGGTGCGCAAACGCCGGCAGTCATTCCCGCGCGCGACTGAACCCGCTATCGCCTCGGCTCCCAGCGTCCACATACCTCACTCGTCCAAAGAGGTCCGTTCGAGATCGAAGCGGACGATCACGCGAAGCGTCAAGACCTATTAACCTCCGACGATGCTCTTTTCGCCCGGCATCGGCGGACCGAACGGCAACTTCGAACCCGAGGCTCCATCACCGCGCGCGCGCAAGGGGACGTACGGGCGCTGTGTCGGGCCGACGTAGAGCTGGCGCGGACGCGTGATGCGCTGGTCGGGGTCTTCAATCATCTCTTTCCAGTGCGACAGCCAGCCGGCCGTGCGCGAGATCGCGAAGATTGCGGTGAACATGTTGAGCGGGATGCCGAGCGCCTTCATGATCAAGCCCGAATAGAAGTCGACGTTCGGATAGAGTTTGCGCGAGACGAAGTAGTCGTCCTCGAGCGCCGAGCGTTCGAGTTCCTTCGCCAGCTCGAAGAGTGGATCGCCGTTGGTGTGCGTCTCCTCGAGCAACTCTTCGTAGATGCGACGCATCACCTTGGCCCGCGGATCGTAACTTTTGTAGACGCGATGGCCGAAGCCCATCAAGCGAAAGGGGTCGTCCTTGTCCTTCGCGCGCCGGATGGCGTCGGGAAGATTAGCCGTCGAACCGATGCGCTGCAGCATCGCCAGCACCGCTTCATTGGCGCCACCGTGGAGTGGGCCCCAGAGCGAGGAAATGCCCGCCGCCACGCACGCAAACGGATTGGCGCGGCTCGAACCCACGCTGCGCACCGTCGACGTCGACGCATTCTGCTCGTGATCGGCCTGCACGATGAGCAGCGCGTTCATCGCCTTGGCGAGCACCGGGCTCGGCCGGTACTCTTCGGCCGGTACGGAGAACATCATGCGCAGGAAGTTGGACGGGTAATCGAGTTCGTTCGACGGATAGACGAACGGTTGGCCCACCGAGTACTTCAAGGCCATGGCGGCGATCGTCGGCATCTTGGCGATCAGCCGCTCGATCGAAATCAGGCGCTGCGCGGGATCGAGGATGTCGATCGAATCGGGATAGAAGGCCGAAAGCGCCCCCACCACACCAAGCATGACGGCCATCGGATGCGCGTCGCGGCGGAAGCCGCTGTAGAAGCTGGCGAGTTGCTCGTGCAGCATCGTGTGATGCGTGATGTCGTTGATGAACGCGTCGAGTTCGTTCGCCGTCGGAAGTTCGCCGAACAGCAACAGATAGGCAACTTCGAGGAACGTGCTGTTTTCGACGAGCGCGTCGATCGGGATGCCGCGGTACAGGAGAACGCCCGCGTCACCATCGACGTACGTGATTGCCGAACTGCAACTTGCCGTGCTCGAGAAGCTTGGATCGTAGGTCGTGATCTTGGCGTCGTCGAGCAGGCGACGAACGTCGACCGCACCCGCCCCCAGGGTCGCTTGGAGCCGTGGCAACCGGGCAACCTCGGTACCATCCTCGTCGCATAACCGATACGCGGCCGTTTGAGCCGTTGGGCCTGCGGCGTGGCCGTTCGATGGAACCGATTCGCGCATGCCAGCGGCTTCGGCAATAGGTGCAGTTTCCATGCATGATGCCGACCGGCCGCGCCGGAACGCTCTCCGTTGCGTTTTAACCAGACGCTAATCCGCAAGTGGCGATGAAGCTTGTGGCGTCCGCGTAGTCTAGGACGGATTCTTTCACTGATACCGGAGGACATGATCGTATGCAACGACACAACTTTCTCGCCGCTTCCGCCGTCGGCGTCGCAGCCTCGCTCGCGGGCGCCGGCCTCGCGTTCGCTCAAGTTCCGACGCAAGCGCCGATGCAGCCGATGCAAGGCCGCAGCAATCAGAGCATCCGCGAAGCGTACGGCCGCGTTGCCGAGTTGATCGACGAACTGGGTTTAGACGAACACGACTATAAAGGTCACCGCGTGGCGGCCATCGCGCAGCTCAACACGGCCAAATCGCAGTTACTCGAGGCGCTCAAGGTCCGCCGCGAGACGGAGCGCAGCCAGGGCAGCAGCAACGCGAGCATCGAGTACGCCCAGCGCGCCGTCGAGCGCATCATCGACAACCTGCAGCGTGACGCCAGCGACTACGGCGGCCATCGCCTCACCGCCATCGCCGACCTCCGAACCGCACAGTCCGACTTACAGCAAGCGATAAGCTCGCGCTAAACGTCCGCGTCCGCACGGCCTCGATCGAGCGCCGCGCGGACTAAACGGTCGACCAGTGCATCGTAGCCGATGCCTGCTGCCAAGCACTCTTCGGGAAGCAGGCTCGTTGCGGTCAGTCCCGGGAGCGCATTGATCTCCAGAATGTACGGCCGTCCGCCGGCGGTTACGATGAAGTCGGTGCGCGAATAGTCCCGTAGGCCGAGCAGCCGGTGTGTCGAGAGCGCCAGCATCTGCAGGCGATGCGCGAGCTCTTCGTCGATCTTCGCCGGTACGTCGTGGCTGCTCGCGCCGGCGCGGTACTTTGCCTCGTAATCGTAAAACGAGCGGTCGGTCGGTACGATCTCGATGACCGGCAGCGCCTCACCGAAGAGGACGCCGCACGAGAACTCACGTCCGTCGACGAACTCTTCGGCCAGCACCGCCGAGCGCCGTTCCGACAGCTCGATCATCGTGCGCGACCACTCTTCGTGCGTGCGCACGAGCGTGACGCCGGTGCTGGAACCCTCGTCGCGCGGCTTGACCACGAGCGGTAGGTTGAGCGACCCCGGCAAGAGCGGCAAGGTGCCGCCGTCGAAATCGAACGTGTCCCAGGCGGGCGTCGGGAGGCCCTCGGCCGACAGCAACTTTTTGGTTAAGTGCTTGTCGATTGCCAGCGCGCACGAGCGCAAGTCGCTGCCGGTGTACGGCATGCGCAGCCAGTCGAGCAGGCCCTGCAAGGTGCCGTCTTCGCCGCCGACTCCGTGCAGCGCGTTGAATACGATGTCGGGCTGCAAGGCGCGCAACGCGTCGACGAAGCGGGCGTCGAAGTCGAGGGAGCGGGAGTCGTACCCCAGCCGATCGAGCGCGCCTAGTACCCCCCGGCCGCTGGCCAGCGACACGTCACGCTCGCTGCTGGGGCCGCCCATCACGACCGCCACTCGTTCCTTGCTCACACGAACACCCCCACGAAGTGGACCTCCAGTTCCAACTCAATGCCGCTCGTTTCGGCGACCGCCCGGCGAATGCGGGCGAGCAAACCGGCAATGTCGGCCGCGCTTGCCTGGGCGCGGTTGACGATGAAGTTAGCGTGCAGCTCGCTGACCTCCGCGCCGCCTTCCCGCCAGCCCTTCGCCCCCGCGGCTTCGATCAGCGCACCGGCGCGGGCACCCGGTGGATTGCGAAAGCACGAGCCGGCATTGGGGTACTGCAGCGGCTGCGATTGTTTGCGCCGCACGAGCCGCGCTTGCGTTCGTTGGCGGACCAGCGCCGGTTCGGCGTAGGGGAAGGCCAACGTGGCGCGCGCGACGACCGCATCCTGCGCCAACGTCGTATGCCGGTAAAAGTATTGCGGCGTCACCGGATGGGGCTCGGGTTTCGTCGGGGTCTGCACCCACACGTCACGCACGAACTCACCGGTCTCGCGGTCCGTCCCGGCGTTCATGCGCAACGCGCCGCCGACGCTTCCCGGAATGCCAGCCAACGCATCGATGCCGTCGGCTCCGGCGGAGGCGGCCTGCGTCACGACCAGCGGCAGTGACGACGACGCTCCGGCCGTAACGACGACGGTCGTCCCTTCACGCGTGACCGCGATGCGCGCGAACTCGCCGCCCAAACGCACGACGATGCCCCGGATGCCGCCGTCGCCGACCAGTACATTGGAACCGCTGCCGAGCACAAGCCATGGCAGCGCGCGCCGTTGCACCAAGCGCAGGACCGCGGCCAATTCGTCCGCCGTCTCGAGGGCGAGCAGCGCATCGGCCGGGCCGCCGACTTTCCAGGATGTATGGGGCGCAACGGGTTCGTCGAAACGCGCGCGTTCGCCGAGCAGCACAGCGAGCGACGCGCGATCGTCGTCACGCAGCACGGACTCCCGCGCGTCCGCGTACGCCGTCATCGCGTGGCGCTCTGCACCGGAGCGTCGACGTGCTGCGCGAGCGCAGCGGCAGCCTCGCTGATCGAGCCCGCGCCGAGCATCAACACGAGCGCCCCGTACGGTGCGTGGGCAAGCACGTACGCGGGCACGTCGGCCACGTCGGGCACGTAGGCAACGTCGCCTCCCAGTGCGCCCAGCGGCAGGCCGATCGTCGTGCGATCGATGCCCGGCAGCGGTTTTTCGGACGCGGCATAAATGTCGGTCAAGACGACGGAATCCGCCCCGCGTAACGCGCGCGCAAAGGCGTCGCACAGGTACGCGGTACGCGTATAGCGATGCGGTTGGAACACCGCCACGATGGGACCGGAAAACCCGGCGCGGGCGGCTTCCAGCGTCGCCGCGACCGCCGTCGGATGATGCGCGTAGTCGTCGATCACCGTCAGTCGCGGCGTGGAGACCAGCATTTCGAAACGGCGACGGACGCCCTTGAAGGAAGCCAGTGCAGCGGCGATCGTGGCGAACGAAACCCCAAGTTCCCGGCCGATGGCAATGGCCGGCAAGGCGTTACGCACGTTGATTGCGCCCGGCACGGACAGGGCGACGTCCCCCCACCGCTCGCCCCGCGACGCGACGCCGAACCGCGAACCGAAACCACCATACGCGACCTGCGTCGCGCGAATGTCGGCGGCGGCGACAAGGCCGAACGTACGCGCGCACGGCGCATACTGCCCTCGCGCGAGCGCCGCTGCGGTGGGTTCATCGGCGCCGAATAACACCAGACCCGTCGGCGCAACGTTGCGAGCAAACGTCGCGAATGCCGCGACGAGGTCCTCGACGCCGGCGTCGGATGCAACGTGGTCGTTCTCGACGTTCGTTACGACCGCGATCTCGGGATGAAGGTCGAGGAAGGACCCGTCACTCTCATCGGCTTCGGCGACGAACCATGCGCCGGCACCATCGCGCGCATTGCTGTTCGTGTCGGTGCGCTCGCCGCCGACGACGACGGTGGGATCGAGACCGCCGGCCTCGAGCACCGTCGCGATCATCGCCGTCGTCGTCGTCTTCCCATGCGTTCCCGCGACCGCGATCCCGCGCCGCTCCCCCATGAGCCGCGCCAGCAGCGTGCCGCGGTGAACGACCGCCAAGCCGCGCTCGCGCGCGGCCTGCAGCTCCGGATTATCGTCGTCGATCGCCGTGCTGACCACGATCGTCGCCGCCCCGTCCACATGGTCTGCGGCGTGCCCGAGACTGATGCGCGCACCCTCGGCTGCCAGTCGCTCCGTCAGCGCGGTCGCCCGATCGGACGAGCCGGAGACGCGATAGCCGCGCTGCAACAAAACGCGCGCGAGCGCCGACATGCCGATGCCGCTGATCCCAACGAAATGCACCGCAGACGCTCGGTCCGGCACCGCGCTTGGCCTCACGGGACGATCCCCTTCGAAGACGCAAGCCGCTTCACCCGCGCCACGATGGTGGCGCACGGGTCGACACTCGCTCGCCTCTGCACCGCCGCGCGCAACCGCTGCAGCGCCGCCGGTTCGAGCGCCGCTTGCAGTTCAGCGCGTAAGCGGGCCGCCGTAAGTTCCGCATCGGCGAGCACCACCGCCGCACCACCGGCGGCATAGGTCCGCGCGTTGAGCGTTTGATGATCGTCCGTGGCGTGCGGATACGGCACGAGGATCGCCGGCGTCCGCGTCGCCGCCAATTCGGCCAACGTCGATGCGCCGCTGCGCGTGACCATGATGTCCGCCCCAGCATAAGCGCGCCGCGGATCGTCGAGATATGCAAGCACGCGGGTGCCCGCGCGTCCGCGGAGACGCCGCTCCGTCGCTGAGAAGTCGCGCGCTCCCGTGACGAGCGCGATTTGCCAGTCCGCCGGCACGCCGTCTTCGATCAGACCGACGGCTGCCGCATTGAGGGAGTGCGCACCTTGGCTGCCGCCCATGACGACGATCGTCGTCACGTGGGGGGCGAGGCCGAGCGCGGCGCGCGCCGCCTGTGGTTCGAGCGGAATGCGTAACGCGGCGCGCACCGGCATGCCGGTCACGGCCTCGCGCGGCCGTAACGCTCTGGCGGGCGCAGCCGCATACCAGAGTTCGTCGACCAGCGGCGCGAGCAATCGATTCGTCAGTCCGGCCGCTGCATTGGCTTCGAGCAGCGCGATCTTGGCGCGCGTGATCTGCAACAGGCGCGCAACGCGCAGCGCCGCGACCACCGGAAACGCCACGTATCCCCCCGTCGCCACGAGCACGTCGGGACGCGCGCGTACCATGAGCACGAGCGATTGGCATACACCAAGCACGTTTGCAAGCAGCGTCGCAACGAGCGCGAGCGACACGCGTCGCTCGAGCGGCCGAGCGCACACGAAACGCAGCCGCAATCCGGCGGCCGGCACGATCGCCGCCTCAAGACCCCCGCGCGTCCCGACGAACGACACGTCGAGCGGCGCGAACGCGGGCTCGTGCGCGCACGCTTCGGCAATGGCAATGGCGGGATAGACGTGACCGCCCGTGCCGCCGCCGGTCAAAACGAGACGCACACGGGACCCTAACGAGAGAGGGAGGCGCGCCGCGGCGGGACATACGTAGTCGCGGCCAAGGAGCGCGCGCGTGCCTGCGGCAGCATGGCCGATTTGCGGGCGCGTCCTACGTTGACGATCAGCGCGGCGGCGACGAGCGACGTCACCAGCGACGAACCGCCGAAGGAGATGAACGGCAACGGCACCCCGGTCACGGGCCACGACGACGACACGACCCCGAGGTTGACGAGCGCTTGAATCACGATCGCCGCCATCGCTCCGACGGCCAAGAAAAAACCGAACCGATCTTCGGCCGCAAGCGCGATGCGCACCGAGCGGTACGCGAACGTGACGAAGAGCGCCACGATCACGGCGATGCCGACGTAACCTAATTCTTCACCGATGATCGAACCGATGAAGTCGGTGTGCGCTTCGGGCAGCCAGAAATATTTTTGGCGCGAAAACCCGAGCCCCACGCCGTGCCAGCCCCCGCTGCCCAGCGCCAGCAGCGACTGCACGATGTGAAAGCCCTTGTCTTGCGGATCTTTCCACGGATTGATGAACGCGGTGATGCGCGCCCACTTGTACGGATCGTGCCGCACGAGCAGATAGCCGAGTGGCGCGATGACGGCGAGCAGCGCCGCGAGATGCGCGATGCGCGCGCCCGCGACGAACAGCATCGTAGCGGCGATGAAGGCGAGTAGACTTGCCGTCCCCATGTCGGGTTGCGCAACCACGAGCAGCGCCGTCACTCCCGTGACGAAACAGAGGGGAAAGACGCCGGCGGTAAACGACCGAATCTTTTGCCCCTTGGTCGCGAGTGCCGCGGCGAGATAGAGCACGAGCGCCAGTTTGGCGAATTCCGACGGCTCGAACTCGACGGGCCCCAAGCCGATCCAGCGGCTCGCCCCGCCGGCCACTTTGCCGACGTGCGGGACGAGCACGAGCGCGAGTGCCGCGAGCGTCGCGAGTAGAAACAACGGCGCGACGCGGCGCAGTTTCCGATAGTCGACGCGATACGCGAGATAGGCCAAGATGGCCGCGAAGAAGAGCCAGGCGAGCTGCCGTTTGAGGAAATACAGCGCATCGTGATGCAGCGCGACCGCGTAGGCGCTCGACGCGCTGAAGATCATAATCAAGCCGAGCGCAACCAACGTCGCGACCGTCGCGACGATGACGGGATCGGCAGCAGGCCGGAACCGTCCTTCAGCCATGCACGGCCGCCAACCCCGCCGCCGCGCGCGCAAACGCGGCGCCGCGCGCTTCGGCCGACGAGAACATGTCGAATGACGCACAGCCCGGCGAAAGGAGCACGACGTCGCCCGGTACGGCCAAGGCGCGCGCGATCGCGACCGCTTCGTCCATCGACGTTGCGCGCGCCGTGCGCTTCGCCTCGACCACACCCGCGATCTCGGCGGCCGCCTCACCGATGAGCACGACGGCTTTCGCGCGCCGCGCGATCGCCTGGCCCATCGCGCGGAAGTCGGTGCGCTTGGATTTGCCGCCGGCGATCAACACGATGGGACGATCGAATGATTCGAGCGCCGCGACCACCGAACCCGGATTGGTCGCCTTGGAATCGTCGATGAAGAGCACGCCGTCGCTCTCGGCAACGTGCTCGAGGCGGTGCGGCAGCCCTGAAAACTCTCTGACTGCGGCGCGAAGCGCGTGCGGATCCAGGTCCGCGGCGAGCCCCACCAGCAGCGCCGCCAACACATTGGCCACGTTGTGCCGTCCGACGAGGCCGATCTCGTCGAGCGGCATGATCTCGACCGGTCGCGGGTCGCCGCTCGGCGGCGCATACGTGATGCGGTCGCCGCGCAGGTACAAGGTCGCATTGCGGTGCGGGGTGATGCCGAACCACAGGGCGCGCGACGGAATCCGTTTGGCGGCGTCGCCTTCCGAAAGCGCACCGACGGCCGGGTCGTCGAGATTGCCGACGAACGTGTCGCCCGGACCCTGATTCGCGAAGATGCGAAACTTCGCTTCGCCGTACTCGTCCATCGAGTGGTAGCGGTCGAGATGATCGGGCGAAAGGTTGAGGATCGTCGCGATTTTCGGCTTGAACGAACGAATCGATTCCAACTGGAACGAGGACACCTCGGCGATGACCCAATCAGCCGGCTTGGCCGTGAACGTTTCGGTGATGAGCGCGTTGCCGATATTGCCCCCGACGTGCGTCGTCTTTCCGGCGCGCGCGAACATCGCACCGATCAACGCGGTCGTCGTCGTCTTGCCTTTGGTTCCCGTCACCGCGACGAGCGGCGCCCGTGAAATGCGGTAGGCGACTTCGATCTCCGAGTACACCGGAACACGCGCAGCCTGCACGCGACGCACCAGTTCGTTGTTCAGCGGCACGCCGGGCGAGAGGACGCACGACGTCAATCGCTGGGTCCAGGCGCACAGTGATGCCGGCGGAATGAATCGTATTCCGCTGCGGCCGAGTTCAGCGATGACCTCGGCCAGCAGCTCGGGGTCTTTTTCGTCGGTGGCAAACACGGTCGCTCCACGGGCGCGCAACACCGCGCACGTGGCGATACCGCTGCGTCCCAGGCCAATGACGAGCACCTGCTCGCCTGCGTCGAAAGCGCCGCTCTGACCGTTCATCGGGCGATCACGACACCGGCGAGCGAACAGAGCGCCGAGGCCGTCCAAAAGCGAGCCGTGACTTTGGTTTCGGGCCAGCCGCCCAATTCGAAGTGATGGTGCAGAGGACTCATGCGGAAGATCCGTCTCCGTGTCGTTTTGAAATACCCGACTTGCGCGATGACCGAGAGCGCTTCGGCGGCGAATACGCCGCCGACGACGGGCAGAAGCAGCAGCGTACCGGTCAGCACGGCGCTGCCGGCAAGCACGCCGCCGAGGAGCAGCGCGCCCGTATCGCCCATGAAGACGCGCGCCGGGTGCCGGTTGAAGGCGAGGAAGCCGATCGTCGATGCCGCGAGCGCAATGTCGACCAGGCACACGCCGAACGCACCGTTCTGCCAGCCGAGCCAGGCGAATACGGCGAGCGGCGGCAGGATGCTGCCGGCGGCCAATCCATCGAGTCCGTCGGTCAGGTTGACGGCGTGCGTGGTGGCCAGCAACGCGAGCAAGGCCAGCAGATACCAGAGTGGTTGCGGTACGCGCAACACCTGCGAACCGAGCGTGAAGACGGCCTCGCGCGTGGGCGCGGGCAACCAGCCCGTGACGAAGGTGAGAAAGCCGATACCGGCCAGTGCCGTCAGGGCGAACTTGTCGCGCGCGCGCAACCCGCGATTGCGGCCCATGCGAATTGAACGCCAGTCGTCGAGCGCACCGACTGCGCCGCACGCCAGACCCAACAGCACCAATCCCAAGCCCCCCATGCTCCAAGAACGGATGAGAAGCATGGCCATGAGGCTGGCGAGCAGACCGATGCAAAAGAGCGCGCCGCCCATCGTCGGCGTGCCGCTTTTTTTGGCGTGCGACGTCGGCGCGTCTTCATACGCATGTTGCCGGATCGCGAGGCCGCCCAAGAGCGCGATCCACCGTGGGCCCGCGGCGAGCGTGAGCCCGAGCACGGCGACAAAGAGCACGCCGAGCGCGATGCCTTCCCTCATGCCGCCCGCGCCAACAGCGGCGACCGTTGCGGGCCGCGCCACGCGAGCACGACGATCGGCGTCTGCTCGTCGCCGTTGCCGTGCGGATTGCTGCGCAATGCGGCGGCGACGCGCGCGCAGTCGACGCCGGCGGATGCGCCAAGCACCGTGACGACGCCGAGGTCATTGGCGTCGACGACGACGGCCGCCGCACCGCAGCGGGCGGCAATCGCCGCGGCCGCGACGTCGGGCTCAACGGGGCCGAGCACGATCGTGCGTTCGAACGGCGGAAGCGTGCCCGTGTAGCCGTCGATCGCCGCGATCGCGGGGCCCAAGACGCGATAGAAGAGGCCGCGCACGCCCATCAGGCGGCCGAGCAGTTGCGCGGCCGCGGCCACGATGACGCGCAGGGGACCGGCGTCGTCGATGACCAGCTGCAACGATTCGGGTTGGTTGACGGTCGCAAGCGCGCCGGCGCGCCGCGACAGCGCATAGGCCAGTCGGCTCGGGCGGATCGTCTCCGCCGCGATGATACGGTTCTGCGCGATGGCGAGCGCGGTCTCGGAGACCGCGATCACGTCATCGGGATGGGCAATCCTGCTCACCGCCTGCGCAACTAGTGCGGGCAGATCATCGTGCGCGCACACCAGCCGGGTGCGCACGGCGATGGCGGCGCACGTGTAGCCGAAAGGTGTCCGTTTGCGGTGCGGCTCCGAGCGTCCGACGACGAGCGGTTCCACACACGAGCGATCGCCGGCTCCGTGCTCAGGCATGCACGCCCTGCAAATCGGTCACGACCTCCTCGAGCCGGTAGCGCCGCGAACCTTTGAACAGCACGAGGTCACCCTGCCGAAGATTGCGGCGCAGCCACTGCGTGGCCGCTGCGTTGTCCGCAAACGGCACGATCCGCGCCGGATCGTAACCGGCGTCCCGTGCCCCGCGCGCCAGGTCGGCGGCGAACTCGCCTCCCACGAGTAACGCGGAGAGTCGTGCGCCGGCCGCCGCAGCGCCGACCTTGGCGTGCATGGCGGCGGCGTCCGGTCCGAGTTCCGCCATGCTGGCGAGCACCGCGATGCGGCGGCTGGCCGCTTCCGCGGCAAACGAGTTTACGGTCGCAAGCGTCCCGCTCATCGACGCGTTGTACGCATCGTAGATCGCCTCGCCGTCGTGCAGCGCAAGTCGCTCATACCGTCCCTGCGGTAACGTCAGATCGTGCAGCGCAATCGCCACCGTTCTCGCCGCAACGCCAAGCGCAACTGCGGCGGCAGCCGCGGCGACCGCATTGCGGCGATTGTGATCGCCTGCCACCGTGAGGTTGCAATCGTACTCCCGCACGCCCGCGGCATCGCGAACCCGGAGCCGCTCGCGCCCGCGCAACGTGACGATCCGCGCCGCCAAGGCGTCGCCGCCGCTTTCATCATCGAGCGCAAACCACGTCGGCGGGGCGGATAGCCGGCTCGCCCACGCGCGCGACGTTGGGTCGGCGACGTTGAGCACCGCTGCCGCGCCCGTCGAAAAGATTTCCCATTTCGTCTGCGCTAGACGCTCGGGCGAGCCCATGATCTCGAGGTGCGCATCGCCGACGTTCGTGAGCAGCGCCACGTCGGGCGCGACGGCCCGAACGAGCGGCGCGATTTCGCCATAGTGGCGCGCACCGAGTTCCAACACCGCGTACGTCGCCTCCGGTTCGATCGCCAGCAGCGACTTGGCGACGCCGATCTCGTTGTTTTCGTTCTTTGCCGTAGCGGCGACTCTGCCGGGCGCGACGTTTGCGAGCATCTGGGCGAGGAAGGCACGCGTCGTCGTCTTGCCGGTGCTGCCCGTCAGCGCAACGATGCGCGCGCGCAGGTCGCGACGGGCGAGCGCACCCAGTGCCAGATACGCCGCTTTCGTATCGGCGACGACGAGTGCGGCAATGCCGTCCGGCACCGCACTGGCATCCTCCACAACGAGCACGCCTGCACCGCGGCCTACGGCTTCGGCCACAAAAGCGTGCCCGTCGAAGCGCTCACCGCGCAACGCCACGAAGGCGTCGCCCGGTACGAGCGAACGCGTATCGGTGCTCACGCCGAAGCGCGGCGGCAACCCGGCACGCGCGATGACGACGGCACCCGTTACCGCAACGGCCGCGTGCGCTTCGAGCTTCATCGCGCGAGCGCCGGGTTTGCAGCGCCCGTCGACGCCGCGGAGCGCGCGCGCAGCGCGAGCGCCGCGCGGACTTCATCGCGATCGTCGAAGTGCCGAACATCGTCGCCGACGATCTGATAGGTTTCATGCCCTTTACCGGCGACGACGACAAGATCGCCGGGCCGCGCGCGCGCGACCGCGCGACGGATCGCGCTGCGCCGGTCAACGTCGCCAGAGACCGACGCGCCGGGTCGCACGCCGGCGAGCACGGCCTCGATGATCGCTTGCGGCTCTTCCCGGCGTGGATTATCGCTCGTGACGATCGCGCAATCGGCGAGGTCGCTCGCAATCCGGCCCATCTGCGGACGTTTGCCGCGGTCGCGGTCCCCGCCGCAACCGAAGACGACGATGAGCGCGCCGCGGGTCGTTTCGCGTGCCGCCCGCAAGACGGCCTCGAGCGCATCGGGGGTATGCGCGTAATCGACGACGACGTCCAGTCCCGCGCCGGCGATGTGCTCCATTCGTCCCGGAACGCGCTCGAAACGTTCCAACGCCGCGGCGCTGGTCGCATCGGCGACCCCGAGCGCCCGCGCCACGCACAGCGCGGCGAGCGCGTTGTGCACGTTGAAGCGCCCAGGCAGCCGCAGCGCGAAGCGCAGGCCGCCGCAGGAAAACATCGCTCCGTCCGCGCGCAGTACCAGATCCCCGGC
Source organism: Candidatus Nyctobacter psychrophilus (assembly GCA_014305025.1). Classification (GTDB taxonomy): domain Bacteria; phylum Vulcanimicrobiota; class Vulcanimicrobiia; order Vulcanimicrobiales; family Vulcanimicrobiaceae; genus Nyctobacter; species Nyctobacter psychrophilus. The sequence continues at coordinate 10,216 of JACRTY010000046.1, read as the reverse complement.
GCGCACGTCGGCGCCCGCGGCGAAGCCGTACGTGATCACGGGCCGCCCGTCGCCGGTGAGTTCGTCCGCCCAACAGCGACCGTGTTCGTCGTCGACGTTGAGGATCGCCGTGCGCGCGCGCTCGAACAAGCTGCGCTTGGCCGCCGCATACGCCTCGAAGCCGGCGTGGAAATCGAGGTGGTCGCGGGTCACGTTCGTCAGCACGCCGTACGCGAAGGCGACGTCGGCGACGCGCTCGAGAACGAGCGCGTGCGAACTGACTTCCATCGCGACTGCCGCAGCGCCACGCGCCCGCATCTCGGCCAGCAACGCCTGCAACTCGAGCGCCAGCGGCGTCGTGTTGTCGAGCGACCAATGCGCGCCGCCCACGCGCGCGCCGAGGGTGCCGATCCGCCCCGTGACGATGCCGCCGGCTTCGAGCAACGCTGCAATCAGGTGCGTCGTCGTCGTCTTGCCGTTGGTTCCGGTGACGCCGACGACCTCGAGCTGGCGTGACGGCTCGGCGTAGTACGTCGCCGCCAGGCGCGAGAGCGCGCGGCGCGTGTCGGGAACCACGACCGTCGTGACACCGGGCGTCGGCTCGTGCCGGCCGGCATGCGCCGCATCGACGATGACGGCGCTCGCACCCGCGGCAACGGCGCCTGCCAGATAGGCGTGACCGTCAGCCTGCTCGCCGCGCAGGGCGATGAACGCGCCGCCCCGAGCGACGGCGCGCGAGTCGTGCGCAAGACCGTGCACCGCAACGCCGGGATCACCCCACACGCGCGCGTCGTCAAGCTGGGCGATCAGTGCGGCGAGCGATACCGAGCCGGGCGTCATGCGCCGCGCTTCGACATCGTGACGCCGCGAACCAAGCGCGGCGCTGCCGTGGGCGCTTGGGGCGGCACGCCGGCATGCATCATCGCACGCCGCGCAATGTCCGCGAACGCCGGTGCGGCGACGACGCCGCCGTAGATCGACCCCTCCGGTTGCGTCACCTTGACGAGGATCACGTAGTGCGGCGCAGCGGCGGGAACGTAACCGATGAACGACGCGACGTAGGCGCCCGAGAGGTACAGGCCGTTTTCGGCGATCTGCGCCGTTCCCGTTTTTCCGGCCGTCGCATAGCCGGCCACTTGCGCGGTCGGATTGCCCGTGCCGTGCAGGACGACGTTCCGCAGGTATCCGCGCAGCACGGCCGCCGTCCGCGCCGACATCACGCGCCGTTCCACTTCGCGACCGTAGCGGTACACGGTGCTGCCGTCGGGCGCGACGATCGCGGCGAGGATGCGCGGCCGCAAGAGCAGACCACCGTTGGCGATCGCGCTGTAGGCCCGCGCCATCGCCAGCGGCGTGGTCGCGATGCCTTGGCCGAACGCGATCGTCGGCAGCGAGGTCGCGCTCCAATCGGCCAGCGGCGCGAGGATGCCGGCGCTTTCCCCCGGCAACCCGACCTCGGTCGGCGTGCCGAAGCCGAAGCGCAGCAGCGCATCGTCCATCGTGTGCTTGCCGATGCGCAGGGCGACCTCGGCCGCCCCGACGTTGTGCGATTTGGTGATGATTTCACCGAGATTTTCGCTCGCCGACGCGCTGGCGAGAAACCCATCTTCGGCGTTGTGAATCGTGCTGCCGCCGACGTGCAAGGTATCGCGCGCGGGAAACCGGTCCTCGGGCGTCACCTTGCCTGAATCCAGGGCCGCGGTCGCGGTGATCAACTTGAAGGTCGAGCCCGGTTCGTACGCATCGGTGACGGCCCGGTCGCGCAAATCGTCGGCGGGGAAGCGCGTGTACTGCGGGACGTCGAAGTCGGGAACGTTGGCGAGCGCTAAAATTTCGCCCGTCCGCGGATCCATTACGATCGCGCTGCCGTTTTTCGCGTGCCATTGGGCAACGGTCTTGCGCAAGATCTGCTCGACGTTGTATTGCAGATACGAGTCCAGCGTCAAGACGATCGAATAGCCGGCCTTGGCTGCGACGTCGATGTGCGGTCGTGCAAACGGCAACACGCGGCCGAACTGATCGGCTTCGAGATCCATGCGCCCGGGCGTTCCGCGCAAGATCGAATCGAACGAATACTCAACGCCGTCAAGCCCGTTTTCATCGAAGCCGGTGAAGCCCAGGACCGTCGACGCCAGTCGCCCCGACGGGATGAAGCGAATGCCGGTCGGTTCGGGCACCACGCTGATGCCCGGCAAGCCGAGCTTGGTGACGGCATCCGCGCGGTCACGCGTCACCTTGTGATCGAGCTGCACGTACGCGCTTTTGGTCTGCAGCAAGGCTGCGAGGGCGGACGCGCTGCGACCGAGCACCGGCGCGAGCGCTCGGGCTGTAGCAGCCGGATCGGCGATATCACTGGGCGTGACGTAGATGCTTTGCGAGGGCAGCGACCGCACGAGCGCATTGCCGTCGCGATCGAAAATCGTGCCCCGATGGGCAGCGAGTTCCACCGTCGTAAGGTGCTGCTCGTACGCGCGTGCCGCAAGCGACGGGCCTTGGCGAATCTGCACGACGAAGAAGCGCCACGCGATGTACGCCGCAAACGCAACGATGATGTAGAATGCGAGTTTTACCCGCACGGCGCTGGAGCGTTGCGCGGCCTCGTTCGGCCGGCGCGCGCTGCGATGAGACGTCACTTCAGCCAGTCGAGCAACGCGAGGCCGTGCGAACCTAAGGGATGCGCCTGCGGGAGGGCGATCTCGGCGAAGGTCTGGGGCTGGCGCATGCCGAGGTGCGCCGCCACTTCCCCCAACCGCTCGCGCGACGATAGGCGCGCGATGCGGTCGTCGAGCCGTGACGATTCATCCATGAGGCGCGCCCGCTGGGCCAACCGTTTGGCGAGGTCGTAATTCATGCGCGTCACGTTGGCCATCAGTCCGAGATACACCACGACGCACAGTGTCAGAATGCCGACCGTCGCGAACATGCGCGCGAACCCGGCGTAGCGCAGCCGAAAAGCGTGGGCGCGGCGGCGGGAAACCGCACTACGGCCGGCCCGCGTCCCGACGCGCGTCGGCGGCGGCGGGGGAAGCGGAAGTTTACGAACGTACAATCGACAGTCGCTCCGCGACGCGAAGTTTGGCGCTGCGCGAACGCGGATTGCGCGCCAGTTCATCGTCGCTGGGAAGAAGAGGTTTGCGGGTGATGACGCGTAGCCGCTCGTCGTCGCGAAAGCGGCGCTTGACGATGCGGTCTTCGAGGGAGTGAAAACTGATCGCGGCGATGCGGCCGCCCGGACGCAGGCGTGCCGCGGCGGCGGCGAGTCCGCGGTCGAGCGCGCCGAGTTCGTCGTTGACGGTGATGCGCAGCGCCTGAAAGGTGCGCGTCGCCGGATGGATGCGCTCGCGCTTGCCGCTGCGCTGCACGACGCCGGCGACCAGACGCGCCAGTTCCAGGGTGCGGTGCGGCAAGCGCCCCGCTTGGCGAGCCGCGACGATAGCCCGGGCGATGCGGCGCGCGGCTCGTTCCTCGCCGTTGTTGAAGATGAGATCGGCCAATTCGGCTTCGCTCGAACGGGCGAGCAGATCGTACGCGGTCGGCCCCCCCGAGGGATTCAAGCGCATGTCGAGCGGTCCATCGCGAAGCAACGAGAAGCCACGCTCGGGATCAGCGAGCTGCAGCGACGAGAGGCCAACGTCGAACAGCGCACCGTCGATCGTCGCGATGCCAAATTCGTCCAGCGCCGCGGCGAGGTCGGCGAAGTCCCGCCGCAGCAGCGTGACGTCTCCCCGCGGCCCTGCCGCCGGTTGGGCCGCAGGGTCGCGCTCGAAGGCAATGACCCGGCCGCCACGCGCGACGATCCCCCGGGTATGGCCGCCGCCACCGTAGGTCGCATCGACGTAAAGGCCGCCGGCGTGGACGGCGAGGGCCACCAGCGCCTCCTCGAAGAGGACCGGCAGGTGCGCCGGAACGCTCGCCGCTTCGTTCTCGTCATCGTTAATAGAGCCCAAGCTCCGTCGTGAAGTCGGCCGCTTCATCGGGTGGCGGCGCCGTCTCGCCCAGTCGCTCCTTGGCCCAGACCTCGACCCGAGTCAGCGAGCCGATCGACACGGCCTCGCGTCCTATGCCCGCGTAGGCGCGCAACGCTCCCGGGATCAACAGGCGTCCCTGCCCGTCGCACGCGGCTTCGTCGGTGTGCGCGAACAGGTGCCGCACGAAGCGGCGGTAGCGGTCGTCCTTGACGGGCGCCGCTTCCAGACGTTCGCAGAACGCTTCCCAGGCGACGAGCGGGTAGAGCGCAAGACAGGGGTCGGGCTGGGCGATCGTCACGATGAAGTGCGAACCGAGCCGCTCCCGAAAGCGCGCCGGAACGACGAGGCGGCCCTTGTCGTCAAGGGCGTGCTCGGCTCGACCGGTAAAACGGGGCATGTCGCGAGCCAGGGGAAAGCCTCCACTTCGCTCCACCGAGCACCACTTTACTCCACTATATCGGTGCAGCGCGCGACACGCAAGATGTCCGGCCCAACTTACGTTCAACAATTATGACGAGCGTGCCGAACACCACACCGTGAGGGTTGACAGAGGCACGCTGGCGCTCAAGGCGAAGCCTCGACTACGGTGAGACTTCTCGTCGCAGCCTTGCTGCTCGCGGCGCTCTATGGCTGTAGCGCCGGGGGCGTGATCCCAGGCGGTCCGCACAGCATGGATTCCGTGGCCCTGCGCCGGCTGATCGAGGCCGATGCCCGCGGCAACGGCCTGTCGGTGCCGCTCGTCGAGACGATGATCGCCGTGGAATCGGGCGGTGACCCAAGTGCCATCAGCCGAGCCGGGGCACGGGGGCTCATGCAATTGATGCCGGCGACGGCGGCGACCTACGGGGTATTCGACGCGTTCGATCCGGAGCAGAACGTCGCGGGCGGTTGCCGCTACATGCACGACTTGCTCGCGCGCTACCACAATAACGTTCCGCTGGCGCTGGCCGCCTACAACGCCGGGCCGGGGGCGGTTGACGCGTCGCACGGCATCCCCAGGTTTTCGGAAACGCGCGCCTACGTCGCCCGGATCACCGCAGCCTTGCGTACCACCAACTAGATGGATTCAGCTTCGTTGAATCCGTGCACGATTCGACTACACCGAATCATGCACAAGGTGGAAGTCGGGCAAAGCCCGACACCGTTCTAGCGGCCATGGCAACCGTTCCGAGCGTGCGCGCGGCGCCGTTCGCGCCGCTGCCTCGGATGCCGCACCTGCCTCTGCTCGACGCTTATATCCTTCGGGAACTGGTCGCCCCGTTCGCCTTTGCGTTCGGCACGTATCTGCTCTTCTGGTTCGTGAACATCTTCTTCGTGGCGGCCGACTACATCATCAACGCCCATGCGCCGGTATTCCTGGTCTTACGGTTTTTGCTGTTCCGCGTGCCGCAGTCGACGCCGTTCGCCTTTCCCTTCGCGTGCTTGTTCGCGTCGTTGCTTGGCTTTGGACGGCTGGCGCAGGACAACGAGATCAATGCGCTGCGGACGTCGGGTGTCTCGTTTTTGCGCATCTGCCGAACGCCGCTCATCTTCGGCCTCGCGATGTTCGGCCTGTCCTACTTCGTCAACGAGACGCTTTCGCCCAAGAGCATTGAACTCTCGACGCGCACCTTCTACCAGATCGTCTATCATACGGCCGAACTCCCCGTCGTCCCGCAATTCTTTCGTAAAGACGACGCGACGGGAAATGTGTTCTACGTCGCCAACGTCGAAGCCGATAAACGCACGATGGACGACGTGATGATCTTCCAAAACGCGACCAATACGCCGTTTCGCACGGTCATCAACGCGCACAAGGCGATCGTCGAAGGGCAAACGCTGCATCTGCTCAACGCGCGGGTTACGAAATTCAAAGTTTCGGGTGAAGTCGATGCTGCCGATACCGGCATCAAGGACATGGACGTCGGCTTACCCGTCGGCGAAACCGTCGATCAGTTCATCAATACGACGACCAGCGATCCCAACGTCGCGGATTCCAAACAGTTGCGTGGTCAGATCGGCGCCATGCAGGCGACGGGCCAAGGCGGTCAGGCCCTCGCGAGCCTCAAGCTGAGCCTCGCGCAGAAGATCGCGTTTCCGTTTGCCGCCTTCATCAGCGTGTTGCTCGCCCTGCCGATCGCGGCCAAACTCGGTAAACGCGGCGCGAACCTCGGCAAAGGCCTGGGCGTCGCGCTGTCGATCCTCTTGCTCTTCGTCTACTATCTGCTGATGTCGGCCTTCATGGCGCTCGGCCGTAACGACGCGTTCAATCCGTACCTCGCCGCCTGGATGCCGAACCTCATCATGGGAACTGCGGGAGCCGTGCTTTTCTGGCGCGTCGAACGCTGATCGCGCTGAGGCGCGCGGCCGCGTTGCTCGGGCTTCTCGCCGTACTGAGTAACACAGCGGCGTTCGCATCCGCCGGCATCGCTGCCGCCCCGTACGTCGATCCCCGTCTGGTGGCGCTAATGCGGCTACACACGTGGTGCGGCGAAGCGCCGCGCGCTCCCGAGCGCACGCCGTCGACGGTCGGATACCGCGCCGCGGCGCAGGCCTACGCGCTGGCGCGTGAGGTCGGAGCCCGCACGCACGGCATCCCCGCGAAGCAAGTCGCAATCCTCATCGATGAAGCGCAGCCGGCACCGCCCACGCAGACCACACCGACGAGCGCGCCGAGCGGATTGCTGCCGACGCCGCTGCCCAGCGGCACGCCGCTCGTCCCGATTCCTCCCGTCTCGCCCGATGGCCCGGGGCAACTTCTTCCACCAACGCCGCAACCCACCGGAACCGGCACGCCGAGCCCGGTGCCGCTGCCGTCCACTGGACCGACCGTCGCCGCGAGCGCCCCCGTCCCAATCGTGCGCACGAGCGGTACACCCTCGCCGCTTCCCGCAGTCAACGCTTCACCGCAACTGACGCCCAGCGCCGGCGGTCCCGCAAACGCCGCACCCGGCGCGCCCTCGCCGGAGCCCAGCGCCACCGCCGCCGGTGCAACGCCCGTTCCGACCCTAGGACCGAATCAAGTCGTGACGATCGCCGATCACGTCAACGGCTACACCGAGCGCACCAAACCCTATGACCTCGAGGGCAACGTTCACATCTTCTACGTCGAGGGCCAGGTCGTCGGCGATCATGCCCATTGGGACGGCGATCACACCTTGACGATGACCGGGCACACGTATCTGGTCAATCGCAATTCCGACGCGATTCTGTACGCCGACAAGATTTTGTTCGACACCGACACGCGCCGCGCGACGCTCGTCAACGGAGCGGGCGAATCGACGGAAGGCGTGGCCCAAGGCAAACTGCACTATACGGCACAGCAGCTGACGACCAACACAGCCGGCGTCTCCCACGGTGAGCGCGCCTCGTTTACGACGTGCGAACGTCCGCATGCAGGCTACCACGTCGAAGCGCGCTCGATCGACGTGACGCCGGGCGATAAGCTGGTGGCGCGAAAGGCGGTCGTTTTCCTAGGACCGCTGGCGATCTTCTATCTGCCGCTGCTGATCATTCCGCTGCGCTCGCTCGAGGATCCGCGCCGGCGCGTGTCGAGCTTCGTCCCGGTCCTCGGCTATTCTCAGATCGAAGGATTTTACGTCAAGGCGCGAATCGCATTTGCGCCGTCCGACACGTACTACGGCTATTACACCGTCGAGTACTACACCAAGCGCGGCCTCAAGCTGGGCTACACGGCCGTGGCGCTTGCCGCCAGTGGGCGGCGCTCGTTCAGCATCGACGCCAACACGATCAGCGACCACATTCAGAACGAGCGTCAAACCAATCTCAACGTGCAAGAGACGGAGAACTTCTCGAACCGCTTGCGGGGCCAATTCGCACTCGATTACGTCGGCGATTACGGCGCCTCGATCAGCTTGCCGGCAAGCACGAACATCACGGGGTCGCTGATCCGCCAAGGAAATGCGAGCACGGAAAACCTGACGTTCTCACGCTTCGTTCAGGGCGACCTGCAGAACGACCTCAACCTCGGTTTCGTCGACTCCATCGTGCTGTCGCAGGCACTGGGCCAGCAGCTCAACTTCGAGTATTCCAGCTTCAACAGCGCCTATTCCAAGAGCGACATCTTTCACATCAACACGATCACCCATCTGTCGTCCAAACTCGCCGACTACGATCTGACCTATGACAAAACTGATTTCTCATCGAACCCCAACGGCTACGATCGTCTGCCCGAACTGACGATCATGCCGCACCTCAACTACGGCGGCTTCAAATACGGACCGCAGCTTCAGTTCGCGATCGGCGACTACACCGAGCCGCAGAACCACTTCAATACCGGTCGCGCGCAAGCGGTGATCAACGAGAGCTACTACGCGAAGATCTTCGGCACGAGCGACTTTTCCGCCAACTATACGCTGACCCAAGACTACTACGGGACCGGCGACGAGAAGGCGTTCGACCAGCAGAATGCCGCCCTGACCACGCCGCTCGGAACGCACGTCGTCAACGCCATCACGTACAACGAGCAGCATCCGATCGGGCCCCCCGACGTGCCGTTCCAACTGTTCGACCGGCTTCTGCCGGGCTCGCACTCGGCGCAAGATGTGCTGCGCATCTTCAACCGCGACATCTACTCGCTGTCACTCGCGACCGGGACGAACTTCAACCGCCAAGCACAGCCGCTCAACTATCAATTTTCCATTCGGCCTTCGCCGCGCTCGTACGTGACGCTCGGTGGGTTTTACTCACCGGGCCCGGGCAACGGGTTTTATACGACCAACGTCCAGGCGATCACGCCGTTCGGACTCGACACGACCTTGGAACTGTCGACGAACGTCGACTGGAAGAACAAAGCCCGGCTGGAAAACAAGAACATCTATCTGACCCGCACGATCGACCAGTGCTACAACCTGCAGTTCAGTTACAATGAAGACTTGAAGCAGTTCAATCTCAATATCGTCATCTTGGCGTTTCCGGGACAGTCCGCCGGCTTCGGCTTCGGCGGCAATCAACCGTCGGGCATCATCCCGCAAAACTTCGCCTTCTAATTAGTCGCCTCGCGCAGGATTGCGCGAGGGCCTAATGTGTACCGTTAAGGACGGCCTCCGCCGTCGTCATGGTCGTTGTCGTTGCGATCGTTGTGGTTTTGATTGCGGTTGTCGTTGCCGCGTCGGTCTTGCCGGCGGCGGTCGTCGCGGTCGCGGCGGTCGTCCCGGTTCCAACGGTCATTGCGGTCACGGCCGTAGCCGTTGCCGTTCCCGTTGTAGTTTCCGTTACCGTACTGGCCGTAGTTTCCGTTGCCGTAGCCGTTGACGTCGATCTCGCTTGCGTTGATCGCACCGTTGCCGCCGGGGGCGCCGATGACGGAGATGCGCTGGCCCGGCTGCAGCGACGTGCCGCGCGGATTGATGACGGTGCCGTTTTCCAAGAAGACGTTGCGACCGTTGGTGAGTTTGACGTCTCCGCCGTTGACCGAGACGATGATACCCGTTGCCTGACTGCCACCGTAACCATAGCCGCCGTTGCGGCCGTTCCCATGCCAGCCGCCGCTGTACTGTGCCAGCGCGGCAGCCGGCAATGTCGCGGCGGCAATGAAAAGCGCCGTCGCAACCCCGTGCTGTAATTTCATGACGTTCCCTTTCTTGGGGACGGATTGATGCACGGAGAACGGCGCGCGGCCACGCCAAGTGCTGGGATGACACTGTGATTACCGCTCCGGCGTTTCGCCGAGTCGGCCGTTGGACCGTCCGCCTTACTCTCGGGCGCAAACAGCGACGGTACGTTGATTTACAGGTAGTTGTCGATCTCGCCGCCCGCTATTTGCGCTGACGTATCGGTCGGCAAACCCGTGATGTCGGTCTGTTTGATAATCGGCGTGAAGCTTTGCGTGGTCGTGTCGATCACGGCTTGGTTGTAGCTCGTATCGGTCGGACCGCCGCTACCGAGCGAATCGAGTACCTGCCCCGTCGCCGGATTGATGACGAAGAAATTGAACTTCCACGTGCTCGCGAGATTCGTGGGTGCGGGTGATGTCGTCCCGGTGGGGGATGGAGACGGAGACGCCGGCGACACCCGCGAACTGCTGCACGGTAAAGCTGAGGGACCGAGCGGAGCGTTCAGGAGAGCCCGCGGAAAGACCAAGGTGAACTCATTGCGTTGTCCGTTATCGTTGGGCGTCAAGGTCGTCTGGGAGGATGACGTGCGCACGATCTGCGGATTGAGCTGATTCGATGTGCCGGGCGTCACGATGTACTGGATGAGGATCGGGAACGTGGTCGCGACGCCGAACGGGGACGTGCCGACGTTGAACGAGAACGTGTAGTCGAGGT
>JACRTY010000026.1 GCA_014305025.1 Candidatus Nyctobacter psychrophilus | reverse complement strand
GTTGCGAGTCACGTGTTGTGGCATCGCTGAGCATCTGTTGCGCGGACCGAATATCTACGTTGTCCCGCTCCCGCCGCACTACGCGGCGGGTAGCATTTTACGTGAGGCAACAGGTCAGCACTGGTAGCAAATCTGACGAGTCAATGCGAGCGGCAAGGATAGTTGTCGCCGGGCAGACACTCTGTGGCCACAGATTAACCATGAGCTAGCGCTGCAGTTTTTAGAGTTTGAAGGCGCAAAGTGTGGAGTCAAGCCCGAACGCGAAAGCGCTTTTCTCGATTCCATTTATACCTTTTTTGATCACCCCTGCAACGAGGTCACATTGGCGATCCCTTCGCGTGCTCGCGCCCAACGTATCAGAGAGCGTTTGGGATGATTTCTGGGCTGACTTCGTGTCTGCAGACGTCGACCGATATAATAGCGCACAAGCGGTGGTTGGCCCTGGACTCGAACGAGGGGACCCATACTTCAGCAAGGCGGTGCGACACATACTAGAGGATTTGCCGGCTGATCACGAACGAAGAAACGGAATCGAAGGATTACTGCTAGAGTCTGATCCAACGTACAACCTTAACAAGCTACCGGATTGACTCGCTGAGCAGGGCGCTCTGGGGACTTCCCCCGGTTTGGTGGACACTCCAGTTAAGCCTATCGAAGATGGGCGGAGGAGTGTTCAGTGCAAAAATCGAGACAAAACGCCGGCAAGCGGCAGTCGTACACGCGTGAGTACAAGCTCGAAAACGGCTAAGCCGCGAAGGCACCAAGTCGGTCGCGACGGTTGCCGGCGAACTTGGCCTTGCGACGAATCAGCTGCACAAGTGGCGGCGGGACTTCGAGCGCGAAGGTCTGGCTGCGTTTGCCGGCAACGGGAAAATTAACTCGCACGATGAGGAGCTGCACGTGCTACGCCGCTCAAGCGAGTGACCGAAGAGCGTGATTTCTTAAAAAAGGCGTCCTTCTTCGCCAAAGAATCTCGCTGAGATATAGCAGATGACCGGTATTGAGGTTCAAAAGTACGATGATCGGATATCCATATCCGCCTCACTGTGCCGCCGCGCTTAGGTCATGCACCGCATTGTCCGAACATGGAGAGGAAGTGCGACGGGGCTCAGCGTGGACGGTCATCGTTTTCGGCGTCGTCGCGGTGACCGGACTGATCGATCTGCCACAACCGCTCGAAGGCGATCAAAGCCTCTTCTTGGTCGGTGCCAAAGAGATGGCGCACGGCGCGGTTCTGTATAGGGATTTTTGGGATCTCAAACAGCCGGGCATCTTTGATTTCTACTACGTCGCTGGCGTGGTCGGCGGCTTCACGTCACTTTCGGTCCACGTGCTCGAACTCGTCTATCTCCTAGCGTTTGCAGCGGTACTATGGTACGCACTCTCGCGCTGGACGACGCTACGGGCTGCGGCTCCCGTTGCACCGCTCTTCGCAGTCGCGCTCTACTACGTTGTCTCCAGTTCGGCTGAGCAAGTGCAAGTTGAAGCGCTCGCGGGCTTCCCGATCTTCCTTGCAACGTGGCTGGCGTGCGAAGGGACGCGCCGCTCAGGTGCTTCGCGGTACGCCACCTTCGCTGCCGCTGGTGTGGCAGCTGGTTGCGCGATGCTGCTGAAGTTCGTGTTCGCACCGCTTCTAATCGCGATCTTTCTTACGGCAATCGCCTCGCCTGTTCTGACGTACCGCCGCAAGCTCGGAGATGCATTGCTCGCGAGCGTCGTGTCAGCGCTCGGCGCGGGGATTCCTGTCGGTCTCACGCTCGCGGGCTTGGCACGCGGCGGCGCGCTCGAGAGCGCGCTCGATACGTGGTTCGTCGTTCCGCCCCGCATCATCGCGACGCTGCCGGTTCAGCAAATCTCTGTCCTCATAGAGTCGCTGAGCTGGTTCGCACGCACGTACGGGATGGCGATCGTGCTCGCGATGGCAGGGATCGTCAGTCTCTTTCGTTCGCGGGCCGACGCGCTCTCACGGTGTCTCTTCGTATGGCTGATAGGAGGGCTGGCGACCATTCTCGCGCAGCGCACGTCGTGGTGGCAATACCAGTGGCTGCTGGAAAGCGTTCCGCTCGGCATCTTCGCCGCGGCAGGGCTCGTCGCACTTGTGCGCGTGCCCCGCAAGGCTGCGAGCATCGGCACACTCGTGCTTGCGGCGCTTTGCGCCGCGATCCCCGTGCGCATCGAGGTTCGCAAACTTGCCGTGCTTATGAAAGACGGTTTCGCGCTCAGTTCGGCCTCGCGCGAACGCTTCCGGCAAGACGTCTCGGCCGTATACGCGGGTACGAGCGCCGACGCCGCACTGCTACCGGCTGCAGCTGCGTCGCACCAGAACGACCTGTACGTGATGGGAAACCCCACGTATTACGTCGTGACGGGACGCGTGCAGCCGCTGGTGCTCAACGGGTGGGCGATGGAACTTCTGCTGCCCAGCCAGCGCATGGAATTGCTCCGCGAATTGAAAACCACACCACCGCGTTACGTCTACAAGTCGCGCGACGACGCTGGTCCCGATATCATGATGACACGCAGCCCCGCGTTCAAGGCCTATTTCGAGCGCAGTTATCGCGTCATCGCTCACGGTGCGTTCGGTATGCTGTACGAGTTTCGCTAGACGTTGCCGAACGAAAACGCTCTACGATGTTCGCGTGGCGGCGCAGCACCGACCTGACGCTGGAGACCGGCTGAGGCTTTCATCACCGTTGCGGTGAACCGGACTGCCATGCAACGGCGACGTTTTGGCGCAACGGGATTCGAGGTGCCGGTCATCGGGCAGGGGACGTGGCCGCTGCCCGATCGGGATGCGCTGCGGCGCGGGATCGAGCTTGGGATGACGCACATCGATACTGCTGAGATGTACGGGGATGGGCGTTCCGAAGAGATCGTCGGCGAAGCGATGGCGCCGTATCCTCGCGAGTCGCTGTTCATCGTGTCGAAGGTCGTGCCGTCGAACGGAAGGCGCGATCGTCTGCAGCGCGCCTGTGAACGGTCGCTGCGGCGGCTGGGTACCGACTATCTGGATTGCTATCTGCTGCATTGGCGCGGCGACGTCGAGCTGGCGGAGACGATGGCCGGTCTGGAAGCCTTACTCGACGCCGGCAAGATACGCAGTCTTGGCGTGAGCAATTTCGACCCGTGGGACTTACGTGAAGCTGCGGCGGGGCTGCGGCGCGCACGGATTGCCTGCGATCAAGTCCTGTACAATCTCGGTGAGCGCACGCCGGAAGCGCACGAACTCCCATGGTGCCGTGAGAACGGCGCAGCTTTCGTCGCCTATACGCCGCTCGGCCGGCCGCGGAATCACGCCGCGGAATCGGTCTTAACCGACATCGCGGGGGAACGCGGCGTAACGAGTGAGGCCGTCGCGCTCGCCTTTGTGGTGCGCGATCCAATCACGTTCGCGATCCCCAAAGCAAACGCGCAGGCGCATGTCGAGGCCAACGCGGCTGCTGGGGATCTCGTCTTAAGCAATGATGAGAGCGAGCGCATCGTTGCCGCCTATCCGGCGCGCAAACGCAGCGGTAGCCTTCCGATGAACTGACGCGATGCCTACCTCACGCCGGAACGAATCTCCATCATCGGGTGCAAGAGCGTCATCCCCACAGAGCGGAGAAGTGCTGGCCGATGGCAAGGTCACCGACCACTTGCGCCATTGGCGATGCGCCGGCGTAAGGGACTCCTCGGTCAGGCGATGCTGCTTCTTTTTCCCGCGGACTCAGCTTTCCACGCCGTCACGGACAACGGCCGGCATCGCCGTCACATCGTTTTGACGGCCGCGTTGACGGCGTCGATCGACTTCTTGGCATCGCCGAAGAGCATCGCCGTTTTGGGATCTTCGTAGAGCGGATTGTCGATGCCGGCGAAACCCGACTTCATCGAACGCTTGAGGACGATGACGTTTTCGGCTTTGTCGACGTCGATGATCGGCATGCCGTAGATCGGCGAGCCTTTGTCGCTGCGGGCAGCGGGATTGGTGACGTCGTTCGCGCCGACGACCAAGGCCACGTCCGTGCGGGCGAATTCGGGATTGATATCGTCCATGTCGTAGAGCGACGTATACGGCACGTTGGCCTCGGCGAGCAGCACGTTCATGTGTCCCGGCATCCGGCCCGCGACCGGGTGAATCGCATACTTCACCTCGACGCCGCGCTTTTCGAGCAGGTCGGCAAGGTCGCGGATCGAGTGCTGCGCTTGCGCGACGGCCATCCCGTAGCCGGGCACCACGACGACTTGGTTCGCGTACGCGAGGAGCGCGGCGACGTCGTCCGCCGAGAGGGAGCGAACGTTGGCAGCGTTCGCACCGCCGGCGGCGGCGCTCTTGGGCGAGACGGCGCCGAACGCTCCGAACAACACGTTGCCGACGCTGCGGTTCATCGCTTTACCCATCATCAACGTCAGAAGCGTGCCCGACGCGCCGACGAGCGCGCCCGAAATGATGAGCACGTTGTTGGAGAGGACGAAACCGGTCAATGCGGCGGCGAGACCGGTGAACGAATTGAGCAGCGAGATGATGACCGGCATGTCGGCGCCGCCGATCGGTAAGGTGAACAGCACGCCGAGAACGAGCGAACCGCACAGCGCGACGGCCAACCACTTCACCGGATCGTCGCCCGCGACGACGAACCCGGCGGACATCAAGATCAGCAGCAGCAGCGCGGCGTTGACGATCTGTTGTCCGGGATACACGATGGGACGCCCCGTCATCACCTCTTGCAGCTTGAGAAACGCAACCACCGAGCCGGAGAACGAGATGGCACCAATGATCGCCGTCAACGAAGCGGTGACCGAAACATCTCCGCCGACATGCGTTCCCGTCGAAACACGTTCGAGCAGTTCGCCGAGAGCCACGAGCGACGCCGCGCCGCCGCCCGCGCCGTTGAAGATCGCGACCATTTGCGGCATCGCGGTCATCGGAACGCGTCGCGCCGAATAGATGCCGATCCCGATTCCGACGACGAGGCCCGCAACCAGCACGCCCCAGTTGAGCAAACCTTGGGCCGCGGTCGCGAGCAGCGCGATCGCCATGCCGAGAGCCGAAAGCCGGTTGCCCAGCCGTGCGGTACGCGGGGAACTGAGATAGCGCAGACCGATGATGAAGAGAATGCCGGTGACGAGATACGGAATCTCGACGGGGCGCGCCAGGGTCGACGTCACGCTGCGCGGTTTTCCTTAGGCTGTCCGATCGTGTCCACGGAGATTGTGCTGTCGACGTCCGTCTTCGTCGGGCGGGGCGCCTTCGGGCGAAACATCTGCAGCATGCGTTCGGTCACGGTGTAGCCGCCGAAAACGTTGAGCGACGCGAGAACGACGAGCAGAAAACCGATCACCGGTCCAAGTGGCGCGTGAGCCGTGCCGGCAACGAGTAGAGCGCCGACGAGCACGATGCCGTGGATCGCGTTCGTCGCCGACATCAGCGGCGTGTGCAGCGTCGTCGGCACCTTCGAGATGACCTCGATGCCGATGAACACCGACAGGATGAACACGGTGATTTCGGTGAGCAGGTGTTCGTTCACGCGGTTTCTCCTACGGCCGGCTGCAACGCTGCAAGCGTCGGTTCGTGGACGATCTCACCATCGCGGGCAAGCGTCGTTCCACGTACGATCTCGTCCTCCATGTCCAGATTGAGGAGGCCGTCTTTGATGATGTACTCGAGCAGCGTCAGCACGTTTTTGGAGTAGAGTTGGCTCGCGTGCGTCGCGACCGTCGACGGTAAGTTCGTCGTGCCCACGATCGTCACGCCGTTCGGGCTTGCGACCCATTCGTTGACCCGCGTCAACTCGCAGTTGCCGCCCGTTTCGGCGGCGAGATCGACGACGATGCTGCCCGGCGCCATCGCGGCAACGGCTTCACGCGTCACGAGTAATGGCGCGCGCTTCCCCGGAACGGCGGCGGTCGTGATCACGACGTCGGCCGCGCCGATGGCCTTGACCATGGCGGCGCGTTGCCGCTCGAGCGCTTCCGCCGACAATTCGCGCGCGTAGCCGCCGCTGCCCTCGGCCGACTCGCCGACGTCGATCTCCAAGAACTTTGCGCCGAGGGACTGCACCTGTTCCTTGACGGCCGTTCGCGCGTCGTAACCGGTGACGACGGCACCCAGGCGTCGAGCGGTGGCAATGGCTTGTAGCCCCGCGACGCCGGCGCCGATCACCAGCACCTGCGCCGGCTTAATCGTGCCGGCCGCAGTCGTCAGCATCGGAAAATACTTGGCGAGCGACGCGGCCGCGATCAACACCGCCTTATAGCCGGCGATGTTGGCCTGCGACGACAGCGCGTCCATCGATTGCGCTTTGGTGGTGCGCGGAATCGCGTCCATCGACAGCGCGGTGATCTTGCGCGTCGCGTATGCTTCGACGGAACGTGGATCACCCAGCGGGGCGAGAAATGCGATGAGCGTCTGGCCCGCATGCATGCGCGCAAGTTCCGCTGAGCTTGGACGGGCGACTTTGACGACGATGCCGGCTTTGGCAAACACTTCGGCCGCGTCGGCGGCAAGCATCGCGCCGGCGGCTTCATAGGCATCGTCGCGGTACGCTGCTGCCGTGCCCGCGCCGCGCTGCACGACAACCGTGTTGCCGGCTTTGATCAAACGCGCAACGGTATCCGGCACGAGAGCGACACGCCGTTCCCCGGGCGCAGTCTCGCTGGGAACACCGATTAGCATGAATCGTCTTTACGATGAGAGACGGCGCCGCTACTTCCGGTTTATGAGCCGCTCATGTTCCTCGGTGCCTTGCCGACATTTTCGAGCATAACCGCTCGAGGGCTATAGCGGACCGAGGGCGAGAACGCCGGTCGATGCCCTACTCATCGACCGGCGTCTCTGTGTTCGATCGTTACCAGGGAACGGCCGTCAGGCCGAGGATGATCGCGTGGATCAGTGCGGGCACCGGCGACAGGTGTGCCGGCACGGGCGAGAGGTGTGCTGGCACCGGTGACAAGTGCGCCAGCAGTATTGCTACGTGCAAAAGCGTTTCCTTTCTCGGTTAGCGGACCGAGTGACTGTGAGGAGACGAGAAAGTCGCGAGTGCTTCTTTCCCGCGTGCCGAGCAAAGTGTGATGGCGATCACTTGACTCCCTCGCGAACGCATGCTCGATCCCCCCGGTTCAGGGAGAATTACAAAAGCTTAACCGTGTTCCTCAGGACGCCGACTCGCGCCACGTCCACTTCCATGATGTCACCGTCCCGTAAGAACTCCGGCGGCGTCCGCGCGAATCCCACGCCGTCGGGGGTTCCCGTGGCGATGACGTCCCCGGGCTCCAGGGTCAGGCCGCTAGAAAGCGACGCAATGATCCGCTTGACGTCGAAGATCATCTGGCTCGTGTTGGCCGACTGCTTTGAGCTGCCGTTTACCCGCATCGCGATGTCCAGGTTTTGGGGGTCGCCGACTTCGTCGGCCGTGACGATCCAAGGCCCGAGGGGGCACGTCTCATCCAAGCTTTTCCCCTTGAACCACTGCTGGTGCGCTTTTTGGAGGTCGCGCGCGGTCACGTCGTTGAGACACGTGTAGCCGAAGACGGCCGAGAGGGCCTCGGCTTGAGGGAGGTCGCGGCAACGGGAGCCGATCACGACGGCCAGCTCGGCTTCCCAGTCGTACTGCTGCGACAACGCAGCGGAGAGGTGCAGGGGCGCGCCGGGAGCGGCGATTGCGGTCGGTGCTTTGGTAAAAAACGTCGGCACGGAAGGGAGATTGACGCTCGTCCCGCGGGCTCGGGCAACCTCCTCGGCATGACCCATGTAGTTACGGCCGACGCAGAAGACATTTTTGCGCGGGCGGGCCGGCGCCAACAGCACAACATCGCACAGCGGCACCGCGTCCCCGAGCGGGAGCGCAGAACGAGGGTCCGGCGCTCGTTCAAGATACCGTTCCAGGCAATCGATCTCGTCCGGAAAGGGGCGCAGCGCCTCACCGCCGACGACACCGAGGTGTTCCTGGGCGCCGTGCCGGTAGCGTACGATGCGCATGACGCCGGGGCTTCGGCGCCGTCAAATCGGGAATCCCCCAGAGCATGCGCGTGGCGATTTTTGGCGGAACAGGGGGCGTTGGGCGCTGGCTGTTTGCCGTCGCTCGCGAGAACGGCGATCACGTCAAGGTGCTGGTTCGTAACCGGCAGCGGCTCCCAGGCGACCTGGGCGCGATCGGCGTTGTGGAAGGCGACGTCCGCGATGGTGAGGCGGTCGCGGCCACCATCGGCGGCTGCGACGATCGTCCGTCGCGCACGCCTAACGGCTGGCCCGCGTACCAGCCTCTACCGGGCGAACGATCGCTTCGTACCCGAGGGCGGCAACAGAATCTCGCGAGCCGACGTGGCGGATTTCATGTACCGAATCGTGATTGACGAGCGGACCTTGCGGAAGACGGTGGCCCTGGCCCACTAGTGCAGTCGTCGCCCTGTGATACTCCTCACCAAACGCGGCAAAAGGCAGCGTTTTACCGCGAGCTCGCTTACCATCGTGACGATGCTTCAAGAGATGGACGACGGAGGCTTTCCAGCCGCCGATGATTCGTTGTACCGGCCGACGAGGGCGCGGTCAGCTGACGCATTGCTGGAGCGTCCGCGCTTGCAGGCCGCCTTTGCGCGCGCCGCGCACCGTCGCATTACGCTGGTAAGCGGCTCGGGCGGCGTCGGCAAAAGTACGGCGATCGACGCCTATGTGCAGCATATCGGTGGCGCAACGGCAACCTATGTTCCTCACCCTGCAGCAGCTGAGTTACTCCCCTTTGCGCGGGGCCTTGTCATGGCGTTGGAGGCGACGCATCCCACGCTCGGTCATGGTTTGGTCGCCGCCTTCGGCAATGCGCGTCGAGCACAGCGACCCGCGGTGATGCTCGCGCAGTGGTTCGCGGGCCGTCTCGATACGGGCGACCTGACGATCGTGCTCGACGACCTGTACGTCGTTGAAGGTTCGGACGAGATTGCGGAGTTCATCGCTGCAGCCGTAGAATACAGCGCTGAGCGCGTACGTTGGATCCTCGGCGTGCGCACGAGCGCGATGCTTCCGCTCGCGAAATGGCTTGCCGCCGAACTGGTCGATTCGCACATCGACGAGGCACTGCTTGCATTCACCGCCGACGAAGCGGTTGCGCTGGCAGAGCGACTCGGAGTGAACCGGGAGCGCGCTCTGGGGTGGTTCGCCTGTGTCGGGCCGCACGCCGGATGTTTGATGCTGGCGTTCCTATCCCGCGATAACTACGTCTCGAATGCTTCATTCGCAGAAAGTCTGGAAGCGTCGCTTAAACCGCTGTTCGCGCAGCTCGCGCCACAGCGTCTAGGCTCGATGCGTGCGCTCTTGCAGCTTCCATGCCTCGCCGATGAACTGGTGCAACGGATTCCATACGGCGTCGAACTTGTCGAGCAACTGGATATTGAAGCGCCTCAGGTCTTTCGTTTTCGCGATCATCTGTATTTCACGTCGGCCTTTAGCAGTATTGCGAAACGCATGAGCTCTATCGACGAGGTTGGACTGGATGATGCCGTACGAATGGTCGTCGGCGCGCTTGAACATGCGCAACGACCGGCGCAAGCCTTGCGCGGTGCTGCACTAGTCGGGAATCCGCGGCCCATCCTAGAATTACTCGAACGGCATGGTTTCGCACTTGTCAACCGCGGTTACGGGGACGTAGTCAACTTTGCCGTGCGCGCGCTTCGCCCCGAAGAGCGGCGCCATAGCTTCGTGGCACTGACGCTCGAAGCGATGCGCGAATCGGATATGGGCCGACACGACGTCGCTGATGCGTGGTTCTCGCATGCCATTGAGATAGCGCCGGATTCACGTGCCCGCACGCGGGTTCAGTTTCTCTACGCAAGCGATCTGCTGCGCCGCGGCCGCCTTGATTGCATCGCTGCGCTGGAGCGCATGGCGGCCGATCGGTCCGATCCCGAACTGCATGCCTCCGCCGTCGCTTCACTTGCAGCAGCGTATGGTACCGCCGGACGGTGGTCGGAGTCGCGCGAGTGCATCGAATCGGCACTATTGACGGTCGATGATGTGAGTGATGTTTCGTTGCGGGCGACCGTTTATCAGCGGGCCGCCTTCGTCGCCGTGCGCGATCACGACGTAGAGGGTGCAGAGCGTTATGCGAAGCGGACGCTCGCCCTTGCCGCGGAGCACGGCCATGACGAGATTGCCGCTGCGGCTTTGAGCGTACTACTCTTCATTGCGGTCAACTGCAAGGACGATATTGAGACGGGATTGGAAATCTTGCAATCCCTCGAAGCGTGCGCTCAACGCCTGGGAAGCGCCTTTTGGCGACGGTATGCCTTGCTCAGCGCGATCGATGTGGCATCGGACCGCGGCCACTGGGCCGAAGTGCGCCGCGCCGAACTCGAACTCGCGAACGAAGAGATCGAAAACGACGTACAGCACGCAGATGAAGTCTTGCTCCCATCGCGCGCGCTGCGCCTGGCATGCGGACGCGACTTCGTTGCGGCATACCACGTTCTCGCACCCACCGCCGAGCGCCACGCCGAACCTCACCAGAAAGCGCTTCGCCTCTCGGAGGCCGCAATCTACGCTGCGGTAGCAGGCCTCGAGCATGAGGCCCTGCGAGCGCTCGCGACCGCGCGCGCGACCCTGCGCCGCGCCCCATTCTCGGCAGAATCCATGAGCGTGCGGGCGCGTTTGAACATGGCCTTGGCATCGATCTTTTCGGGCAAAGAGCGCTCTGCTGCGGCCGCGCTGGCCATCCTGGGACCGAAGGTTCGCGACTTTGGCCGCTTGTCGCGCTACCACGCCTTACTTCTAGCAATGCTCGTGCAGCGGCGCGGGGCGTGGAACCACGCGCAAATTCTGACGCTGCTGGACGCTTTGCACGAGAGCGGATTCGGCGGCATTGCGATGATGATCGAGGCGATACCCTACGGTCGCCTCTGCTTGGAACGTGCCTCGTGAAAGCTGGAATCCAAGCCGCTTTCCAGCCCACGACCTTGTGTCCCGAACTGACGGCGCAGATCGTCGAACATGGATATCGGGGCGAACCACCATTACTCGCGAGCGTGCTTGCGGCGGGTTTAGCCGACCGCATTCTGACGCTTCCCGAAGAGGGCAGCGATGTCGTGGTGGCGTGGGTCAGGCAGATATGCGAGCGCTATTCGCTCCCAAAAGCCGTGATCGCGATGTTGGAAAGCGCGTGCGGCACGGCCCGGCGGGTGCTGCGCGTTCACCCGGAGACGCAGATCTCCGAGGACGAACTGGCGGCACTGGAGCACGCGATCGGACGCGTTATCGACGGATGCTTACAGAACGAACAGCGAGCGGCCGAGGTCGTCGAGACCGAAGAGGTCGAGGCCGCGATGGCGGGATTTCTCGCCAGACTCGATGATGCGGATCCTGCGAGCGCCGAACACTCGCGCGCCGTCGCATTGTGGTGCAAACGCATCTCGCGCCGGCTGGATATGAACGAGGAGCAGACCATCTTCACGGCGCGCTGCGGACTGTTGCACGACGTCGGTAAGACGGTGACCCCCTCCGAAGTTCTGCAAGCGCCGCGCAGCTTGACCAAAGAAGAATGGGTCGTGATGCGCGCGCACACGACGCAGGGCGCGCGGATGATCCACGACATTCCGCTGTTGCGCGCCTTCGCACCGGCCGCGCGCTGGCACCACGAACGCCTGGACGGACTCGGCTATCCCGATCACCTTCCGGCGCACGAAATTCCGCTGCACATTCGCATCGTGACGGTGGCCGATTGCTTCAACGCCATGATCGGGCGCCGGCCGTACCGTCTCCCCATGTCGCCGAATGCGGCGCTGGAGCAACTGATCGCGCATCGCGAAACCCAATTCGATCCGCTCATCGTCGAGGCGATGATCGACGTGGTCGAGCGCGCCGACGCATAAGCCGCTTGCGTGCGACGGCGCTTCACAGCGCCGCTACGGCGCGGAACGCCCGCCCGGTGAGCGCGCTCACAAAACGCCCGAAATAGGTTCAACTAGGACTTAGGTCCCTACGCCCCCTCGATTGCGGGAGCGATAGTAGACGCAAGCGCCTTCGCGGCGCGCCGCATCGCGCTCTTAGAAAGAGAGTGACTTTCCCTATGCGTCCCATCCTCGTCGTAACACTCGGCGCGCTCCTGATGGCCGGATGTTCAAGCTCCAACACGATGCCGCACACGGCGCTTCCCGTCCAAAATGGCGCCGGGTCGACGGCGTCGGGTGCAAGCCCAAGCGGACCGATGTCGGCGGTGCGTGGTCCCGATGCCGCCAAGCTGGGCGGCGGTGCCGCCGGCGGCCGCCATACGCTCGGTTTGAGCGCATCGCCCTGGCCGTTGACGGCCGTTCCCTGGCCGTTGACGGCCGTGCCGTGGCCGCTAACCGCGGTGCCGTGGCAAGGCTCGGCGCCTCCGGCTACGGCTCCCGCCTGCAATGACAACGGGCACGGCGCGCACTGCAAGGCCGACGTGAACGAGAACGCTCCCGTGCAATCCAATCCGAACACCCCGGCTTCCAGCATCGCCGGCGTGCAGCCGGGATTGCTGCAGTGGCTGTATAACCTGCCGTCCAAAGGCGGCGCCGGCCAGACCGTCGCGCTCGTCGTCGCCTACGATGATCCGGCGGCTGAGGCGGACCTCGCGGTATACCGCCAGAGCTTCGGCCTTCCGCCCTGCACGAGCGCCAACGGTTGCTTCAGCAAGATCGCCGGAAATGGCAGCGGCACCTTACCATCACCGGACTACGGCTGGGCGACCGAAGCGTCGCTCGATCTCGATGCCGTCTCGGCGACGTGCCCGCAGTGCAAACTGATGCTGGTCGAAGCGGCCAGCGGCCAGATTCCCGACTTGGCGCAATCGGTGGACACCGCGGTCGCGAGCGGCGCGAACGAAGTCAGCAACAGCTACGGCGTGGCGGAAGCGTCCGACAACGTCGCCTACGATTCGCACTACAACCATCCGGGAGTCGCCATCACGGCTGCCGCCGGTGACATCGGCTATGGCGTTCAGTTCCCTGCGTCGTCCGAATACGTGACCGCCGTCGGCGGAACGTCGATCCAGCAGATCGGCAACAACAGCGTGCAGGAAGTCGCGTGGCCCTTGAGCGGCAGCGGCTGCAGTCAGTACATAGCGAAGCCGTCGTATCAGACCGATAACCTCTGTAAGATGCGCACCGTCAACGACGTCGCCGTGGTTGCCGATCCCGCCGACGGGCTCGCCGTCTACGACAGCAGCTTGAACGGTCCCGGAAGCGGTGGTTGGGCCGTCATCGGGGGGACGAGCATGGGCGCCCCAATCGTGGCTGCGATGTACGCGCTCGCTGCGACCGGAGCCGCCGGTAACGCGGCGAGCCTCTATAACACGTACCGCGGGCACAACCAACCGCTCCTCGACGTGACGGCCGGCAGCGACGGAACGTGTGCGGTCGCCGGACTCTGCACGTCGGCACCCGGGTACGACGGCCCGACGGGCGTCGGCGTACCGTGGGGCGTGGGTGCCTTCGCTCCCGGGCAGACCCACGGTCCCGGCGGACCGGGCGGCCCCAACAACTGATGATCGGATCGCTGCGAGTCGCCGCCCCCTACATCGAGCGGCGGCGACTCCAGGACGCGTTCGACCGTGCCTGCGCACGGCAGGTCGCAATCGTCTGCGCCTCGAGCGGCGCAGGCAAAAGCACCGCGATCGGTTCCTACATGCGCCGCCTCGGCGGCCGCAAAGTTCACTACGCGGCAGCCGCCGATACTCGGCGGCTGGTCGCGTTCGTGCGCGGACTTGCCGAAGAGTTTCGCGATTCGTTGCCGGCACTGACCCACGGACTCGGTGCCGCCGCCGCCAACGCAGCGCAAACCCCGCGACCGGCAACGACGCTCGCGCACTGGTTCGTCGATCATCTGGGCGAATGTGCCGTAACGCTCGCGCTGGACGATCTGCATTTGGTCGACGACAGCCCCGAAATCATCGAGTTCATCGTGCGAGCCGTCGAGCGCAGCGGCGACGGGGTGCGCTGGATCCTCGGGCTCCGCTCGACGGTGGCCTTTCCGATCGCGAGCTGGCTCGCCGCAGAAAAGGCCGACCTGCACATCGACGAAGAGTCACTCGCGTTCACGCACGAAGAAGCAAGCGCGCTGGCGGCATCGATGGGCTGCGGCCACGGCGACATGGCGCAGGCATTGGGAACCCGCGCCGGACATGTCGGGCGGCAGGTGCTCGCGCTTGCCGGAACCATGCCGGCGCACGACGACGACGAGCCCGATTTCGAGCGGCTTCTCGAGCCGGCGGCCGCAAGGTTCGTTCAGTCGTTGACGATCGAACAACTCACGGCGTTGCACGCGCTCCTGCGCTTACCATCGCTCGACGAGAGCCTGATCAGCCGCGTGCCGCTCGGCAGTGAGGTCGCGGCTTTGCTTGGCGAGCAGGCGCCGTTTGGGCTTGCCCTCACGGACAAGTGGCATGTGACGCGAGCCTTTACGGCGATCGCCGACGAGGTCAGCAACGCGTCAGCCGATCTCCGCGCCGAGGCGACGAATCTCGCGATTTACGCGCTCGAAGACGTGGGCGCGTTGACGACGGCCTTGCGCGTCGCGGCGCACGCCTGCGCGTCGTCGGCCGTGCTCGATGTTTTGGAGCGCCATGGGTTCGCGCTGGCCGACGGCGGCTACGGTGATCTCATCGACGATGCGCTACGCATCGTCTCCGCACCCGAACGCAACAAAAGTTCCGTGGCTCTAGCGTTGGAGGCGATGCGCGAGTCCGATCTCGGGCGTCACGATGTGGCCGACGCGTGGTTCTCGCATGCCGCCGAGATTGCCCCGACGCCCGCCGCGCGCGCGCGGGTGCAGTACGTTTACGCCGGGAACCTGCTGCGCCGCGGGCGACTGGATTGCATCGAGATCCTCGAAGCGATCGTCGACGAACCGACGACGCCGGAACTCAAGGCGTCGGCCATCGCAGCGCTCGGCGCCGCCTACGGTTCAGCCGGACGCTGGCACGACGCGCGGCGACGGATCGATGAAGCGTTGCTGCGCGTTGACGACATCGTCGACATCGCGACCCGCGCGTCGGTGTATCAGAGCGCAGCCTACGTGGCGCTGCAAGACCACGATGCGCAAGCGGCGGAACGGTATGCCGGGATTGCGCTGTCGCTGAGCGACGAGCACGGCTACGATCGCATCGTCGTACTCGCGCTCATCCTGCGCTTCGTCGTCGCGAGTTCATACAGGGATGACATCACGACGGCGCTCGACGTACTGCGTTCGCTCGAAATGTATGCCAACCGGTTGGGCAATGCCTATTTCCGGCGCTACGCACTGCTCGGATTGCTCGAGTCGCA
Source organism: Candidatus Nyctobacter psychrophilus (assembly GCA_014305025.1). Taxonomy (GTDB): domain Bacteria; phylum Vulcanimicrobiota; class Vulcanimicrobiia; order Vulcanimicrobiales; family Vulcanimicrobiaceae; genus Nyctobacter; species Nyctobacter psychrophilus. Next base: position 16,713 of record JACRTY010000026.1, on the reverse strand, counting down.
CGCTGAACGCGGCGACCGCAGCGAGCTCGAGCGCGCCGAACGCGCGCTCGCGTCGGAAGAAGTCGAGAACGACGTCCAACATGCCGAGGAGGCACTGTTCCCCTCGCGCGCGATGCGTTTGGCCTGGACGGGCGACTTCGTCGGCGCGTACCGGTTGCTCGCGTCGAGTGCCGAACGTCACATGGACCTGGAGCAGCGCGCGTCGCGCTGGTCGGAGATCGCCGTCTATGCCGCTGCGGGCGATCTGGACGACACCGCGATCGGCGCCATCGTCGCTGCGCGTAAAGCGCTCCGCGGCACGACCTTCTCGCTGAGTGCCACGCTCGTCCGGGCGCGTCTCAATCTCGCGCTAGCGGCGCTTCTGTTGGGCCGCCTTCGTTCTGCCGCGCTTCTGCTCGGCGCAACGGAACAGGCCGCGGCCGGCTTGCCGCGCCTGCGCAAGTTCCACGCGCTGCTGCGCGCGATGCTCGACCGCCGTCGCGGTTGTGCCAATCATGAGGAGGTCCTGAGGTTGCTGGAAACGATGACCGATGAAGGATTCGGCGGAGTCGCCGGGATCGTCGAAGCGATTCCCGACAGCCGCACGACTTGCGGGGAGCTGGCATCGTGACCGCGCTGTTGACGCTCGGGACCGCGGATGCCGCCTTGCGCGGCGAACTGACGGCGGCAATCGTCAGCAAAGGGTATGGGCCAAAGCCGCCGTTGCTGGCGACGGTGCTGGCCGCGGGTTTCTCCGACCGCATCGTCGGGGCGCTGGAGAGCGGCGGCTTTCTCGAAGTGGTGGCCTGGATCGAGCAGGCGTGCGAACGGTATGCGCCGCGCCGGCAAGTCATCAGCATGCTGGAAGCGGCGTGCACGATCGCGCGTCCGATCCTGCGCTCGCGCGCTGATCTGCGCGCGGCCGTCGACGATCTCGCGACGCTCGAACACGCGCTGGGGCGCGCGATCGAACGCTACGCTCAACATGACATGCGCTCGACGGATGCGGGCTTGGAAGACATCGAAGGCGCGATGGCCGGATTCCTCGCACGCCTCGACAACGCCGACCCGGCCAGCGCCGAACACTCCCGCGCCGTCGGTCTGTGGTGTAAGCGGATCGCGCGCCGCCTCGCGCTCGACGACGACGAGTGCACGTTTGCCGCCCGCTCGGGGCTGTTGCACGACGTCGGCAAGACGATGACGCCCAAAGAGATCCTGCAAGCACCTCGCGGGTTGACCGATCAGGAATGGAACGTCATGCGCGAACACACGCAGATCGGAGCCGCCATGATCCGCGAGGTTCCTCTCTTACGTCCGTTTACGTCGGCGGCGCGCTGGCACCACGAACGGCTCGACGGAAAGGGGTACCCCGACAAACTCGCCGCGCGCGAGATCCCCCTGCACGTGCGCATCGTCACCGTCGCCGACTGTTTCAACGCCATGATCGGACGCCGTCCCTATCGACTCCCCATGTCCCCGAGCGCCGCGCTCGAGCAACTCGTCACTCATCGCGGAACGCAATTCGACCCGATGATCGTCGAAGCGATGAGCGACGTCGTCGAACGCGCCGACTGAGGAGGTCTGACCCTCCCTCATCGGTGCTTCATTTACGGGGTTTGCGGCGCGTGAGGTGCCACTGGTCGCAGTAGGTGCAGTGGTAGGTGAAGAGCACGCCGGCCATCCCGTTCATCGTGGCGTGCGAGCGGGCTTCGGCTTCGCTGCGGTAGGCGTCTTTGGAACGGCAACTGCGCTCGATGTCGCGGTCTTGCACGTCGTCGATGTCGGCGCGCGAGCGTAGCCACCACTTCATCGGATCGAAGGCCATTCCGACCCTAGTTGCGCGCTAGCGCGACGAACGGCGTGCGGCATGAGGCACACGCTACGACGACTACGTAGACGGCCGCAAGAGAACGGGCGCTGCGCGGCTCCGAAGTGGTTTCAAGGCCGCACGCTTCGCAGCGCAGCGACGCCGGCTTAGGATCACGATTCACGATTTGCGGCGCTTACATGAGCGCGCGGGGGATGCCTGCGCGAGCCGCCGAAGCCCGGCGCGTGCCCCGGTCCCTTGCGCTTCTCGTCTTACTCGCGTTGCCGCTGGCCGGTTGCAAAGAGCCGCAAGAGCCCAGTGGAGCAAGCGCCGCGCTCGTTCGTTCCGGAACCGACATCACGATCAAGGCGGTGCGCACGTCGGCCACCGGCGACAACGTCGGCTCGGGCAGCGATGAGTTCTATCTCGTCACCTTCACGTTCAAGAACGACCTTGGGTACGCATTGACGCCGCGCATCGATCATTTCGTGCTCGAAGATGCGGAACGCCGCCGGTTTCTCGGTGCCGACTCCGGCAGCCCGGCGCTGGTCGGCATTTCGAACGCCGTCGCGCAGCTGCAACCCGGTGACGCGCACGATTACACCGTCGGGTTCCGCGTTCCGCAAAATACGACGGGGACGCTGTATTACGACGCAACGTTGTAACGACGTCAAACTCCGGCTGCTCGCCGGGTTGCTCGCGGCGCTCTGTTTTATGGCGCCCGCCTTCGCGGCGCGCCCGCTTCTCGACCAGCATCAGTGGGATCGCTACTTCGCAGTGTTTGCGCGCGATGCGAACGTGCCGTGGAAGCCGACGACCGTTCGCCTAGACACATATTCCGGCGCGCCCGTCGATTTCGCGATTTACAACGTCGACCCGGCCGACGTGATCGTCGCCGGGGCCGACCGCGCCGCGCGCCCGCTCGACACGTCGCATCGTAAGCCACTGCGGCGGTGGCGTTTTTCACCGCCGCCGCGGTACGGCTTTCAAGCGAGCGACGTACCGGTTCCGCTCGGTTCGCAGGAAGGCTTTTATGTCGTCGAAGCGCGCCGGGGCGACGCCGTGCAGCAAGTATGGCTCAATCGCACGCACATCGGACTACTGGCGCAGGACAGCCCGGAGGGCGTCGTTTTCTGGGGAGTGGATTTACGCACCGGTCGGCCGATCGCCCATCTGCAGCTGTCGCTCCTAGTGCCGGTTCCCCGCGCTACGCTGGGGAACCGTCGGGTTCCCGGTCGCCGTGGTGCGCGGTTGATCGACCGCCGCACCGACGGCGATGGAGTACTGGTTTGGCGCGAGCGCGAGCGACCGACCTTTGCGCTCGCGCAGCATGGTGCCGGGCGCGCCTTCCTGTCGATTCTGCCGCAGCCGCCGCCGCCGCGTGCGATCGTCGCTCTGCGTCTGGACTCCGCCAGCGTGCGCGCGGGGGAACGTGTGCGCTTCGTCGGCTTCGCGCGCACGCGCACCGGCGGCGTCTATCGCCGTGCGAGCGGTGACGCACACATCACGATTGCGGGACACGGCAGCACCCTTGCGACGGCGCAAGCCCGGCTCGATGCAGCCGGAGCATTCTCGGGCGAGATCGCGATCCCGTCCGGAGCCGTTGCGGGCGAATATGCCGTTCTCGCCAACGCCGCCGGCGGCGTCGGGGGCACGAACGTGCACGTCGACGCCGCGGGCGACGTGCAGCTTGCGATCAGCTCGAGTTGCCCGTGCGACCCGGCGCGAGACGTGCCCATCAGCATCGTTGCGCGCCGCGCCGATGTGCCGGCGCCGGATGCGCCCGTCCACGTCACGGTCGTGCGTTCGCCGCACATTGCTCCACCCGGCGCCTCCGGCGACGAGGGGCGCTGGGGAACGACGACGATCGAAGATCGAACGGTTCGCACCGGCCCCGACGGTCTCGCGCACGTTGTCCTCCCATCGCCGAGCGACGGGCTGGACTCCACCTATGGAATTCGCGCCTCGGCCGGCGGCGCAACGGCGACGGCATGGCTTCCCGTACCGAACGCAGCGGTCGCTCTGTCGCTCCAAGCGACGCAGGGGACCATCGACGTCGGCGTGCCGGCCGCTTTCAACGTTCGCGGTTTCGATCCGGCGGATGGGACTGCTGCCGCCGGTCTTTCCGTACACGTCCGCCTTTCGCACGGAGCTACCGTCGCGCAACGGAACGTTACGCTCGACGATCACGGTCGAGCCCGAGTCCTCTTTGCGCGACCGACCCTTGGTTCGAATCTCGCTCTCGCGCAAGCGGATGTCGGTGGACGCACGGCCCTAGACGCGACGAGCGTACTCGTCGAGCCGCGCGCGCTTTCCGGACGCATCGCTTCGGCGGTACCGGCGGTGGCGGTCACGCTGGACCGTACGCAGTACCGGCCGGGCGATCGTTTGAACGTGCATGCAGAGGAGCCCGCTTCCCACGGCGCTGCTTTGCTTGCGCTGACCGGCGTGCGCACGTATGCCCTCCGGGTTGGCTCGCTGTTTCGCGGCAGTGCTGCCGCGACGTTCAAGCTCGGCGATCCGCAGGGAGACGTCCGCATCATTGCCGCAGCCGTGCGCGACGGCGCAATCGCCTTCGGCAGCGCCGACGTCGCGCTCGATGCGCCGGGTCACGCAGTGCAAACCGGCCTCGCGCTCGACCGGCAAAGTTACGCTCCCGGCGACGTGGCCCAGGTAACGATACGCGGCGGCGACGCGCCGTCGGGCGCGACGCTCGCCGTACGTGTCGCCGACGGCACTACGAACGGCGCGGCATACTTCGGCGATGCGGCCGCCGTGTTAGCAACCGGCGCCACGACGCTGCAGACGCCGTCGTCGGCGGATCCCCAGTGGCACGCGTACGTCGCGCCGCTGCGTTCGAACGCAAGCGATATCTTTGCCGCGGAGCGGCCGCGTAAAGTTGCTGATGAAGTTCCTACATTCGGCGCCGGCGCTGCGCGAACGGTCTATTGGCGCGTCGAACGCGGAACCGGAACGCTGTTCGACCTCCCCGTGCCCGCACAGCCAGGCCGCTACGTGGTGTCGATCCTGCGCATTGCCGACGACGGCGACGTGGGCGCCGCTTCGGGCGGCTTCACCGTCCGGTGAGCGTGCGCCCACCGGAGCCCGTGCGGCTCATGCTGCTTGACACCTATGGGCTGGTCTATGCAGCATTCTTCGCGATGAAGGACCGGCCGCTCACGACGACCCGCGGCGTGCGCATCGAAGCGGCCTACGTTTTTACGACGACGTTGACGAAACTGGTCGCCGACGAGAAGCCGACGCACGTCGTCGCCTGCTTCGATCGGGGATTGCCGGCCGGACGCATCGCGCTGTACCAACCGTACAAGGCGCAGCGGCAAACGATGCCCGACGAACTCCGCTCGCAGTTCGCCATGGTGCGCCGGATCCTCGAGGTGTACGACATTCCGACGCTGGAAATCGAAGGCGAAGAAGCCGACGACGTGATCGCGACGCTGGCCTGCGAGGCCGAAGCCGCGGGTCATGAAACGATCGTCGTCACGGGCGACAACGATCTGCTGCAAGTCGTCGACGAACGCACGACCGTGCTCGTGCGCACGCGCCTGGGCGGCGTCAATCGCTACGACCCGGCCGCCGTACGCGCACGTTTCGATTTGGAACCGAAGCAATTGGCCGACTACCGCGGGCTCAAAGGCGATCCGTCCGATAACCTTCCCGGCATTCCGGGCGTCGGCGAGAAGACCGCGGCCAAACTGATTCACGCCGCCGGCTCGCTCGATGCGCTGCTGGCCGATCCGGCGCGCGCCGGCAGCGCGAAACTGGAAGGACTCGTGCGCGAGCACGGTGAGGTGGCGCGCCGGTGTCGCGACGTCTCGCTCATCAAACGTGATCTGGCCGTTGCCGTGCCGTGGGAGGCGGCGCGGTACGTTACCCCGCCGACCGACAAGCTGTACGTGCTGTATCGCGATCTCGAATTCAAGTCGTTGCTCGCGAAGCTGTCCGTCGCCGACAACGACTTGATCGCGCTCGCGGCCGACGACACGGAACTGCTGCGCGGTACCTACCGCACGTTCGTACCGTCGACCGATCCGCCGGAATTCACGTTACTCGCCGCGCAGTTGCGCGAGGCTACCGGCAGTGTGCGAGCCGCCGTCGTCTGGCGCGGCGATGAAGAGATCGGTATCGCGGTGACGCCCCAATGCGGCGTCACGTTCGCGGCGTCCGCACTGGCGCACGCCGGCGTGCGCGACGCGTTCGCGGGCCTCTTGAGCGGGACGGCGCTGGTCGTTCACGATTGGAAAGCGCTTTGTGCGCGCCTGCGGTTTCTCGGCTTCGCCACGCCACCCGACGACGCGCTGAGCGACGACGTCATGATCGCCGCACACTTACTGAACCCCTCACGAACCTATGCCAACCTCGATGATGCCGTCGGCGAGTACCTCGCCAAGCGTCTTCCGCTCGACGCCGCCGCGCATGCCGACGCGGTGTTGCAACTGGGGCCGGTGTTACGGGATCATCTCGCTCACCGCAATCAAACGTCGCTGTATGGCGATGTCGAGTTGCCGCTGGCGGCGGTGCTCGCGCGGCTGGAAGCGACGGGCATCGCCGTCGATGCCTCCGTACTCGCGGAACTCGCCGGTGAAGTGGATGCGGCCGTCGAGCGCCTGCAGCAGCACATTTACGACCTTGCCGGCGAACGTTTCAACATCGGTTCACCGCAGCAACTCGGCGCAGTCCTCTTCGAGCGGCTCGCATTACCGAGCGGCGGGCGAACCAAAACGGGATGGGCAACGGGAATCGAAGTCTTGCAGCCGCTTGCGCGCGACCACGAAATCGTCGCCGCCGTGCTCGATTACCGCGAAGTCGTCAAGCTCAAGAACACGTACATCGACGTCATCCCGCGTCTGGTGGGGCCCGACGGCCGCCTGCGCACGATGTTCAATCAGACCGCGACCGCGACCGGGCGGCTCTCGTCGACGAATCCGAATCTGCAGAACATTCCGGTGCGCACCGACCTTGGCCGGCGCATTCGCCGCGCGTTCGTCGCGCCGGGGGAAGATCGGCGTTTGCTGGCCGCCGACTATTCGCAGATCGAGCTGCGCCTCATGGCGCACCTCTCCGGGGACGAGGCGATGCGCGACGCCTTCGTGCGCGGCGACGACATCCACGACTTCACGGCGCGCGGCATCTTCGCCGTCGGCAGCGGGGACGCCGTCACGCCCAATCAGCGTCGCATTGCGAAGTCGGTGAACTTCGGGTTGCTCTACGGCATGTCGGACTTCGGCCTCGCACAGCGGCTCGAGATCGAACGCGCCGAGGCCCGCGCCATGACGGAGGCGTACTTCGCGCGCTTTCCCGACGTGCGCGGCTGGATCGAGCGCAACCTCGAGTTCGGCCGCGAGCACGGGTACGTCGAAACGCTGTTCGGCCGGCGGCGCTACATGCCTGACCTGCGCTCGCGCAATTACGCGTTGCGCGCGGCCGCCGAACGGGAGGCGACCAATGCCCCCATGCAAGGCAGCGCCGCGGACCTGATGAAGCTGGCCATGGTTCGCATCGACCGGGCCCTCGCAGCCCGGCTGGACGCCGCGATGCTGCTGCAGATCCACGACGAATTGATCTTCGAAGTGGCCGAAGGTGCCGTCGCCGCCGCCGCTTCGCTCGTTAAGAGGGAAATGGAAAACGCGGCAGCGCTCGCCGTGCCGTTGGAGGTCACCTTGAAAACGGGATGCAGCTGGTACGACGTCGAGCCGTTGGACGTCGAAACTCTCGAGACGTTCAGCCTGAACGCCGCCCCTGCGGCCTTCGACGCCGACGGCGAAGCGCCGGCACACCGCCATGCTTAGGGCCGCCGCCGTCTTGGTCGCCCTGCTTTCCATCAACACCGGCGGTGCGAACAAGGGCGTGATGAACGGCAAGGCGACGTTCGCAACCCTGAAGTGCGCGAATCCCCGCTTGCCACCCGAGATCCTGATGGGCGCAAACGGCGCCGTGTCCCAGGACGTCAGCGCGATGCCGCTGCCGCTCGTAACCGCGGCCGGCGCCGCCACTCCCCTAACGCTCGCCGTGGCCGCCGACGACCGGTCGCGGGAACTGGGCTTGATGTGCGTCACGGCGCTCAAGCCAGGCGCCGGCATGATCTTCGTCTTCCCCAGCGACGCAGAGTGGGAGTTCTGGATGAAGAACACCGTGACGCCGCTGGACATCCTGTGGGTCGCGCCCGACGGCACGGTCCGCGACGTTGCCGCCGACGTCCCCGCCGCCATGCTCGACACGCCCGACGACAAGGTGGCCCGCCGCCGCGGCCAGGGCCGTTACGTCATCGAACTGCGCTCCGGCGACGCCTCTCGCGAGCGCATCACCGTCGGCACGCGCCTCCAGTTGCCGTCGCTGCAAACGACCGAATAGCGAGCCCCGGGGCTAAGCCGAGCCGACTGGGCGCCATCGGCTCACCAGATGAGCTGCAGCGCAGCGCAAGTGTCGGCGCAGTGACCGCAATCAGTGCGACTGGAACCTTTCACCCCCACGCAGTTGTTATTAGGCATCGACGTGCCGGAGCTTCCCGAAGTTGAAACGATCGCACGCGGTCTTGCGAACGCGATCACGGGGAAGACGATCGAATCGGCGACGGTGCTTCGTCCGGTGGTTTATCCCGAGCCCGTGCGGTTTGGGAAGGAGATCGTCGGCGAACGCATCGCGGCGGTCGGCCGGCGCGGCAAATTCGTGGTTCTTTCGCTCGGCTCGGGCCGGCGGCTCGTCGTTCATCTCCGGATGACCGGGCGGCTGATCGTCCAACGAGCAGAGGCCACGGATTCGGAGCCGTACACGAACGTCGTGCTGGGCTTCAGGGACCGCACGCGCCTCTGCTTCGCCGACGTGCGGCGCTTCGGCAGGATGCGCCTGGTTGAACCTGAAGAGGAGTGGGCTTCCGACGTCGGTCTCGAGCCTCTTTCGAGGGCGTTTTCTTTCGAACGGTTCTCGAGTCTGTTGGACGGGCGGCCCACCCCGATCAAGGTGTTCCTGCTCGACCAGCGCCGCATCGCGGGGCTCGGCAACATCTACGCTTGCGAAGCGCTCTGGGACGCCCGGATTCGTCCGTCTCGCCCCGCGGGAACGCTTTCGAAACCGGCTCGGAAACGGCTCCACATCTCGATTCAATCCGTGCTGCGGCGCGCAATCGAGTTGCGGGGTACGAGCATCGACGACTACGTCGACGCACAAGGGCGCCGCGGCGGCTTCCAAAACGTTCTTAGCGTGTACGGTCGGGACGGCGGTGCTTGCACCCGCTGCAAGAGCCCGATCAAACGAACGGTTCTCGCCCAACGCGGCACCTGGTGGTGCCGAACCTGCCAAAAGCATTAAACGCTCATTCCGCCCCGGCACCGATCGGGGAACCGCGCATCCGCGTGGGAGTGCGACCGGACGATTCGATCCGGCGCACGCGTAAAGGGGATCCACATTTCAACAACCGACATCGCCCCCGCCCGGCCGGCGGAAGAACTCGAAGACCAACTCGCGCTCGAACAGCGCATGTACGAAGAGAGCCTCAAGGTCCTCGATGAGGGCCAAGTGCTCACCGGCGTCATCGTGGCCAAGTATCAGGACGAGCTGTTGGTCGACATCGGCGGCAAATCCGAAGGCTTTTTGAGCTTCCGCGAGCTGTCGCTCGCCATCGAGCCGAAAGAACTGCGGGTCGGCGACAAGCTCGAAGTCATGATTCATCGCATCGACGACGAGGGAACGCTCTTTCTGTCCGAACGGCGGGCCCGGGCGCTCAAGACCTGGGAAAAGGTCATCGCTGCGCATGAGAACGACGAAGTGATCGAAGCGACCGTGACGCAGGTGGTCAAGGGCGGCGTCCTGGTCGATCTGGGCATGCGGGGCTTCGTGCCGGCGTCACAAATCCGCCGTCAGCCCGTCGGGAACCTCGACGAGCTGGTCGGCAAGCATTTGCGCCTCAAAGTGATCGATCTCGATCACAAACGTCACCGCGTCGTGCTCTCACAACGGCTCGTGCTCGAAGAAGAACTCAACGCGAAGAAATCCGAACTGCTCGGAACGCTCGCGGTCGGGCAGATTCGTGAAGGCGTCGTCGTGCGGCTCGCCGAGTTCGGCGCGTTCGTCGACTTGGGCGGCATCGACGGGCTCATTCACAACAGCGAACTTTCGTACGCGCGGATCAAGCATCCGTCGGAAGTCGTGAAGATCGGCGACATCGTGGCAGTCGAAGTGATGAAGTTCGATTCCGACGCGAAGAAGGTTTCGCTCTCGCTCAAGCATGCGCTGCCCGATCCGTGGGTAGAGCACGCCGACAAGCTGATCGAAGGTCAGCGGCTGATCGCGCAAGTCATCAAGGTGACGCCGAACTATCTGCTCGTCGAAATCATTCCGGGAGTGCTGGCGATGGTGCCCAAGGGCGAGTTCGATCCGAGCGTGCAGTACAGCCCGGGACAAGAGATTGAAGTGACGCTGCTGACGATCAATGAGACGACGCGGCGCATCACCGGTTCCATCCAGCATGTGGCCGACATCCCGCCCGAAGAGTTGGCTGAACTGGCGATCGACCCCGACGTTGCGGCAGTCGGCGACGTCCTGGACCTCCCGGGCTAAGGTCGCAGACTCCGAGGCCGGCGGCGACCCCGGCCTCGCTTGACGTTGCGTCGATGCGCTTACGCGTGGGTTTGACCGGCGGCATCGGCGCCGGAAAAAGTGAAGCCGCTAAAACATTCGCCACTCTCGGCGCGCTGGTCATCGACGCTGATGCGCTGGCGCGTGAAGCGGTGGCGCCGCACGGCCCCGTCCTGCCACAAATCGCGCAGTGGTACCCGCAAGCCATGGGACCCGGCGGGACGCTCGATCGGGCGGCGTTGGCGCGGATCGTGTTCGACGATGCGGGGGCACGCGATGCCGTCAATGCCATCGTCCATCCCTACGTTCGCGAACGGGCTTTGGCCCTGGAACGCCAATCCGCGCCGGACCAGATCGTCGTGCACGAGGTGCCACTGCTTTTTGAAGCAGGATTCTATCGCTTCTGCGATGTCAACGTCGTCGTCATCGCCGGCGACGAAACGCGCGAAGCGCGCATCGCCGCGCGCAATGGCTTTACGAGTGATGAGATCCGGCAACGGATGCGCGCGCAAATCGATCCGTTTCGCGCCACTGAACTCGCCGATTACACGATCGTCAACGACGGAACGTTGGCGGAATTGCGCGACGCGGTCAGCGACGTTTTCGCGGATCTGCAGACGCGCATCCCGACAGTTTCTTGTAAGCCCGGCTAAACGCAGGACTGGCCCCGTATGGCGCCGTCACACGGCCGGCAGATGCCGAGACGCGCCGATGTGTTGCGCGGCGACGCGTGTGCGGAGCGTCGCCCTTCTCACTATGCCGCGCGTCACTTGGCCTTTGCAGTCCGCCAGTGTAAAGATGGCGTGTGGGCCGGCGCACCCGTGCACCACTCGACGCTCGCGGAGCTTTTTGACAATGCGAAAGCACTTGTTGTTCCTTCCATTGGCGCCCGCGCTTGCACTGAGCGCATGCAGTTCGACAAACGATCTTGGGCCGCCGTGGGCGCAGCTCGGGAGCACGCGGGTGCCGTCATCGGTGCAATCTCAAGCGGTGTCCGCCGAGTCCGGGCCGGCAGCACCGGGCCCTTCCAGCGGCGCGTTGACTCCGATGGACGCGGGCCGCTCAATGGGCGCGACGCTGGGGTTTTCGGATGGATATGCGCGGGAGCGACCATTTAGTCACATCCATGCCGACCTGCGCTTCCTCGACAATGGTACGACGCTGCAGGTGATGGGATATGCCACGGGCATGACCCCGAATCTCAGTTACGTTTCGTTCGTATACGGTAACGGCTCGGTCGCGCGCGGCAGCACCGCTTGCTTACCGCCGTCGCCCAATAACTTCACCTTCAATCAAATGGTCCTCGGCTATTGGTTGCCGCTTGGCAGTTCAGAGCGCACGCTCGTCGTGACCAAGACGGGGTCGAACGGCATGCCGACCGATTACGCTTCCCTAGCGCAATTCGCGACCGCTTCCATCCGTTGGGATACGACCCCGGCGCAGTCGCTGGCAGTCAACCAAAGTCCGGCGCGTTACTACTTACAGACGTGCACCGGCGTCCACGAATCGCAGTTTGCGGACGACGGCAACTACGATGCCGCAATCGCCGGGATCCTCGACCGCGACAGCCAAGTTCCGGCCGCCGACACGGCGCTCTCCAGCGGAGCGGGGTACGGGCACGAGCGACCGTTTAGTCCGATCCGGGCGAGGATTCATTTCAAGGACGATGGCACGACGCTCACCGTCCGCGGTGAAGCGCGCGGCATGAATCCGAGCCTCTCGTACATTTCATTCATCTATGGTACCGGCTCGGTCGGGCGCGGCAGCACCGCCTGTCTGCCGCCGACGCCCAATAATCTCACGTTCAATCAGATGGTGCTCGGGTACTGGCTTCCGGATCGGCAAATCCCACCGAACGTTGTACGCGGTGAAAACCGGAAGCAGCAACGCGCCGACGGACTACGCTTCCCTCACGCAGTTCGCCACCTCGTCAATCCGTTGGGATACGACGCCGACGCAGTCGCTCGCGGTGAATCAGAGTCCCGCACGTTATTACCTGCAAACGTGCAGCATGGTCAAGGGCACCGACGCCGACATGGATGGCGACGGAGACAGCGGCGACTGATTTAGGAACTGTGGCCGCCCCGCAGCACGCGCCCCGGGCGCTCGCCCGTCGCCTCGCCGTGGCGGACCACGGCGAGGCCGTTTACCCAGACGTAATCGATGCCGGTCGGATACGAATAAGGACATTCGTACGTCGCCGTATCGGCAATCGTAGCGGGATCGAACAGCACCAGGTCCGCGTAGCCTCCCTTCACGATAGAACCTCGTTCGACGATGCCGAAGGTATCGGCCGCAAGTGACGTCATGCGACGGATCGCTTCGCCGATCTCAAGGGTCCTGCGTCCGCGCACGAACCGTCCGAAGATCCGCGGAAAGGTTCCGAAGGTGCGCGGATGCGGGAAGCCGCGGGCCGTCGGCCCATCGTGCGCGCGAGCCGATGCGTCGCTGCCCACGGCAACGAAATCGGCCGACAAAACGGTCGCGACGTCGTCTTCACGCAGCGTGAAGAAGATGGCGTCCACGGCGAGGCCTTCATCCCGCAAAAGTTCGAGTGCAGCACGTGCCGGCGAAAGGTGACGCCGCTCTGCGATGGCGTCCAGACGCAGGCCCTGGATGTCCGCGTTGCGCTCGCTCGCGACCGTCGAGATCGCGATGTCGTGCCATTGCGCAGGGCTGCGGTCCAGGCTCAGGCGCAAGGTCAGTGCCGCAAACGTCGCCGGGTCAGCGAGGCGTGCCAGGGTCGCCTCTTTGCCGCCTTCCTGCGCATCGTCGGGCAAGATCGTGTCGAGCCGCGTGCACGTAGCCACATACGGATAAACGTCCACGGCCGCCGCAAGACCGCCGAGCCTGGCGCGCGAGATCATGTCGAGCGAACGCTCGACTTTGCCCCAGTTTTTCTTGCCCGCAGCCTTGTGGTGCGAAAACTGTACGGCGACGTCGGCGCGCCGTGCGATTTCGAGTGCCTCGTCCGTGGCTTCGAACAACGCATCGCCTTCACTGCGCAAGTGCGTCACATACCGCGCGGCTCCCGCCGCGCGTGCGGTTGCGGCGCACGCAACAAGTTCGTCGCGGTCGGCGTAGCGCGACGGCACATAGATGAGTCCGCTGGAGACGCCGAGCGCGCCCTGTTCGATGGCGGTGCGCACGAGATTGCACTCTTGCCGCAACTCGAAAGCGTCGAGCCGTCCGTCGCGCTCCCTCGCGACGCGTGCACGGGTCGTGCCCAGGCCGACGAGCGTCGCGATGTTGAGTGACACGCCGCTGCGTACAACCGCCGCAAAGAAATCGTCGAGATCCCGCCATGGCGCACCGAGGGGAGCCGGTGCGACCGAACTACCGCAATTGCCGCCGATCTCGGTCGTGACGCCCTGTTGGATCTTACTGCGGCAGCGGCCGTCAGCCAGCCACAAATCGTCGGTGTGCGCGTGCACGTCGATGAAACCAGGCGCAAGCGCTAAGCCGCTCGCGGCAATGCGTTCGTGCGCGTCGCGGTCCGCGAGCGATCCGATGAGCGCGATGCGGTCACCGATCAGCGCAACGTCGGTCCGGAATGGGACGGCGCTGCGTCCGTCATAGATATCGGCCCCTTCGATGATCGTATCGATCACGCGGATTGGCCCTCTGGGATGGTGGGTACGGTGCAGGCGTACGCCCGCGTACTCACTCTACTTTCGCTGGAGCGCAAAAGGTTTTGACTATGGCACATCAGTCCTCGAAGGTCTTGCCGAACGACAAGGGCGGCGACATGTCCGTCCGTGAAGCGGGCAAAAAAGGCGGCGACACGGTTCGCGAGCGTTACGGTTCGGGCTTTTACGAGACCATCGGGCGCAAGGGCGGGCAAGCCACGCGAGAGCGTCATGGCGCCGGGTTCTATGAGTCGATTGGACAAAAAGGCGGCAAGGTCGTCAAGGAAAAGTACGGTTCCGACTTCTACGAAGAGATCGGGCACAAGGGCGGCCAAAAAGTAAAGCGTCTCATCGCCGAAGCGAAGCGATCGTTCGCCGAACCGTCGACCAACGGCAAGAACTAGACTTACCGGATCGGCCCGCGAAGGCCGTGCACGTCCAGCAGGCCGGTCTTCACATCGAAGACCGCGCTTGCAATGGTTAAGGGCTCTCCGCCCGCCGTGTGAATGACGACGCGTTTATCGAGGGTGAGTTCCTGTCGCGCGTCGTTCCACATGGCCGACGTCGTGTCGAAGGAGCGAGCCGGTTGCGCCGCGGTCGTCTCGGCGTGAAGCGATCCCGATACCGTAAAGTCGTGCGTGATCGTGTTGACCGCCATATGGGCGGCTCGTAAGCGGATGTACGGTCGGCCTTTCTTGTAGACGATGCCGTTGTGAACTCCGTCGACGTTCAGAAGTGTCTGATCGGCGTTGCTCACGATGCGATCGTAGTCGGCTGACCACGAGCGCGTCGTGATCCGCCGCCCGCTGATTGCGCCCCCTTTGAAAACGATCTGGGCATTGGCATTGGGAGGCCGTAACTCGTTCTGGCCCGCGCGATAGATGCCGACGGCAACGTACGCGATGAACGCGGCGGCTGCCGCCCACAGCACTCCCTTCCAGCGCCGGCTCATCATGTGGCGCGCCGCGTGCCGACGAGAATAACGACGTACGAGAACGCGAAGAGCGCGGCAAACGCGGGCGCGCCCAGTTCCGCGTAGATCGTATGGACCGGCATCCCGATCGCGCCCGTGACCACGGCCGGTTTATCGAGCGCGCTCGAGTGCACGTAGCGGCCGTCGGGAGCGATGATGCCGCTGATCCCGGTCGATGCGGCGCGAACGATCCAGCGCCCGGTCTCGAGCGCGCGCATTTGCGCGATCTGGGCGTGCATGTAGGGTCCGGCCGTATGTCCGAACCAGGCATCGTCGGTCGCCACCACGAGCGCCGTCGCACCGTCGCGGACGTCGCGGTTGACGATGTTGCTGAAGGCGGATTCCCAGCAGACGATCGGTCCGAAACGCAGTCCCGCCGCCGCAAAGATGCCGTCGTCCGTTCCCTGCGTGAAGTTCGAGATGTTCGCCGTCCACGGTATCCACCTTAACAGCGCCCGAAACGGCAGGTGCTCTGCGAACGGGACCAGTTGGCGCTTGCGATAGATCGCCGCTAGGTTTCCATCGGGCGAAAACGCTTCCAGAACGTTGTATGCTTGCGGCGGGGCAACGACGAGCGTGCCCACGGCCAACTCCGCCTTGATGCGCCGGGCAAGTGCGGAGAAGTGCGCCTGCAAGCGCGGATCCTGGTTGATCGCCGCGGGAATCACCGTTTCGGGCCAGACGACCAGCGCGGGGTGCGATCCGGCCGCGCGCACGGTCAGCCGCGTATATCGCTCGACCGCGGTCTCGAGCGCGCCGGGCACAAACTTGACCGATTGGGGGATGTCGCCCTGGATCGCGGCAACCCGCACCGTTGGGACTGGATACGTACGCGCGGGCCAATACGCGTAGGCCAGCGCTGTGCACGCGGCGACCGCCGCGACTCCGAGCGCGGCGTCGACGCCCGAGCCGCGGACGGGCCGCATGCGCAGCGCGTAGGCCGCGTACGCGCCGAGCACGCACAGCAGAAAGGTGATGCCGTACGTTCCGGCAACCGCGGCCACCGGCGCGAACACGGTCTCGACTTGCGTGTAGCCGAGGCTGGCGAACGGCACGCCCAGTTCGCCGAGACCTTCCGCGCGCAGCCACTCGGTGAACGCGAACGCCGCAGCGGAGCCCAGGGGAACCAGCGCCCGCGCCCAGCGGTGGCGCCGGCGAAGTCCGGCCGACGCCAGCGCGACCAGGACGCCCGCTAGAGCGAAGCCGATGAGGCCGTCGGCCAACGCCGGACCAAGTGCCAGCGCAAAACCGAAGGGCGCAATCAATGCTCCGGCCGTTTCGCCGAACCATGCGAAGTTGATCGCGAAGTAAACCGTGCCGGCAAGCCAACCGATCCAGAAGGCACGCTTGGGAGAAGCCCCAAACCACGCCCAGAACAGCCCCGCCGTGCCGATCGGCGCCAGCGCAGTCGCATTAGTTTTCGGAAATGCTAGCGCCATCACCAGCGCTCCGAGCGTCGCGACGGCAAATGGAATCAGTGAGGAAACGATGCTACGCCGCGCCGCCCTGGTCACGTTCACTTCCGCTGCGCTACTGGTCGCCGCGTGCGGCCACCAAGTCACGCCGGAGCCGTCACTGAACGGCCAGGGCAACAACTTGGCGGGCAGCATACTGATACGTTTTCGGACGAACGGAACGATGATGCCTAGCATGTATGACTATCAGATCGTGATCGATGCGTGCGGTGGCGGTACCCCGTATCCGAAGCCCAATACCACGACCTACCTCGACTACAC
>JACRTY010000022.1 GCA_014305025.1 Candidatus Nyctobacter psychrophilus | reverse complement strand
GCGCTACATTGACACTGTAGAGGTCATAGGTTCGAAACCTATCGTGCCCACCACCGGAACCCTTACGCCATAAGGGTTCTCTTCAATGCCTGAGGTTTAGGCTCGGAAACGTGGTGCGTTCTGTCAACGGCCGGGCCTAACCCTCAATGCTAATCGGCGTCGGGTTGTTCACGATCCTAGCCGTCACAATCGTGACGACAATCGGCCCGCTCTAGTAAGCAAGAACCGTCAATACAGAGAATGCGAAGGCGGTAAAAAGCAACACGGTCACCGTTAGGGTCCGAATTGCGATGGACAGGCGCGCGTCGCGCGCCACGACGATAGCCAATGCGATTAACCCGCAAAGCGTCGCACCGGCAAGAACAATGAAGTCCCGTGTTACCATGTTCGCTCCAGCGAATCGGCACGTCCGGGTGGAGTGCAATTAGGCCGATCCGTCATGGCGCGACGCGGTCTCGACCTTCTTCATCTTTGCGTTGTGAGATCGTCGTTCGGCGCTGCCGGTCTCGACCCCAGGCGACGATAGGCAGGAAGCCGGACACAACGATAAACGCGCCGGATCGAAGCCGTTCAGCCGCGCTCACGAACCATGTACGCATTTGCCGGCAATCATACAGGATCGGTGCTCAGAAGTCGCTCTCGCCTCGTCGACGCGCGAGCAAACGCGCGAAGTTCACGTAATCGCGCGCCGGACGCGATGCGCGCTTAGCGGTCTTTGCGTTGGGGGGGCCAGCGTCGGGCGCTTATCGAAAATGTAAGCATGCTCAGCCTGACGCTTTTTTCGCCGGCGCATGTTGCCTCCAGCCTCGGGCATCCAACGGTTCTATTTCGGAGAAGCAGCCACAGAAGTCTCCGCTACCAGCAAATTTCTTCGGCGCCATGATCCCCCATTCGGTATCCGGCGGCCTTATGATACGGCAACGCCGTCAGCTAATGGCTCCACAGTGGAATATGCTGGTGACGGATGGGCGACGCTCTTCTACGTTTAGCGGCATGTGGTGCAGCGGCACTGAAAGATGGTCGCGCCGATGGCCAAGCTGACATACGGATCGTACCTGCGGGTTGACGACTTACTCTCGTTGCAGCACCCGCAAAGCGATCCGCCGCACCACGACGAGCTGCTTTTCATCGTCATTCATCAGGCGTACGAATTGTGGTTTCGGCAACTGCTACACGAACTCGAAGCCGTCACGCGCAGTCTAGCCGCCGACGATCTGCTTCGCACCGGCAAACACTTTAAGCGCATTCATGCCATCCAACGGCTCATCGATCAGCAAGTCGACATCCTGGAAACGATGACGCCCCAAGAATTCAACCAATTTCGCGCTCTGCTCGAGCCCGCAAGCGGCTTCCAATCCGCGCAATTCCGCGAGCTGGAGTTCTTGTGCGGCGCGGGGCGCACCACTCACTTCGACTTCCTCGAGCCCACGAGCGAAGAACGCGGCCGCCTCGAGCGCCGGCTTTCCGAACCGAACGTTTACGACGCCCTCAAAGGAGTTCTGCGCCGGCGTGGCTTCGCCGTAGAGACGCCCGAAGAGCTGACCGCTTCGTACAAGGCTATCTACCAAAACCCCGAGCGCCACTACGATCTCTACCTGCTGCTCGAAGATTTCATCGAATTCGACGAACGCTTTCTACTGTGGCGCGGGCGGCACGTGCGCATGGTGGAACGCATGATCGGCATGAAGCATGGCACGGGGGGATCGCTCGGGGTCAACTACCTCGAGAAGACGCTGGCCAAAAAGTTCTTCCCCGAGCTTTGGGCGGTGCGAACCGAACTCACGTCCTAAGCATGTACGCGGCCGCGCGACTACGCCGCCGCGCGCGACAAGTCGTCGAATTCGGCGTCCGTGAGATCGATCGCCGCCGCGCCGCGATTTTCGTCGAGATGAGCGCGTGACGACGTGCCCGGAATGGGCGCCATGGCCGGTGAACGCTTGAGCAGCCAGGCTAGCGCGATTTGCGCCGTCGTGGCGTGGCGGCGTCGGGCAATCTCGGCGAGCGGCCCACGCGCCTTCGCCAGCGAGCCTGCTTCAATGGGAAAATACGGCAGAAACGCGAGCCCGTCGCGCTCGCATGCGTCCACCACGTCGTCGCTTTCGCGGGCGCCCACGTTGTAACGGTTCTGAACCGACACGATCGGGACGATCCCACGCGCTTCGGCGAGTTGCGCGACCGATACGTTGGAAAGTCCGACGTGACGAATCTTGCCGGCATCCCGCAGTTCTTTAAGCGCACCGATCGATTCGGCGAACGGCACCTTCGGATCCGGCGTGTGGAGTTGATACACATCGATGCGCTCGAGTCGCAGCCGCCGCAAACTGCCCTCGCACGCCGCCTTCAAGTGCGCGGGACGGCCGTCGCGCTCCCAGCGGCCGTCGGGACGCGTGCTACCGCCTTTGGTCGCAATGACGAGACCCGACGGATACGGGTACAGCGCCGCCGTGATCTGCTCTTCGTTGATGTGCGGGCCGTAGGCGTCCGCGGTGTCGATCAACTGCACGCCGACGTCGACGGCGTGCCGCAACACGGCCAGCGCCGCGGGTGGATCGGAGGGCGGTCCCATGACACCCGGGCCGCACAACCGCATCGCCCCCAAGCCGAGACGCCGCACCGTGAGATCACCAAGTTTGACCGTGTCGTTCATGACGACGTTCGTACCCGCCGGCGGCGGGTCACCGCGGTCGCTCAGCCCCCACGCCGTCCGAGCGGACTACCGACCACGCCGTTGAGCACGAACTGTACCGCCAGGGCGGCCAGGATGATGCCGAGCAGGCGCGTCACCACGTGGATGCCGGTCGTACCGATGATGCGGTGCACGTAGGTTGCCGAGCGCATGCACAGCCACGTGGCCAGTAACGCCGCGGCAAAGGCGAGCACGACGATCGCGATCCGCATGCCGTCGCCGTGCGTCAGACCGCCGAGCAGGATCACGGTCGCGATCGTTCCGGGTCCCGCGATCATCGGCACGGCCAGCGGAAACACGGCGGGGTTTTCGGTTTCTTCGGCTTGGCGGCGTTCTTCGTCGGTCGCTTTCGCTCCGGTGCGCCGGGCGAACAGCATGTCGAAGGCGATCACGAACAGCAGAATGCCGCCCGCGATGGTGAACGCCGGCAGCGTGATGCCGAGGTAGGTCAAGAGTGGCCGCCCGATGATGCCCATGACCAGGATGATGGCCGCCGCGACGATCACCGCCTGATCGACGATGCGCTGCCTGCGCTCCGGCGTTGAAGCGGTCGACACCAAGGTCAACGGAATCATGCCGACGGGATCGATGATCGTGAATGCCGCAGCGAATGCGGTCGCCGCGAAGCGAACGTCTACCAATGCGACCCGGTTGTGCGTCTGTCCGGCACGGCGGCATGACCTCGCTCTCAAAATGACAAAGTTTGGTCTTCGACAAACGCAATCTACCCCAGGCGCGCGCATCTCGCAAGGGGCGCGCCTCGTTCGCGAAAGGATGCAACGCATGCCGTCAACCGCCACGAAGATCGTTCCCGTCATCAGTTCGGGCACGGCCGGCCCGCTGGGCGCCGTCCATCTGCCGCGCCTGTGGACGAAGCTGACGCTCTCCGGCGCGGGATTACTGCCGGAAGGTTACGATCAGTGCGGGCAAGGCTTCGATCAGATGACGCTCGATGCGCTCGGGCTCGACCGGGAGCGCGTCATCGCCTTCATCAAAGAACGCAAACCGACGTATATGGAATTTGAGCAGTACGTCGTCGACCAAAACGGCGGTTCCATACCGAGGGCAACGATCGACAAACACAACGCCGCGATCACCGGCTACAACCACGCCGACGGACTGGCGGCGACGATGCGGACCGCGTCGGGCGTGAAGTCGGGTTCCGTCAAGGATGCCGTCACGCTCAACAGCCTCGAAGATCTCGACGAGCTGCACGCGGAAGTTACCGCCTGACGTTCCATCGACCGCCGCCTACGAACCGCCTTTGCCCGGCATGAAGCAAGGGGAGCGTTTTTTCGAGCGCGCCCTCTGGAATAGCCGGCTCATCGTCATCGTCGCCGTCGTGATGAGCCTCGTCGTCGCGCTCGTGATGTTTTACATCGCCACGGCCGACGCGGTCTTTCTGGTCGCCGAGGCGCGTCACTATGTCGATCCCGGCTTAACGGCGGCAGCGCGACAACATCTCCACTTAGCCACCGTTGCGCGGGTCGCGGAAATCGTCGACGGCTATCTGTTTGCGACGATCATGATCATCTTTGCGCTCGGGCTCTACGAACTGTTCATCAGCAAGATCGAGGCCGCGGAACGCTCGTCGGCGACTTCTCGCTTGCTGCTGATCGGAAGCATCGACGATCTCAAAGAACGCTTGGCCAAAGTCGTGTTCTTGATCTTGATCGTGCGCTATTTCGAATTTGCCCTCGAAGCGCCGATTGCCGATGCCCGCGATCTACTGTATTTGGCGATTGGAATTGCGCTGATTGCGCTCTCCCTCTTCCTCACCCGCGCGCCCGCCGAAAAAAGCTCGCGCCAGGATTGATGAACGATTCGAAAGAACTGCGCCTCCCGTGAAAAACAAGCGGCTCTTTGAGCGGGTTGGCGAATATGATTCGCGAAAAAAGGCCCTCTCCCCGTGAGTACGGTCTACGACGCGATCGTGATCGGGGGTGGCCACAACGGCCTGGTAACGGCGGCGTATTTGGCCCGCGCGAACTGGAACGTGCTCGTCCTCGAACGGCGCTACATCGTCGGCGGCGCCTGCGTGACCGAAGAAAACATTTTTCCGGGCTGCAAAGTGTCGACGGCGGCCTACGTGAATAGCCTCTTCCGGCCCGAGATCATTCGCGATCTGCGCCTCCGTGACTACGGCTTCGAGGTGCTCGAACGCAACCCGGCGTCCTTCTCACCATTCGACGACGGGCGCTATCTGTTGCTGGGCACCGGCGGACCGGCGGACCGCGACGAGATCGGCAAATTCAGCGAGCGCGATGCTGCGGCATATGGCGACTACGAGGCGATGCTCGAACGGGTCGCGTCGGTTCTCGAGCCGACCCTGATCCAAACACCGCCGAACGTGCTTCATCCGTCGCTAGCGGATCTGCTGGGCATGGGCAAACTCGGTCTGAAGTTCAAGAAACTCGGAACCTCGATCGGCGAGGCCCTCGAGGTGCTCACCGGTTCCGCGCGCGCGATCCTCGACCGCTGGTTCGAGTCGGAAGAACTCAAGGCGACGCTTGCGACCGACGCGATCATCGGCGCGTTTGCCGCCCCCTCCATGCCGGGAACCGCCTACGTTCTCTTCCACCACGTCATGGGCGAAACCAACGGCAAGCGCGGCGTTTGGAGCTACGTGCGCGGCGGCATGGGCGGCCTGACGCAAGCGCTGGCCAAAGCGGCGACTGCACTCGGGGCCGAAATTCTCACCGACGCCGAAGTCGCGCGCATCGACGTCAAAGACGGCGCCGCGGTCGGCGTCACGCTCGCCGACGGCCGCGAGTTTCGCGCGCGTAAAATCGCGAGCAACGTCGATTGCCGCTTGACCTTCGAGACGTTCTTGGATCCGCGCAGCCTACCCGACGATTTCGTCGCCGAAATTCGGCGCATCGACTACAGCAGTGCGTCGACGAAAATCAACGTCGCGCTGGCCGCCTTGCCGAACTTCACCGCGTATCCCGGACGGCGAGCCGGACCTCAGCATCGCGGTACCATTCACCTGTGCCCGTCGCAAGACTACATCGAGCGCGCCTACGATGAGGCGAAGTACGGCCGCTTCTCGACCGAGCCGGTGGTCGAATGCACCATACCGTCCGCCGTGGATCCCACCGTCGCTCCGCCCGAGAAACATCTGATGTCGATGTTCACCCAGTACTCGCCGTACGAACTGAACGACGGCCCCTGGGACGAAGCCGCAAAAAACGCCTACGCCGACCGCTGCTTCGACGTCGTGGAGCGCTACGCGCCGGGCTTCAAGAGTTCGGTCATCGCACGCCAGATACTCACGCCGCGCGACCTCGAAGCGACGTTCAACCTGACCGGCGGCAACATTTTCCAAGGTTCCATGGGACTGAACAAACTGTTCATGTTCCGGCCCGTTCCGGGCTACGCCGGCTACCGCACGCCGGTCAAGAACCTTTTCTTGTGCGGTTCGGCCGCCCATCCCGGCGGCGGCGTCATGGGGGCTCCCGGCTGGAACGCCGCTCGCGAGATGCTCAAAGCGAAATAACGGCAGGCAGGCGCTTGCGGCGCGTATGCATCAATTCCCCGGCAACGACGTCAGCTCGTCAGAAAGAGCCGGGTACTTCGTTTGGAAACGAACCTCGACGACACCGACGTGCGCCTTCTCGATGCGCTGCAACGGCACGCCCGTTCGACGCTCGCGGAACTGGGCAGCGCGATCGACCTCAAGCCGCCCGCCGTGCACGAGCGCCTACGCCGGCTCGAGCAGCGCGGCTACATCGCCGGGTACGCCGCGCGCCTCGACACACGCAAGCTCGGCTTGGGCCTCATCGCCTTCGTCAGCGCGTACACCACCTCCGACGTCAACTACGAGGCCTTCTACGCGGCGATCGCCACGCTGTGTGAAGTGCTCGAAGTGCACAGCGTCGCCGCCGAAGAAACGTTCATCCTCAAAGTGATCACGCGCTCCACGAGCCACCTCGACGACTTCCTGGCGCGGCTCAAAGCACTGCCCGGTGTCGCGCGCACCAAAACGACGATCGTCCTGGCCACGCCGTTCGAGCGGCTTGGGATGCCGCTTGCCGAGCTGATCGGTCGGTGAGCGCGGCGCCGTCGCGCACCGTCGAAACCGCTCCGAAACTCGCTCGCAAACTGGGCGTCTACGATGCGACGCTCATCGTCATGGGCGGTGTCATTGGGGCCGGCATCTTCCGCGCGCCGTCCGTCGTCGCCGCGCGCGCTCACGGCGCAACGCCGATTCTCGTAGCGTGGCTCTTCGGAGGTCTGGTCGCCTTGATCGGCGCCTTCGTGTTCGCCGAACTGGCCTGGCGCCGCCCCTCGAGCGGCGGACTCTACGGATACCTGCGCGACGCCTATCATCCCGTCGTTGCCTTCATGTACGGCTGGACGGCGCTGCTCATCAGCCAGAGCGGCGGCATGGCGGCCGCCGCGATCACCTTCGGCGCCTACGTTGCACCCGCAGCGAATGCGGGCGCCGCGGCCCTCTGGGGCGTGGCCGCCATCGCGATCTTGACGGTCATCAACTGCTTGGGCGTGCGCGAAGGCGGAACGGCGCAGAATCTGCTGATGATCCTCAAAGGCGCCGTGATCGTGGCGCTCATCGCAGCCGGAGCCTTCGTCGCGCCGGCAACGGCCGCCGGTGCGGTCTCCAGCGGCGCCTTTACGCCGCCACCGTCACTACTCATCGCGTTCGGAGCCGCGATGATTCCCGTGCTCTACGCGTATGACGGCTTCCAAACCGCGGCTTTCGTTGACGGCGAACTCAAAGATCCCAAGCGCACGCTTCCCTTTGGGCTGGTTTGGGGAATCGCCGCCGTCGTGGCACTCTACGTCGGCGTCACCCTCGTCGGCCTGCGCGTGCTCGGTCCACACGGACTGGCCGACACGGCGACGCCGGCTTCCGACATCATGCGCCTTGCGTTCGGCGCGACCGGTGCGCGCATCATTGCGCTCGGCATCGCCCTCTCCACGCTCGGCTTCTTGAGCAATCAGATCCTCACGTCGCCGCGCATCTACTACGCGATGGCACAGGACCGCATCTTCTTCAAGCAGCTCGCCTGGGTGCATCCCCGGTCCCGCGTGCCGCTGGTGGCAATCGTCGTACAAAGCCTCGTTGCCATCGTGATCGCGCTATCGGGCCGCTACGATCAGATCCTCAACTACGTTACGTCGATCGATTTCGTCTTTCTCGGTCTGGCAGCCGGCGCCGTCATCGTCTTCCGCCGAAGGGCTCGCGCTGCCAGCCGTTCGGAGATTGCCGCTCGCGCCGCCGACGCTGCGGGCATTCGGATTCCCGGTCATCCATGGACGACGGTCTTCTTCATCGTCGTCAGCGTCGCGGTCGTCGTCAATACGTACATCGCGTTTCCGAACGACTCGCTCATCGGGCTCGCGATCCTGTTGCTCGGCGCGCCCGTCTACCTCATTTGGAAACGACCGGCGCTGCACCGGTAACGCGAAAATCCGCCAGCGCAAGGTTCCCAGGCGCACGCGTTCAACGTCAGGCGCTCATCGTGGAGCACGTGTACGGCGGTACCATCGGACGGCTACTCATGTGCGCACTGTGCGCGGCGCTTGGCGTAAGCACGCTCGCGCCGGCGGATGCGCGGCTGCTGCAACCCGCGGATATCGCAACCATCGTCGGCCTCGAGCAACCGATGATCTCGCCCGATGGGCGACGCATCGCCTTGATCGCAACCACGACCAACCGCGGCGGCATCACGTCGACGAGTGCGCTGCTGCTTGTCGACGTCGGATCGCACGCGA
Source organism: Candidatus Nyctobacter psychrophilus (assembly GCA_014305025.1). Classification (GTDB taxonomy): domain Bacteria; phylum Vulcanimicrobiota; class Vulcanimicrobiia; order Vulcanimicrobiales; family Vulcanimicrobiaceae; genus Nyctobacter; species Nyctobacter psychrophilus. The sequence goes on along the minus strand of JACRTY010000022.1, from coordinate 23,550 downwards.
TTTCGAAGATCGTCGTCGGCCACGACGTCGCCGACCCGCGCTGGTCGCCGGAGGGAAAGCGCCTCGCCTATCTCGCTGCCGCCAGGCCGAACGGCCGCTTTGCACTCTTCGTGCGCGATGCGTCGGGAAAGAGCGCGCAACTGACGCACGCTGCCGGCGATGTGGTCGATTTTGCCTGGCGCCCCGACGGCGCAGCCCTGGCCTTCGCTGCCTACGATGCCCCGCACCGAACGCACAGCTACTTCGAAGCCGGTGACAACGACTACACGGCAACGGCGCTGACGCCTTCGGTTCACCTGTGGCGCATTGCCGCGCGCGGCGGCCGGGCACAACGCCTGACGGCGGGCTCGTGGACCATCGCCCCAACCGATCGCGGGGGGATATTCACCCCTCAGTTCGCATGGACGCCCGACGGCCGGCGACTCCTGTTCACAAAGGTGCGCACGACCTTCGGCGGCGAGGACGAACAGTCGACCTTGCAGCGCCTCGACCTTGCGAGCGGCCGAACCGTGAAGCTCACCGCGCACGCGCGCTTCGAATTAACGCCGCAGCCCTCGAACGACGGCTCTCGTTGGGCATACTGGTATCCGCGCGACGGCAACTACCTGGCGGAAAATGAACTGCACGTCGTCGGCGCCGGTCGTGACGTCGACCTCACCCGGAGCCTGGACCGCAACGTCGCGGGTTCCCTGTGGCTGCCCGGCGGCAAGTCGCTGCTCGTGTGTGCGGACGACGGCGCGCGCGTGCGCGCGTGGATCGTGAACATCGACGGCCGGCGGCGGCCGCTCGGCCTCGGCGACCGCGATATCGTCTGCGACGCGTATAGCAGCAGCACGTTCGATTCCGGCATCGCCGCGAGCGTCGCCCGCAATGGCAGCATCGCGTTCTTGGCCGGCGACGCGCACACGCCGCGCGAGCTCTACTACCTGGCGTCGTCTGCGGCGCAACCTCAACGCCTGACGCACTTCGGCGCCTGGGTCGGCAAACGCGATCTCGGCACGATGCAACCCTTCGCCTGGGACGGCCCGCTGGGAAGAGCGAGCGGCGTGCTCACGTATCCGCCCTATCGCACGTCCGGACGCCGGTATCCGATCGTGCTGTTGATCCATGGCGGGCCGGGACTCGCGAGCGTTGCCGATTTTGCCTGGGAAGACTGGCCGCTGGCGCAGTTGATCGCCTCCCACGGCTACATCGTCTTCCAACCGAACTACCGTGGCAGCGACAGTGACGGCAACCGCACCATGCTCGGCATCTACCGCGACACGGTCGCGGGGCCGTCACGCGACATTCTCACGGGGCTGGCCGCGGTCAAGAAGCTCCCCGCCGCCGATCCGACCCGCGTCGCGGTGTCGGGCTGGTCCTACGGCGGGTTGCTGACGTCGTGGCTGATCACGCAGCGCCACGATTGGCGCGCCGCGGTCAGCGGCGCCGCGGTCAACGACGAAGCCGGCGAGTACGATCTGTCGACCAGCAACGTGCAGAACCGTTATTACTTCGGGACTTCACCATATGACCCGGGCGGCCTCGCGTTCTACCGTTCGCAATCGCCGCTCGAGTTCGCCCGGCAGATCACGACCCCGACCTTCATCTGGAGCGCGACCGGCGATCCCGTCGTGCCGGTGACGATGTCGTACGCGCTGTTCCACGCGCTCAAAGACAATCACGTTCCCGTCAAATTCGTCGTCTTTCCCACCAAGACTCATGGCCCGGCCGACGCCGCGGCGACCGAAGAGCTCACGCGGCTTTGGCTCGCGTGGCTGGACCGCTACCTCCGCTAGTCGTCTGTCTCCGGTACGGCTTTACACCAAGTGGTGCCGACGTTTCGTGCCCGCGAGGCGCCGGCGCATATCCGTCACCCGCGAAACGTTGCCGGTTTGAAGCCGATGCCGCTGGAAGCGCCGGTGAGTGCGCTCCATTCACGGACGGCATAGCCTTCCCGCAGAGGCTCTGGCGTCCCCGGCGGGAACACTTTGAGCGCTATGGCTACTCGCCGATTGACTCCGACCCGAGCCCGCTGGATCGCGACCGTGGGAATGACCGCGGCGGTCTGTTGGACGTCGACGGCGCAGGCCGGCGTCGTGCTGTCCAATCCGAAGCTGTACTCGTACAAGATGCCCGGCCCCACCTCATATGTCAGCGCGGGGCCGGACGGCAACATGTACGTCGCCGCGGGACGGAGCGTGGTCAAGATGTCGCCGCGCGGCGCCGTACTCGCCACGTACGCGCTACCCGCCGCCGTCGACCAGATGACCCCGCTCGGTTCCTCGCTGTACCTGACGTATGCGGCCGGAACCGTACTTGCCGCGCTGCCCACGAGCGGCGGTCCCATCACGACCGTCGACGCCGGCTTGGCGCTTTCCGTGGGAGCGCTCACCACGGGCCCCGACGGCAACCTCTGGGAAGGCGCGCTTGGGCTCATCTTCCGCGCCCAACCCGACGGCCAGCTCGTCGAGTATTCGAGTCCGGAAACGCCGAACGCGCCGAATTCGATCAACGCGATCAAGTCGGCGTACGGTAAGCTGTGGTACACCAACCCGTCCACGAACAAGATCGGTACGATCACGACGACGGGCTACCTGACCGAATACGGTCCGCTGGCGGCCGCTCCGCACGGCATCGCTTTTGCCCCGAACAATTCGCTGTACTTCACCGAACCGTCGCAGGGCATCGTCGGGCGCATTACCACGGGCGGCGCCATCACGCAGTGGCGCACGAACATTCCGGCACCGACCGATGTCGTGACCGGGCCCGACGGCAACGAGTGGATCACCGGTACGCAGACCGTAGCGCGCTTTTCACCCGCCGGCCGCATCACATTCTTCAAAGGTGGCGGTAACAATGCCGGTATCGCGGTCGGCAGCGATAACGCATCGATCTGGTTCGCTACCGGCCAATCCACGGTCGATGTCTTACGCTGAATACGAGAGTCGCATCTGGTCAGGAGAGGATTAGCTTGAAAAAGATCTCGCTCGCGCTAGCGCTTGCCTTCATGTTGTTTGCGGCTACGGTCGGCCGTTCGGACGCGTTTCTCGATAAGACCCGTTTCGCGGCCCATCTCGGCATCGCGTATTTCGCCTTTCACCACTGGGTCATGCGCCCGTACGAACAAGGCAGTTTTGTGAAGGGAGCGCCGCATCGCATCGCCTCCATCGTCAAGGGCGGTGCGGCCCTGTTATTCGCGGTGCATGAAGTGCGCGTTTCCCAAAAGATCGCGCGCAACAGCAAAGATCCGCTGTTGCAAAAGCTCAATGGCGGGCTCGGCAATTTGGCCACGTCCTTCGCCGCGATCGGCCAAAAGCTCAAAGGGGGCCAATTTTCACCCTCCGACGTCTCCGACTTGAACGGGTCGGCCGCCGCCGTAGCCTCGAGCGCAGCGGCCGACGGAGCACCCATCCGCGACGTCCCCGCCGCAATTCCAGGTCTCTAACCAGAAGCCGCGATTTCGCCCGGACTACCGCGCGGGCGAAATCGCGCCCCCGGCTTTAGGGACTTTTAAGGGCGATCAGGACGAAGCCGGTGTCGAGCGGGCTCATGCCGGCGATCGTCCAGCCTTCTTTGAACATGGACTCGAGAGACGCTCCGTCTGAGGACGTCAATTCCGCGAAGTTGCCTTTGACCAAGCAGTTGACGTCGCCGGTTTGTGATGCGCGAATGAAACGGTACATGGAAACCTCCGCCGGTAGGATGCGTTGTGCGCACCGCTTCGCGGCCTGCATTGGGATTGTCTTGCAGATCGCATGGTATTATTGAGAGCGAGCATGGAGCGCGATATCCCCCCGATCCTCCCGGCGCACGTGGAGGGCAGCGTACAGACCATTGCCGACGGGAAGCGTCGGGATTGATGCCTCCACCGCTCGACGAACTACGGCACACCGCTGCTCACGTGTTGGCGTACGCCGCGCAGGATCTCTATCCCGAGGCAAAGCCGACAATCGGGCCGGCGATCGAAAACGGCTTCTACTACGATTTCGAGCGGGCCGAACCGTTCACGCCGTCGGATTTGGCCGCACTCGAACGCCGCATGCACGAGATCGTCGCGGCCGACTACGAGATGACGGGAGAGCAGGTTACGCGCGAAGCGGCGGTGCGGCACTTCGCGCAAAATCCCTTCAAAGTCGAACTTGCCGAAGCGATTCCCCAGGGGGAGCCGATCACGCTCTACACGATCGGCGGGTTCACCGATCTCTGCCGCGGCGGCCATGCCAAATCGACCGGCGCGATCGGCGCCGTGAAACTGATGAGCGTCGCGGGCGCGTACTGGCGCGGCGACGAGCGCAATCCCATGCTGCAACGCATCTATGGGACGGCTTGGCCCACGCATGCCGAACTCGAGGCGTACTTGCTGCAGCTCGAAGAAGCGCAGAAGCGCGATCATCGCAAGCTCGGCGCGGAACTTGGCTTGTTCTCGATCGAAGAGGACGCCGGCGGTGGCCTCGTGTTCTGGCACCCCAAAGGGGCGATCGTGCGCGGCATCATCGAGAACTTCATTCGTGAAGGACTTTTGGCGCGCGGATATCTGCCGGTTGTTACGCCGCACATCATGAGCGAGAAGGTCTACGAACGCTCGGGACATCTCGAAAACTATGCGCACGGCATCTTCGGGCCGCTCGAGGTCGAGGGACAACGCTTCCGCCTCAAACCGATGAACTGCCCCGGACACATCCTCATCTACAAGAGCGAAGGGCGCTCGTACCGGGAGCTGCCGTTGCGCTATGCCGAGTTCGGCACGGTTTACCGCTTTGAGCGAAGCGGAACGTTGCACGGCCTGACGCGGGTGCGCGGGTTCACGCAGGACGACGCGCACCTCTTCTGCATGCCCGAACAGCTGCAAGCCGAGTTCGAGCAGACGGCCGATGAGGCGATTCGGCTCATTACGGCGTTCGGTTTCCGGGACGTCGAGTATTTTGTGGGAACGCGGGACGACGCCGTGCGGGTCGCAAGCGACGAAGTCGGGGAGGTTGCGATTCGCAAAGCGCTCGAATCGCGCGGTCTGCCGTATGACGTCGATGCGGGCGGCGGCGCGTTCTACGGCCCCAAACTCGACATCAACGTGCACGACGCGATCGGCCGGAGGTGGCAGTTAGGCACCGTACAGATCGACTTCATGCTGCCCGAACGCTTCGAGCTCACGTACCGCGGCAGCGACGGAGCGGATCACCGTCCCGTCATGATTCACCGGGCCCTCGCCGGGTCACTCGAGCGCTTCTTCGGCGTCCTCATCGAGCACTACGGCGGCGCTTTTCCGGCGTGGCTGGCGCCGGTCCAAGTCGTCGTCGCTCCCATCTCCGAACACCAACTCGGCTACGCCACCACGGTGCGCGACCGGTTGCGCGCCGCGGGCTTCCGGGCCGAGGTCGACGAGAAGAGTGACAAACTGGGCTACAAGATTCGCCACTGGAAAACGCAAAAAGTCCCGTACATCCTGGTGACGGGAAGAGCCGAAGCCGAAGCGGGCACCGTGGCGCCCAACGAACGCGGCCACGACGAAAAACGCCCACCGATCACGGTGGACGCTTTCGTCGCGGAATTACGCGACCGCATCACGCGCAAACTCTGACGCAGATGCACTGAACTTTAGGGACTCTCTCTAAAGAGCGCCTACGGGGCGGACTGCAAAGTACAGAAACAGGTTCGTCGGAATCGGTTTGGTAACGTACGGATTTCCGGCTTTGATCAGTTGCTCGATGTAGCTGAAGCTGCGATGAGCTTCGATCGCATCGTACGTCTGGCGGTTCTTTACGCCGATGACGAAGACGTCCCAGAACTCGGGGGCACCTTGGTTCGTGGTCGTCGTGAAATGATCGTGTCCGGGCGTGGGAACGTTCCCCGGAAGGCCGATGCGGCTGAGGTCGATCGTGCCGGGATGGTCAACGCAAACCAGGCCGTTCGGGCACTGCATCTGCATCGGAGGAACCGCGAACCCCAGGGGCACGGTGATGTACAGCGGATCGAATTGATTGGGAGGAACCGGCGGATGGTTGTAGCTGGCGCCCACTTCGCAGCCGGAACTCGACTGTGCCGGAACGCTGAGGTCGCAGAACCAGGTGCGCGTATAAATGTCTTCGAGAAGCACGCCGCTCTCGTTGTTGTTCGTCTTGCCGTAGGCGTTCAGCCGGCCGTGACCCCTGGGGTCGGTGTTCTGCTGAGCGTACGCAGGCGCGTACAGTGAGGCAAGCAGCAAGCCGGCGGCTGCAATCTTTCCCACAGTCGCAAATCTGAAGTTTATCATCCATATCCTTTATCGACACCCGTTTCAGATGAAACGACTGGGCGAAGACGCTTGATCTCGCGCTTCGACAACGCGCGACATCCCGCGGCGGATGTTTGAGGCAGGCCCCCGTTAGGACGTTAAGCCCGGTCCCGCGTCATGGGGCTCGCAAACGCAAAACGGACATCGCCGCACGCGCGCGAAACGCCGCGTATGCAGCGCACGATCGTTACACTGGCGGTGGCCGTTTCGTTTGCCGGCGTCGCGCCGACGCGTCACGCAAGCGCGGCTTCGGGTGCGTCAGGGTGGCCTGAGCTCGCCGCGCGCTTCGTGCGCGAAGCGGAGCAACGGGATCCGCTGTTCGCCGATCAAGTGGGGATTCACACGTACGATGACGCGCTCGCGGATCTCTCGCCCACCGGTCACGCCGAGCGCATCGCATGGCTGCGCGCGTGGCGGAATCGCATCGTTCGCGCCGACTCCGGCTTGTCCGCGAGCGACCACGCCGATGCCGTAGCGCTGCGCGACACCGTCGACCTCGAACTCTTCGAAGATGCGACGGTCAAGCCCGTGCATACCGATCCCACCTATTACACCGGCGTCATCGGCCAGGCCATCTATGCCCTGGTCGGCCGGCATTATGCGCCGGCCGACGAACGGCTGCGGCACGCTGCCCCGCGGCTGCGCCGCATCCCGGCGGTCATCCGTGCTGCGGAGGCGATGCTCGGCCGTCCGACGCGGGTCGCCACCTTGCAAGCGCTCGATGAAAACGCCGGCAACGTCGCGCTGTATACAGCCCTTCCCCATGAGGCAGCCCGTGCGTCGCCACGCACGCAGCGGGCGATCGGCAACGCGCTGCCGGCGGCGCTTGCCGGCGTGCGCGCCTTCTCGGCGTTCTTACGCCAGCGCGTGTTGCCGCGTTCGGATCGCAATCCGCGCGTCGGCGCGGCCGTATTCGATCGCGAACTCGTGCTGGCCGACGGCACCGCGCAAACGCGCGCACAACTGGTCGCCGATGCCCAGGCCGACTTCGCGCGCAATCGCGCCGAGATGCTGCAGCTCGCGCTTCCTTTCGACCGCCGCTTCTTCCCCAACCGTACGGCCGATGAGACGCGGCCCGATGCGGTCGACGTCGTCGTACGCCGCGTCCTCGACCGGCTGGCCGCACATCACCCCACCCGAACGACGATTTTCGCGACTGCCAAAGCTGATGTTGAAGCGTCGGAACGGTTTCTGGAGGCCACTCCGGTCGTCGTCTTGCCGGTTCCGGCCACGTTGGCCGTCGTGCCGACGCCCGACTTCATGGCTGGCCTCGCCGGCGCATCGCTCGATCCGGCCGGACCGTACACGCCGCTCGCCGAGTCGTATTATTACATCGATAAAATACCCGCGACGTGGAGCGCCGCGCGCGTCGCATCGTACCTGCGCGACTTCAACGACTACGAATTGAAGATGCTCTCCATTCACGAGGCCGTCCCCGGCCATTACGTGCAGTTTCGCTACAATGATACGGTGCCGTCCATCGTGCGCCGCGTGTTGCCGAGCGGCTCGTTCGCCGAGGGGTGGGCCGTGTACGGCGAAGGGATGATGCTCGATGCCGGGTATGGCGGAAACGATCCGGCCCTGCGGCTGTTTCAACTCAAGTGGCGGCTGCGCGAAGAAGCCAATACGATCATCGACGCCGCCTTCCATACCGGTGATTTGAGCGAAGGCCGCTGCGACGATCTGCTCGAGCGCCAAGCGTACCAAGAGCGCTCCGAAGCACTGACGAAGTGGCATCGCCTGCAGCTCTCCCACGATCAGCTGACGTCGTACTTCGTCGGCTTAGACGCGATCCGCCGGGCCGAAGCGGCCGAGCGCTCCAAACGGGGAGGCGCCTTCGACGTCGCGCGATTCAACGCGGCGCTCTTGAAGATGGGCAGCGTCGAACCGCGCTTCATCGCTCCGCTGCTCAACGCTGCGCCGTGAGCTTACCGGCGCTCATCGCGCGCGATCTTCTCTTCGGAAACCCGGAGAACGTCGGTCCGCAGCTCTCACCCGACGCCACGATGCTGGCGTACCTTGCACCCAAAGACGGACTGCTCGCGGTCTGGGTTCGCGCGGTCGGCGCGCGGGATGCACGCCTGGTCGCTCAGGATTCCGCGCGCCCGATTCATCGCATCTTCTGGCAGGGCGACAGCCGGCACGTTCTGTATCTGCAAGATCGTGCGGGCGACGAGAATTACCATCTCTTCCAAGTAGACCGCAGCGGAGGTACGGCGCGCGAGCTGACCCCCGGCGAGCGGGTGAAGGTCGAGATTCTCGATATCGATCCACGCTTTCCGAGCGACGTCCTGATCACCTCGAACCAGCGCGACGAACGCCTTTTCGACGTCTACCGGCTCGATCTCGACGGGGGCACGGCGGCGGCCGATACCGAGAACCCCGGGGACGTCAGCGGCTGGCTCGGGGACAATGCGTTCAACGTACGGGCCGCGCTCGTACAGAACGCCGATGGCTCGTCGCGGATCCGCGTCCGCGACGATGCACGTTCGCCCTGGCGCACGCTCGATGAGTTCGCGTTTGAAGAAGGCTTCAGTAGTCCCGTCGCCTTTTCGCCCGATAACCGTTCCCTGTACGTCATCACCTCGAAGGATGCAAACGCAGCGCGTCTGCTCGCATACGATCTGGCGACGGGGAACAGCAGCGCCATCGTCGCCGATCCAACCTACGACATCGCCAACGTCTACGTCGATCCTGCGACGAGGCGGCTCGTCGCCGCCGCAGTAGCGCGGGATCGCATTGCTTGGACCGTGCTCGACCCGGCATACCGAGACGACTTCGACGCGCTCGCCGCCGTGCACGCCGGCGACCTAGCGATCGACGGCGCGAGCGCTGACGGCACCTCACTCGTCGTCCATTATTCCAACGACACCGGTCCGACGCCGTACTACGTCTACGAGCGGGCCCGCAAGAACGCCACGCTGCTCTTCTACAGTCGTCCCGCGCTGCTCGATCACGCGCTTGCGCCGATGCAGCCGATCGTCGTGCCGGCGCGTGACGGTTTGGAACTGCATGGATATCTCACCTTGCCGGTCGGACTGGAACCAAAGTACTTGCCGACGGCGCTGCTGGTGCACGGCGGCCCGTGGCATCGCGACCGCTGGGGCTACGATCCGCTCGTCCAGTGGCTCGCCAATCGCGGCTATGCCGTCGTGCAAATCAACTTCCGCGGCTCGACGGGCTACGGCAAGGCGTTCCTCAATGCCGGCAATCGTGAATGGGCCGGGGCGATGCGCACCGATCTGCTCGACGCCCGCGATTGGGCGGTCGCTGCGGGTTACGCGGATGCGGAGCGGTTTGCCATCATCGGCGGCAGTTACGGCGGTTACGCGGTGCTGGCCGCACTGACGTTCACGCCGCACGCTTTTGCGTGCGGCATCGATATCGTCGGGCCCTCGAACCTGGCGACGTTGCTCGGCTCGATTCCGCCGTACTGGGAGCCGCTGCGGGCCACCTTTACGCAGCGCATGGGTGAAGACGAGGCGTTCTTGCAGGCACAGTCACCGCTGTTTCGCGCTGCCGACATTCGCGTGCCGCTGCTGATCGCCCAAGGCGCAAACGATCCGCGCGTCAAGCAGCAGGAGAGCGAGCAGATCGTCGCAGCGATGCGCGCCAACAAGGTCCCCGTGACGTACGTTCTGTTCGAAGACGAGGGCCACGGCTTCGCCGATCCCGCCAACAACAAGCGCTTCTTCGCCGCAGCGGAAGCGTTTCTCGGGCGGACGATCGGCGGCCGCGTCGAGCCGGCTCACTCCGGGGAAGAGATCGAACCGTTCCTGCGTTGAGCGGCGGGACGTTAAAAACGATTGAGAACCCGATTATGAACGCATGAGGAGTGCGCGCAAACCTTTGCCTTCCGCGCGCTCCTGGGATAGGCTTGAGTGCAGTAACACACCCAGCGCCATCATCGAAAGGATCATTCAACGTGAACATTCGTGCACTCGCGCTTTGCGGAGCACTGGCCGGCACCATCGCCGGCGGCAGCCTCATCGCAGATGCGCAAACCTATCCCATCAACCAGCCCGCCTACCCGCGCGCATCGGGCCAGCACCTGCGGGGCGAGCGCGGCAGCGCCCAGAGCCTCGCCCGTGTACGGCGCCGTCTCGAGCGCGTGATCGACAGTTTGCAGCGCGATCAACGCGACTACGGCGGGCACCGCGTGTCGGCCATCAACCTGCTGCAACAAGCGCGCGGCGAACTCGACGCCGCTCTGCAATACGACTCCACGCATCCCAATCGGTAACGTGCGACAGGCGTAGGAGGCTCAACAAAAGCCTCCTACGCCACTTCGAAGAGGCCTGCGGCACCCATCCCGCCGCCCACGCACATCGTCACGACAACGTATTTGGCGTAGCGGCGTTTGCCTTCGATCAGCGCGTGCATGGTCATGCGCGTTCCGCTCACGCCGTAGGGATGGCCGATCGAGATCGCCCCGCCGTCGACGTTGAGCCGCTCGTTCGGAATGCCCAGCACGTCGCGGCAGTAGACGGTCTGCACCGCAAAGGCTTCGTTGAGTTCCCACAGGTCGACGTCGCCGATGCCGAGTCCATGACGTCGCAGCAAGGCCGGAACGGCGAACACCGGACCGATCCCCATCTCGCCGGGATCGCAACCGACGACCACCATGCCGCGGTAGAAGCCCAGCGGCGTGATGTTGTGCTTCGCCGCTTCGGCCGCGTCCATGACGACGACGGCCGCCGCGCCGTCGCTGAGTTGCGACGAGTTGCCGGCCGTAATCGACGAAGCCGGGTCGAGCACGCCGCGCAGCGCGGCCAAGCCCGCAAGCGTCGTATCGGGACGGTTGCCCTCGTCGCGTTCGAGCGTCACGCGCTCTTCGCGGAACGTGCCGGTCGCTTTGTCTTCGACGTACTTCCAGGTCCCAAGCGGCGCCAGTTCGGCCTCGAAGGCACCACGCTCTTGCGCTTGCGCGGTGCGTTGCTGCGACTGCAACGCGTACTCGTCTTGCCGCTCCCGTGAAACTTCGTACTTCTTCGCGACGAAGTCGGCCGTTTGCAGCATCGGCGTGTACATGGCGGGCTCGTGGCGCAGCATCCACTCTTCGGCGAAGTCTTTGACGTTGAGGTCGTTCTGCACCAGTGAAATCGACTCGACGCCGCCCGCCACGACGACTTTGGCGCCGTCGACGATCACGCGCTGCGCCGCCGAGGAGATCGACTGCAAGCCGGACGCGCAATAGCGGTTGATCGTCGTTCCCGCCGTGCGCAGCGGTAGGCCGGCGCGTTGCCCGGCGACGCGGCCGATGTTGTGGCCGGTCGCGCCTTCGGGCAGCCCGCATCCCAGGATGACGTCCTCGACTTCAGCGCTTTCGATGCCGGCACGTTCGACGGCCGCCGCGATGACGTGGCCGGCCAGCGTCGCGCCGTGGGTCTGATTGAACGCACCGCGGAAGGCGCGCCCAATCGGCGTCCGGGCGGCCGAGACGATCGCGGCTTCAGGCATGCTCGGCATACCACATCGGACCGCCGCGATGCGGCGGAAACCCGTAGCCGTAAATCCACACGAGGTCGACGTCCCCCGCTCGCAGGGCGACGCCCGTACGCAGGAGGTCGGCGCCCGTCTCGGTCAGCACGCGGGTCAATCGGGCGATGATCTCGTCGTCGCTGATATCGGCGCTCGGCACGGTCTTCGCTTCGCTCGCGAGTTGCCCGATCAACGCGGCGACCTCGGGATCCGGAATCGGTTCGCGGCCCTTGCCGATGGCTTTGTCGTAACGAAAGAAGCCGGCCCCGCTCTTCTGCCCCAGTCGTCCTTGTGAGACCAGCCGCTCGACGATCGGGGTGCGGCCGAGCTGTTCGCCGGCGGCGCGTTCGATGTGCCGGTACACGTCGAGTCCGGAGAGATCGGCAACGGCAAACGGCCCCATTGCGAAACCAAAGCGTTCTTTCATGACCGCGTCGACGCGGGCCGGCGCAACGCCCTCTTCGGCAAGTTCGATCGCCTGCCGCTCGTATGCGAAGAGCATCCGGTTGCCGATGAAGCCGAACGCATTGGCGCTGACCACGCCGATCTTACGCAGCGTCTTGGCCAACTTCATGCCGGTCACGAGCGTCTGCGGCGACGTCGCTTTGCCGCGCACGATCTCGAGCAGCTTCATGATGTTGGCGGGCGCAAAGAAGTGCAAGCCGAGCACTTGCTCGGGACGTGCGGTCGTCGCGGCAATTTCGTCGATGTCGAGGGTCGAGGTATTCGAGGCCAAGACCGCGCCGGGCTTGGCTGCGCCATCGAGCTTGGCGAAGACGTCCTTCTTGACGTCCATCGCTTCGAAGACGGCTTCTACGATTACATCGGCGTCTCCAAGCGCTGCGAAGTCTTCCTCGAACGTGATCGCGTTGGCGCGTTTCCACGCCTCTTGTTGCGTAAGTCGCCCTTTATCGACGTGGTGCTTGAACATACCGAAAATCGTCGCGCGCGCTTTTTCGACCGCGCTGTCGCTTGGCTCGATGACCACGACGGGAAGGCCGGCTTGCGCGAAAGTGATGGCGATGCCGGTTCCCATCGTGCCGGCTCCGATCACGGCCGCCGTTCGAATCTCACGCGCTTGGGCCGGCGGCAGATCGGGGATCTTCGTCAGCTCGCGTTCCGCGAAAAAGACGTGGCGCAGCGCCTCGGACGGTGCCGAGCGGACGAGTTCGTCGAACAGCCGCGCCTCGCGCGCGATCCCGCGCGCGAACGGTAACTCGATGGCCGCCTGCACGGCATCGATCAGTTTGTGCGCCGCGAACCCGCCGTTCTCTTCAGAGGGAACCATCGTGTGCGCTTGCGCCACGACGAACGGCGTCGCCAGCAATCCCAGGTTCGCGATTCCCAACCGAGCGGTCCGCTCGGCGATGCGACGTTTGGGTTCCGATGCAAGCACGCGTTCCACGAGCGTCAGCGCCGCGCCCGACACGTCGTCCGCGACGACTTCGTCAACGATGCCCTTCTTCTGCGCATCGTCGGCTTTGATGCTTTCGCCCGTGAGCATCAGCTGCAACGCGTCTTGCGCGCCGATGAGCCGCGGCAGCCGCTGCGTTCCCGCCGCCCCGGGAATCAGTCCGAGTTTGATTTCCGGCAAGCCGAGCTTCGCACGTGCCGTCGCGATGCGGTAATCGCACGCAAGAGCAAGTTCCAAACCGCCGCCGAGCGCATTGCCGTCGATCGCGGCAACGTACGTCTTGGTTCCGCGCCCGACGCGGGCGACGACGTCGCGAATCGTGACCGTTCCGTCGCTCGGTTCGGTTGCGAAGTCGTTGACGTCGGCGCCGCCGGAAAAGATGCCGTTTGCACCGGTGAAGATGGCGGCGCGCACGCTCGCGTCGCCTTCGGCCGCTTCGACCGCCGCCAGCAGTTCTGCGGAGAGCGCAAACGACAGCGCGTTGACCGGCGGGTTGTCGATCGTGATGATGCGGACGCCGGGCTGCGCCGACGCGACGCGCACCGCTCCCAGCGGTTCGGGCAGCGTATCGATCAAACTACTCACGCGTCAGGCTCCGACGGCGACCTTGCGGTCGAGGTCAAAGTGCTGCGGAACGAGCGCCATCACGTCGTTCGAACCCGACACGATCTCGCGCCGCAGCCACTCCGCTTGCGTCAGGATGTGATCGGCATAGAACGTCGCCGTCGCGATCTTCGCCGTATAGAAGTCGTCTGCTTCGCCGGCGCCCAACTTCTCGCTCGCGATCTTGGCACTGCGAAAGAGCTGCCAGCCGCCGGCAACGATGCCGAAGAACCGCAGGAACGGGACGCTGCAGGCAAACGCCGTGCGCAGATCGCCCATCGCGTTCATGCCGATCGCTTGTGCGGCCTCGCCGAGCGCTTTGGTCGCCTCCCCGAGCGGGGCGCCCAGAGCCGCGACCCGCGGATCGGCGCAGGCCGCGCACTCCTTGGCAAACGCACCGATCCGTTTGAACACTTTCGTTGCGCTCGCGCCCATATCGCGCACGAGCTTACGGCCGACGAGATCGAGGGCCTGAATGCCCGTCGTTCCCTCGTAGATCGTCGTGATGCGGACGTCGCGGTACTGTTGTGCGATGCCGGTTTCTTCGATGTAGCCCATGCCGCCGAAGACTTGCAGCGCCGTCGAGCACACGTCTTGCGCCGTCTCCGTGCACCAGCCTTTGACGACGGGAATCAGCAGGTCGACGAAGGCGCGATGCTCCTTGCGCACCGCCTCATCGGGATGCTTCTGCGAGAGATCGAGTGATGCCGCCACCACGTACGACAGCGCGCGCATCGCTTCGATCTGCGCCTTCATCGACATGAGCATGCGCCGCACGTCGGGATGCTCGACGATCGGAACGGGCGCGGGCGACCGGGCCGCGACGTCACGAAACTGCACGCGCTCCTTGGCGAACTCGAGCGCGCTTTGATACGCTCGGTCCGCGATGCCCAGCGCCTGCACGCCGACCGAGAACCGCGCGGCATTCATCATCACGAACATGTACTCGAGACCACGGTGCGCTTCGCCGACGAGATAGCCCACCGCGCCCGCGCCGCGCTCGCCGTAGACGAGCGTACACGTCGGATTCGCGTTGATGCCCAGTTTGTGCTCGATCCCCGCGCACCGGACGTCGTTGCGTTCGCCGAGCTTGCCGTCGGCGCCGCTCAAAAACTTCGGCACGATGAACAGCGAAATGCCTTTCGTCCCTTCAGGCGCGTCCGGCAGGCGCGCCAACACGAGGTGCACGATGTTGGCCGTCATGTCGTGCTCGCCGAAGGTGATGAATATCTTCTGACCGCGGATGCGATAGTGTCCGTTTTCAGGAACGGCGGACGTCCGTACGGCGGCCAGATCCGAACCGGCTTGCGGTTCGGTCAGGCACATCGTCCCGCTCCACTCGCCGCTGACGAGCTTGGGGATGTAGCGCTCTTTTTGCTCCGGCGAACCCGCCAGTTCGATCGCTTCGATCGCGCCTTGATTGAGGAGCGGGCCGTTGGCGAAGCCGACGTTGGCCGCGTTCCACATTTCGAGCGTCGGTCCGAGGAGAATTTGCGGCAGCCCTTGGCCGCCGTGAGCGGCGCCCACCGGCAATCCGATCCAGCCCGCTTGTGCAAACTGCTGGTACGCCGCCTTGAAGCCATGCGGCATGGTCACGTCACCGTCGTGCCAAGTACAGCCTTCACGGTCGCCGCTCTGGTTGAGCGGATCGAGGACCTCGCTCGCGAAGGCGCCGGCCTGCGCGAGGATCGGATCGAGAACGTCGAGCGTCTCATCGTAGCCGGGGAGTTGCGCGACAGCCGCGACGTCGGCGAGTTCCCGTAAGACGAAGTGCATGTCGCGGAGGGGCGCTCGATAGGTACTCATGCCGGTACACGGTACCTCTGCGCTATGCGCGAACTCCTCTCGTCGCCCCCGGACGGTCGTCGCCAAGCCGCCGCCGATAACGCGCTCGGGCTCGAGGAGTCGCTCTTCACGCTCGCGTGCAGCGATGCACGTGGCGTGCCGCTCGCCGGCCGAGCCGCCGAACTGGTCGCCTTGCGGGTGGTCGGTGCGCGCGATTTGAGCCTGGCGCGACTGTACGAAGGCCACCTCAACGGGGCGCAGTTGGTGGCGCGCCATGGCACGGCCGAGCAACGCGCGCGCTCGCTCGCCGATATCGGCGCCGGACGCGTCTTCGGCGTGTGGAATACGCAAGAGGCCGACGACCCCCTCCGCATCAGCATACGAGGCGACGGCATTACGCTCGATGGCGCGAAGACGTGGGCATCGGGCGCGGGCACGATCACACGACCCGTCGTGACGGCGTTGCGCGCCGACGGCACCACGCAACTGTGCCTGATCCCCATAGAACGAGTCGCAACGGCGGTCGACCGCTCGGGTTGGCGGCCGCACGGCATGCAGCGTTCCGACAGCTTTCGCATCGCCTTCGACGGTGTCGAGTTGCGCGCCGACGATTTGATCGGTGCACCGGGTGCCTACGACCGGCAGCCGTGGTTTTGGGGCGGCGCTTGGCGCTTTGCCGCCGCTCAGAGCGGTGCCGTCGAGCGGCTTTTCGTCGAAACGGCGGCGTATCTACGGGCGCGCGGACGCGACGGCGATACGTTTCAACGCGCTCGACTGGCCGAGATGCGGATGGGCCTGCATTGCGCCGTGCATTGGCTGCGCGCGGCGGCCGCTGCCTGGAGCGACTTCGACACCGCCGAGACCGCCGCGGGCGCTGCACGCGTGATCGACGTCGTCGACATGGCCCGCACGTCGGTTGAAACCATTGCCGTCGATACGATCGCGCGCGTCCTGCGCAGCGTGGGCGCAAGCGGCCTCATCGAGCCGCAGCCATTTGGTCCGCTGGTGCGCGACCTCGAGATGTATCTGCGTCAGCCGGCCCCGGATGCCGCCGTCGTGCGCATCGGCATTGCGGCTTTCGCCGAAGCGCAGGCGTTGCATAAGGCGATGGTCGCCTCTTCGACGGACTGCGACGGGTAAACGGCGCGCCGGCCGGCCACGCGATCGATGATCCGCTCGTACACGCGGCCGAACGGAACGTTCCGTGCGAGCAGCGGCTGCCAGGCCTGCGCAGGAGCGCCGAGGATCGCGCTGACAGAGGCTATGTCGCCGGCATCTCGCGCGCCGCGCCAAAGGCGTCGCAGGGCTGCGCGGGCGGTGATTTGTCCAATGGAGCGCTCGGCGTGCACGACCGTAACGCTCTGCAGGTGATCGGCACGTTCGTGCAGCGTTGCGATGAACGCTCCGAATCCGTCGTGGACGTGCGTTTGCCGGCGCGCCGACGTCGTGGCACGAACGTGCATGCTGTGACGCACGCGTGCATCGATGCGGCGCAGCGCGGCGCAAAACGCCAGGTCCTCGAGCGCCGCAAGGGGCGGTAATCCGCCGCCCGCCAGGTAGGCCCGCGTCGTCACCGCGAAACTCGCGCCGACGAAGGACGCATGGCGAGGCAGCGGATCTTCGGGTTGCGGATCGAGCACCGCTTCCAACTCTGCAAGCGCACGCCGGTAGGCGCGTTCGCGCGCGTACAGCAGCCGCACCGGCGCCATCAGGCGCTGCCGTTCGAACACGTCGATGTCCACGAAGCCGGCCACGGCGTCAACGCCCACCATCTCACGCAACGTCCAGGCGACCCAATCCGGCGCGACGACCGTATCGGCATCGGTCGAGGCGAGGATGCCGTCGTTTCTTCCCTCGTCCGAAAAACGCCGCGCAGACCAGTCGAGGACGGCGCGTCGCGCCATGCCGACGTGGGCAGCATGAGGCGGCAAGTCGCTTTCGATGACGTACGTCGCCATCTGCGGCGAATGGGAAGCGAACCGCCGGACGGCATTCGCGGTGTCGTCGCGGCAATTGTTGGCGAACACGACGACATCAAAGAGGCCGCCCCCAAGCGGCCTGCCGTCGAAACCGACTTGCCGCGCGAGCGCCTCGAGCGCCCGCACGACGTAAGCGGCTTCATCGCGCGCCGGGATCGCGACGGTCAAGCGGCGATGCGTCACCCCACTGCCGGTTGCAGTCAGTTGCGCTGAATCCGGGTACGATTCGGTTGCTCCGAATGGTGCCCGTGGCGGAAGTCAGGCTCGGCGCGACACGTTAGAACGTCGATGCGATAGCGGTCGGCACGCATCCCGGACGTTCGAACGAAACGACGATCGCGCAGGAACGCGTGGTGCACGGCGTCGCCGTCCCGTGCATAGTCTTGCACCTTGGGCAGAAAGTGGACGAGTTCGACGGTTCCGCCGGCCGACGCACCCGCTATCGCATCGATTGCCAGCGCGAGATCGTCGTCAGACCAGTAATACGCGACTTCGGAGACGACGATGAGGTCGAAGCGTTCCGTGGGAAAGTCATGCGGTACGTTCATTTCCGCGAAGGTTACGTTCGTTAGCGCCGCGCAGCGCTGCTTGGCCGCAGCGAGGGCGCGCGGGTTGATATCGATGGACAGCAGCCGGTCGCAGCGTTCCGCCAAACGCTCCGATAGCACGCCGATCGAGCATCCGACTTCCAAGGCGCGGGCAAAGCGCCGCTCGCCGAGCGCCTCGATCGTACGGCCGTATTTTTCCGATTCGTAGGGGCTTGAAGCAAAATTCCAGGGATCTGAATCCGCGGCATAGAGCCGCTCGAAATAGGCGGCGCCGAGCGACGGATCACCGGGGCGAAACGGCACGATGCGGGTGACTACGGTGAGTACGGATCGTGCGCGTTGATCGTCGCGATTTGCGCTGCGCTCAGGGGTGGGATGCTCGCGCCGAACGACCGGTCGATGGCGGCGATGAAGACGTTGGCCAGGACCGCATAGCCGGTATCGGAGGGGTGCAGGCCGTCTAAGCTAAAGAATCCGCCGCCGTAGGCGAGCGAGCAGCACTTCGGATTCGACGGCAACGGATAGTAGCCACCGTTGGCTTCGATCTGCGCAAACAGGGCATGCACGTCGGCGAGTGCCGCGCCCGTTCGACCGACGGCGGCGGCGATCTGCACGTTGTACGCGGCATTGAGCGACGCCGTTTGCGTTGCGACCGCATCGGTGACGAAATCGCCCGACGGCGATAGTCCGGCGCCGGCGAGCGCCGCCGCCAACGGCACGCCCCGCGTCAGCGAAACCTTGACCGCACCGAGCACCTTCTGCGCGCCGGTCAACGTGAGCAGCGCCTGCGGCCCGAGTCCGAATTGCGATTGCAAGAACGCCTGGATGCCGGCGGCGATGGTCGGTGCGAGGGCGGCGGGCACGCCGTTTGCGACCAGTGCTTGCGGAAGCGCCGTGACGTGCGTGAACACCGCCGCGTTGGTGACATCCACCAGGTTGGCGACCGCCACGCGCGCGCCCGCTCCTTGCAGACGCCGAACGATCCGTTCGAGATCGGCCTCGAGCGACGCCGGAGCGGTCGCGGCGAGCGCGCCGTTGGAGAACGCATACTTCAGCAGGTCGTTGGAACCCAGCCACACGACCGCGAGCGTCGGACGCAACTTGACGGCGGCGTCGACTTGGGTGCCGGGACCGAAATTGCCGAGAATCGGATAGAAGTCCGTATTCTCGCTCGCGAGCAGCGACGCTAGAGCGTTGAACGGCGCGGGCAACGTGCTTGCGTTGCACGGTCCCGTCGGCCCGATTTGCGCGAGCGCTTCGTGCATCGTCTGACCGGGAATCGCGACGTCGAGCGGCACGGCGCTCGGATTGATGCGCACCGACAGGGCCGTTGACAGCGATTGCGCGGCGACGTTGGGACCGCTGCACGCGCTCGGAAGGATGCTCGTGAGTCCGCCGCTCGATGAGGGAACGAGGATCTGCCCTAGTCCCGGCGGCGCAATGAGCGGCAACGGTGAGATTGCCGGGTTGAGCGGGTTGGCACCGCCGTTGGCCTGCGACCAGAGCAGCGCGTAGTAGCCGTTCCCCTGCGTGTTCGGGATGAACGGGAACGGCGACCCCGCGCCCAGCGGGTTGGGGCTGATCGTCGCGCCGAGCAATCCGTTCGATTGCACGCCGGCCGTCAGGCTGTCGCCGACGCCCACGATGCGCGCGGTAATTCCGGACGGCGCCTGCTGACCGGTAATATGTGACGGCGGCTGCGGGGTCAACAGCGACGAACCGTTCCCGCCGCCGCAACCGGCGAGCAGTCCGGCCAGCGCAGCGCCCGCGCACAGGCGTGCGGTGTGATGCATCATAGTGGAACCACCGAAGGCGTGCCGACGCCGAACTGCAACTGCACCTGCGAGGCGTGCAATCCGCCGATGCGCGGCGCGAGCGTACCGGGCGCGTTACACGGCAGCCGCTGGCACGTCACGTCGACGATTCCGATGCGCTCGCGGTCGATCGGGTTGGTCGCCGCGCCGGTCGAGCCGAGAAACTGAATGAACGTGTATTTGCTCGTCCGCTGGCTAAAGCCGTAGATCAACGTCGGGATGTGGTTGGAGTATGCGTCCGCGGGCGTATAGTTCTGCAAGATGGAGGGCTGCACGAAGAGCGTCGTACTCTTCGTCGCCCGATATTCGAGGTAGGCAAGTTGAAAGAGTTGCGCGTGATTGTCGCGGTTCGCCCCGTTCGTGTTGACCAGCCACTGCGGCGCAATCGTATAGGTCCCGAAGAATCTGGGGGTCGATAGGAACGGCAAGGTGAAGGCGATGAGCTGCTGCTCGAAGGTTCGCAACCGAACCGTCTGCGGAAAATCGCCGATCTCGACGAGCGTTTCGTCGCTGTGGCCGCCGATTTGGCCGCGGCGCGCGACGTAACTGGGCGTGATGACGATCGGCACCCGGCCCAGCTGCACGAGCGTTTGAAAATTGGCGACGAAAATCTCATTCTTGATCGTGACGTCTTGTTGTGCGGCGCCCAGATTCGCGACGCCGATCGGAGCGCTCAAGCCCTGCAGGTACAGCGGAACGGAGCCGCCGTCGAACCCGGTCGGATACTCCTGAAACTGGTAGTAGCCGGCTTGGATCCGGAAGTGCCGGCCAAAGCCGTAACCCAACACCGCATCGAGGCCGCCGGGAAGCCGGACGTTGGACTTACCGGTAGCGTTGAGTGGGTACGCGCTCGAGAGGTCGAGCGTGTACGAGAGGCCGCGTGGTAAGCCGGGCGTCGCGAGCGGGGCTTGTTCGGCACCGACCGGGGCCGCTTGCGCGACGCTCGGATCGCGCGGTCGCAGCGCGGCGTTGGCCGGGGCGACGAGTGCCGCCGACAGCGCCGTCGCCTGGTCGGCGCGCACGGTTCCCGAAAGCGCAAGCGCGCACCATGCGCTAAAGGCCGCCGCAGTGATCGGCCGGAGAAGCATGCGGCCTCCTTCGCCATTCGAGGAAGTATCCTGTCTCGGTGCGTAGCGTTCACGCGTACGACGTGAACCGGCCGGCGACGCTCATCGACCTCATCTCAGACGCGCTCGCAACGCCGCGCGAGGGCGTGCTCGAAGAGCGCCTTCCCGGCCGTGCGTGGGAATCGCTCGCAGCGCAATGCGTCCGCGAACGCGTCGATGCCGTCGCGAGCGCGCTGCGCAATGCCGGAATCGCGCGCGGCGACCGCGTCGGAATCTTTGCGCAGAACCGGGTCGACTGGTTAGTGTGCGACTACGGCATCTTGTTCGCGGGTGCCGTCAGCGTGCCGATGTATGCGACGCTCGCCGACGATCAGGTTGCCTTCATCGTCGGCGAGGCCGGCATCCGCCTGATGTTCGTCGAGACGCCCGCACAGGCCGAAAAACTCCACGCGCTATGTGGAACGAGCATCCGCGCCATCACCTTCGACGGCGAGGGCGACGACTCGCTGCAACGCTTTGAAGCAGGCAGTGCAGCACGTGGCGCAGGCGCGCGGCGCGCGCCCCACGATGCATCGCCGCCAGTCGGTGCCGACGATCTTGCCCTGCTCATGTACACGTCCGGAACGACCGGTGAACCCAAAGGCGTCATGCTGACCCACGGCAATCTCGTCTCGAACGTCGTCGCCGCCTTCGCGCCCGAGCGCGGCGAGTTGCAGCCGGGCGACGTCGCTTTTTCGGTCCTGCCCTTCGCGCACGTGTACGAGCACACCAATGCGCTCGGATTTTTGTTGCTCCGTTTGACGCACGTCGTGTCGGTGCCCGATCGTCTGCTCGACGACATCCGCGAGGCACGCCCGCGCGTTGCCGCCTTCGTGCCGCGCATCTTCGAACGCGTGCTGACGGGGGTGCTGGCACGGGCGCGGGCCGACGGGGGTCTGCGGGCACAGCTGGTTCCCTGGGCACTCGCCGCCGCGCGCCAACACGCCCGCGCTCACGCCGACGGTCGTTCGCCGGGGCCGTTCTTGGCGTTGCGGTTTGCGCTCGCACGCGCGCTCGTCTTACGCAAGCTCAAGGCAGCACTCGGCCTCGAGCGCATCGGGCACCTCGTCAGCGGCAGTGCGCCGCTGCCGCGCGACACCGCGCTGACCTTCGCGGGCGCGGGCATACCGGTGTGTGAAGGCTACGGGCTGACGGAGACCTCGCCGGTCGTGTCCGTCAACCGGACCGCGGCGATCCGTTACGGCAGCGTTGGTAAACCGCTGGCCGACGTGGAGGTGCGCATCGCCGACGACGGCGAGATTCTCGTGCGCGGGCCGAACGTCATGCGCGGCTACTACCGCCGAGAAACCGACGTGCCGTTTGTCGACGGCGGGTGGTTTTGCACGGGCGACATCGGCCGGCTCGACGCCGATGGGTACCTGTGGATCGTCGACCGCAAAAAGGACCTGTTCAAGACGACCGGCGGCAAGTGGATATCCCCCGCGCGGATCGAAGCCGCAATCAAACGCTCACCCTACGTCGGACAAGCCGTGGTCGTCGGCGCGAACCGGCCGCATCCCACGGCGTTGATCGCACCCGCGTGGGATCTCGTGCGGCGCGAATTCGCTCTACCCGAAGATACGGCGACCGGCCGGATTGCCGCCCGCGACGACGTCCGCGGGCGCATCGAGGCCGAAGTCGTCCGCGCGACCGCTGAACTCGCACCGCACGAGCAGGTGCGCCGCGTCATCCTCTTACCGCGCGACCTCACGTTGGAAGACGGCGAACTCTCCCCCACCTTGAAGATCAAACGCCGCATCGTCGAAGCGCGCTACGCGGGCTTGATCGAGGCCGCCTTCGCTGCGGTCTCTCTGCCTTAATCCAGGCTTTCGATCTGGTCCACAAGCACGACGCCGGCGATCGACCCACCCGCCGCAAGCGGCACCTCGAACGGTCGTCCACGTCCGAGTCAATGGCGCTCGCGACGCAACGTTCTTGATCGACACTGGCGCTCCGAATGTCGTCCTCGATCCTGGGTTCGCCCACGACCTTGAGCTTACGACGACGGACGCCGGTACCGGAATGTTCGCAGGCGGCAAAACGGCCGCCATGAGGCGAGCGGCTCTTCGCTCGATCTCGCTGGATCTGCAACCGCCTATGACGTCGCCGCGACGATTTTACCGACGCGCGGAATGCTCCACATTCCAAACGTTCAGATAGACGGCATTGTCGGAACAGGTCTCTTCGAGCGTTTTCTCGCGACATTGGACTATCCCAAGACGCGGCTCATCCTTAGACCGCGCAGCGCTGCGATCTCCGCTCAGTTTGAAACTTCAGCGGTAGCTGCGGGAGCAGCGATCGTGCCATGTTGGCTCGCGGGGATCACTTTGCCGGGCCTCTTTTTCTTCGACTCCGGACTGGCCGGCGGTGGTCTCCTCCCATCGCCGCAGCTCGTCGACAGCGCGCACCTCGACATCGACCGGGAAAAAGCGACCACCGGCACCGGAGGCGGCGGCGCCGTCGTCGCGATCCGGTTCGTTGCGCGGACGATCGCCGTTGGCGATGCAGTGCAACATTGCCAGCGGTAACGTAAACGCCCCCGGGTTCCGGTAACCGAAACGCCCCCACCC
>JACRTY010000053.1 GCA_014305025.1 Candidatus Nyctobacter psychrophilus | reverse complement strand
GGCCAAATCCGCGGTCACGCTGCCGCGTCAGCCTTTTTCGAACCCGGAACCGCTGTGGAACCGGAGTCGGTCGAGGCCGTCGAATCGGCCTTGGCGGCGTCCGTTTTGGCGGCGGTGTCTCCTTTGGCTCCAGCGTTTCCGTCGGCGGGCTCTCCGCTCTTCGCCGCCCCATCGCTCTTTTTGGCCGTCCGCTCCGCTGCGGACGTGCGCGAATCGGTCACGTAGAATCCCGAACCCTTGAAGACGATCCCCGTCGTCGGCGTGAAGCGGCGCTTCAATTCGCCGCCGCAGGCGCGGCACGATTCCGTGTTGGTCTCTTTGAATCCATGCCGAACGTCGCTCACCGCCGCGCAGTCTTTACATTGATACTCGTAGATCGGCACTCGTTCTCCCGTCTCGTCGCAAAGGTCAGTTCTTCAAACACACCAGAGGTACTAGCGGTTTTTAATTAGGGCGTATCAAAAGTCGGCGAGGAGGGGGTCGTCGAGGCCCTTGAACTCGACGAGGCCCCGAAAATGCTCGAGCGACTGTTCGAGAGCCACCGATAAGCGGCGCCGATTCGTCAAGCGGTCCAGCAGGCTACCGAGCGCGCCACCGTACGCCGGGTAATCCACCCGCACGATCAGTTTGGAGCGCTCGCTCTTGCGTTCGATGCGAAAGTCGATGCGGCGCCGGACGGAATAGGCGCCGACCAGCGAGACGATATGGCCGTCGAGGAACTGATCGACCTCGTACAGCTCCTCTGATTCGCCCGGGATCGCGCCACGCAACGCGACTTCGCTTCCAAGCCGGAGCGGCTGTGCATCCGTCCGGCGAGCGCTGACCAAAAAGGAGAGCCAGAGCGGCCACTTTTCGACCTCGCAAATCAAGCGAAACGCCACGTCGGGAGAGGTCGCGAAGTCGAGGCTGGCATGGAGCGCGCTCGCCGAGGGGCGAGCAAGCGATGTGGTTGCAACCATGCCGGAGGCTTCGCTCATCGGTATCGTCTTCCTCGCCTAACCACTATAGGTAGTGCCTCACCGTCCCCATGGCCGCTACATCTGGGTTCACGTGTCACCAGCGCATGCCGCTCGACCGCGACTGCGCGCCGCGTTCCCGTAAACCTCGCCCGTACCGACCCCGCGCGCAAAGGCAACCAGGGTTTCGATGCCGGTCGCCAGCGCCGCTTCGTCGAGCCGGAATTGCGAGCTATGCGCGGGATGCACCGAGCCCGCCTGCTCACTGCGAATCCCATGGCGGATCATGAGACCGGGAACGCGTTCCGCAAAATACGCGAAATCTTCGCCGCCCATCGTCGGAGCCGGGCGCTCGACCGGCAGGGTCGTCGCCGCCGCGAGGTAGCGCCGGAACGTGTCGGCGAGTTGGGCGTCGTTGACCACCGGAGGATACCCGTAGAGCACCTCGAGCGTGGCTCCGGCGCCGTACGCCGCCGCAATGCCCTCGACGATCCGCCGGGCACGCGCTTCCAGGCCGCTTCGGACCAGCGGGTCTTGCGAACGGAACGTACCGCTCATCGTCACAGTGTCGGCAATGATGTTGTTGCGGTATCCGCCCTCAATGGTGCCGATGGTGACGACGACGGTTTTCAACGGGTCCGTTTCGCGCGCGGCGATGTTCTGCAGCGCGAGGACCACGGCGGCTGCGCACGGGATCGCATCGACCGAGAGGTGTGGCGACGCGCCATGACCGCCTCGCCCTTCGATGGCGATCCGAAACTCGTCGGCCGCGGCGTTGCAGATGCCGCCGATGAACCCGATCGTGCCCGTTTCCAGGCGTGGATCGACGTGGAGCATGGCCACGGCGTCCACCGGCGGTTCTCGCAGCGCGCCCGCTTCAATCATGGGCAGCGCGCCGCCCGGGCCCTCTTCGGCGGGCTGAAACAACAAGACCGCCGTGCCCTTCCAACGTTCGCGTTCCGCAGCGAGCACGTGCGCGGCGCCGAGGAGCATCGCCGTGTGGGCATCGTGCCCGCAGGCGTGCATCTTCCCAGGCACTTCGGAGCTAAACGATTCACCCGAGCGCTCCGTCACGGGTAGCGCGTCCATATCGGCGCGCAGGGCGGCAACCTTGCCCGGTTGGCCGCCCGCAATGCGGCCGACCACCCCCGTTCCGGCGACGCGGCGATGCTCGATGCCGAGCGTATCGAGTTCGCGTTCGACCAGTTGCGCGGTCCGTTCTTCTTCGAAGCCCAGTTCGGGGAAGCGGTGGACCTGGCGGCGCAGAGCGATCGCTCGTTCGGCGATCTCCGTCGCAATCCGACCGACCCGAATCTTCGTCACGCCGAAACCGCGGACACCCGAATGGGAAGCTCCACTGCAACTTCGGTTCCTCCGCCGGGTAACGCGTTGACGCTGACCTTGCGCGATAGCGCATGCACGAGGAACATGCCGCGGCCGTTCTCGTCGAGCGGATCCTCAGGCAACGTCGCTCGCGTCGCCGTAAAGCCGGGGCCGCGGTCGGTCACGTACAGTTTGCTTTCCCCCTCGCAACACGCCAGCGCGACTTCGGCGTATCCGGGCGTATGTTTGACGACATTCCCCAAAAGTTCGCCCAGGATCAACTCGCTGGCGTCGTCGTCGGTATCCCGGGCGTGCCCTCGCAGGAAGGCGACGACCTCGCGCCGCAGCCGCGTCGCCGCCGAGACATCCCGAACGTCAAAGACCCAGACGCGGTCGCCGGCGAGACTCCGTTTGACCAAAAGGCTCAACCTTCCCGAGCGCACACCAGGCGCGGCGTTGCGGTACTCCGCCAATGGTCGGCGCGTGCGCCCCCTCACTTTAGAAAACGTCTATCGAAGCCTCTCGTATCGCCGTGTTCCCGAGCTCAGCTGCGGTAGCGTAAAAAGGCGGGGACTTCGATGTCGTCCATGTTGACCGGGGCCACCTTTTCGAACTTTTGATCGAACGAGAAGGCGCTCGCGGTCGAATCGATGCTGCGGCGGGCGCCGAAGCCGGCGGCTAACACCGTGATGCGAACCTTCGACTGCATCGCGGGATCGATCGACGCGCCAAAGATGATCTGCGCATCGGAGTCGACGGCGCGGGCGATCATCTCGGCCGCTTCGTTGACTTCGTACATGGCGAGATCGGGGCCGCCCGTGATGTTGAAGATGACGCCGCGCGCCCCTTCGATCGTCGTCTCGAGCAGCGGCGAGGCAATCGCTTTTTGCGCAGCGTCCACGGCGCGGTGTTCGCCCGTGCCGTCACCGATGCCCATCATGGCGGAGCCGGCATCGGTCATGATCGCCTTGACGTCGGCGAAATCGAGGTTGATCAATCCAGGCTGCGTGATCAAATCCGATATGCCTTGGATGCCTTGGCGCAAGATGTCGTCGGCGTACGCGAACGCTTCTTGCAGCGGCGTGCGCTTTTCGATGATCTGCAGGATACGTTCGTTCGGGATCGTGATGAGCGTGTCGACCTTCGCTTCGAGGTCGGCGATGCCGCGCTCGGCGAGCAGCATCCGCTTGCGTCCTTCAAACGAGAAAGGCTTGGTGACGACGGCGACGGTGAGGGCGCCCGACTCGCGCGCGAGTTCGGCCAGGATCGGCGCGGCGCCCGTCCCCGTGCCGCCGCCCATGCCGGCGGTGATGAACACGAGGTCCGCGCCGTCAAGGACCATTGCCAGGTCTTCGCGTGATTCATCCGCCGCTTCGCGGCCCGTCTCTGGATTCGCCCCGGCGCCAAGCCCGCGCGTTTTTCCGCTGCCGATCTGCACGGTGTTCTCCGTGCGAACGTTGCGCAGCGCTTGCACGTCGGTGTTGATCGCATAGAACTCGACGTTTTCGAGACCCGCCTCGATCATGCGGTTGACGGCATTACATCCACTGCCGCCAATGCCGACGACCTTGATCGTCGCCGCGTGTTCGGGATTGTAGCGCTTGGAGTCGGCCATCGTTGCCTCCGTCGGCGATGAGAAGAGAGTAAAAGAATCGTTGGTAGAACGGGGTCCTACTAGTTCCATAGGTCGCCAAGCCACGTACCGAGTTGGTGGAACGCGGCGTGCTTTTTGCGTCCGTTTCCGAACGTGCCGTTGCTCTTGGGGCCGAACAGCACGAGGCCCACGGCCGTTGAGAACTCCGGTTGTTTCGCCGCATCGCTCAATCCCCCGATCGTCGCCGGCACGCCGATTCGGGCAGGCATGGCAAAGAAGTCTGCGGCAGCCGCTTCAATGCCGCGCAGGCGTGCGCCGCCGCCGGTCAACACGACCTCGGCCAGAATGACGTCGCGCGGCAGACGGTCGGCGACCTGCGCACGCGCCAGGCGAAAGATCTCAAGCAGGCGTGCTTCGACGATCGTGCGCAAGGCAGCCGCCGTCACCGCATTGGTCGTACGGCCGTCGAGGGTCGTGACGGTGAAGCAGGCTTCCCGTTCGCCTTCGCGAGCGAGCGTGGCGACCGTGCGTTTGACTTTCTCCGCTTCGGCGAAGGTCGTTTTCAGGCCGAGCGCAATGTCGTTAGTCAGCGTATTGCCGCCGACGGGAATCGTACCGGTCGCGACGGCGCCCCCCGCGGCGTACACGGCAACGTCGGTCGTCCCGCCGCCGATATCGAGCAGAATCACGCCGACGTGCTGCTCTTCGGCGAGCAGCGTCGCCGCCGACGAAGCGAGCGGCTCGAACACGATGCCGGCGGGTTCGAGACCCGCGCGGTGCACGCATTTGAGTACGTTGGTGATGAAGCTGTTGCCACCGGTGACGATGTGCGTGTCGACTTCCAAGCGGCCGCCCGACATCCCGACCGGATCGGTCACGCCGTCGTGTCCATCAACCGTGAAGTGGCGCGGTAGCGCGTGGATGATCTGGCGCTCCGCACCCACGTTGATCAACTTGGAAGCATCGATGACGCGGTTGACGTCGCCGCGAACGACTTCGCGCTCCTCGCCCCGCACCGCAACGACGCCGCGGTTGTTCGTGCTTTGCACGTGTTCGCCGGTGACGCCGACGTACACGTGTGAGATGTTGACCCCGGCCATGCGCTCGGCGCGTTCGGTCGCGGCCTCGATCGAGCGCACCGTCTCTTCCAGGTCGGTGATGATCCCCTTGCGCAGCCCGGTCGACGGCGCCTCGCCGATGCCGATGATTTCGAGGCCGCCGGGTGATGAAGCCGCGACGACCGCGCAGGTCTTGGTCGTACCGATATCGAGCCCCGCAACGGTGGCCCCCCAGGACGGTCTATTCAAGCCGTGCGCCCATGGACCCAATATATTGTGGTCGCTGCGGTGGGTTCCTTGTATATGTTGTGTTTATGACCTGTTCATTGCTGTGGATAGGCCGGCTTTCCGCGGGCGGGCTCGTTCTCGCGATACTCCACGACCGGGGTCGTCGGGGCGCGCAGGTCCACGCTGCGCACGTACGCCGCTCGCGGACCGAGCTGGGCGAGGATCGGGGCGATCAGGCTTTGCGCGCGTCCCAAATCGGCATCGCGGGCAAACCGCACCGTGATGCCGTCCCAGAGCGTCGCGACGAGCTCCCCGTAGGCGCCTTCCGCGAAGGCGCGATAGCGATGTCCCGCCGCGGCCAGCGCCGCCGCATCGCTTTGCAACCGTAGCAGTTGAGCGTCGCGCTCGAAGGCTCCAGGCGCGGCGTCGAGCGGCGCCTGGACTGTGAACGTCGGTATGCCGGGCGCGGCACATCCGCGCTCGAGCACGCGGAGGGCGGGATCGAGCGTGTAGCTACGGTGAGCGCCGTCGTGCAAGCAGATCGACGGTTCACGTTCGGTCACGTCGATGCGTACGTCGGCGGGAAAGCGACGGTGGACGCGCGCCGCCGCGACGTAGGGAATCGCTTCGATGCGCCTTTCGACGGCGCGGCGATCCATCAACCAGACGTTTGAGCGCGGGTCGAGTTCCGCGCGCGCCAGCACGTCCGCTTTGGAAACGCGCACGAGGCCGCCGACGGCAACGGTCTTCAAGCGAAAAAGGGGCGAGCCCGCAAACCACCATGCGGCGCCGCCGAGCACCATCAGTCCGAGCGCCGCCAAAACCCAATAGGTTCGCACGAACGCCAGCAGTGAACGCTTCGAACGGCGCCCTCGCACGAGGTTGATCATCCCGCGCTCGGCGATATTCCACGGCCGCCGCGCTGCGTCCCTGGGGCGCACGTGGCGAGGACGTAACGGTCGATCGCTTCAGCCACGCCGTCACCTTCGACGTCGGCTACGACGGCATCCGCTTGTGCCCGCAGGCTCTCCGGTGCCGAGCCCATGGCAATCGAAAAACCCGCCACCCGCAGCAGTGGTAGATCGTTGTAAGAATCCCCGATGGCGACGGTCCTTTCCAGTGGAATGCCGTATCGGCCGGCGATGAGCCGCAACGCGACGCCTTTGTCGACCCGCGCATTGAGCACTTCGACGAACTCGGGATTCGATCGCGTCACGTACGCATCGCTGCCGCAGGTCCGTTGGAGCAAATCGAACGCCGCCGGAGTGCGCTCAGGCTCCGTGACGATGTTCACCTTCGTGCTGTCGCGGCCGGCGAAGGCTTCGGCGAGCGAAGGGACGATGACCGGTTCGGCTCCTGACGTGCGCGCATACAGTTCGGTGTAGCGGTCGCGCGCCTCCACGTAGAAATGGTCGTTGCGATAGAACTGCACGTGATAGCCGTGCTCCGTGGCGGCATGGTAGACGCGAAGTGCGATGGCGTTGGGCAGTGGAACTTCGCGCTCGAATCGGCCGGTTCGCGCATCGGCGATGACCGCGCCCTGGTAGCAAATGATGGGTCCGTCGAGGTCCAGCAGTTCGGCGAACGGCCGCGCACCGACATACATGCGCCCCGTCACGATGGTCGCCCGGATGCCCGTCGCCGTTGCGCGCTTGACGGCGGCGATGACCTGGGGGTGCACCGGCATGCGCGGCTCGACCAGCGTGCCGTCGAGATCGATGGCCAGCAGCAACGGCCGCGCCGCGGGGAACGTCATGCATCCCACACGCGCGGGGCGCCGAAAATCGCTTCGAGTTCACGGCGCAGGTCGATGCTGTCGGCGATGCCTTTCTCTAGGCGTTCGATCGCGGTACCGACGTGCAAGGTCACCGGAACGCTTCCGGGCGACTCATTGAGCAGCCGGGCCAGCGCATCGACTTCGCCGACCGACGTGGCCGCCACGTGCCAGCCTTTGGGTACCGGCGCCGGCGCGCGGCGCTCGAAAATCTTCGCTTCATTGACCGTCAGCGAGAGTTCGAGCGGCGCATCTTCGCCCGGCATGGACCCGCGACGTTCACGCAAGCGTACGCGTCCTTTGAGCGTGACGACGGCATCGGGCACGAAGACCGCCTGGACCTCGGGATAGGTTTTGGGGAAGACGATGCACTCCACGCTGCCGCTCATGTCTTCGAGCGTCGCGACGATCATCTGCTGCTGCGCTTTAGTCACGGTGCGACGCACGGCCGTCAGCATGCCGGCGACGGTTACGAACTCGTCGTCCCCCCGGGTCCGCAAGTCCTTGAGCGCGACTGCTCCCCCACGTGCGAGCGCGTCGGCGACGTCGGCGAGCGGATGGCCGGAGACGAAGATGCCGAGCGTTTCTTTTTCCCACCCCAACTGTTCGAGCAACGGCGGCGCGGGCAATGCGCGCAGCTGCGGGCGTAACTCCTCGTGTTCCGAGCTTTCGCCGAAGAGCGACGCTTGTCCCGAAGAGCGTTCACGCGACGCACGCGCCGCAGCCGCGAGCGCGCCCTCGAGTGCATCGAGTTTGGCGGCGCGATTACCGGGCAGTCCGTCAAGAGCGCCGCACTTCACGAGCGCTTCGAAGACCTTACGATTCAGAAGTTTACTTTCGACTCGTTTGACGAAATCGAAGAGATCGACAAATGGGCCGCCCGCTTCACGCGCCTCGATGATCGCAGCGACGGCGCCTTCGCCGACCCCTTTGACTGCGGCCAGACCGAAGCGAATATCGTCGGCGACGACGGTGAAGCCCGCTCGCGACTCGTTGACGTCGGGCGGCAGCACCGCGATGCCGCCCTTCTTCGCCTCCTCGATGTATTCCACGAGCTTATCGGTCTTGTCGCCGACCGACGTCATCAAGGCCGCCAGATACGCCCGCGGTTGATTGGCTTTGAGGTACGCCGTCTGATACGCGATCCAACCATACGCGACCGCATGGCTCTTGTTGAAGCCGTATCCCGCAAACGGCTCGACGAAGGCAAAGATTTCCTCGGCCAGTTCCCGCGTGATCGCGCTATGTTCGACCGCGCCGCGCACGAAGCGGTCGCGGTAAACGGGAATCTTCTCCTTCTGCTTTTTCCCCATCACCTTGCGCAACTCGTCGGCTTCACTCATCGAAAAACCGGCGATGTCGCGGGCCATTTGCATGACCTGCTCCTGGTACGCCGCCACGCCGTAGGTCGGGGCGAGTATCGGTTCCAGTTTGGGGTGCAGGTATCGCGGTTTCGTCCGCCCGTGTTTGTTGTTGATGTAGAGCGGAATCCACTCCATCGGGCCGGGGCGGTAAAGGGCGACGAGCGCGACGATGTCGTCGAAACGCGTTGGTTTGAGTTCGGCGACGACGCGGCGCATGCCGTCGGATTCGAGCTGGAACACGCCGGTCGTTTCGCCGCGGCTGAGCATGTCGAACGTGCGGGCGTCGTCGTCGGGGAGTGCGGTCAAGTCGAAGTTGGGATCGGTCGTGCGCCGGATCTCGTTCTCGGCGTTCTTCATCACCGTCAGATTGCGCAGCCCCAGGAAATCCATCTTCAGCAGGCCGATGCGCTCGACCCAACCCATGTCGTATTGCGTGTTGATGTCTTCGCCGGCGATGCGAATCAGTGGCGTCACGTCGACCAGCGGGTCCTTCGAGATGACGACGCCGGCGGCGTGCGTCGACGCGTGGCGGGCGAGGCCCTCGATCGACTTCGCCGTGTCGAGTAAGCGGCGCATCTGCTCCGATCCGTCGTACAGGCGGCGCAGGTCGGGAACTTGCTTGAGGGCAACCTCAATCGACAGGCCGCCGGGTCCGGAGGGAATGAGTTTGGCGACTCGGTCGACGTCGCCTAGCGGCACTGCCAGGGCCCGCCCCGCATCCCGCACGGCCGCGCGCGCCGCCATCGTTCCGAAGGTGACGATCTGCGCCACCCGGTCGGAGCCGTACTTGTCGGTGACGTAGCGGATCACTTCGTCGCGCCGCTCGACGCAAAAATCGGTGTCGATGTCGGGCATCGAAATGCGGTCGGGGTTGAGAAAGCGCTCGAAGATCAGGTCGTACTTGAGCGGATCGAGATCGGTGATGCGCAGCACGTACGAGACCAGGGATCCCACGGCCGAGCCTCGGCCGGGACCCACCGGAATGTCGTGGTCGCGCGCGTATTTGATGAAGTCCCAGACGATCAAAAAATACGACGGGAAGTCCATCGCTTCGATCACGCCCAGCTCGTAGTCGAGCCGTTCCCGGAGCGCGCCGTCCGCGGCGGCCCGCTCAGATCCGTACCGCGCGATCAAGCCGCTCTCGCAGATCTCGCGCAGGTATGTCGCCGGCGTCTTGCGCGCCGGAACGGCTTCGTTCTGCGGAACGGCTTCGTTCTGCGGGACGGGGTAGAGCGGGATGTTGAACTGCTTCTCGGGGATCTTGATGTCGATCCGCTTGACGATCTCGAGCGTGTTGTCGCAGGCCTCCGGCGCATCGCTGAACAGCGCGCGCATTTCATCGGCCGACTTGACGTAGAATTCGTCGGTCATGAATTTCATGCGGCTGGTGTCGGCCACCGTCTTGCCGGTCCCGATGCAGAGCAGCACGTCATGCGCCTGGGCGTCGCCGCGATTGAGGTAGTGCGAGTCGTTGGTCGCTACCAGCGGCACGTTCATCTCGCGGCCAAGCGCGATCAGGCCTTTGGTGACGACCTCTTGCTCCGGAATGCCATGCCGCATCACTTCGATATAGAAGCGGTCCCCGAAGATGTCGATGAACGGTTGCGCGGCGCGTTTGGCGGCCGCCGGATCGTTGCGCAGGAACGGTTGCGAGACCAGCGACGACATGCAGCCCGAAAGCACGATGAGACCGTCGTGGTGTTTGGCGAGCAGGTCCATGTCGATGCGCGGCTTGTAGTAGTAGCCTTCGAGGAAGCCTTTTGAGATCAGCGCGACGAGATTGCGATAGCCGACCAGATCGGCCGCCAGCAACGTGATGTGCGCTTCGTCCCGGACGGTGCGATCGAAACGGCCGCGCGGCGCGATGTAGGCCTCGCAGCCGACGACCGGCGTCAGCTTGTGATCGCGGGCAGCGTAATAGAATTCCATGGCGCCGAACATCACGCCGTGATCGGTGAGCGCGATCCCGGGGGCTCCGTCGTTCGCGCTGCGGCGGCACAGATCGTCGACCCGGCACGCTCCGTCCAACAGCGAATACTCACTATGGACGTGCAAATGAACGAACGAACTCACTACCGCACACTTTTCGAACCGGTCCCGTCCGCCCCTTCGCTCGCTCTCGCAGGGTTGCCGCCGCGCACCGTCGAGAGAGCACGCATGAACGTGCCGTCATGGTTGACGCGTGCGCTTATGAGCGTCGCGCTTGCAAGTACACCCGCACTTCCTTCGGGCGCGGCGCCGGCGGGCGCCTTACCGGCTTCGAACTTCGATCACGACGTCGCTCCCTCGGCGGACTTCTATCGTTTTGCGGTCGGCGGGTGGCTAGCGAAGAATACGATTCCGCCGGACCGCTCCAGCTGGAGCACCTTCGACGAACTCGAGCAGCGCAACGAACGCCGCGTGCGCGCCATCGTCACGTCGCACGCTCTCTTGACAGCCGCTTCCGGTTCCCAAGAGCGGAAGATCGGTGGCTTCTATGCAAGCTGCATGGATACGGTCGCCATCGAACGCGCCGGTATCGGCGCACTTCGGCCCGCTCTGAAGCGCATCGACGCGCTTCGCTCGCGCGCGCAACTCGCGGGCATCATCGAGCACGGCGATGCAACGGGCTCAGCGGGACAAGAACAAGCTCCGGCGCTCGCGTTCGGGTCCGAACAGGATCCCAGAGACGCGACCCGCGTCATCGCCGGGCTCAGCCAGGCTGGCTTGACGCTTCCGACCCGCGATTACTATACGGCGAACGACGCGCGCTCCAAAGCCATTCGCGCGGTCCTCGGCACGGCGATGCGGCGCATCTTCACCCTGCTCGGCGATACGCCGTCGGGGGCGACCGAGGAAACCAATGACACGCTCGCGTTCGAGCAGACGCTGGCACTCGCTTCCAAAACGCCCGACGCCTTGCGCGACCCGTTTGCCAACTATCATCCGATGTCACTTGCGGCCTTGCAACGCTTGACGCCGAATTTCGATTGGCATACCTACTTCGCGCAGGCCGGTTTGGGCGCCGCCGGCACGGCCAAGATCGACGTCGGACAGCCGGCCTTCTTCACGGCGCTCGACCGCCTCGCCGCCGGCGCTCCGCTCGCGCAGTGGAAGAGCTACTTGCGCTGGCACGCCGTCGTCGCCGGCACCGAGGGACTCCCTAAAGCGTACCGGGATGCGCGCTTTGGGTTGGCTCGCGCACTGTACGGGTACGCCGCCCCGCCGCCGCGCGCCCGAACCTGCACCAATTTCACCGGCAATGCGCTCGGTTTTGCGGTCGGCAAGTTGTACGTTGCGCGGTACTTTTCGGCGGCTGCGCGCGCGCGTGCCCGCGCCGAGATCGCACTGATCAAAGCGTCCCTGCGCAGCGACATCGGGCACATCGCCTGGATGGGCCCGCAAACGCGCGCCGCCGCCCTCGCGAAACTCGCCAAGCTCAGCACGGCGAAAGTCGGCTATCCCGACCGCTGGCGCAGTTATGCCGCCCTCTCGGTTTCGCGCTCGAATTTTTTGGGGGACGTGCTGAACGCGCAAGGTTTCGAGTTTGCGCGCGACGTTGCCAAAATCGGTAAACCTTTGGATCGTTCCGAGTGGGGCCTTACGCCGCAGACCGTCAACGCCTATTACGATCCCTCGATGAACGAGGTCGTCATCCCGGCCGGCATCCTCGAAACGCCGTTCTTCGACGAGCACGCCGACGATGCGGTCAACTTCGGCGGCATCGGTGCCGTGATCGGCCACGAGATGACCCACGGTTTCGACGATGAGGGCAGCGACTACGACGGCAACGGCAACCTCCACCGCATCGTCACGCCGCGCGACGCCGCGCGCTTTCACGCGCGCGTCGCCTGCGTGATCAACCAACTCGACGCTTACACGAGTTCGGTCGCCCTGCGGCTCAACGGCAAACTCGACGCCGGCGAAGCGACCGCCGACATCGGCGGAACGACGCTCGCCTACCGCGCCCTGGAGACGTCGCTCGCCGGCAAGCACCCCGGCACGATCGGCGGCTTCTCGCCGCAGCAGCGCTACTTCCTGAGTTGGGCGCAAGTCTGGCGCACGAAACAACGCCCGCAAGCGGAACGCGCCCAGGTGCTCGGCGATCCCCACCCGCCGGCGCGCTATCGGGTCAACGGCACGCTGTCCGATGAAGACAACTTCGTTCGCGCCTTCAACGTCAAGCCCGGTTCAGCGATGTGGAAGCCGCCGGGGAGCCGCTGTCAGATCTGGTAACGCCCCGCATACGAGCGTTCGAGAACCATTGAAGATCATCGTTCGCCACGCTTCCCGTACCCATGCTCGATTCCGAACCTCTACATTGCGTCACATTCGGTTTGTATGCGCCAGTCGGCGTGTGCCGGCCACCAGCACCCCTGCGACGATGAGCACAGCACCGAGCCAGTACGGCGCGAAGGCGATCAGCACGAAAATGCGAGCGGCCAGGTCTAGCGTGAAGCCACGTAAGCGCTGGAGCGCCATCTGCCATGCGACGTTGAGCTGGGCTTGCAGACTTGGTTCCGCACTGGCCGCAATCGCCTCGGTGGAGAGCGACACGTCGATCGTCGCATAAGCGACGCGATGCTGTAACGCCTTTGACTCGGCATCGAGCCGTTCGATCGACTCGCGCACACCACTGAGTTGGTTCTCAACGTCGAGGACTTCACCGATCTTTCCCGAGCGATCCATGATGCGCAACATGTCCGCCTCGGTGCGCCGCAAGTTGCGTAAGCGCGCGGCATCGTCGACGAGTTGATCGCCGACGTCCTCGGCGGTAACGGTGCGTGCGCGGACGCCCCCGAGCGCCGTCAAGCGATCGAGGGTTACGTCGAAGCGGTCGGACGGAATCGCGATCGTGATATCGGCGCTGCGACCATCGCGCGCCGAATCGGGACGCTCGTCGCTGAGCGCGGTAACGTCGCCTGCTTCGCCGGCAGCGAGCGCTCGGACGGCCGCGAGCGCGGCCGACGTCCGAAACCAGCAGCGACAGCGTCGCGCTACGCGCCAATTCCCCGCGCCGCGCCGCCGCCGAAGCGGCATCCTGTGGCGACGGCACACCTTGCTCGGCTCCCGCCATTGCAGCCGTTCCCGAGGGAGCATTGACCTTGAGGCTCGGCGCGACGTACTTCGCCTCTATGGGCGGCGGCGGACTTTTCGGTTGCGGCGTCGGCACAACCGCTTTCATTTTTTCCACAACGCTCGCCGCTTGCCATGGCCTTGGCGCGACCGGGGACGGCGTAAAGGCCCGGTCAAAGATGAGCCCGGCTACCACAACGGCGGTGACCAACGACGCCGCGATGATCGCAAGGCCGCGGCGGGAAAGGCGTTTCATATCCCTCGAACGCCGCGTTCCCGGCTGGCGTGACGGCTGCTCGAACGCCCGTGCGACCAAGGTCCTTTGGTCTCGCGCCCGCCGCGATGCTATACTACGAGGGTGATCAAACACGACGTCGTCGTCGTCGGCGGCGGTTTGGCCGGAATGCGAGCGGCGGTCGAAGCCGCGGAACACGGCGCAGACGTCGCCATCGTCTCGAAGATGCATCCCGTGCGCAGCCACTCGGGCGCGGCCCAGGGCGGCATCAACGCCGCCCTCGGCAATCGCGAAGACGATTCGCCTGAACTGCACGCCTTCGACTGCGTAAAGGGGTCCGACTACCTCGGCGACCAGGACGCGATTGAGGCGATGGCCGACGACGCGCCCCGTCAGATCGTGTGGCTCGAGCATCGCGGCTGCATCTTCTCGCGCTTGCCTGACGGGCGCATCGCGCAGCGGCCGTTCGGCGGTGCGGGTTCGCCGCGCACCTGCTATTCCGCCGACGTGACGGGCCTCGTGATCCTGCACACCTTGTGGGAGCAACTCGAGCGCTTCGGCGTCAAGGTCTACGAGGAGTATTTCGCGACCGCGCTGTGCGTCGAGGACGGTATCGGAACCGGCGTCGTCGCGTACAACATGCGCACGGGCGAACTCGAACTCGTGACGGCCAAGGCGACGATTTTCGCAACGGGTGGCCTCGGCCGAGTGTACGCCAAGACGACCAACGGTTATGCGTCGACCGGCGACGGCATGGCGATTGCGTATCGCGCCGGCATCCCGCTCATGGACATGGAGTTCGTCCAGTTTCACCCGACCTCGCTGAAAGAGAACGGCGTGTTGCTCTCGGAAGCGGCCCGCGGCGAAGGCGCCTACTTGCTCAACAGCGACGGCGAACGCTTCATGTTCAAGTACGCACCCAACAAAGGTGAGCTTGCATCGCGCGACGTCGTGAGCCGTGCCGAGTGGACCGAAATCATCGAGGGCCGCGGCGTTGACGGCTGCGTCTTTCTCGATCTGCGGCATCTCGGGCGCGAAAAGATTTTGGAACGGCTGCCACAGATTCGCGAACTTGCGCTCGACGCGACGGGCAAGGACGCCATCGATACGCCGATCCCGATTCTTCCCGGCATGCACTATGCCATGGGCGGCATCGAGACCGACAAGTTCGGCGCGACCAGCATTCCGGGCGTGTACGCGGCGGGCGAATGCGCCTGCGTCAGCGTCCACGGCGCCAACCGATTGGGCGGTAATTCGCTGCTTGAAACCATCGTCTTCGGCGCTCGCGCCGCTCGGCACGCCGTCGAGTACATCAAGAGCGTGGGCAGCGTTCGACAGTCGGCACGGACCCTGCTTGCGGAGAAGAGCCGGATTGCGGAAATCCTGGCGCGTCAGGGCGGCGAGCGTCATCCGCAAGTACGCAAGCGGCTCAACGGGCTGATGTCGGAGAACGTCTTCATCTTCCGCACCGAAGCGGAGCTGAGCAAAGCGGTCGAGGGACTGCGCGAGGTGCGCGCGGCCGTTCAGACGATGACCGTCATGGACAAGTCTAAGACGTTCAACACGGACCTGACCGGTCTGCTCGAAGCAGAGTTCTTAATGGACATCGCGATGCCCATCGCCTACGGCGCGCTGCAACGGGACGAATCGCGCGGCGCCCAGGCGCGCACGGACTTCCCGGAGCGCAACGACGATAAGTGGCTGGTTCACACGCGCATGCGCTACACCGGGCCGACGTCCGACCCGAAACCCGACTATGAGCGCAAGGTGACGTTCACCAAGTGGCAACCGCAAGTGAGGACGTACTAGAGTGGCAAAAATCGTATTGGACTTGTTTCGCTACGATGAGGCGGTCGATGAAGAGCCGCGGCGGGAGCGGGTCGACATCGATTTCAATGTGAACGCGACCGTGCTTGATGCGCTCGAGCATGCCAAGGCCGAAGTGGACGGGTCGATCTCGTTTCGGCGTTCGTGCCGGTCGGCGATTTGCGGTTCCTGTTCGATGAACATCAACGGCGTAACGGGACTTGCCTGTAAAACGCCCATTCGTGACGTGTTGCGCGCCGACCGTTCGGTGAAGATCGATCCGATGACCAACTTCGAGCCCATGAAGGACATGGTCGTCCACATGGATCCGTATTGGGACAAGTACTCGCGCCTGAAGCCCTATCTACAACCGCCCGACCGAGACGAAGAGCACGAGCGCGAGCGTCGCGTCTCGCCCGAGGACATGAAGAAGCTGGTCGCAGTCGCCAACTGCGTGATGTGCGCGACCTGTTACTCGCTCTGCCCCGTCGTCAGCGTCGATCCGGCTTTTTCGGGACCGGCCGCCATTGCGTATGCATACCGCTTTATCGAAGATACGCGTGATGGCCAGCAAAAGGAACGCGTCGCGCAAATCAGCGACGATTACCTGTGGCTGTGCGCGCACTGCTACGCGTGCTCGTACTGCCCCAAGCACGTCGATCCGCACGACCGCATCATCGATACGAAGCGCCGCTCCATCCAAGTCGGACTGACCGATGCGCCGGGTCCGCGCCATGCGCTCGTCGTCGCCAAAACGATCAAGCAAACCGGCATGCTGGCCGAGAACGAAGTGATCGCGGGCACAATCGGTCGCTTCAACTTCAAGGGTCTGCTCAAGGTCATGCCGCTCGGCTTGCGCATGGCTTCCAAAGGAAAAGTCCCCCCGCTTTTCATGCATCCGGTCCAGAAGGTCGACGAGATTCGCACGATCTTCGAGACCATGGAGGTCCCGATCGCATCATGACCGTCGCAACTGAGTTTCCGCTCTCCGCCAAGCGCCGTTCGAAGTCCGCCGAGATGAAACGGTATGGCTTCTTCCCCGGCTGCGTCGCCAAAGAGTCGTGCACGGAACTGTTCAATTCCACGATGCTGCTGGCCGACAAGCTGGGCATCGAACTCGTCGAACTGACGGCCGCGTCGTGCTGCGGCGCTTCGGTGCTCAACGACGTCAACCGCGACGTCGCGCGCGTGCTCAACGCCCGCACGTATGCGCAGGCCGAAGCGCTCGGGCTCGACGATGTCATCACGATCTGCTCGACGTGCACCGGACACATGCGCGCTGCGAACAAAGAACTACTCGAGGATGAGCTACGCATGGAGCAGTCCAACGCCATCCTGGGCAAGTTCGGCGCGAGCTACAAGGGCACGGTTTCCGTCCGCCACCTGCTGTGGATGCTCATCGACGACATCGGGCTGGATGAACTCTCGAAGATGGTCGTCAATCCGCTGCAAGGGCTCAAGGTGGCGCCGTTTTACGGCTGCCATATCATCCGCCCCGAGTCGGTCAACGGTTGGGAATCGGCTCGCAACCCGCATTCGCTCGAAGACCTCATCACGGCGCTCGGCGGAGAGCCGGTCGACTACGCGGGCAAGACGCGCTGCTGCGGCTTTCACGTCCAACTCGAAAAGGACGGCATCGCCGCCAACATGGTCGGTCAAAATATGCGGATGGCCAAGGACAAGGGCGCCGAAGCCGTGCTGACGCCGTGTCCGCTCTGCCACCTGGCGCTCGACGGCTACCAAGCGGACTCGGCCGCGCGCTGGGGCCGTACCGACCTCCCGACCTTCCACCTTCCGCAGCTCGTCGCGATCGCGCTCGGCATCGATCCCACAAAGCTCGGGCTCAAACGCCACGTCATTTCGCCCGGCCACGTTCTGTCGGCGCACGAATTAGCGCCGATGCACGTCGCGTAACGAGCGAACTTCGATCCAGGTCACACTTCGCGAAGCGGCCGCTCCCCACGAAGAGCGGCCGCTTCGCTTTTCGGTTTAGGGGGCTTGCACGGCGGACGATAGATTTGGGGATGGATCTTCGTGAGCGTGCCCCGTCGCAATCGTTGAGCCTCGGGACCGGCGACGGCCGGATCGATTTTGGGCTCGATGACCTCTGCCGCCATACGATGATCTTCGGCTCCTCGGGCTCGGGCAAGACGACGCGCGGCTACAACCCCATGCTGCAGTCGATGCTCTCGAATCTGGGCGCCGGGGCGTTCGTCATCTGCGCGAAAACCGAAGCCGTCGGCGAAGTGTGCGAGATCGCACGGCGCGCCGGACGCAAGTCCGTGGTCGTCCAGCCCGGCAGCGAGATCGGCTTGGAATTGATGTGCGGGAGTCCCGACGTCGACAGCGTCTATTTTCGCGATACCTTCGGACGGGTCAGCGAAGATGCGAAACAATGGGTGGACGCGGGCTTAGCGCGCATGAAGAATGCGCTTCGTATGCTGCAAGCCGCCGGCGATCAGTATTACACCTTCGAACACCTGACGAGTTACTGCTTCGATGACAAGTTTGCTGCGCTCGTGCGCATCCAGGCCACCGAACGCCTGCGTGCAATCCGCAGCGATAGCGATGAGGCTTGGACGATTCACGAGGCGCTCAGTTACGAGGACACGCGCTATTTTCAGATGATGCCTGAGACGCGGCGCACGGTCCAGTTCGCGATCTCACAACTGCTCGAGCCACTGCGCGACGTTGACATTGCCAAGACCTTCGGGCGCAAGCACAATCTCATCTCGATGAACAGCGTGTTCGAGGGCAACGTGATTGTTCTGCACGTCCCGCGTTCGCGCTACGAACGGGCCGCGCAGTCGCTCTACACCTTGGCGAAGCGGCGCTTCTTCACCGCGGTCGAGAACCGGCGCTCGGATCCCACGCTCGATCAGGCGCGCCCGGTCGTGTTCGGCATCGACGAATATCAATTATGCATCTCCGAATCCGACGTCTCGTCGCTCGGCGTCATTCGCTCGGCGGGCTGCATGGTGCTCGGCACCACCCAAGGTGTCGCCTCGCTCTATGCTGTGCTGGCGCCGCATCACGTCGATGCCGCGCTGCAGAATTTCACCCAAAAGATCTTTTTCAAGACCGACGACGACGCGACGCTCGGCCTGCTGGCGCGCGCCACGAAGTACAACAAGAGTTCGGTCGATCCGGGCGTCCTGTTTTCGATGACCCGCGACCAAGCGTTCTGCCACGTCACCGCCGGCGACCGCTCCATCGACGCCGTCGTCGGGATGAAGCCGATGTACGTCACGCCGTCGCCTGTGGCAGAAATGCGGTCGCCGCCACCGGCGGCCGTTGCAACGGCAACGTCGACTGAAGCGGTGGCGTAGCTCTCGGCCGTCTACGCCGGCGCTCAGCTGCCAATCGCAACGTGCATGCGGCGCAACGTGTCATCGTCGGCTCCAGGCTGCAACACGATAACGGCGCCGTCGTGGCTCCAACGCATCGCCGAGGAGACAAAGCCCGCGGCCCGTATCGAGTGACCGGCGGTGTCGCCCTGCAAGAGGCTTCGTGGGCGCAGGGCGCGTCGCAAGAACATTACACCCTATGCCGCTGCGGTGGCTCGAAGAACAAGCCGTTCTGCGACGGAACGCATTGGACCAACGATTTCCACGATGAAAAGAACTGACGTAGGGATGGCCGACCATCACCAGGTTCTCGATGCGTTCGGCAACACGAAGGTTCTCATGGTTGTGGCTAACCCGAGCGTCAATCCGAAACTTGGATGGCCGCTTGGGTTTTAGGAAAGGTCGCGCAGGTCGTCA
This sequence comes from Candidatus Nyctobacter psychrophilus, assembly GCA_014305025.1. Classification (GTDB taxonomy): domain Bacteria; phylum Vulcanimicrobiota; class Vulcanimicrobiia; order Vulcanimicrobiales; family Vulcanimicrobiaceae; genus Nyctobacter; species Nyctobacter psychrophilus. The sequence goes on along the minus strand of JACRTY010000053.1, from coordinate 13,461 downwards.
TCACGCGCTCGGGTCTTAGTTTGCGCATCTGCATCGTCGGTCGCGGCAGAATCGGAAGCAACCTTACGCGGCGGTTCTCCGGAGCCGGACACGAGGTCGTTGCAACGTTCGCGCGAGACGCGGTGGCCACGCGCGCGACGCTGGACGCGACGGCATCGAATTTACCAAGCACGGCGAAAAGGCTGCCGCAGACGCCGACGTCATCGTCGTTTTGGTTCCGTGGCCCTCGATCGATGCCGCCTGGGAGTCACTGGGGCACGTCGGCGACGCGATCGTGGTCGATACGACGAATCCGTTCGAACCGACTGGCGTCATCAGCTTACCGATGACGTCCGCCGCCTTCAATGCGCGCCGTTTCGGCGTGCGCTCCTACGCCACGGCGTTCAACACACTGACCGCTGCCTACCAAGTCGCCGCTATCGAGCGAGCCGAGGCAAATCGCGTCGCGATGTTCCATGCGGCGAGCGAGCAGCGCGCGGCAGCTGTCGTCGAACCGCTTATCGCGACCGTCGGTTTCGTTCCGATATTCGTCGGCGGCCCGGCGGAGCGTACCTTAATGGAAGCTCCGCGGCGTCCCGGCGCAGTGTACGGCGAGGAAGACACGCCGGACGGGGCGTCGCGCGCGGTTGAGGCCTATCGACGGGGTCGTCCCATTCAGCCACCCCGCGTGTCGGCGTAAGGCTGCATTCTTCGTCACGTGCAACGGTATCTCCACTCACCTTAACAACTCCAACTCGAACGCCATCGAAAGGACCTCGCTGTGACGCACCTACCCGCGTCGGGCGCTCTGTTGGCCGACACTGCGCGCGGCCTTAGCTCGTAGAAGCAGCGGGCGCAGGTGCCGACGGCGGAGAGTTGCTCGGCGGACAGAGCATCGTCAAGGATGAGTCGGCATCCTTGGGCAGCGTAGCCTCCTTGAACGTGTAGAGCAATGTGTACAGTGAGTGGTTCTCGCGAAACGCGTAAACGTCGATGTTGCGTCGATCCGCCGAATCCGCAATGCCCGTGGCGATCAAATGCTCGGCCTTAAAACCGCACACGCCAGTTCGATCAATCGTGACGGTTACGTTCGGCACCGAGGATAACTCCGACTTAAGGGCTGCCACCAACGTTTCGGGCATGCAGTCACAGTCTCGTTTACTTCCTGTAAGCATGCCTTGGGTTGCGCCGCGTTCTTTACGCACATATCTCGCGAACTCGCCATCTCGCTGGACGGCCACGGCTCTCCAGTCGGATGACGGTATTGGGCCCGGACTGGATTGCACCACCAGGAAAGGCAGAAGAACTGCGGCTATCATGCGCGATCGTGCTAGTCAGCGATGCATCTTTCCTGCGAACGATATGCTGCCGTCAGCAGTGATGCCGCGGTCGTTCGTTGGCCCGATCCGGACGAACCGCAATTATCGTAGTGGCGCTGCCGCTTTGCGGCTAAGGCCCGCTGAACTAGGGCGTGTTAACACAAGAAGCGCAATCCTTCAACGATTAGCGCAAATTGGATGAAGCCGACGAACATGACGTCGAGCTTTTCGAAGCGTGAGAAGATGCGGCGGAAACCTTTCAGTCGCCGGAAGAGTCGCTCGATTTCATTTTCGTCGCTTGCAACGAGCGCGATCGTACTCCCAAGGCCTCAAGCGACTTTCTTTCGGTGGCACGACTGGCGTGTAACCCATCTCAATGGCGAAATTGCCGGGTTTCATCGCCCTCATAGGCGCGATCCATGATCAACGCGGTTGGCTCCAAGGGCAGCACCATCTGGAACAACAGCGCTCGCGCCGCAGGCGCATCATGCGCGTGCCCCGGCGAGAGCGAGAAGGTTATCGCAGTTCGACCATTCGCGGCGACCAAATGAATTTAGTTGTCCTAAATACCTGCAGATTCGAGAGCTGCACATTCCCACGCTGACGTGGCAAACAATGCGCGGTTTTCGCAAACTGAGTCGCAGTTATCTCCACGCATCTATTCTACACCAAAGATGACGTAGCGTTAACACGCTCCTAGTGCGAATAGTGGAACGCGGGCAGGTCGTTCAGCGCCTTTTTTGTTGCGCCCGGTAAGGTCATCGGTTGCATCCGTGTAAAGCGGTCGATCGGGATTGCAACATCCTTTTGCCCAATGCCCAGGAACCCGCCGACGCCCACGATAGCGAACGAGACTTTCTTGTCGGGCGTGATCACCAAGTCGTTCACGTTGCCGATCTTGTGGCGCGACGTGTCGTACACCGAGGAGCCGATGATCTTCGATGCGCGGTAACCACGCGCAACCAACTGCAGTGATGACATCGACACGCCGAGGGTCGCATGTCCGACCACCTGGGCGCCGCCCGGAACCACGCTGAGTCCGACGAAAAGCGCCGCCGCTGCGGCCGCACGATTCAACAGCATACCAGTCCTCCAAAGCAAGATGTTTTGCAGCGACGTTATGTTACGTGTCCTTGCCGTTCCCGCTTCCAGCGCCGCGATGGAGCATTTTTTTTAACGACCCTCGAGGCAGCCTTGCCGGCCGTCTGAAAACTGCTCTCCGCCGGCCCGTAAGCTTACGGAGGCGTGCGCCAAACCTTTCGCGTGGCGTCGATCAACCGCTCGACACGCGCGGCGGGCAGGGCGTAATAGGTCAAGCCGCGCGCCCCGGAAAGCGTGCGCGCCGATAGCAGCGCGTCGACGACGGCGGCTTCAGTTGCTTCGGCGGTTGCGGCGAACAGCGCATCCATGACGTCGTCGCTATTGACCAATGCACTCGCAAGCGGAGCGGCGGGGTCGCGCGGATAGAGGTGCGTCGTGCTGAATGCGATCAACAGATCGCCGCTCGAGACGTGCGAAGTGACGCCGGTGCGCGCGAGACCGAGCGTTGCACGTTTGGCGAGTTCACGCAGTTGTCGATGATCGAGCGGCGCGTCGGTCGCAATCGTGACAATGATGCTGCCGTCTGCAGCCCGCCCGTGCTGCCGGGGCGCCGCGGCCACGCGGGCCGCGGAACGCGCATCGGCTGCAGCTTTGGAAACCGTCGGCAGAAGCTCGTGAGCGAAGATGCGCCCAATCGGCACGCCGTCAATGCGCAACTCCTCCCGAGACCCCGTATTGGCGTTGACCAGCACGCCGACCGTGTAGCCGCCTGCATCGCGGGGAACGACGCGTGACGCCGTCCCGATGCCCCCCTTGAAACCAAAGGCTCGCATGCCGGTGCCCGCGCCGACGTCGCCGCGCGCAAACGGCCCGGGACGGGCTGCGCTCAATGCCGCGACGGCATCGGACGGCAACACGTGCCGGCCTTGGATATCGTTGATTCCTTGGTCGTCGCACTCCGCGACCACCGGCAGCGGCACGTCGGCGCGCACGCCGATTTCCGGATGGTGCGCGATCAGCCACGTAATGACGCCGTCGTCGACGCGCGGCACGTCGAGCGTGTTGGTCAGCGCGATCGGAACCTCCAAGAAACCTGACTCATCGACCCAATGCGCACCGGTCATCTCGCCGTTGCCGTTGAGATCAAAGGTCGCCGCGGCGACCCGCTTGCTCCAGGGGTCGTCGTTGGGGAGAACGACCGTCACGCCGGTGCGCACCGGACCTTTGCCGGGTATCAGAGGGCCTGGCGCTCCCTCGATCTTCGTGACCTGGCCCACTCTGACGCCCGCAACGTCGGTGATCGCATCGAAGCGGCCCGCGGGCAGCGTTCCGACGACGATTCCGCCGTTGGGAGCTGCCCCGACCTCGCTCCGGAGCGCCATGATGCCGATGAGCAGGGCAACGGCTCGACTGTACAATCGCACGCCCGCGGCTTCTCGCCCCCGCGGAACAAGCCCGTTGCTTCTGCCGAAAACAGGTGAAGGCACGCCCCAAAACCGCGAGAAACGCCCCAAAGTCCCCTTTCTCGGAGGTCGCAACCATTCTCACGCTGCCTTCAATCGACGAACGCTTCCACGCGCAACTCGAGGGTCTCGGCCTCGCGAACGCGCGCGCCATCCATCGCGATCTTTCCGTCGCGACGCTGTACGAGCACGCGCTACGCCGTGGCGAGGGCGAACTCGGCGCGGACGGCCAGTTCGTGGTCGAAACGGGCGAGCATACGGGCCGCTCACCGAAGGACAAGTTCTTCGTGCGCGAGCCGGGCAGCGAAGCGAACATCGATTGGGGCGACACGAACAAGGCGACGACGCCGCACGTTTTCGACGCGCTCTTCGAACGCGTCGCCGCATTCCTTTCCCAACGCGAGATTTACACACTCGACACGTACGTCGGGGCCGATGAACGCTATCGTCTACCGGTCCGCGTCATCACGCAGTACGCGTGGCACTCGCTGTTCGCCCGCAATCTCTTTTTGACGCCCGAGCACACGCCGCCGGACTTCGTGCCCGGCTTCACGGTCGTCGATGCAGCCGAGTTCGTGGCGGATCCCGCTCGGGACGGAACGCGTAGCGGGACGTTCATCCTGATGAACCTGGCACGCAAGATCGTTTTGATCGGCGGCACGCGCTATGCCGGCGAAATCAAGAAATCCGTCTTCACCATCATGAATTATTTGATGCCGCTGCGCGGGGTGCTGTCGATGCACTGCTCGGCTAACGTCGGCCATGCCGGCGACGCCGCCATTTTCTTCGGGCTCTCGGGCACGGGAAAGACGACGCTCTCGGCCGATTCCGAGCGACCGCTCGTCGGCGACGACGAACACGGCTGGTCGGCCGACGGAGTTTTCAACTTCGAAGGCGGCTGCTACGCGAAGGTCATTAAGCTTTCACGCAAGGCGGAACCGGAGATATGGGCGGCCTCTCACCGTTTCGGTTCCGTCCTCGAAAACGTCGTGCTCGATCCGGCGACGCGCGCACTCGACCTGGAAAGCGAAAGCAAGACGGAGAATACGCGCGCGGCGTATCCCGTCGGCTTCATCCCCGACACGGTGCCAAGCCTGATGTCCGGGCATCCGAAGACGATCATCATGCTGACGGCCGACGCCTTCGGCGTGCTGCCGCCCATCGCGAAACTGTCGCGCGAACAGGCGATGTATCACTTTCTCTCCGGGTATACGGCGAAAGTGGCGGGTACGGAGCGCGGTGTGACCGAGCCGACCGCGACCTTTTCGACCTGCTTCGGAGCGCCGTTCATGGTGCACCATCCGACGGTGTACTCGCGGTTGCTCGGTCAACGCATCGCCGACCACGACGTAGCCTGTTGGCTCGTGAATACCGGCTGGAGCGGCGGTCCCTACGGCATCGGTAAACGCATGGCAATCGCGCATACGCGCGCGATGGTCAATGCGGCGCTCGACGGCGCGCTTGCCAAGGCGTCGTTCGAACCCGAGCCATTTTTCGGTCTCGCGATACCGCGCGAGGTTCCGAACGTTCCCTCCGACGTTCTCAATCCACGCAACGCCTGGACCGACGAAGCGGCATACGATGCGCAGGCCAAGCGCCTTGCGGGACTCTTCTACGAGAACTTCAAGCGATTCGAAGCACAAGCGAGCGACGCGGTTAAGCGGATAGCAATCAAGCCCTGAAGCATCGCGCCGTCATGCCTCGCGGGAGCGCGTGCGGTCTCGACGGCCTCCGGCCTTGGCGCCGCTCGCGGACGAGCCGACTGCCGCTCCCAACGCCGCGTCGAAATGCGCGACCGTGAGCTCATAGCACTCGCACGTCGCTTCGCGTAGGCTGGCCGAATCCAAGATCGTGATACGGCCCCGACGAGACTGGATAAAACCGGCCTTCTGCAAGTTTTCGACCGCGACGGTGACGCCCGAGCGGTGAGAACCCAGCATTGCCGCGAGGAACTCATGCGTGAGCGGAAACTCGTCCCGGCCCACGCGGTCGCGGGTCATCAAGAGCCAACGCGCAGCGCGTTGGTACACGCTATGCAGCCGGTTGCAGGCTGAGTATTGCGATACCATGTTCACGTACGCTTGCAAATACCGGGTCATCAGGTCGCGAAAGCGTTTGTTGTCCGAAATGAGGGAACGAAACGTGGGAGCGCTCATTTTCCAGGCGTCGCCGGCCATCTGGCAGACGCTTCTATTGGCCGTCGTCGTGGCGCCCATGATGAGCGGGATGCCCGAAGTGCCTTCACGGCCAATGGAGCCGATCTCGACGATCGCGCCGTCCTTCATGACCGTCACCACCGAGAGAATCGCATCGAGCGGGAAGTATACCTCGTTGATCCGCCGCTCTGCTTCGTAGACGGTCTCTCCCAACTGGAAATGAACGACCGTGCCGCCCTTTGCGACGGCGGCCCGATCGTCGCCCCGTAGGTGGCACAAGAGTGCGCTTCGGTCGAAGTGTTCGTTGCTATCCGTAGCCACGTTGCTTTATCCCCTAAGGAGAAACCACCCGTCAGTCTAATTTTATATGGAAGCCGCTACCCACGGCCGTTTAGCATGTCGTCTATGCGTACGATGTCCGGCGACATTTCATCGGCGAAGTGGTTCTCACCGTCGCATCGAACGGCCGAGGGCATGCGAGCAACCGCTTTATGATTCGTGTTGAACGACCATGAACGTACGGCCTGATGGGAGCAACGTTACGTTATGAAGAGCGACGACTTCACTCCGGTGCTTCTTCCGTGTCCGCGGTGTTCGCATGCAACGCAGGGGCACGAAGCTTCCGGCTGCTGCCGGTACGAATGCGAGTGTCGCTGCACGAAGGGCGCGATCATCGACTGGTACTTCGAATCCGAACGGCACGCTACCGCGGCGTTTTGGTCGCCTGAGATCGCCGAGAACGCCAAGTAAGGCGCCGCATGGAGTCAAGAGGAACAAGCGTCCGATAGCTCGATAAGGGAAGGCGCGGTGATCGCTTCGCGCCCGCGGCTTTATGGAGGGAACCTCGATGCCCATTCCAACGGAGCCCGTGGGGTCGCTTCCGCGCCCCGCAACGTTGCAAGCGGCGATCAAGGACTACGACGACGGCAAGATCACCTTCGAACAGCTCTCGCGCGAGCAAGATGCCGCCGCCGCGGATTCGATCAAGCGCGGCGAAGCGACCGGCGAACCGATCATTTCCGATGGCGAACAGCGAATCTCGAGCTTCGCCACGTATCCGCTCGCCGATACGCTGGCAGGAACCGGGCTCGCCGAAAACTTAGCCGGCGATGGGCAGTTTTTCGCCATCTTCGACGACGGCCATCACCGCCAGTTGCCGCGGCTGACAAAAGGGCCATTCCGCTATAAGCACTACGCGGTCGAGTTTCTCGAGAAGGCGCGCGCGATGACGTCGCGCCCCCTCAAGCAGGCGGTCATCGCCCCGTCGATGCTGATGCTGCTCTATCCGCTCGACGGCGAGCTTTCCGGCTATTCGCGCGAGCAATTCCACGCCGGCCTGATCGATGAGGCCGAGAAGGACATCCGCACATGCTTCGCCGCGGGCGCCGAGCGCGTCTCGGTCGACTTCACCGAGGGTCGGCTCGCACTCAAGAACGATCCGCGCAATCCGTGGACCGGGCGCAACATGCTGCAGACCTTCGTCGACCTCAACAACCGGCTGTTCGCCCGCTTCACGCCGGGCGAACGGGTGAACATCGGGGTGCATACTTGTCCCGGTGGCGACTGCGACTCGGTGCACAGCGCGGAAGTGGACTACGCCGACATGCTCCCGAGCTTATTCAAGATGAACGCGGGCTACTTTTTGATTCAGCTTGCAAGCGAACAGAACAAAGAGCGCATCTACAAGATCATCGGCGAAAACATTCGGCGGGATGCCGACGGCGTCAAGCAAGTCGCGTTCATCGGCGTCATCAACCCCTTGAACCCGCGCGTTGAAACGGCGCAGGAAGTCGCCGACGATCTCGTCCTCGCGGCGAAGTACATCCCCAAAGATCAGCTCGGGTCGACCGACGACTGCGGTTTCTCGCCCTTCAGCATCGACGTGAAGCCCAAGCACGGTTCTCCCGACGTCGCGCGCGACATCGCCTTCGAGAAGATTACGTCGCGGGTCGCCGGCACGAAGATCGCTGCGGAAAAACTGGGCGTGTCGTAACCCGCCTTAGATCATCCGTTTGCCGGCGACACAACGGTTGGCATCACGGGATAGCGCTTGTCCCATGGGCGTCGCTCGCACCCGCCATCGCAAACGCAATGCCGTCGATGAGCTCGAAGCGATCGTGTTGCCGTGCTTCCCATTCGAAGAACTCGGCGGCACTCATCGGCCGCGGCTGATTCATCGTCCGTCATTCGCCCATTACCTTGACCACGACGCGCTTGGGACGGCGCCCGTCGAACTCGCCGTAATGGACGCGTTCCCACGGCCCGAGATCCAGAGCGCCCTTGGTGATCGGCAAGAGGACTTGGTGGCCGAGCAGCATGCGCTTGAGGTGTGCGTCGGCGTTGTCTTCGCCCGTGCGATGATGAGCGTATCCGGGCTTCGCCGGCGCCAGCTCCTCCAGCCACGTCATGATGTCGGCCCACAAACCGGACTCATGGTCGTTCACAAACACGCTTGCCGTTATGTGCATTGCGCTGACGAGCACCATCCCATCGATGACGTTCGCCGCAGCCACGATCCGCGCGACCTCGTCCGTAATGTCGCGGATCTCGTACCGTTCGCGCGTGTTCAGCGTGAGATACTCGGTGTGGAAGCGCATTTTCAACCGTTCGCCGCGCTGCGGCGCGGGCGCCTCTGAAACTGCGCGCTGCTGAGCTCGTGTTCAGCGAGCGATGGCGCACCTCTTCGAGCCCTTGCCCTTACGTGGCGTAACGTTGAAAAACCGCATCGCGGTGTCACCGATGTGCGAGTATTCGAGCGAGGACGGTTTCGCCGCCGATTGGCATCTCGTCCATCTCGGCAGCCGCGCGGTCGGCGGCGCGGCGCTGGTGTTTACCGAGGCGGCCGCCGTTAGCGCCGTCGGCCGCATCAGTCCACACGACCTCGGCATCTATCGGAACGAACACGTCGCGATGCTGCGCCGCATCACGGAGTTCATCACGGCGCACGGCAGCGTTCCCGGTATCCAACTCGCGCACGCCGGGCGCAAGGCAAGCACCGCCCGGCCTTGGGAGGGAAATGCGCCGGTCCCCAAAGCCGACGGCGGCTGGGAAGCGGTCGCCCCAAGCGCCCTTGCTTTCGGCGATTATCCGGTACCGCGCGAATTGACGGTCGACGAAATCGCGACGGTCGCCGACGACTTTGCAGCGGCCGCGCGCCGCGCGCTCGATGCCGGTTTTCGGATCATCGAGGTGCATGCGGCGCATGGCTACTTGCTGCACGAGTTCTTCTCGCCGCTCTCCAACGGGCGGACCGATGCTTATGGCGGTTCCTTCGAAAATCGCACGCGCATCGCCCACGACGTCGTGCGGGCGATCCGCGCCGTCACTCCCGAGGACGTCCCGCTGTTGGTGCGCATCTCCGCAACGGATTGGGCCGACGGCGGTTGGACGCTCGAAGAATCGGTGCGCCTGGCCCGCGAACTGCGTGAAATCGGCGTCGATTTGATCGATGCGTCATCGGGCGGCCTCACGTCGCGCCAACGTATTACAATCGGTCCGGGATACCAGGTGCCGTTCGCCGCGCGAATCCGCGCTGAGGCCGGTATCCCGACCGGCGCCGTCGGCTTGATCACCGACGCCCATCAAGCGGATGACATCATCTGCAGCGGCCAAGCCGATCTCGTGCTGCTGGCGCGCGAGTTGCTGCGCGACCCGTATTGGCCGCTGCACGCGGCGTACGCGCTTGGTGCCGAGGTGGCGTGGCCGCCCCAATACGAGCGTGCTAAACCGCACGCCGCCCGCGGGTCATAAAACGGCAGTCGGCGGCGCTTAAAGAGCGAAGGTAGAAAGCCGCCCACCAAGGGACTACAGCCATGAGACATCTTCGCCCCGATGCTTTGCGCCGCGCTCTCGATGAGCCGCAAGCGCTACTGGCCTCGCAACGCCGCCATCTCGACGGGTGCGTCGCCTGCCGTCGCCGCTCCGGCGCGCCGGCAGCGCAAGCTGCTGCGGCACAGGCCGCGCTCGCCGGTTCAACCGGAACCGCGCACGGTTCCACTCGCTACATCACGCCGGCGCGCGGAGCGGGCAGGCCGGTCGCGTTCTGGAGTGCGTGTGCGGCGGCAGCAATCGTGCTGCTGTTCGTTGCGTCGCCGTTGCGCACGCTCGCGCAAGGTTTTCTGGCGATCTTCGAGCCGCGCCAATTCGTCGCCTTACCGATCTCGCGCGCCGACGCAGAGCGTTTGAGAACGCTGCCCGATTTGAGCGCGTACGGCGTGACGCGAGACGTCGCACCCCAGCGTCGTGCGGAAGCTGCCGATGCGCGCCAGGCCGCGCTGCTGGCGCGCATGCCGGTGCGCGTACCATCGTTCGTGCCGCCCGGCACCGGCCTGCCCGCGTATCACCTCAGGTCGCGAACGACGACCGCCTTTACGTTCAGCGCGGCCAAGGCGGCCGCCGCTGCAGCGGCTGCCGGCCGTTCACTGCCACCCATGCCGCGCGGCCTCGACGGCAGTACCTTGGCCGCGACGGTCGGTCCCATCGTGATGGCGATCTATGAGGCTGCGGGGGAGCCGGCCCGCGAGCGCCGGTACGGACGCAGCCATGACGGTTGGCCGAAACTGCTCGTCGCGCAGATGCCGGCTCCTACGATGACATCGAACGGCGTGTCGGCTGCGACGCTGATCGATTACGTGGCAGCGCAGCCCGGCTTGCCGCCGCAGGTCGCGGCCGAACTGCGCGCGATCTCCGATCCGACGTCCACCTTGCCGATCCCAGTTCCGATCGAGCGCATGCGTGCCGAACACGTCGTCGTGCAGGGCGCGCCAGGCCTGATGGTCGGCGATAATACCGGCGTCGGAGGCGGCGTCATCTGGCAGAGCCGCGGATACGTGTACGGCGTCGCCGGAACGTTGCCGGGCCGAACGATCTTGGCGGTGGCGAACTCGCTGCATTGACCGTCGCGCCCGACTACGCGATTGAAACGATCGGTCTCGCCAAACGCTACCGGACGGCGATGGCCCTCACCGACCTCACGCTGACGGTCCGGCGCGGTGAAATATTCGGCTTCCTCGGTCCCAACGGCGCGGGGAAAACGACGGCGGTCAAACTTCTGCTCGGCCTCACGCGGCCGACATCGGGCGCGGGTGAAGTGCTGTCTGCGCCTCTCGGCGATCGCGCCGTGCGGCGGCGCATCGGGTATCTTCCGGAGCTCTTTCGCTACCAGGAGTGGCTCGACGCGCGCGAAGTGCTTGGTTTTCATGCGCGCCTCCTCGGGCTTGCGACGACGCAACGGCGCGATGAAAGCGAACGGGTTCTGTCGATCGTCGGCTTGACGGCTCGCGCGCACGACCGGGTCGGCACATACTCGAAGGGCATGCAGCAACGTCTGGGGCTCGCCGTCGCACTGCTCGGCTCACCGACGCTCGTTTTTCTCGACGAGCCGACGTCGGCGCTCGATCCGCTCGGCCGGCACGATGTGCGCGTTTTAATTGAAGGGCTGCGCGCAGCGGGAACGACCGTGTTCCTCAACTCGCACCTGCTGACGGAAGTCGAGCGCGTCTGCGACCGGATTGCCGTCGTCGACCGCGGCAAGGTTGTCGCCGCCGGTTCACTCAACGAGTTGCTCGGAAGCGCATCGCTCGTCCGCCTCCAATTGGGCGGAATTGGGCCGGCCGCACGCGACGTTCTCGCACGTATCGGAGCGCGCTCGGAACGTGCCGCGGCTGCCAATGGAACGCCGGTCTGGTACAGCGTGCCGACTGAATCCGCCGACGCCATTCCCGCTATCGTGCGCCAGATCGTCGCCGCCGGCGCGGCGGTTTTCGCCGTCGAGCCGCAGCGCGCGACCTTGGAAGAGCGCTTTCTCGAAATTTTAACGGAGGAGTGCGCCGTTGCTGGCAATCACGTCGCTGACCCTGCGTGAGGCATCGCGCCGCAAGGTCGTCGCGGCGGCCGTCGCCATAGCGATCGTGCTTATCGGGCTGACGGGGTGGGGCTTTTGGAAGCTGAACGCATCGCTTAGCGGACACGCGCGCGATCCCGCTTTGGTTGCCGGCACGTTCAGCGTGCTGGTCGTCATGCTGGCGTACATGTTCAGCGTCGCGCTCGCGATCGGTTCCGCATTTCTCGCGGCGCCGGCGCTGTCAGCGGACGTCGATTCCGGCTTGCTGCTGGCGATTCTACCGCGGCCGTTGCGGCGCGCCGATGTGGTGCTGGGAAAATGGCTCGGGCTGGCGCTACTCGTCATCGCGTTCGTGCTCGCCGTGGGGGGCGCGGAACTTGGCGTGATCCGTCTGATCGCGCACTACGTGCCCCCTCATCCGCTTACGGCGCTGGCCTTTCTTGCCGCCGAAAGCCTGGTGATGCTGACGCTCGCGCTCTTCTTCAGCTCGCGGCTGGCGCCGATCGCCGGCGGCATCATCGCGATCGCGCTCTTCGGACTGGCCTGGATTGCCGGCATCGCGGTTACGCTGGCCACGACGCTTGGGAATGCAGCGCTGGTGCACGCCGGTACGATCGTCTCGCTCATCGTGCCGAGCGACGGCCTGTGGCGCGGCGCGCTGGCGGCGCTCGAACCGGCGGTCTTCGTTGCGAGCGGCGCGACCGCTGAAGGGGCGCGCGAGTTCGGGCCGTTCGCGGTATCGGGCCCGCCGCCGGCGGCATTCTTGATCTGGAGCGCGGCGTGGGCAATGGCGATCTTGGCGGCAGCGGTACTCAGTTTCGCCAAGCGGGACATCTGATATGATGGGGTTGTCAGCAACGCTCATCGTACTTGACCGGAAAAGCGCCGGTACATCCCAAGGACACTGATTGGATTCCGATTGATCAAACGCTTTACTATACGACACGCGAGGCGACGCCGTTCTACTGATTCCAGGGGCAAATCAGGGGAGCGACAAACGATCCCGAAAACGGGTCAAGTTGAAAAAGCCGCGATCGGCGCTTTGAGACGAGCGGGTTGCGAAACGCAGTGGAAATGGTGGGCCGCTATGCAGGGTTGGCCGCGGCTGCTACGCCGGCTCAGGGGCCGCGTACCGAGGAAGCGCATCAATCGTCGAATGTTTTGCGCCGTGGCTGCCGCAGGTGGCGTCACCGTCTCCGTTAAGGGGAACAAGGTATGCACTTACAACTCTATCACCTTTAGCGTCATTGCACCCACTTCGACGTACTATAATGTGGATAATGGCGTGCAACATGATCAAGGGTATGCCGATATCGGAAAAAATGCCAAGGTTTATTTCGCTCCTGATTCAGTCAGCTTCGCGAATTTAAGCATGCAGGAACTATCAGGGCCGGTTTCCAGCAACGGAACCTGGTATTGCAACACGTACCACAATGCCTCTGCTGCTTTGAGGGTGGTAAACTATGAAAGCGGTAGAGGTTGGTTCATTGGGGGGATATAGACTCAGAGGGAGCCTGCTATCCCCAACAATATGGGGCAGGGCAATACCTGCAGAGTACGTCGACCGTTGCTATCCCGACACAGTATTCGGTTAACGGCCAGTGGTACAGCGCGTCGAGGGTGTCCAGAATCTGGTGTAAATTCGAGCCGTTCTCTACCGT
>JACRTY010000004.1 GCA_014305025.1 Candidatus Nyctobacter psychrophilus | reverse complement strand
GGCTTTCGCAACCCGCTCGTCTCAAGGCGCCGATCGCGTCTTTTTCAACAGCATCAACCGTTTTCGGGATGATCTCGCGGCCTAAGTACGAACCGGCTTTCCGTGCCCCGAAAATCTGTCTCGAAACGTAAGGGCGGAATTCCACTCGACGAGCTGCTCGCCGCGCATGCCGCCGGCGACGGTCGGCTGAACGCGCTTGTGAGCCGTCGCAGCGGCACAGTCGCGCCCGCGTCGGCGATCGCAGACCACCCCGCGCGGGCCCCCCGGACGCGAAACGGCCGAAAACGGCCCCGAATAAGGCGCTAGGAGCGCGTTTGGCCTTGCAAGATGGGTCCCAGGTCATTCCAGCACGCGAAACGCGGCTGGTCGGTTACGCACGCGTCTCGACGGATGAACAAACGACGGCGTTGCAGTTGGATGCGCTCCGCGCCGCCGGCGCCGACGTCGTTCACGAAGATTCGGCCTCGGGCGCGTCGCGGTCCCGTCCTGGTCTCGATCGCGCGATCGAGGATCTCCGCACCGGCGACACACTCGTCGTCTGGCGGCTTGATCGGCTCGGCCGCTCATTGCGAGACCTGCTCGATATCTCCGAAATGTTGCGTGATCGCGATGTCGCTCTGCGCTCGCTCACCGACCACCTCGACACCGGAACCGCCGCAGGCCGAATGCTGTACGCCGTGCTCGGCGCCGGCGCCCAGTTCGAGCGCGACGTGCTACGCGAGCGCACCGTCGCAGGACTCGCGGCCGCGAAGAAACGAGGCGAGAAACTCGGCCGTCGGCCCGCGCTGACGTCCGCGCAGGTGCGGGAGGCGAAGAAAATGCTCGCTCGTGGCGAGAGTCCCAATCACGTCGGGCGCGTCTTGCGCGTCGGCCGGTCGACGTTGTACCGCGCGATCGCGTGAGCGCAAACAATGCCCGAGCAGCGATTATTTAGGTGAACGCTTTATTAGCTACGTCTTCCCCATTTTCATTTAGTTACGAAGTTGTTTGCCGGAAACCCTTGATTCTATTGGGTTTTAACCTCTTGACAGTCCTGGCGCGTATGATATACTAGAAAGGCTGTCAGGATACGGCGGGGCAAAGCCCGCGGAATGCATGGAAATGCATTCTTTTTTATTGGCACAAAATAGCGCCTAGCTCGTCTCAACGACTCCCTGACAGCCACCCTGCAAGCGGTCTGCATTTAATGCGCGCCGCTTTTTTTCATTTCCCCACATACCAAAAAGGAGAGACCGCATGCCCCTGCTTCATCGGGTTACATTTTTTCATACCGAGCCGCTTTCGTGTGGCCATATAGCCTTACGACAGACTCGAACGCGAGTAGTCCGTTCAGCACATCCTGCCACATCGAAACGAACACCGGTGCTCTGTCCGGTGTGCAAACGTGTCGTTAACGCACGCAATGTAAGGAGCGCCTGAAATGCGAGGTAGGCGCATCCATCGCGATACTTTGATCTGGTTCGGTCGCAACGATAGCCTCAAATCCCGTTTCAGCAGCAAGGTCTACTCCATAGCGGTTTACGGTCGGACGCTCGTAAGGCGGTTCGGACCAGCGAATATCAAGAATCGCCGCATTGAGACGCGTTGGCTGCAAACTCAACGCAAAACGTTTTACTCGCATCAGGCCGCACGGCAAGCCCTTGAAGCCGTGGTTCAGTCTAAACTTAATAACGGATATGAACGCGCACCAAAGGGTCTTCCAATTATCCTCTCCAGACCCAAGAAAGCGCGCTGACTTATGTTCACTCACGATTTTAACGTCTATGAGACCCTTAATAAACTCGACAGCCTGCTTGAATCAGGCCACGACGACCCGTCTCCCATGGACAAAGCCGAATATGCCCGGCAGCATCGCCCACATCAGCACAATGCTGAAATGAAGGGAGTCGGTATCCCTGAGGAGCGCCAGAACCTGTCCGCATTACTCGAGAACGTCAAGCGCGGCAAGGAAATGTCGCGACCGGCTTAAGCCGGCACGGTGTCGGCCAGTGCTGCGGGCGGCAGTGCTTGCTCGACGAATGCGCAGAGTAGGTTGACGAGCAGCATCTGTTCGGGACGGTTGCAGCGCGCGTCGAGGAGGCGCGGGCTGCAGACCAGGACGCTCAGACATTGGGCGCGCGAGATTGCGACGTTGAAGCGGTTCTTGTCGAACAGGAAGTTCATGTCGCGCGGGAGGTCGTCGTCGCTTGAGGTCGCCATCGAGTAGAAGACGACCGGCGCCTCTTGTCCCTGGAATTTGTCGACCGTCCCGACCTTGATGTCGCCGTATCCGGCGGCGCTCAGGCGCTCACCGATTTTGCGCCGCTGCAAGTTGTATGGAGATACGATCAAGATGTCGCTTTGCTCAAGGGGCCGGGCCGGCGCGGTACCCACCGTGACCGTTCCGCGTAGTAGCAGAGCCACTTCGCGAACGATGCACTCTGCCTCCTCATCGGAAAAGCGTCCGTTGCCTTCATGCCGGACCGGCAAGTGTGCCAGTCCCGCACCGGTGAGGCCGGGCGAATCGACGCGGTTCGCGACCGTCGCGCGTGCGTTGCGCAAGCGTCCGTCGTAGCTTGTCGCTGAGACAAACGCGGCGATCGCCGGTTGCATGCGGTACGTCACGTCGAGAAAAACGCCGCGCTCGGGTGGAACGGTGTCTCGGTCGCCGAGGAGATGCTCGAGGATCGAGAGATCGCTGCCGACGGGATGCGAACCTTGCGCGACCTGCGGAAGCTGCTGCGGGTCGCCGAGGAGCACGACGTTTTTCGCCGCAAGGGAAGCGATGAGCGCATCGGCGAGCGAGACTTGTCCCGCTTCATCGATGAACATGTAATCGAATTGGCCCGTCAGGCTTTCGTCGGGCCACGCGAACGCCGTTCCCGAGGCGAGCTTTCCGGCGAGTAACTCCGACGCCTTGGAAACATTGCAGACGAGCGGCGTTGCTAGCGGTGAGGGATAGCTCGAACCCTCCGTCGAGTCGCTATGCTTGTGACACCCGACGAAAGCAATGCCGGCCTCTTGCGCGGTCATCTCGACTTTCTCGAGCAGGTTATGCAGCGCTTTGTGGTTGTTCGCCATGATGCCGACGCGCTGGTTTGCCTGCAGCAGCTTGACGATCGCCGTGGCGCCCAACGTCGACTTGCCTGACCCGGGTGGCCCCTGTACGAACAGATACGAACCGTCGAGCGCCTCGATCGTGCGAGCCAAAGATGGAGCATCGACCGTATCCGGTTGAAGCCGCGTGCCGCTCGCACGGTCGCGCAAACGGGGTAACGCGCCCAGTAAGAGCGCCATCGTTGCCGGGTGTTCGCTCGCGAGACGGCCGTCCAGATACGCGCGCGCGATCCGTTCGACGGCGGCTTGTCTATCGGAGTGTGAAAGAGGCGAGCCGGGAATCAGGGCGCGGAGGCGTTGCGCCATCTCCGCGCTAAGCTTGAGACGAATCTCGCGCGCGGCTCCGTCGTGCTCGACGACCTCCGTGACGCCCTTGCGCAAATCCGGGCAGTGCGGCTTGCCGCCGCGCAAGTAGTGTTCTTGTAGCGGATACTCGTACGTATAGACAAAATACTTACTGCTGCCGACCTTATACGGTGCGACATCGGAACGTCGCCGCAATCCACCGATCGCGTAGCGGTCGAACTCGATGAGATCTTCGATGTTTTCGCATCGCTCGTAATAGGCCCAGTACTCCGGTTTGTTTTCGCGCCGATGGTATTGGATGAGGTTGCCGAGGAGCCAACGTGCGCGAAACTCCGACGGAGCGGCACGCAGCTCCGCTAGGGAATCCGGTGCGCCGAGGCCGGTAAGCAGTTCGCGTTCGAGTTCCGTGCGCGGCGGCTCGGGCTGCTGCGGCGGCGACTCGATCGTTGGCCGCCACGGCAGCGGCGTTTGGCGCCCTGCGTTGTACTCGGCGCGCAGGGCAACGAGCCACTCGCGCAGCCGGTACGTCGAGCGGCAGTCGTCTTCGTTGTAACGCTCGATGTCTTCGAGCAGCGTGGGATCTTCCGAGGTAAGCCACCGTTCGAACATGACGATCGAATCGTCGCCGCCCTTGGTCTGGGTGGACCGTTTTTGCTCGTAGAACGCTTCGACTTTCTTGAGCGAATATGAGGGCTGCGAGATCCACATCGCTTGGTGCACGACCGAATAGAGATCGACGAAGATACCACGGGTCAGGAAGTCATCGATCTCGCGCTCCCGCGAGGCAAAGCGTCCCATCAGCCGCCGCAGCACCGATTTCTCGTATGACGCATAATGATAGACGTGCAAGTCCGGGTGGCGTTCGAGCCGCGCGGCGATGAAGTCGACGCAAGCCTCGAACGCAAGCCGTTCTTCGCCGGCATCCTTCGCCCAGTAGGCGACGTACCGGTCCTCGTCGGGCACGTACAGCCCGAAAAGATATTCGAGGCCGCGGTCGGGCCGGTACAACGGATCGCCTTCGATATCGAAGAAGATGTCGCCCCGCGCGGGAGCCGGCAGCTTCGCGAACCCAGCCGTCGACGTTTGCCTTGCCGCTTCGTCTGGAGACGCCTCTTCCCGAAAGCGATAGCGATACGGCATCTGGTCTCCGCGCGCTCGCGCTCGCCGCTGCTCGTCCTGCAGCTGCGCCTGCGTGCGCAGGTTCTCGAAGGTCGTTTCCGACATGCGCCAGGGCCGCATGGGCGCGGTCGCCAGTTGCGTCATCGTCGTGATGCCGGCGTCTTCCAGTTTGCCCATCTGATCGACGCGCATGCCCGCGACGAGGCTCAGATGGTCGTCTGTCTCGCGCCGCCGTTGACACGCATCCGACCACGCGCACACGTTGCAATGCGGGACTTCGAGCGGATAGGCGCCGTCGAGTTTCGCCACGGCTGCCAAGAACGAGCGCTTGAGGTGACGATAATAGGCGGCGTATTGGTCCATGCGAAAGCCACGCTCGTCGCCGCTGCCGAGCACGATGTAGCCGTATTGCGGCGCGCTGCCTTGCACGCGTTCGAGATGCTCGCTGTAATTGCATAACTGGATGAGGAAATACGGCTTCGGGGATAGCGCGAGCTTCGTGTCGATGACTTCGTAGCTCCACGACCAGCGCCCCGACGGTACCTCGATACGCCGCAGAAAATCAGCATGGCCGACGAACTGGCCAGCAAAGAACGTCGCCTGGTAGATAATCCGTGCGCCGCGCGCCATCGCGGCGACCGTCTGCGCTTCGGCTGCCGCGAGGCCGGTGCGCGAGTTCTGCGGGCGCTCGGTGAACGAGACCAGCGCATCGCCGTGCTCGGCCGCGTAGGCCTGGAGACGCCGCACCTCGTGTTCGTCGCCCTTCGTTCTGATGAGCTGCGCCGTCTGATCGCGCTCCTGCGGCCGCACGAGGAGCCCTTGGGCAACGCGCCGCTCCAGTGCAACGAGGTGCTCGCATTCCAAATAATTGTTCAGGTCCGTGGCGGAGTAAACGTAGCGCGCGTTCAGAAGCTGCATACTACCGCACCGCTCGCAGCGCGTCGCGCAACGTTCGATTCGATGCGCGGCGGTTCGTCCGGGAAGCGGCTGGACTAGACAGCCGAATTCGGCGCTCAAGTTCCAGCCGGACCGTGTGCCGGACGTCCAAGGACTTCGGCCCCACTTCGAGCGCAAGCCAGTGCAGATAGTCGGCCGGCACGTCGCCGATCGGCTTTCCGCGATGTCTTCCGAACGGTAATGCCGGTAACCGCCGCGGGGACATCGCGATCTCAATCGCCGTCGGCACGTGATCGCTTCCGCCGGCCCTGAGGTAGCGTCGCACGCACTCATCGAAGACCAAACTCGTGACGATCGCATCGCCGAGCGCGCCGTGCGCCGAACCGCGGGACAGGGCGGCGTCGCGCACGCCGAGGTGATAGCGCAACACTTGATTCTTGTGATTCGGCGCTTCAGGCACGGCCAACCGGGCGAATCGCAGCGAGCACAGCGTCGGACGCTCACGAAGAAACGGCAGGAACGCAAGGTCGAAGGCGGCGTTATGGGCGACGACGACGGCGTCTGCGACCAGAGCGGTCAGGCGCGGCACGATGGACTCGAGCGATGGCGCTTTCGCGACACAGTCGTCCGTCAGATGATGAACGGCCGACGCCGTCGCGGGAATAGCCCGTCGCGGATTGACCAGCGTACTGAACGCCTCCGTCCGCCTGCCGGCGCGCGTAACGACGCAAGCGGCCTCGACCACCCGGTCTTCCCTCGGGTCCATGCCCGTCGTTTCGACGTCAACGAAGGCGAACGTGGTTTCGGAGAAGCGGGCGTGGCGGGCCACCATGTTCCAACGATAAGCCACACGTGTGCCATATGGTTGGCATTCCAGCTCGTCAATGTGGCAACGTGTACGCCGTCAGATGGCCGCCCTCATCCGAACAGTACACCGCGCCGTTGACCGCGATGGGGCTCTCCCAATGAACGTCACCGATCGAACCGCCGGCGGCGTCGCTCGCGCTGCTCCAGAGCGAGGCCCCGGTGCGTGCGTCGAATGCGAGAACCGCTCCGCTCGATGCGACGAAGACGACGCCGTTGACGATAACCGGCGACGTACCTTCAGGACTGCTGTCGGCTAGATGCGACGTCCATCCAGCGACGAGGTGGCTGACGCCCTGCGCGTCGGTACGGAGCCGGTACGATTTGAGTCCGCTCGGCAATCCCACGATGATCGACGTGCCGTTGCCGTCATTCCAGACCGCCGGCGCCGAGAACAATCGGTCGCCGAGATCGACGTGTTGCAGTTCGCCGCCCAGGCCGCCGAGATGCGCGCGGTCGAGTAACCGCAACAGCGCGTCCTTGCCGCCTTGTACGGCGAGCAGCGGGGTACGGCTGTGCGCCTCGCGCGGGAGGAGGGCCGGCGCGGTACTGCCCAGATCGGTATCGCCCGATTCAAGTTCGGCGTAATTGGAAGGCGTGTAGTAACCCTCGATGCGCGACCCGTCGCGCGATAACGCGATTACCGAATCGCCGTAATCATGCCCGCCGCTCGAGGCGTTGAAGTTGCCGTTGCCGGTGGCGACGTAAACGCGGCCGTGCAACGAAGGATCGGGATCGACGACGGCACCCGCGCGAGCCCAGATGCCCGACAGGTTTGCGGAACACGACGTCGACGTAGGCAGCGTGCGCACGTTGCTGCAGAGCGAATTGAAGACGCGCGTCGTCCCGTCGCCGAGGCGAACGGCGACGAGGTGCCCGTCGTAGGGTGGGGCATCGCCAAAATAACCCGAGGTCACCGCGTAAAGATAGCCGCCCGCAACACTCAGCGGCGAGGCGTCTTTTTCGGTGGTCGGTATCGCGGTGATGCGCACCGGAAAGCCATGACCACGACGCTCTGTGCCACTCGAAGGGTCGAGCTCGTGAACGAAACCGTCGACGCCGGGAACGTATAACGTGTGACCGGTTGGATCGGCAGCCGGTGTAGATGTCGTGATGTTCGGTCCATGAGTCGCGAAACGCCACACGATTTTGCCGCTGCCGGCCTCGATACCGTACGTCGTCCCATCCTTTGCCGTTTGGAACAGCATCGGCATCGCTTTTCCGCCGACACTCACGCTCAGTAGATAGACGGGCGTTGAATCGGCGACGTCGCCAAGCGCAATCTGCCAGCGGCGGCGGAGCTTCCCCACGTTGGCAGGCGACAACGAGTGGTCGCTCCGATCGTAGCCGCTGCGCGCGGCATCGTAACCGAACATGGGCCAGCCGGCACCCAATATCGCGAACGCCATAGCGCCGAACGTCGCCGCTGCGGCGACCGCGCGCGCCGTTTTGGCGATCGGGCGATACACGCGCAACCTGCTCATTACTCAACTCCTCCATCGCTTGACCGGCGTTACCGTGCACTCGATTCACGGGGCCTTCCGTTTATCGGCACGGTCCCCGAGAGCATCCTACTCTCAGTAGGGATCAGCGCCGGCACGCATTGGCCGCTATCCAGGAAAGGAACCGCTCAGCAGCACAATCCCCCGAACGAGCGCGATACGGAGGGACAACGCCGGTGAGCCCAGCGTCAATGCCGATCAACATCGGCAACACGGCTTTCATGCTGCTTTGCGCGAGCCTCGTCATGCTGATGACGCCTGGGCTCGCGTTTTTCTACGGGGGCTTGGTCGCGCGCAGAAACGTGCTGACCATCATGATGCAGAGCTTCATGTCGCTGGGCTGGACGACGGTGCTGTGGTACGCCTTCGGCTATTCCATGTGTTTCGGCCCCGACTGGCACGGCGTCGTGGGCAATCCGCTGCATTACGCATTCTTGCACGGAATTACGCTGCACACGATGTTCACGGGCAACGACGCCGGCATTCCGCTCGTCGTCCACGTCGCTTACCAAATGATGTTTGCGATCATCACGCCGGCGCTCATTACCGGCGCCTTTGCGAACCGCGTGACCTTCAAAGCGTATTTCCTTTTCCTGACGGGCTGGCTCATTTTCGTGTATTTTCCGTTCGTGCACATGATCTGGAGCCCGGACGGCGCGCTTGCGAAATGGGGCGTACTCGACTTTGCGGGCGGCATCGTGGTGCATGCGTCCGCCGGTTTTGCGGCGCTGGCCTCGGTGCTGTTCATCGGGCGCCGCTCCGTGGTGGAAAATCAGCCGCATAATATTCCCCTGATCGCGCTCGGCACGGGACTGCTCTGGTTCGGCTGGTATGGGTTCAACGCGGGTTCGGAACTCCGCGTCGATGCGGTAACGGCTTCGGCGTTCCTCAATACCGACATCGCCGCGTCGTTCGCCGCGGTCACCTGGCTCTTGCTCGAATGGTCGCGCGGCCATCAACCGAAATTCGTCGGTCTGCTCACCGGAGCGGTGGCGGGGCTGGCGACGATCACGCCAGCCGCCGGGTACGTTTCGCTGACCACCGCGGTCGTCATCGGAATCCTCGCCGGCGGGGTGTGCTATTTCGCGGTCGCGTTGAAAAATCGTGCTGGCTGGGATGATGCGCTCGATGTGTGGGGCGTGCATGGTGTCGGGGGGTTCCTGGGCATCTGTCTGCTGGGCGTGTTTGCGTCGAAGGCATGGAACTCGGCGGGCGCCGACGGGCTGTGGCTGGGAGGCGTCGGTTTTTTCGGTAAGCAAGTCGCGGCCGCGATCGTCTGCAGCGCGTGGGCGTTCGCCTTCACCTACGGCATGTTGTGGCTGATCAGCCGAATCACGCTCACGAAAGTCGATCGCGCCGCGGAAGAGCGCGGCCTCGATGCAGAACTGCACGGAGAAGTTGCGTATCCGCTGGCGGTGTGACGGCCTCTAACCGACTCGCAGCTGCGCAAGCTCCGGATCCGCCGCTCGACTCGTGCACGAAGTGCAGCTGCTCGGATTATCGGCACATGCCGGCGACGTAGCCCCTCTCCGGGGCGCCGTCTACCTTCGCACGAGAGCATGCAGTTTGGTCATCGTCGTCCAGTTGCGCGTGGTTACGCCGTCACCTAGCGCGCGGTTCGTCGCCTCGGCGAGCCGGCTCGCGAGTATCCCGTCGGGACACCAAAGATACGCCGCTCGGCCCGCGGTGGCGAGCGCCTCAGGAGTCCATTCGTGCTGCGCAAGCGGCACGAGGCGAGCGCGATCGTCGGGATCACGAAGTACGGCGACGAGGAGACGCGACGGGTCGTCGGCGATGTCGCCAAAAGGATTGCTGGCGATGATGCAGTCGAGTTCGTCAGCGCTTAGCACCGTGACGCGGGCCGGCACGCCGAGCGTATCGGAGAGGCCGCGTTCAATCCGGGCAGCGATTTCGCTCCCCGAACTGCCGCCAGCGCTGAAGACGACGTTACCGCTGTTGAGCAACGTTCGCACGTCGCCGTAACCTAGGCTCGCAAGCAGCGCCCGCAGATCAGCCATCGCGACACGCTTCGCGCGGCCGACATTGATACCACGGATCAGCGCGATCAGCCGGTCAGGCACCGTGCCGCCCGTTATCGCCGGCTTCGCGCGGTGTCCTGCGTTCGCATAGTGCGCCGGCCTCCGGGCAGAGCGGCACGCGCCGCGCTTTCGAGGCCAACGTACGTCCGCCGGAGCAGAAACGACGATGGATGAATCGTCGGACACTCCTGGAATCATCGCGCCGCCGCCGCTGCTTTTCGCTGCCGGGCTGGCCGTGGGACTCTTGGCGAATCGCCGTGTGCCGTTGCCGAAACCGGGAAGGCTCGTCGCCAACATCCTGGGTGCAGCGCTCCTTGCATCCGGGGCGGCGTACGGCCCAGGCGCCGCCGTCCGGATGCTCGCGATGAAAACCAGCATCGATCCCTACCGGCCGACCACCGCCATCATCGAGAGCGGCCCATTTCGCTTTTCGCGGAACCCGCTGTACGTCTCGATGGCCATGTTCTATGCGGCCATCGCGCTGTTCGCTCGCGCGACGTTACCGCTCGCGCTGTTGCCGGCGGTCCTGGCGGTCGTGCAACGCGGCGTGATCTGTCGCGAGGAACGATATCTCGAGCGCAAGTTCGGGACGGCATACCTCGCCTACAAGAGCCGCGTTCGGCGCTGGCTCTAGCGGCGTACACATTGTGTCGTAGAGTCTGCGCCATAAGCGTTACACTAACTCGCCGTCGCCTCGAGAATCTCGCAGAACTTCTTCAGATCGAGATTTCCGCCGGAGACGATCGCGACGATCGGCCCTTGCCCGGCGTTGCCGGTCAAGGCCGCCGCCAGCGGTAGCGCGCCGGCGCCTTCGGCGATGATGCGCACCTTTTCCGCCATCAACCGCATCGCGTGTTCGATCTGCTCGAGACTGACGACGATGCTGCCGTCCACGAGCGGCTTCATCCGCTCCCACATGCGCGGGAAAACACTTTGGCCGCCGGCGCCGTCGACAAACGACGGCTTCCAGTCGGCAAACACTTGCGCCGAGCCCGCGCTGAACGAAAGCGCGGCCGGAGCGGCCGTTTGCGGCTCGGCGCCCCAAATCCTGATCTCCGGTTTGTGCGCCTTGATCGCGCTAGCGACGCCCGTAATGAGGCCGCCGCCGCCGATGCCGGCAATGACGGCGGCCGCATCGGGCGCATCCTCAAGAATCTCAAGACCCATGGTGCCGTGCCCCGCGATGAAATTATGATCGTCAAACGGGTGGATGAATGTCCCGTCGACCCCGGGAAACGCGCGTTCATCGAGCGCTTTCCAGGCGACGTCGTACGGCACCGGAACGAGCTTTGCGCCGAGCGCCTTCATCCGCTCGATCTTCGAAGCCGGCGCCGTCTCGATGACGACGACCGTGCAGGGGACGCCGGCTCGTCGTGCCGCATACGCAACGCCTTGGCCGGCATTTCCCGCGCTGATCGTCCACACGCCGGGTTTGCGCTCGGACTCCGCAAGCATGGCTACGGCGTTGGCCGCGCCCCGCAATTTGTAGGCGTTCGTCGGCTGCAGGTTCTCCAGTTTGAGGCGGATGTCGGGGTAGCCCGGACCCAATTCGAGACGGACCAGCGGTGTATGAATGATGGTCGGCGCGATTCGGCGGCGCGCTTGCTCTATCTCGGCGAGTGCGATCGGCCGGACGGCTTCGAGTGATGGGGCCATCGGTTGCGTTTCCGACGGTCACGATCGGTTATACTGCGGCGCTTTCAAGAAAAGCGTTGCATGCAGGAGGCGCACGATGCGGATACCGCCGGCATTCGTCCTGACCACGGCGTTCGTCGTCACTGCGCAAGCGCGTGCCATACCGCAGTCAGTCACCACGTTCCAGATTCCCAGCTCCGGCACGCTCGTCGTCGGCGACGCGGTAGGGCGCGTCCCTGCCTCCACGCAAACGGCGATTATTCGGTACGTCGTGATGAATCGACCATCCGGGTTCCTTTCCACCGCGGAGTACGAGCCGGGTATAAAGCTCACCGTGACGCCGGCTCAGATCGAAGATGTCGCCGCGAATTTGGAAGCGGCTGGCGTCGACCCACGCGCCATCACCGTTCGCCGTTATCGCCCCTTCAATGCGTTCGGGTTGCCGCTGGGTATCGTGGCTGTCATCAGCGTGACGCTCGCCCGACCGACGCTCGATTCGATCAATCGAATCTATGCCGCCGGCGTCGGCGTCAATGCTCAGTATCTCGGTACGTGGTCGGCAGTCGACGGCTGTGCCGCCCTACGGCAAGCGGCGCTTGAGACGGCGCGACGCCGAGCGGCAACGGTGGCCAGCGCCGCGGCGGACGGCCTCGGTTTGGTTCTTGCCGGCCGCACGCACGATGAAGCCTTCCCGTCGTTAGAAGCGCCGGGTGCCGATGAGGTCGCATCGCCGCCCGATGCGTCGATCGCTTGCGCCGGTGCTTCACCGCCGCCCGTACAGAGCATCGACTCCACGCCCGAAATGTTCGGATCAGCGCCCGGCACCGTGTTCTCGGCCGTCGATCTTGCCTCATATCAGGCCGGCCCTGCGCTTCTTTCGCAACGCATCGTTTCGCTCGACGGGGCAACGGTGGTTCCGGCGGCCGATCTGGGCGAAGCGGCGTACGACGGCTTGAAGCGTTTCCACTCGTCGCGCAAGACGCATTACTACAGCGTCGAAGTAACACGCTTCGTGCGGCTCGATCGGCCGGCGGCATGGCTTGTGACGCTGGCGCCCAATGGGGCGTCGAGCGAGTCGGTGCGGTCCATCCTGGCCGCTATGAACACACCGGCAGGCGACGTGCTCGAACGGGTAACGCCCCGAGGCGCCCGTGAAGTCGTGCTCACCTTGAGCGTCGCTCGCCTCGAACTCGAACGGTTTTTGGAAGATTTTCACACGCGCGCGCTGCGGCGAAACGTTCCGGTTCAGACCCGCGTCTTCGCATACGCCGCCGATTGTCCAGCCTTGTTGCGATTCGCGACGCGTGCAGCGGCGCGCGCGGCCCGAGCCGGCGCCGCATCCTTCGCTCAGGCCACGCATCGACGGCTGGCCCGCCTCGCCGCCGTTTCTGCCCGCGCGCGCTTGGAACGTTTGGAGTGCGATAGTCCCTCACCCGATGTGCGTGCGCTAGCGCAGGTGCCCGATGCCGCCGCCGCATTCCCGGGCGACGTACCGCTCGGCGCAAGCGGACGCGTGCGCGCGAGCGTGCGTGTTTTCTATGCGCTTCAGTAGAAGGCTCCCGCACCGGACGCGAGGCCTGCGCAGGGCGGACTGCTCTGCTCTCCTGCTCGCCTTCGTGCTGGCGGGCGGCTGCACGGCACATGCCGCCGCCGTCGCGCAACCCGTGCAGGCGCCGCGCGTACCCATACCGATACCGAGCGGCGTCGTCGATATCGTTCCGCTCGCTGCTGTGTCGCCGTACGGGTTCGATCGACGAGACATCGATTTCGGTCCTGCGCCGACCTTGGCCGTCAATGGATCCGCCGACGTTGCCCAATCGGGGCAAGCCGCGCTTTTTCACGTTGCCTTCAGCGCCCGCGACGTGCCATCGATGCCGGTGCGTCCGCTGAATCTGGCCGACGCGCAGCCGATCGTCACCGCGTTGACGGCCAACGGCATCGCGTTTGCGAACATTCGAGAGACGCTGCGGCAAGAACCCTTTCAAGCGCCCTGGCAGGGCGGCAGACCCGGCGCCATCGACATCGCCTTCGACGTCGAGCATCCCACGCAGGCCCGCGTCCGCCAACTGAGCGATGCGATCGATTCAGCCGGCGGTTACCCGACGTTTCACGTCTTTACCAGTGCCGTTTTCGTCGTTGCCGACTGTTCGGAGGCGCTGGCTCAAGCGCGCCGCGCGGCCTTCGATAACGCGCAGACCGTAGCCCTCACTCAAGCCCGTCAGACCCACCAACGCCTCGGCCCAATCTTAGAAATCCGAGAGGAATTCGCCGGAGCCGCGCGCGGCCGGTGCGGTCCGGACGATTCGGCCGATCGTTCCGTGCAACTCAATATCCGCGTTCCACCCCCCGACCCCACCGACGTAATCGTTCGCGATCAAATCGTGCTCACGTACGCTATGCACTGAGGCGGCACACTTGGCTGTCGCCATCACGCTGACACGCTTCGGGGGCGGCCAGGACAACGAGCGGCTTTTGCCTCACGATCGTGAACACGATGCCATGCTGGACCCGAAGCCGATCACCGTGGCCGAGTTCCTTGCATGGGAGGCGCGGCAAGAGAGTAGTCACGAACTGATCGACGGCGTGATCGTCGCGACGTCCAGCCCCACGCGGCGGCATGCGCGCATCGTAGGACGCCTCCAGAAAGCAATCGGGAATGCACTCGGTGACGATTGTGACCTCTATTCTGAAAATATGACGGTCGAGACACCGGCAAGTGGCTATCGGCCCGATATCGACCCGCTTTCCGAAGCTGATCGTCGAAGTGCTCTCTCCTTCAACGTCGACCCTCGACCTCCGAGACAAAGCGCGCGGTTATCTCGCGATTCCGACACTTGGCGAATATCTCGTGATCGATTCACCAAAGCGGTTCGTCGTGCTCCATCGCCGCGCTGACGACCGGGTCGAGACAACGTGGCCCACGTCGGCGATCGAACTGGCCTCAATCTCGGCGGTTCTTTCCCTGAACGGCGTCTACGACGGTATTCTGGTTCGCGCATAGCACGTGAGCGTACGGGTCGGCATCGATGTCGGCGGGACATTCACCGATCTCGTCGCGCTCGACGACATCGGTAGACTGACGCGCTACAAAGTTGCGTCGACGCCACGAGCCCCCGATGAAGGTTTCTTAGCGGCATTACGGGCGTCCCTTGCCGATATCGCGCCGCGCGACATCGCGCTCGTTGCGCATGCCAGCACGATTGCGACGAACGCACTGCTTGGTCAAGTCCATCTCGATGTGCCACGCGTCGCCTTCATCACGACCGAAGGCTTTCGCGACGTGCTCGAGATCGGCCGGCAGAACCGCAGCGCCATCTACGACCTCTTCGTGGAGCGACCGAGGCCGCTGGCGCGCCGCGAAGACCGGCTGGTCGTGCGCGAACGGCGCGCGCACGACGGTTCCGTGCTCGTCGCGCTCGATGCAGCAAGCGTGGCCGCCGCCGTTGACGCGGTCCGCGAGCGCGGCATCCGCGCCGTCGCGGTTGGGCTGCTGCACGCGGACGTAGACGGTGCACACGAGCGTGCCATCCGCGACGCGTTCTCGGTGCTGCCCGACGTCGACGTGTCGCTGTCGTCCGAAATCGATCCGCAGTACCGCGAGTACGAACGCTTCTCGACGACCGTCGTCAACGCTGCGCTCGGGCCCATTGTTCGCACGTATCTCGACAGGCTCGCCCGGGGCGTTCGCGCCCAAGGCGTGCGGGCACCGCTCTTCATGATGCGCTCCGACGGCGGCATGGCGGCCCTCGAGAACGCAAGCCGCCGTCCAGCCAGCCTGATCGAAAGCGGGCCCGCGAGCGGCGTCATCGCCGCCGCCTACGTCGGCCGCGCGCTCGGCATCGGCAATATCTTATCGTTCGACATGGGCGGCACGACGGCCAAAGCGGGCGCGATCTTCGCCGGCGTACCCGAAGTCAGCGCGTCGTTTGAGGCGGCCGGTGCGACGCATAGCGGCCGCTCCGTGAGAGGAAGCGGGTATCCGGTGCGCTTTCCGTTCATCGATCTTGCCGAAGTGAGCGCGGGCGGCGGCACGCTCGCGTGGCTGGATGCGGCGGGCGTTCTTCGCGTCGGGCCGTTATCGGCCGGCGCCGACCCCGGGCCGGCATGTTATGGACATGGAGCGCGCCCAACGGTCACCGATGCCGACGTCGTCCTCGGCCGCTCCAATCCCCGCGCGCTGCTGGGCGGCAGCTTTCCCATCGACGCAGCGCGGGCGCGCTCGGCAATCGGAGCGGTCGCCGCGCCGCTGGGCGGCGACGTCGAACGCACGGCGGCCGGCATCGTATCGCTGGTCGATGCCGAGATGGCGAAGGTGCTGCGCATCGTCTCGCTCGAGCGCGGTCACGATCCGCGCGACTTCACGTTGCTTGCCTTCGGCGGCGCGGGCCCGTTGCACGCCTGTTCGGTCGCCGCGGACATCGGGGTGGCGCGCATCATCGTGCCGCCGCATCCCGGCGTGTTCTCCGCATATGGCCTGCTGGCAGCCGACGTACGCTCCGTCGCGGTTCGCTCGGTCGTCGGGCCAGCGGATGCAGCGGCGTGGTCACGCGTTGCCGCCGTCCTCGACGGGCTCACGTCACAAACCGATGCGGAGCTCGCGTCGCAAGCCGTCCCGCGCAATGCTCGCAGCTTCACCCGTCAAATCGATCTGCGCTACGCCGGACAATCGACCGAACTTCCGGTCGTACGGACGGCATCGCTCGAATCCGCGGTCGCCGCCTTCCATGCTCGCCACGAGCAGCGTTACGGGTTCGCCGCGCGCGACGAACCCGTCGAGATCGTCACCGCGCGGGTCATCGCGCTCGGTGCTACGGCAAAACCTCCGTTGAACGCGGTGACCGTCTCGGCGCAACGCGAGCCCGCCGCGGAAGCCCTTATCGAGCAGCGAGACGTCTTCGATGGGGAGGCTTTCCGCGCAATGCCGGTCTATGCGCGCGCCGCGCTACGAAGCGGCGACGTGTTCGATGGCCCCGGTGTCGTCGAACAGTATGATGCGACGTCGTACGTCGGCCGCGGTTGGCACGCAGCGGTCGACGCTTTGCAGAATCTCGTTCTGGACGCAACGCCGTGATGCTCGATCCCATTACGGCACAACTGATCGGGTCGGCGCTCGTGTACGCCTGCGAGGAGATGGGCATCGCCATCCGCGACGCGGCGTATTCGCCCAACATCAAGGAACGGCTCGATCATTCGTGCGCCCTCTTCGATGCACGCGGCCGCCTGATCGCGCAAGCCGAACACATTCCCGTCCACCTCGGTTCGCTGCCGTGGGGGTTGCGCCGCACCGTCGCGTGGCTCACGGAGCGTGGCCGCACGCCGGCCGCGGGGGAGATGATCGTCGTCAACGATCCCTACATTTGCGGCACGCACCTTAACGACGTCACCGTCGTGCGCCCCATGTACGCGCATGAAACGCTCGTCGGTTATGCGGTCAACAAGGCGCACCACACGGATGTCGGCGGCGCGGTGCCGGGCTCGATGCCGCCCGACGCCGCCGATCTCTTCGCCGAAGGCAGCATCGTGCCGCCGATGGTGCTGGTGCGCGATGACCGGCCCGTCGCTGAAACGGTCGAGCTGCTGCGCGCAAACTCGCGCACACCCCACGCTCGGGCCGGCGACTTGCGCGCGCAGATTGCCGGTAACTTCGTGGGCGAACGGCGTTTCCTTGAAGTGGTCGAACGCTACGGTACCGACGTCGTCACACGCGCACTCGACCAAGCGCTCGACGACGCCGAGCGCCGCACGCGTGCCGCGTTGCGCGACTTTCCCGATGGCGTCGTCAACCATCACGACGTTCTCGAGGACGAAAGGGGCGAACCGTCGATCGTCCTGCGCGTGCGCCTGGAGAAGCGCGGCGATACGTTGAGTCTCGATTATGAAGGAACCGCGCCGCAGCAACGTCTGCCGCTCAACGCCGTTTACGGCGTGACGCTATCGGGCGTCTACTACGCGGTACGCGCCGTCACGGATCCGTACATCCCCACGAACGACGGGTCGTTTCGTCCGGTTCACGTGCGCGTTCCCGAAGGCACACTGCTCAATCCGCGCCGTCCGGCCGCCGTGGGCGCCGGCAACGTCGAGACGTCTATGCGCAATGCCGATCTGGTGCTCGGCGCCCTTGCACGCTTGGCACCGGAGCGCCTACCGGCGCAAAGCGGCGGTTCGATGAACAACGTGCTGCTCGGCGGCACGGACGAGACCGGCCGTACCTGGGCATTCTACGAAACTAATGGTTGCGGCATGGGTGCGCGCCCCCATGCCGACGGCATCGACGGCGTTCACGTGCACATGACCAACACCCTCAACACGCCGATCGAAGCGCTCGAACGCGAGCTACCGCTGCTGGTCACGCGCTACGAGTTCGCCGCAGGCTCGGGAGGCGGCGGCCGGTACCGCGGCGGAGCCGGAATCGTGCGCGCCTTTGCCCTGCGGGCCGGAAACGCCGTCGCGTCGTTGCTGGCGGATCGCCACACCGTCGCGCCGCGCGGCGGCGAAGCGGGCGGCTGCGGCGCGCATACGCTGCGGCACAACGGTATAACGTCACGGTTGGCCGCGAAGACCACGTTGCCGCTGGAGCAGGGCGATGAGATCACGATCTCCACCGCCGGCGGCGGCGGCTACGGCCATGCCGGGAAACCCGCGAGTGAACAGCTAAGGCACCGTAGCAACAACCGTAAACCCGCCCTCTTAGAACAGAGGCCGGCGCGCTCGTTACCCCAACCGGCAAATACAATCACGCATGTGATGAAGGAGAGAGTCCCTGTTGCCAACACTGATCTTCGTGCACGGCGCCTGCGTCCGAGACGCTCGTTGGTGGTGGAGCCGCGTGAGCGAGCCGCTCGCCGGGCGCGGCATCCCGACCGTCGCGGTGGCGCTCCCCAGTTGCGGCGAGATCGGCGACGTCCTCGGCGACCTCTACGCCGACGTCGACGCCACCTGCGCGGCGATCGAGGCGGCCACCACCCCTTCCTCTCACAACCCAGCGCCTTCGCCGATCTCCTCGTAGGGCAGATCCAGTAGGCCAACCACGTGCAGGAGCGGCGGCCCTAACTCGCGAGCTTTTTTCGTAGCCGCGCCATCGGTAAGGCCATGAACAGCGCGATGAAGACGACCAGCCACGCGACGTCACCGAGCGTTCCCACGGTCGGCCGGCCGGCGATGAGCGGCCGCACGGCGTTGACCGCATGGTAGAGCGGCGTGAACCAGATGACGTCGCGCGCCCACACCGGCAGCCGATCGAGCGGAAAGAAAACGCCGCTCACCATGAATAACGGCGTGATGACGATCGAAAAATAGTAGAAGAGCTGCTCTTGGTACGGGACGGTGGCGCCGAGCGCAACCGCCGGGATGGCGAACAGGATGCCCGTCAACGTCACGACGACGAGCGCCAGCAGCGCGAGCGGTGAGGCGATCAACCCGAACAGCGCCATGACGATCAAAAAAAGTGTCCCGTACAACAGCGCGCGAAACGCCTGCCATAAATACTCACCGGCGGCGATTTCGCGTGGATCGACGGGCGCCGTCACCATCGATTCGTAGACGCCGCTCGTATTGAGGCGTTCGTACACGCCCCACGCGGCATCGAAGGTCGCCGAATTCATCGGCAGCGCGGCGAGCAATCCGGCCGCAAGAAAACTGACGAAGCGCGTCTGACCTCCCAGCCGCACGTAACTGCCCAAACCGAAGCCGATGGCCAGAAAGTAGACGAATGGTTCGGCGAAGTTGATCGTCACGCTCGACCACGCGTACTTGCGCCACGCGAGCAGATTACGCCGAAAGACGTGGCGGGCGTTGGGGCTGAAGAAGGCCGCATACGTGCGCAGGCTCATTCCGCCAGCTCCCGTCCGGTGATATTGAGGAACACGTCTTCGAGCGTCGCGGGCCGCGCCACGTGGCGGCGGGATTCGAAACCGAGCGCGCCGAGGCGCCCGAGCAACGCGGGACCGTCATCGGTATAGAGATAACTCGTTTCGCCATGGCGTTCGCTGCGCCGCACGAGTCCGTCGAGAGTCGCGGGATCGGGCAGCGCCGCCGCGTCGCCCACGATCTCGAGCACGTCGCTAGCCGCGTACTGAGCGATCAATTCGGCGGGCGTTCCTTCCGCATAAATGCGGCCGGCATCCATGATGACCAGCCGATCGCACAAACGCGCGGCCTCTTCCATGTAATGCGTCGTCAACAATAACGTCACCCCCTGCGCGCGTAGCAACGACAGCTTTTCCCACACGAGCAAACGCCCTTGCGGATCGAGTCCTGTCGTCGGTTCGTCGAGCACGAGCAGTTCCGGATCGTTCATCAGCGCCCGCGCGATCGACAGTCGCCGCTTCATGCCCCCGGAAAGCTCGCGGATATGCGCCTTTCCCTTGCCCTCGAGTCCGACGAAGCGCAGCAGTTCGTCCGCTTTGAGGCGAGCACGCGCGCCGCTCATCCCGAAGAACGCCGCGTAGAGCAGCATGTTCTCGTTGACCGACAGTTCGGGGTCGATGGCGCTCTCCTGCGCCACGACGCCGATGCGCCGCTTGATCGCCATCGCATGCGCTGCCGAATCGAGTCCGAAGACGCGCAACGATCCGGCGCTGGGCGCGATGCGGCAGTAAATCATCTTCATCGTCGTGGTCTTGCCGGCGCCGTTGACGCCGAGGAAGCCAAAACGCTCGCCGGTGCGAACGATAAAATCGATGCCACGGACCGCTTCGACCGGCCCGTACCGCTTGCTCAACGCCTGCGCTTCAACAACGCTCGCTTCGCGAGTTCCCTCTCCGCCGCTCACCTTACGGACACGTCGAGGCTACGCTCGTAGTGCACGATCGTCTCGCCGCGCGGGTCGCGTTTGATGCGCCCGCTGCGCGTGAAGCCGTGCCGTTCAAAGAGCTTTTGCGCGCGCAGGTTGTCGGCGTGCGTCCACAGCTGCACCTTGCGAAAGCCGCGCTCGCGCGCCATCTCAAAGGTGCGCCCAAGCAAACCCCGGCCGATGCCGCGCCCCCAGTCGCCCGGTTCGACGGCAACCATGCCGAGATGCAGCAAGCCGCGGATCGGCTTGCCCAGACCATCATCGCTGCGTCCGGGCGCGCCGTATGCGATGCCGACGACGCGTTCGCCTTGCGTCGCGAAAATGAACCACGAGTTCGGCTGCGCAGCGCGCTGCATGACGAGCGTACGTGAATCCGCGATGGTCACGAACGGGCCGGGCCGCCGCGCGGCTTGCGCGCGGAACCAGAGGGCTGCGATCGCTTCGAGATCGTCGCGCCCCGCGTCGACGAACGTGACCGGCATACGCCGATGCTTCGGCGCAGCGGCCAGGTCCACTGCTCAACGCACCGAACCTGCCGCAGCGAAGCGTCGCATGTACGACATGATCGTGGTTGGAATCGGCGGCATGGGAAGTGCGACGCTAGCACATTGCGCCAAGCGCGGAAAACGCGTGCTGGGAATCGAGCAATACCCGCGCGGCCATGATCTGGGCGCATCGGCGGGCCGTTCCCGCATCATCCGGAAAGCCTACGCCGAAGGCGCCGGCTACGTTCCGCTGTTGCAGCGTGCATACCGACTCTGGCGCGCGTTGGAGCGTGAAGCCGAAACGCAGCTGCTCGATCTTTGCGGCATGTTGTTGGTCGGCAACAAGGAGGGTGCGCTGTTGCGCGGCGCGGCCGATAGCGCGCGCAGCTACGGGCTTGCGGCTCGCGCGCTTCATGGCTGCCGAGCCTGCGCGGCGGGAAGCCGGCCCGAACGCGGCGTCGAAGGCAGACGGCACGTGACCTACGACGCAATCATCATCGGCGCCGGCCATAACGGCTTGACCGCCGCCGCGTATCTCTCGCGGGCAGGGCTCAAGACGCTCGTGCTCGAGCGGCGCGACGTCGTCGGCGGTGCCGCCGTGAGCGAGACCCCGTGGCCGGGCTGGACCGTGTCGACAGCTTCTTATGTGTGCAGCCTGCTGCACCCGCAGATCATCGCCGAACTCGAATTGGCACGTTTCGGCTACTCGGCGTATCGCAAGGATCCGTCATCGTTTACGCCGCTGCTCGACGGACGCTCGCTGCTGATCTCGAGCGATCCCGTTGCCACCGCCGCAGAAATCGGCGCGTTCTCGCAGCGCGACGTCGACGGCTATCGAGCGTACGCGCGCGAAGCGGATCGCGCGGGCGATGCCGTGTTCGT
Source organism: Candidatus Nyctobacter psychrophilus (assembly GCA_014305025.1). GTDB lineage: Bacteria > Vulcanimicrobiota > Vulcanimicrobiia > Vulcanimicrobiales > Vulcanimicrobiaceae > Nyctobacter > Nyctobacter psychrophilus. The sequence continues at coordinate 90,067 of JACRTY010000004.1, read as the reverse complement.
CTCGTTTCTCGATGATGAACCGTCGCTGGCACGCTTCGAGCCCTCTCTTCGTGCGCTGTTCGCCGGTTCGGTTGCCGACGTGGCGGAGCGTTTCGTCGAGACGCCCGTGCTGCAGGCGATCATCGCCAGCGACGGCATCACCGGAACCAATCGCGGCCCACGCGATCCCGGCACCGGCTACGTCATGGCGCATCACGTTTCGGGCCAGGCGATGGGCGCCACCGGCGCATGGGGATTCGTACGCGGCGGCATGGGCGGCATCTCGCAGGCCCTCAAAGGTTCGGCCCTTGCGGCGGGCGCCGACGTTCGGCCGCAATCGAGCGTCAGCAAGATTGCGATCGCCGCTGACCGGGTGAGCGGTGTCGTCCTCGAAGACGGCAGCGAGATTGCGGCCGGCATCGTTCTGTCGAACGCCGGTCCGAAGACCACGTTCCTCGCTTTGAGCGGCGGGGAGCATTTCGCAGAAACCTTCGTCGCCAAGGTGAGCGCGTGGGAAAGCAACGGTCCGGCGCTCAAGTTGAACCTCGCTCTGGGCGAATTACCGCAGTACACGGCGCGCCCGTCGAACGGCGCCGGTGTGCACCATCGGGCGACGATCCACGTCGCGCCCGACATCGATTTCATGCAGCGCGCGTTTGAGGATGCGCAGCGCGACGGTGCGGCGCGCGAACCGTTTCTCGAATGCTACATGCAGACGCCGACCGACCCGAGCCTCGTACCGCCGGGCAAACATCTCCTCTCCATCTTCGCGCAGTATTTTCCGTACGAACGCGCCGATGGGCCGTGGACCGCCGCCAAACGCGCCGACGCTGCCAGCTCCATCATCGCGCTACTCGCGCAGTATGCGCCCAACGTGCCGAACGCGATCGAAGCGCAGCAGTTGCTCGCGCCGCCCGATTTAGAGGAGCGTTTCGGCCTCGAAGGCGGCCACATTTTTCACGGCGAGCTGCTTCCGGGGCAAATCTTCGAGGAGCGGTTTTCCGCGCGAACGCCGCTGCGCGGTCTGTACCTGTGCGGCTCGGGAACCCATCCGGGCGGCTGCGTCACGGGCGCTCCCGGAAAGCGCGCCGCGAATGCCGTGCTCGCTGACCTCCGGCGTGGGCCCGCGCGGCGTCAGCCTTCGAGCGTCGCCAGATAGTGGCGGTCGAAGGCGGCCAGTAATCCCTCCGCTTCGGCATAGGGACCGGGCCGGTACGCGCGCGAGGCGATGCCGCGTTGCGAGAGTTCGCTGACGTGCCAATCCTGCCGATTCGTCACGTCCCAGAAATCGAACGCGTCGCTCGGATCGAAATCGGGCGACGCAACCGCGTCGGGCGCGAAGAGCCAATCGCAGACCACTTCGCAACGCGCCGGCCCTAGCGGACGGATGCGATGCGTCATGACGTAATCCGGATGAAGGCTGAGCAGCATCGTCGGAAAGATCGTGTAGTAGTAAACGCGCAGCAGATCGTCGCCGCTCACCCTCCCTAGCGGCCGCAGTGAGTTACCGCTGGTCGTCATGCTGCTGCCGGAATGGCGCAAGGTCATGTAGCCGCCCAGCACCGGACCGTCGAAAAAATCGTTGCGCCCCGAATCGGGCGGCGAAAGTTTGGTCAGCTGCGGATGGATGAGCGGACAGTGATAGCACTCGGAGTAGTTTTGGAACACGAGCTTCCAGTTGCAGGCTAATTCGTAGCGGGCGCTCGCTCCGACCCGCAACGTCTCCACCTGCCAGGCCGCAAGCTTCGCGTCCAGCTGGGCGAGCGGTGGGTTCGCCGCGGGCGGCGGCTCGAGCGCCACGAAGATGAAACCGGCCTCGACGCGGACCGCCGCCGACACCAGCGGGTAGTCGGCGCGCTCAAAGTCGGGCACCAGTTCCATGTTGCGCGCGGTTTGAAGCTCGCCCGAGAGCCCGTACGTCCAGGCGTGATACGGGCACTGGATTGAACCGCCGAAGCGGCCTTGGGCTGCGTCGCAGATACGCGTCCCGCGGTGACGGCACACGTTGAAGTGCGCGCGAACCGTATCCGCGCGGTCCCGCACGACGATCAGGCTTTCTCCGGCGACCTCGGCCAGAAAAAAATCACCCGGTTGCGCGAGTTGCTCTTGCCGTCCCACGCACACCCAGGAGCGCGCAAAGACCCGCTCGCGCTCGAGCCCGTAGACCTTATCGTCAACGTAGTAGCGTGCCGGCAAGGTTTTCGCCCCGCTGCGCACCGAGGGTCTGACGTAGTTCGCCATAGCGTTTACAACCGGAATTGCACGTCGAACGTTGCTTGCAGCGGCAGCGTCGTGCCGATGAACCCGGCGTTGAGATTATTGTTGAAGGCGCCGTAGCCCTCGCTGGAAGCACGAGTCGATCAGCCCGTTACGGCAAAACTCAACCGCATGTTTTTGCTCGCATCATACGAGCCGGCCAGATTGAGGGTGAGGCGCTCGGGCTCTTTGAACGCGCCGGGATCATCGAAGCGCCCCGTGTAGGCGTCGGGAATGAGCAGGAACGGAAAACCGCTCGTGGCGGTGGTCGCCGTGCACGTCTTGGGATCGACGATGGGTACCTCCGCTGGTTCCGACCGCGCCGACGGTCGTGCAGCCGACCGCAATGTAACCCGGATAGGCGAGCGGCGACCCATACTCCGCGTCAGCGCATCAGATCGCGCCAACTCGACTCACCGACGTGCACGTCGAAATGCCGCGCCGCCGCGCGGATGTTGTCGAATGCCTGCGCTCGTTCTTCATCGCTGACGTCCTGAACCTGGGCGAAGCGCGCGAGCGCGTTGCCCACGTGCGCCGCATCGACGAGCGGCTCCTTACGTTCTTTTGGGAAGGCAAACGCGCTGTCGGGCAAAGCCGACTTTGACGCGTGCGGATCGGCGACGGGTTTCCAGGTCGGTTTCATGCGCGAACCTTCGCGGAGCGACGCCGGCAGCTCTTGCGCCCCGCTCCGCCAGGCGCGACCGTCGTCCCCGCGAAACATCGGCGAACCTCGGGCCGTACATGCCGCACCGCGAAGGGACACCACGTTGAAACGACCGGCTCTTTACCTTGCTCTGTGCACGGGCGCCTTTTGCGTGTCAACGGCGACGCCGGCGGCGGCTCACGTGCCGCTCGACTCCGTCCCGGGCGCTCTGCCGCGCACCGTCGCTCCGCTGCTGTACGATATCAACGTCGTTCCGGACATGAAAACGATGAAAATTCATGGCAGTGAGACGGTGACGTTGCGGGTCATGAAGCCGACGAGCGTCATCGTCGTCAACGCCTTGCAGACGACCGTCGCATCGGCACGGCTCGACGGTCAACCGGCGCGTTCCGTCGCGACCGGTGCGCAAACCCTGACGATGCGCTTTCCGCGCACGATCCGTCCCGGGACCCACCGCCTGGCCGTCGTCTATACCGCGACCTTGCAAACCAGCCCACAGGGACTATTCGTGCAGAAATATACCGACCAGCAGAGCGGCAAGCCGACCCAGATGCTCGGCAGCCAGATGGAGTCGACCGACGCGCGGCGCATGTTTCCGAGTTGGGATGAACCGATCTTTCGCGCGCGCTTTCACCTGACGGCGACGGTACCCGCCGCCTGGACCGCCGTTTCCAACATGCCGATCGAGCGCAGCACGAACGTTGCTCCGGCCAGCAAGCGCGTCACCTTCGCGACCAGCCCAGCGATGCCGACGTATCTCGTGGTCTTATGCGCGGGCGAATTCGATACGCTGACGGGTTCGGCCGGCGCGACGAGGCTGCACGTGTACGGTACGCGCGGCACCGGTCCGGAACTAACCTATGCGCTCGCGTCGCTCGAGCGGCTCGTGCCGTACTTCGAGAACTACTACGGCGTCAAGTTCCCGCTGCCCAAACTCGATTTGATCTCGATTCCCCAATTCTTCGGCGGGGCCATGGAGAATTGGGGCGGGATGACGTTCACGGAAAGCACCGTCGTCTACAACCCGGCGCTCCAATCGCCGGACCAACAGCGCCGCATCTTCGACATCATCGCGCACGAAACGTCGCATCAGTGGAACGGCGACCTCGTCACGATGGCGTGGTGGGATAGCCTGTGGCTCAACGAAGGGTTCGCCACTTGGATGGAAACGAAGTCGACCGCCGACCTAAACCCGAGTTGGAATTGGTGGCTCGGATTCGATGACGCCACCAACGATTCGCTCGTCGCCGACGCGCGGCGCAACACGACCAAGATCCAAGTCCCGGTTCACAATGAAACCGAAGCCAATACGATCTTCGATCCCGAGATCGCGTATCAAAAAGCCGGCGCGTTCTTGCGCATGATGGAAGCGTATCTGGGTCCCAGCACGTTCCAATCGGGCCTACACGAGTATTTCGTGGCCAATGCGTACAGCAATAGCGTGCCGGCAGATTTGTGGTCGGCGCTGTCGCACGCCTCGCACCAAAACGTCGCGGCTCTGGCGGATCCGTGGATCGATCAGCCCGGCTTTCCGCTGGTTACCGTCACATCGTCCTGCGCGGGCGGAAAGCGAACGCTGAACCTCTTGCAGCACCGCTACACGTCGTTTGAGGACGACAGTGCGACCGTCTGGCCGATTCCACTCAACGTTGAAGACGGCAGCGCAACGACGGTGCCGCTCCTCTTCGCGAAGCAAAGCGGCACGGCCGCGGGCGGAAACTGCGACGTGCCGCTGATCGTCAACGGCGACGACCTCGGTTACTATCGCGTTGCGTACGACCCCGCCGACCGGGCGCTGCAGCAGCGCACGTTCAAATCGCTCAGTGTGGCCGACCGCATGTCGCTGCTCGACGACTCCTGGCAGTTCGCGGTCGACGGAAAGGCGCAACTGGGCGATTACCTCGCCTACGTGAAGTCCGACGCGGGTGATACCGAACCACACGTTGGGATGGCGGTTTTGGGTCACTTCGGTTCGATGTTGGACTACGAGTACGGTCAGCCGGGGGAAGCGGCATTCAAGTCGTGGGGCGCGACGTATCTGAGGCCGTTGCTGGCGGCGCTGGGCGGCTGGGACGGCCCCACGTCGGACGTCGAGGCGACCAACCTACGCCTGCACGTTTTGCGCGATCTGGCGGCGGTCGGCGACAGGGATACGATCGCCGAGGCGAATCGGCGCTATGCGGCCTTCCAGAAAGATCCGAATTCCCTGCGGCCGCCGCTCAAAGACACGGTCATTCGCATCGTCGGCCGTTACGCCGATGCAGCGACGTACCAGAAGCTGATACAGGCCGCCCTGTCGTCCCACAACCCCATTGAAATGCAGACGTACTTTCAAGCGGCGTTCAGTGCCAAAGACCCGGCGCTCGCGCAGAAAAGCCTCCAGGCGTCACTGACGCTGCCGCCGCAGTTTTCCTCGTTCGCGCCCATTATCGTGGCAATCGTGGGGCAGGATCACCCTGAGACGGCGTGGGCGTTCTTGCAAAAGAATGACGCGAAGATCTTCGGCGGACTGAGTGAATTCGACCGCATTCCCTACGTCACGGGCATCGCCGGGAGCTTTTGGCGCGGCGTTCCGGCCGACGCGATCGAGCAGTACATGAAGGCCAACGTGCCGCCGGCGGCCTCGGCGCAGATTGCCAAGTCAATGGAAGATGTCCACCTGCAACTGGACCACCGCACCCGTTTGCTGCCCCAGATCGACGCCTTCGTGAAAGCGCGATAGCCGGCCCGCGCTGCGGACCGGGACTTGTGGTGAACGGTTCGTGACGGCGTTCGGCGACCCCGTGCCGCAATGACGCAGTGGCTACAGGCGACATATCTGGTTGATGCGCAACCCGCGGAGATTGAAGCGCGCGCGGCCGCAATCGCGCTCGAACAAAGCGTCGAGTGTCCGCTCGAAGCCATCGGTGACCAGCGCGTGCTCGATGAGATCGTGGCGCGCGTCAGCGGGATCACGCTCGTCGGCGAACAGCGTTATCGCGTCGACGTTCGTATCGCGGCGGAAACCACCGGCGGCGAGCCCGCGCAGTTGATGAACATGGTCTTTGGGAACGGCTCTTTGTGGGAGCACGTGCAGTTCGTCGATCTGACCCTACCGCAGGAGTTGCTGGCGCGTTTCCCCGGACCGCGGCACGGAATCGCGGGCATCCGCGCGCTATTGGGTGCACCCGAGCGCGCACTGACCTGCGCCGCGATCAAACCGCAAGGCCTCCCCATCGCGGAACTGACGCGCTTAGCGCACACCTTCGCGCTCGGCGGCGTCGACATCGTCAAAGACGATCACGGACTTGCCGACCAAGCATACTCGCCGTTTGCCAGGCGCATTCCGGCCTGCCAGGCTGCGGTTAGCGAGGCGGTGCGCACCACCGGAAAGCGGGCCTTTTACGCGCCGAATCTGATCGGCACGCCGCGCGTTCTACGTCGCCACGCGCAACTCGCGCGCGACGAGGGCGTACGCATCGTGTTGGTCGCGCCGATGATCGTCGGGCTCCCCGCCTTTTACGATCTGGTCGCCGAGTTTCCGGAGTTCGTCTACCTCTCACATCCCTCGTTCGGGGGCGCCGCCCGCATTGCGCCGCCGCTGTTGTTCGGGCGCCTGTTCCGCCTCTTCGGCGCGGACGCCACGATCTTCGTCAATTATGGCGGCCGTTTCGCGTATTCGCGCGACGATTCGGCTGCGATTGCCGCGGCGGCCCGAGCGCCGTGGGGTGACGTGCGCGCGGTGCTACCGGTACCTGCCGGCGGCATGTCCGTCGAACGCGTCGACGAGCTGCTGGCCTTTTACAGCTGCGATACGATGCTGTTGATCGGCGGCAATCTGTTGATCGCGCGGGACGACCTGCTCAGTCGCACGCGCGCATTCGTGGAAGCGACCGAGAGCTTCCATTCAAGAGTCACGGTGCCTTGAAAACCGCGTCGCCAACACGATAGCGTGGACGCGCTGCGCGCACGAACCCTCAGGCGCCATCGTACGCGCGTCGCAATACGTCGATGTCGATCTTCTGCATGTGCAGCATGGTATCCATCGCGCGCTGGGCCTTCACCGGATCGGCTTCTTCAGCCTGATCTTCAAACCACAAGTACGGCACGATTTTTTTCATCAGGCTATGAGCACCCGCTGGTCGCGCCGCAGGCGTCGCACTTCAAGCACGTGCCGTTGCGGACGAGGGTGAACTGGCCGCATTCACCGCAGGCGTCGCCGCAGTACCCTTTCGCCATTGCGACCCGGACGTTTTCGGCGGGGATGGCGAGGCTGACGGTACCGCGCTGCGGTACCTGAGCCGTGCCTGCCGCGGTGCCCGCAGGAACGTTGGGCACGATCACCGTGGGTGGCGCTTCGGCGGTGGGCCGGCGCTCCGATGGACTCGGAGGCTGCATGGGCGCAAGATGGGTGCTCGTTGGATGAAGCTGCGCTTCGACGGCGGTACGGTCCGGCGTTTTGTATTGAACACCGCCGTCCTCTTCGGCGGTGTAGTCCGGCTCGGGACCCATCGCATCGACCGACATGCTCGGCTGCACTTGCGCGAGTTCATAACGGCCGAGATAACTAACGGCGAGCTCGCGGAAGATGTAGTCGATGATCGAGGTTGCCATCTTGATGTTGGCGTGGCCGACCACCGGCCCGTTGGGCTCGAAGCGCGTAAAGGTGAAGGCTTCGACGTATTCTTCGAGCGGCACGCCGTGCTGCAAGCCGAGGCTAACGGCAATCGCGAAGTTGTTCATCAACGAGCGGAAGGCGGCGCCCTCCTTGTGCATGTCGATGAAGATCTCGCCGAGCGAGCCGTCACGATACTCGCCGGTGCGCAAGTACACTTTATGGCCGCCGACGATCGCCTTTTGCGTGTAGCCGCTGCGCCGGTCGGGCATGCGGCGGCGCTTGGCGATGTAGCGGTACACGATGCGCTCCGCGATCTTCAGTGGAGTCTGATAGGGCGCTTCGGGCTCGTCGTCGCCCGCATCACCCCCGACGTCGTACGAAGCCGCCAGCGGCTGAGAGAGTTTCGAGCCATCCCGATACAGCGCGACGGCTTTGATCATGCGCTGCCACGCATAGCGGTACGCATCCTTGACGTCGGCGACCGTCGCAGTTTGCGGAAGATTGATCGTTTTCGATAATGCCCCGCTGATGAACGGCTGGGCCGCCGCCATCATGTCGACGTGGCCGAGCGGGCGGATGTAACGCGAGCCGTGTTTGCCGCACGGCGTGGCGCAATCGAAGACGGGTAGATGCTCATCTTTGAGAAACGGCGCGCCCTCGAGCGTCATCCGTCCGCAGATCGTGTCGGAAGCCTCGTCGATTTGCTGCTGCGTGAACCCGAGCGCGTCGCGCAGAATCGAAAAGTTCCAGTCGCCGAGCGCCGCCTCGTCCATGCCAAGCACGCTCTTGCAGAACTGATCGCCCAGAACGAAGCGGTTGAAAGCAAACGGCAACTCGAATGCCCCGACGAGGGCAGCCTGCACGCGGTCGAGCGTCGCTTCGTCGAAGTCCCGCGCTTTCAAGGTTGCTCGGTTGATGTGCGGCGCGCCCTCGAGCGTCCCGGTCCCTTTCGCGAACTGCTCGATCGCGATGACCTGTTCGGGCGTGTAACCCAGCCGGCGCAGCGCCACGTCGACCGACTGATTGACGATCTTGAAGTAACCTCCACCAGCGAGCTTCTTGAACTTGACGAGCGCGAAATCAGGTTCGATCCCCGTGGTGTCGCAGTCCATCACCAGGCCGATCGTTCCAGTCGGCGCGAGTACGCTCACTTGCGCATTCCGGAAACCGTGCTGCTCGCCGACGGTCAGTGCGCGATCCCACAGCGAACGCGACAGTGCCCACGTGTCTTGGGTGAACAACGTCGGAGCATGCGTGACCGGCCGTATGGCGAGTTCTTCGTAACCATGTTGTTCGCCGTGGGCCGCGCGCCGGTGATTGCGCATGACGCGCAGCATCGCCGAAGCATTTCCATCGTAACCGGAAAAGGCGCCGAGTTCCTGGGCCATCTCGGCCGACGTCAAATACGCTGCCGCCGTCATGAGCGACGTAATCGCACCGCACCAGCCGAAGCCTTCGTCGGAATCATACGGAAGGCCCAAGCGCATCAGCAACGTGCCGAGATTTGCATAACCGAGCCCTAAGGTCCGGAAGCGATACGATTTTTCGGCGATGGTGCGCGACGGGAACTGCGCCATCAAGACGCTGATCTCGAGCGTCGTCGTCCAGGTGCGGCATGCCTGCGCGAAGGTCATTGCGTCAAAACGCCCGTCCTCGGTTAGAAACTTTACGAGATTCATGGACGCGAGATTGCACGCCGTATCATCCAAAAATAGGTATTCGGAGCAATTATGGACGACCAAGCCGTTCGCCACGAAGTGCGCCGTGTCGGGTTCAGTGAGGTCGAAGACATCCCGCTCTCCGATGAGCCGTACGCTTGCGACGTTGTCGCTTAGCGGTTCGGGGACGAAGAACGCGTCTTGGTTGAGGTTGCGCAGCGTCGCGGCCTTCGCCGAGACGGGATGGAAGCCGATCTCCCGCTCGAAGCGGACGCGTGCTGCATCGGAGATGCGCAGCGAGTGCATCGCGGCGCGGTCGTCCGCGCGGCTGCTGCGGCGTCTTTCGCACACTTTCGCCTTGATATCGAACGAGAGCAGCAGCAGCTGCACTTGCCGCAGCAATTCGAGTGACGAGGAGCGCAAGGACACGTAGCGCGACCTCTCGCTCCGACCCGTGACGATGCCGTCGGCGGTGAAGAGTCCACGCAGCAGCGCCGCACTGCTCCCCCGGTCCAGCAGGAACGCCTGATCCCGGAGCATCTTGCGTGCGTTGCCGGCGTCGAGCACCGCGTAGCGTTCGAGTTCTTCGATCACTTCGGGTTGTGTCGTCGCGAAGCCCAAACCGCGCGGCGTCGCCATGCGAACGGCGCTTCTGACGCCCGAGGCATGCGAGGACTTGGCATGATTGACGGCTTCGACGGCCTCGCCCAGCGCCGGCGCTTCGCTCGTTCCCAAGGTGACGAACAAGCCGCGCTGCTGGCGCCGCGTTCTGGCGGCCAACGTCGTGACGCAGCCGTCGCCGATCGCCAGACCGAAGGCAAACGCCAGATCATCGGCGAGATGGTGCGGCCCGAAGCGCGCGCCGCCCAGCCTGATCGCATCGGCCGGCTGCAAGTCCGCAGCCGCAACATCGCCGCGGTTGACCGTCGTCACGCGATGGTCGGCGGTCAATTCTAAGCGATAGCCGCTCGCCGTTTTCAATTCGAAGACGGGCTTGCGACCGGTCGGAAAAATGCGGTTGACGAAATGCGACCGGCCGTCGCCGCCGATCACGAACGCGGACTTTCCAACGAGGCCGCCGATGCGCGACAACCCGTCGGCCGTCGCGACGAAGGTCTCGGCCGTGACGCACGGGTTGCTGGCGTTGATGCGTCCGTCGTTTGGACAGGTGTGCCACTCGTTGATCGTCGTATCGAACTGCACACCGGGATCGGCGCACTGCCACGCCGCGGCGCCGATGTGTTCCCACAGTTCGCTTGCCGGAACCGACTTCGCGACGCGGCCGTCGGTGCGCCGGCGTAAATCCCAGGCGCCGCCACGGTCGAGTGCGTCGAAAAATGCATTGGGCACGCGGACCGAATTGTTCGAGTTCTGACCCGAAACCGTGCCGTACGCCGCCGAGTCCCAATTGACGTCGAACGTCTCGATGTCCAGTTCCCGGTAGCCTTGGCGCGCAAAATCGAGCGCGTGCTGCACGTTCGCCGGGGGAATGCCCGCGGCCAGGGCCGCTCGGATGGCGCGCTTGAGCCCCGCGTTAACCGCCGGATCGAACCGCCCCGCATCGACGAGCGTCACGTCGTTGGCGGCCGCCATGATGGCGCTGAGGTGTTTCTTGCAGGCGATTGAACCGACGACGAGGTCGGAGACCTTTTGCTCTTCGCGAACTTTCCAGCCGATGAACTCCTCGACGTCGGGATGATCGAGATCGAGACAGACCATCTTGGCCGCGCGCCGCGTCGTGCCGCCGCTCTTAATCGCTCCGGCCGCGCGGTCGCCCACGCGCAGGAACGACATCAAGCCAGAACTCGTGCCGCCGCCGCTGAGCTTCTCGCCTTCGCTGCGGAGCGCGGAAAAATTCGAGCCCGTGCCCGAGCCGAATTTGAAAATGCGCGCCTCACGAACCCACAGATCCATGATCCCGCCCTCATTGACCAGATCGTCGCTGATGCTCTGGATGAAGCACGCCGACGGACTGGGCCGCTCGTAAGCGTTGGCGGAGCGTTTGACTTCACCGTCGGCCGGGTCGGCATAATAGTGACCCTGCGGTGGTCCTTCGATGCCGTACGCCCAGTAGAGGCCGGTATTGAACCACTGGGGGCTGTTGGGCGCGCCGACTTGCTTGGCCAGCATCGCGCACATCTCGTCGTAGTAGACGCGCGCATCCGCTTCAGTACTGAAGTACCCGTGTTTGAAGCCCCAGTACGTCCACGTCCCGGCCAAGCGGTGGAAGACCTGCCGCGCGTCGGTCTCGCCGCCGAACTGTTCGCCGCGCGCCGTGTCGGCCAGCGCCACCTGATCGGGTTCGCTCCGCCATAACCACTCCGGAACGCCGGCTTCGGGGACGTGGCGCAACGCCCGCGGCACGCCGGCGCGCCGAAAGTACTTCTGGGCCAACACGTCGACGGCCACCTGGGACCAAGCCGCCGGCGCCATGACATTGGCGGCCTCGAAGATGAGCGAGCCGTCGGGATTGACGATCCGCGAGTTGCGCGGCTCGAAGGCCTCCCCTCCGTAGGGATCGGCGGCAGTCGAATAGGTGCGGCTGAACTTCATGCGCGAATCTCCTGGTGCGCTTCTGCGCTCGTCTGCGAACACCTGTTCGTCAAACCGACATCCGCAGGCGGATGTGGGATATATTGTACCCCTTTGGACGTGGGGACACAATATATGGGATACGGGTCCTGGCTCCTTGCGGACAACCGGTGTACAAGAGGTGAAAACCGGGCTCGCGCGTGTGGAGGGGCGGTGGACGGCGGGCCAGCTGGTGGATAAAGGCGAGGATAGCGGGGACAGCCCGCGCAACGACCCGCGATGCTTCGTCCCGACGGCTTCGCCGAGCGGCTCTGCCTGGTGTCGCTCGCCGATCTGGCCGCGCGCGGCTTTACCGGAATCATCGTCGACCTCGACAACACGCTGGTCGCCTACGGCCGGGAACAGCTTTCGGACGAAGACGCCGCCTGGATCGCGGCAGCTCGCGCGCAAGGATTCGCGGTTTGTTTAGTGTCGAATAATTTCAACGACCGCGTGCTGAAAATCGGTGACGCTCTCGACGTGCCTGCAGTCGCCAACGCCCTCAAGCCGCTGCCGCGAGGCTTCGAAGCAGCGCTGCGGCTGCTCGCCACGCCGCGCGACCGCACGGTCGTCGTCGGCGATCAGCTCTTCACCGACATGCTCGGCGCGAAGTTGTTGGGTTTGCATTGCATTCTGACCGAGCCGCTCGTCGCTAAGGATTGGCTCGGAACGCGCGTCTTGCGGATGCTCGAACGCGTCGTGCTGGGGCGGCGGCCCGCCGCCTGAGCGCGCCACTGCGGCTCGCCGTCATCGGCGATCCGATCACGCACAGCGCGAGCCCCGGCGTGTATCGTGCTTTGCTCGCTGAGGCGGGTCTCGACGGATCGTACGAAGCGGTCCTGGTGCGGGGCGGCGGCGCCGCCCGTGCGATCGAAGATTTCCGCGCCCGCGGTTACACCGGCCTCAACGTCACGACGCCGCTGAAAGAAGAAGCGTTCCTCTGCGCGCAGACGCACGATGCCGCCGCGAGCGCAAGCGGCGCCGTCAATACGTTGCTGCTCGGCGCGCGCATCGCCGGCTACAACACCGACGGTATCGGGGCGCTCGGTGCGCTTCGCGAAGCCGGACTCACCGAACTCGCGCTGGCACGCGTGCTGGTGCTGGGCACGGGACCGACGGCGCGCGCGGTCATCTTCGCGCTGGTTTCGGTCGGCGCACTTGTGTCGGTTTGGAGCCGCACGCGCGAACGCGCCGTCCAAGTCGCGCGCCGGTTCGGTATCGAGCCGTGGGCTGCGGAATTGCGGCTCAACGCGGTCGTCGCGGCACTCCCCCCCAATGCCCGGTTCGGCGCTGGTCCTCTCGTCGACGTGTTGCGCTTGGCGCCCCTGGTCGTCGACGCCAATTACAGACCTCGCGCGACGCTGGCTGCGATCCTCGCGCGCAGCGACATACGTGATGGAACGTCGATGCTGCAAGCCGGTGCGCGCGCATCGTTCGCGCTGTTCCGCGGTGCCGGATCGCCCGGTGCCGGATCAGCCTGATGTCGAGCGGAGCGGCCGCTACCGCGCCGGGGCCAACTTCGACCCTCTGCCGCCTTCAAAGTGCTCCTCGATTTCTTCCAATGTCTTGCCCTTGGTTTCCGGTAAGAAAAACGCGGCCGTTATAAAGTAGACGACGGTGCACGCTGCAAAGAAGAAGAACATCGCCGAGTAGCCGTAGGTCCCAACGGCCGGCAAGAACGCCGCGGCGATGGCCGTCGACGTTGCGGTATTGAGAAAGAGCGCGATGCTCATGCCGTTGGAGCGAATGCGGGTCGGCATCAGCTCAGACAGCGCCAGCCAAACGCAGACGCCTGGGCCTACGGCGAAGAACCCCATGAATAGAAACAAGGTCACCGCCACGATCCAGCCATTGGTTTGACTTGGGACCGGTGCGATCAGCGCTGCATCGATTTTGAGTGGGGCATTGCGAGCGGCACCGAGGTTGCCGAAGGGGTTCGAGAAGAACGCAGCGACGGCATTGGCCGGTAACGAGCGGGTGACGTGGATGGGAACGGAGCTCTCGTTCGAGCGCACGATGTTCGTCACCGAACGAAAATCGCCGTACGAGTAGATGATTTCCAACGATTGCGCAACGCCGTGCGCGGTTCTCCCCGCGCTTGCCAGGAGCGTATCGGCGGTCGCGTCGTTGAAAGCCAAAGACAAGCTTGCGTTGGGCGCAACCATGGCCTGAACGGCCGGTTTTACATCGACTTGCCGCGCTTGGGTCCGGTAAAAAAGCATTCCGGTTCCCACCAGCGACAGGATGATGCCGGCGCTTCCCAGGGAGAGCAAAAACTTACGCCCTTTTCGATCGACGAGCATGACGCCGACAATCGTTATGCCGAAGTTGACGATGCTGAAGAACAGGCTGCCGAAATGCGCCTGATAATCGGACAAGCCGGCCTGTAAAAGGATCGTCGTGTTGTAGCCGATGATCGAATTGATGCCGGTGAGTTGGTTGCAGGTCAAGATGACGCAGGCCAAGACGAACGGGACGACATACTTGCGGCGCAGCAGCGATCCGCCCAACGCCGCACCGCCGATCGTCCTCGTCGCCTTGGCAGCAGTCGTTTCCATCGCGCGCAGCTCGACATCCGCCTGTTCTTGCGTGCGCGAACGAAGTAACGCGGCAAGCGATGCCGCGCGTCGGCCGCGCCGAAACAACCAGCGGGGTGATTCGGAGACAAGCAGACTGCCGGCGACGAACAAGACCCCGGGCACAAGCGACACCCAGAAGGTGTTGCGCCAAGCGTGGTCTTTGAAAGCGAAAACGGCGGCTGCATCGCCTGACTTCATCACGGCGCCGAGGCGGTAACTGAAATAGAGCGTGATCAGACTGGCGACGACGAAACCGAAGGTCAACAGCCACTGAAAGAGCCCCGTTCCTTTGCCTCGATTGGAAGCGCCTAAGCATTCCGCGAGATAGAGCGGAATGATGACGCCGATGAACCCCGCACTGATGCCCTGCAGTAAGCGTCCAAGAACGAGCGGTTCGAAACCGTGCGCCAGCGCGATGACCGGGATGCTCGCGACGAACATGAGCGCGCTCAGCACCATCACGGTCTTGCGCCCCAGCCAGTCGGCCAAGGCGCCGGCAACCAGGCTCGCGATGACGCTGCCCAGCAGCACGGCGGCAACGATGAACGATAGCCGGCTCGGACCCAGACCCGACGTCGCTTCAAGATACGGGAGTGCCCCCGCGATGATGCCGACGTCGATGCCGTAGAGCAGCCCCCCGAGGCCCGCAACGGTCAGCAGCAGCCGGTTATACGAGGCTTTGGAGGTTGCGAGATCGCCGCTCATCCGTGCTACGGCTGTAAACTAATCGATGATGTAGAGGTCGGAGGTCGACGGCTCGATGCGGCAGTGGCCCGCAAACTGCGCTGGGCGGAGCGCGCGCGTGCCGAGCAGTTCGACGAATGCCGTTTGACCGGAGGGAATGCGGCAGCGCACCGTCAGCGGCGCGTATCCTTGCGCGTCGGCGCTGACGGCGACGACTCCGGCGCCGAGGCCGATCGTTTGAAAGCGGCCATCACGGCTGGTTCTCAACTGTACGGAACGCCCATTGGGATCGGAAACGACCAGCGGAAAATCGCCCAGCGGCGCACCGTTCGCGTCGAGCACCAGGCCACGGACCGCCGTCGACCCGTCGCTCTGCGCCAGGACCGGCGACGCGGCACCGGCCGTGCTCGCGAACAGGACGACGGAGGCGCTCGTTACGATGCGCGCGATCATGGCGGAGAGGGGGAGATTCGAACTCCCGAGACCTTTAGGGGTCTGCTCGCTTTCCAAGCGAGTGCATTCGACCACTCTGCCACCTCTCCCAGGCTCAGGCGTAAGGGCGCCTTGGCGTCGGCGCAGGCGTACCGCGCCCTTTCGTCGGCGCAGAGACGGTACCGCGCCCTTTCGGGCGCGCTACGCCTGCGCCTTTGCATGCGATGATGGCTCAGATTCCGGTGGCGTTGAGTTCGGCGATGAAAGCTTGCACCCGCGAACCCATCCACCAACGCTCGAAATCACTGACCAAGGAGGGCACCGAGCGTACGCGCTCGGCATGCTCCGCCAAACGGTCACGGTCGGGCGTCTGGCTACCGTACTCCTGATGAAAGGCGTCGAGCGCGGCGCGGTGTTCCGGATCGTCGGTTGCGAATGACTCGTAAGGAAAGTCCGGGCGTTCGTTGGGCATTTGCGCTTGTTCGACGCGCGCGTACGCGGATGCTGCGGGGCGTGATCGGCGACCGATAGGGACGAGCCGGTCCATGTCGGCTCTGACTACGGAGACTACACCTTGAGGGGATCGGGCTTTGCTCCCTGAGACGGACAATTGGCGGTGCATCTGCGCGTCGCTGGCGATTGCGTTTGAAGCTGCGTAGACGCGAAGGCATGCGCGTGAGACGAGGCGGGATGGCTGCCCAGCCCAAAAACGATGCTGAGGAGAACGGCGAAGATCGACATGGTTCCCTTTCTAACGAGAAGTCCAGGCGTCGCATAAGAGCGGCGCCACTTCCGTTAATCTAGCAGCCCCCTCGGAAGAGCGCCGTGACGGCGCTCATAGTCAGAGCCTTCTTCTGTAAGGCGTTCGTTAAAAAGATAGATAAACGTCGAACCAATGCGCCGGCGGAACCATAAGCAACGCTACTGCATCCATAACCCGCACGCGATGGGCAGACGGGCTGCGGTTCGCTACGATGGACTGCATGGAAGCCGCTCGGTCACTTCCCGCGGCGCCGCCGCGTGCGTTTGCGCTCTGGTCGGGGGTGGTCGCGATTGCGCTCTTGGCGGAGGCCGCTCGAATCACAAGCTGGATCAGCGGGCCCGTCCCCGACGTTGTAATCGGCCTTCTCGCCGGCGGGATCATCGGTAATACGACGAGCGTGCGAGCGGCGCTGCGCCCCGGCATCGCTTTTGTGCTGAAGTACGTGCTGCGGGCGGCGATCGTCCTGTTCGGGCTCGGATTGAGCCTTCAAGCCGTCGTAAAAATCGGCGGTGCGACCGTTGCGCTCGTGGCCGCGTGCTTTGGGATTGCATTGGTGCTCGGCGTCGTCGTCGCGAAAATCTTTGCGCTGCGCGGAAACGTCGGCACGCTGATCGGCGCCGGCACGGCGATTTGCGGCGGCTCCGCGATTCTCGCTATCGGCCCCCTCTTGCGCGCCCCGGACGAAGAGATCGCTTACGCTCTCACGACGATCTTCGCGTTCAACATCGTCGCGCTGCTGTCATATCCGCCGATCGGACACGCACTGCACCTATCCGACGTTGCCTTCGGCGCGTGGACCGGTACGGCGGTAAACGATACGTCGGTCGTCGTCGCCACCGGCTATACGTTTTCCCACGTGGCCGGCGCCGCTGCCACGATCGTTAAGTTGACGCGTACGCTCTTTCTGGTACCGTTGGCGCTCGGAATAGGGGTCTTCGCGGGCCGCGCAAGCAGCGGTACCCTGGCCGCGCGCGTCGGCGCGACCGTCCCCTGGTTCGTCGTCTTTTTCGTGATCGCCGCTGCGCTGCGCAGTCTGGGAGCCGTTCCGGCGCCGCTTCTGACGCTCGCCGCGGCGTTGGGCTCGTTCGGGATCGTCATGGTGCTGGTCGCCGTCGGTCTCAGCGTCGACCTGCGTAAGATGACGGCCCTTGGGCCACGACCGCTGATCGCAGGCTTCGCGCTCGCAATCACGATGTCGCTCGTCAGTTTCGGGCTGATCGCGGCGTTGCATATTCGCTGACCGCACCCGAATCAAGCGCGCACTCGAGGCCGAGCGCGGTGACGAACGCGGCCGCCGGCGGTGAGAGCGCGAGGTCGGTGCGCCGCACATAGCCGATTTCGCGTGCGACCGCGATGTCGGTGACACGCACGCTTCCGAAGCCGCGACTCCGATTTGCGATGACGGCTCGTTCGGAGAGCCAGGCAATGCCCAGTCCTTCGGCCACGGACTGGAGGATCGCGTCGTTGCTCCCGACGTCGATGGTCGCGGAAAAGTGCACGCCGCGGGCAGCCAGTGCGTCGACGACGGCTTCGCGCGTTCCCGACCCCGGCTCGCGCAAGAGCAGCGTTTCGTGCAGGAGGGCGGCGACGTCGACGTCTCGCTCGCGCAACGCATGCGCCGCCGGAACGATGCACGTCAAGCGATCGTCGCCCAGTTTGACATAGCGAAGTTCGGGCCGCTCGACCGTCCCTTCGACGACCCCGACGTCGACCAGTTCATCCACGGTGGCCTGCGCCACGTCGGCGGTGTTGGCGATCTCGAGGTCGACCGCGAGGGCCGGTCGCTGCGCTCGCAAGCGTACGAGCGCCCGCGGCACGTAGTACGCCGCCGTCGTCATGCTGGCCCCGACCGTCAGTTTCCCCGCCAGTCCGGCAGCGTGCTCGGCGACCAATCGCGCCCCGCGTTCGGCGTCGAGCCCGATGCGCCGGCCCAGAGCCGCCAGTTCCGTTCCCAAGTGCGTTGCTTCCAGCCGCCGTCCGCGCTGCCGCACGAGCGGCAGTCCACAGGTGCGCTCGAGGTCGCGCATCTGCTGTGAAATGCTCGGTTGCGAGACCCCCATGGCTTCGGCCGCGCGCGTGTACCCGCCGTGCTCGACGACGGCAGCCAGCACGACGAGATGGTTGACGTTGAGCGGCAGCGTCGCCATCGTCTGGGGTTTCGCCGCCCGGCTGGGAGACCCGCCGCTTTCCGGGGAACGCTTCGCGTATGACCACGACCGACACGTCCAAGCCTTTTTTGACCGACGTCCAAGAGTTGCGCCGGCGCGCGAAAGAGCATCTCGACGACGGAGCCGTCACCTCTTCGTACGCCGGCGACGCAAAGAAGACCATCGAGATCCTGCAAAGCGTGCTGGCGACCGAGATCGTATGCGTTCTGCGCTACACGATGCATTCGGTCGCGGCCCAGGGCATCAACAGTGAAGCGGTGTCCGAAGAGTTCGCCGAACACGCAAAAGAAGAACGACAGCACATGTTGGCGGTCGCCGAGCGCATCGATCAGCTCGGCGGCAAACCGAACTTCAACCCCGAGGGATTGCTGACGCGTTCGGCGTCCGAGTACGGGAACGCTGAGAAATTGATCGACATGATCAAAGAGAATCTCGTCGCCGAACGGATTGCCGTCGAGCACTATCGCGAACTGATCCGCTATTTCGATGAAACGGATCCGACGACGCGCGTGATGCTCGAAGGTATTCTAACGGTTGAAGAAGAGCACGCGACGGACATGCACGATCTGCTGGTGGCGCACCAGGGGCGGCCGTTCATCGAGCAGTAGCGCCTCGTTGGCCCCGAGCCGAGCGCCGTCGGCTACCGTAGCACCACCTATTAGACGCGCCGTAGGGCCTCCGGATCGGTCAGCGCCGCGCCGTAGCCTTCTCCGAAAAAGGCGCTCGCAAATAACTCGGCCGTGTCCACCAGGCGTGGACCCGGCCGGTTGAGATAGGCGTTGCCGTCGACCGCGTAGGAGCGATACGCCTGGACGGCGCGTAGGGTCCGCCACGAATCCGAATCTTGCAGTCCCGTGACGGCGCGTATCGTCGCCGCCAAATCGTAGCCGCACGGCGCGACGATGATGGCATCCGGATCGGCCGCCGCGATGTCCGCCCACCGGAGCACGACGGAATCGGCGCCCGGATTTGCGAGGACGGCGTCGCCGCCCGCGCACGCAACGATGTCCGAGGTCCAGTGGCCGCCGCTCATCGGTGGATCAGTCCACTCCAGGATCAGCGCGCGCGGATGCGGCCGGTTCGCGACGTAGGCGCGTAGCGCGTCGAGACGCGACTGTAATGCGGCGACGAGCGCGAGTGCTTCACGCTCCGTACCCGTCAGTTCACCGAGGGCGCGGATGTTGGCGAACACGTCCTCAAGCGACGACGGTTCGAGCGAGATGATGCGCGGGTCGCCGTGCAGCCGTTTCGCGGCGCGCGCGACGATCTCGTACGAGACCGCGCACACGGCGCATAGCTCTTGCGTGACGATCAGATCGGGAGCCAAGTGTTCCAGCAACGCCGCGTCGAGGGCATACAGACTCGACCCCGCGTGCACGCTCGCCCGCACGTGCCGATCGATCTCGGCGGACGACGCCGCCGCCGGCAGGGAACTCGCCGTCAACTGCGGCTTCGTGCGCGCTTGGGGCGGAAAGTCGCACTCGTGCGTGACGCCGACGATGCGCTCGCCCAAGCCGAGCGCAAACAAGATTTCCGTCGCACTTGGTAGCAGGCTGACGATGCGCTGCGGGGGGCCGGCCGAGGCGTTCACCTTGGCGTAGTCCACGCGCCCCAATGATTTGCCCTGCCTGCGGCGTAACGGAGGGACGTGGAGAAGATCAAGGTCGGCAATCCGGTGGTCGAACTCGACGGGGACGAGATGACGCGCATCATCTGGCACATGATCCGCGAACGGTTGATTCTGCCGTATCTCGACGTCGACCTCAAGTACTACGATCTGGGCATCGAACATCGCGACGAAACGGACGATTGCGTGACGCTCGAAGCCGCCCGCGCGATTCGGGAGTACGGCGTCGGCGTTAAGTGTGCCACTATCACGCCCGACGAAGCACGCGTCGCGGAATTCGGACTGAAGAAGATGTGGCGTTCGCCCAACGGCACGATCCGCAACGAACTCGACGGCACGGTCTTTCGCGAACCGATCATCTGCCACAACGTCCCCAAGCTCGTGCCGGGCTGGACGGACCCGATCGTGATCGGCCGCCACGCCTTTGCCGATCAATACCGCGCCACCGAACTCGCCGTCCCCGGCGCCGGAACGCTCAGCTTGCGCTTTACGCCCGCCGACGGCGGTGCACCGGTCGACCGTGAGGTCTTCGTCTTCGAGCGGCCCGGGGTGGCGCTGGCGATGTACAACCTCGACGAATCGATCCGCGGCTTTGCGCGCGCCTGCTTCAACTACGGCCTACAGCGCAAGTGGCCCGTGTATCTGTCCACCAAGAACACGATTCTCAAGATCTACGACGGCCGCTTCATGCAGATCTTCCGCCAAATCTTCGACGACGAGTTCAAGACGCGCTTCGATGAGTTCGGGGGCACCTACGAACACCGTCTGATCGACGACATGGTCGCGAGCGCCCTCAAGTGGTCCGGCAAATACGTCTGGGCCTGCAAAAACTACGACGGCGACGTGCAGTCCGATACGGTCGCGCAAGGCTATGGGTCCTTGGGCTTGATGACCTCGGTGTTGATGACGCCCGACGGAAGGACGATCGAGGCGGAAGCGGCGCACGGCACCGTCACGCGTCACTACCGGTTGCACCAGCAGGGCAAACCGACATCGACCAACCCGATCGCCTCGATCTTCGCCTGGACGCGCGGCCTGGCGCATCGCGGCCGCCTCGACGGCACGCCCGATGTCGAACGTTTCGCCCAAACGCTCGAACAGGTGTGCATCGACACGGTCGAAGCCGACAAAATGACCAAAGACCTCGCGCTTCTCATCGGTTCGGACCAGCCGTGGTTAACGACCGAAGCGTTTCTCGCAGCCCTCGACGAGGAGTTGCAGAACCGCATGGCCTGGACGTTCGCGTCCGCGGTGTGAGGAGGCGAGTACGCCTCGTCACATGCCGTTACGCCTGGGAATCGATGTCCATCACGCCGATCGGCCAACTGGTGCGGTTAAGAATCGTTGACCGTTCGAAACGTTGCGTACACGTACGGATAGTCGGGGCGGTACCAGTTGCGGAAGCTGCGGCGGACGTGATGGCGGTTGGTGACCGGCGACGCCCCTTTGACGACGAAGTGCGCGCCGTCGAAGAAGTCGGCCGAATATTGCGGATAGGACGCCATCGGCGTGAACCCCGGCAGCGGTGCGAACGGCGTCGAAGTCCATTCCCACCCATTGCCGACGAGATCGTGGATGCCCCAGGCGCTGGCGCCCGCGGGATTGGTGCCGACCGGTTCGGGGTCGAAGCGGCGGAAGTCGAAGTTGCCGTACGCCGATGTGGGCGCCGCGTCACCCCACGGAAACACGCGCTCCTCGCCGCTCGGCGTACCGAATGCGGCGCGGTGATATTCGGCTTCGGTCGGTAAGCGGCCGCCGCGCCAAGCGGCGTAGGCACGGGCTTGGGTTTGCGTAACGTACACCGGCCATGTCAGCGGCAACGGCATCTCTTCGAACATGCCGAGCAGCATGAACGCGCCGTCGCGTTCCAGCCAGAAGGACGGCACAGGGCCGCCTGCGCGCACGAACGCGAGCCAATCGCCGTTGGTGACGTCGTTAACGTCCATCTCGAAAGCGGCGACGTCGACGGGCGTTTCGTCGAACTCGTTATCCCATGCGAAGGGCACATCGCGCTTGGCCCCGAGTGTCGCGCGACCGGCCGGCACGATCGCGCGGCCGCTCGCAACCGGATCGCGCTCGACGTACGCTGCGCCGCGGCCGGCGAGTGCTTTGCGCTCGAGCGGTAAGCGATGCAGCATGTACAGCAGCGTTTCGTGGTGCATCTCCTCGTGTTCGAGGATGTTGAATGCCGCTTGTCCGCGTTCGAGTAGCGGCGATGCGGCCGCATCGGTGAGATCGGCCGCAGCGAGTGCGCCCAAAACCGCAGCGTCGCACGTTGCTGCGAACGCCTGCACGTGGGCGCGCTCCGGCCAGCTCGCGCGCTCGTGCCGCGCAGCGTCGGCGACGCTGGCCGGATCGATGCCGCGGGCGAAGAGCCGTTCCAATTCGGGATCGAGGTGGGCGCCGCGCAGCGCTTCGCGCACCAGTTTGGAAAAACTGAACGCCGGAATGTGCCCCTCGTAGAAGACGATCGGATGGCGCAAACCGATCGGCCGCTCGTAATATGCCGACGGATCGACGAGCCCGAACAAGTCCGCCGTGCGGTCACGATTGCTCAGGTAGCGGCGACGCAGCTGCGCGCGGTCGAGTTCGACGGGTCGGAGTGTGGTTTGCACGTGCGGTTCCTTCGACTACGGCACCCCGTCCAACCCGCGTGGACGGCAAATAGGTTCAGGCGTCGAAACTCGGCAGCGTGTTCCGCTACTTGACCGCGGGGGAATCGCACGGGCCAGCGCTCGTCGGCATCCTCGACGGGCTGCCTGCCCACCTGACCGTCGACGTCGCCGCCATCGACGCGACCTTGCGCGCCCGGCAAGGCGGCTACGGGCGAAGCGCGCGCATGGCAATCGAAAGCGACGCGGTCGAATTTTTGGCCGGCGTACGCGGCGGCGTCACGCTCGGTTCGCCGATCGCCGTGCTCTTGCGTAACCGCGATTTCGACAACGTGCGCGCGCTGATGGACCCGCTGACGGGCACGGGCGCACCGTTGACCCGCCCGCGTCCGGGCCACGCCGATTACGCAGGCGCGCTCAAGTATCGCCAGCGCGATCTGCGTAACGTGCTCGAACGCGCGAGTGCTCGCGAAACCGCGATGCGCGTCGCGCTCGGCGCCATCTGCGCGCAATTTCTGCAGGCACTGGGAATTCGGACGACAGCGTACGTTTCGCAGATCGGACCGGTCGTCGCCGCCGAACCGCCACGCATCGATACAGCGGCGATCGCAGCGAGCGACGTGCGCTGTCCCGACCCACAAGCTCAAGCGCAAATGATCGCGGCGATCGACGCTGCCAAAGCCGCCGGCGACACGCTGGGCGGCGCGTTCACCGTGCGCATCGACGGGCTTCCGGCAGGCATCGGGGCAAATCGCCAGCCCGACACGCGACTCGACGGTGTTCTTGCCGGCGCCTTGATGGCGATGCAAACCGTCAAGGCCGTTGAAATCGGCGCCGGCGCCGACATCGCCGGCCGGCGCGGTTCGCAGGCGCATGACGCGTTTGCGTTGCAGGACGCCGACGTCGTGCGCTCGTCCAATCGCGCCGGCGGCATCGAAGGCGGTATCTCGAACGGTGAACCGATCGTGCTGCGCGCGAGCCTCAAACCAATTCCAACCCTGCGCAATGCGTTACCGTCGGTCGACCTTCACGCCAAGCAGCCCGCACCCGCGACGATCGTGCGCAGCGACGTCTGCGTCGTCCCGGCGGCCTCGCTCGTTGGCGAAGCGATGGTGCGTCTTGCCTTGACGGCGCCGGTCCTCGAGAAGTTCGGCGGCGACTCACTGGACGAAACGCGCGACAACATGGCGCGCGCGGTCGCGGCGTCCGCGCGTCTCTTCGACGCGGTGCCGCCGTGACGACGCCGGCGCTGCTGGAGAAGCATATCGCCCTGCTCGGTTTCATGGCAGCGGGAAAAACGACCGTCGGCCGGCATCTCGCCCGCGAACTCGGTGTCGCTTTTTGCGACAGCGATGCCGCCATCGTTGACCGGCATGGCCCGATCGCCGCACTCTTCGAGCGCCACGGTGAAGCGGGGTTCCGCGCGCTCGAATATGCCGTCGTCCGTGAACTGCTGCAAGGGCCGCCCGGCGTGCTCGCCCTCGGCGGAGGCGCCGTGACGCATCCGCCGACGCGCTCGCTGCTGGCCGGCGGCTGCATACGCGTGTATCTCGACATGCCGGCCGAAACGCTCGTCGCGCGACTGCGCCGTTCGCCGACGGTGCGCCCGCTGCTCGGCGCGGCACCGACGCTCGCTCGCGTGCGCGCGCTGCTGGCGGAGCGTGAACCGCTGTACCGCGAAGCCGATCTGGTCCTGAGGGGGCCGCGCCGCACGCAAGCCTCGATCGCGCATGAGATCGCCGCCCGCGTCAGCGGCCGCCAAGGAGAACCGCGCGGGGCGTGACGCGGCTCGATCTGCTTGCGTATCCCATCGTCATCGACGAGCGCGTCGCCGCGCACGTTGCCGCCTTCGTCCGCGAGCGCGGGCGACCGCGCTGCATCGTGCTCGCGGACCGCAACGTCGCCGCGCGTGGCGCCGCCATCGCCCGGGCGCTCGGCAGGCAGACGCCCGTGCTCGACTTCGCGCTCGGAGAACGGCGCAAAACGCTGCGCACGCTCGAAGCGGTGCTCGGCGGTCTCGCCCGAACGGGCGCGGACCGCGCGACGACGCTGGTGGGCGTCGGCGGCGGCGTCGCGGGTGATCTCTTCGGCTTCGCCGCCGCAGTCTACATGCGTGGAGTCGCGTTCATCAATGTAGCGACGTCGCTGGTCGCCATGGTCGACGCGGCAATCGGCGGCAAGACGGGCGTCGACCTTGCCGCCGGCAAGAACCTCGCCGGAACCTTTCGCGATCCCGTCGCCGTGTTTTGCGATCTCGGCGCACTCGGGACATTACCCGAGCGCTACGCGCGCGAAGGACTGGCCGAACTGGTCAAACACGGCATCATCGAAGGGGGCGACGCCTTTGAGGCGCTGGAGACGCTCGCGCCGCACCCGCTGCACAAATGGCCGTGGGAAACGGTGATCGCGGAATCAATGCGCGTCAAAGCGATGTACGTGAACGACGATCGGCTCGAAGTCGGCGCGCGTGAAGTACTCAACCTGGGGCATACGTTCGGGCACGCGATCGAGCGCGTCAGCGGCTATCGCATTTCGCACGGCGCCGCCGTCAGCATCGGCTTGCGCGGCGCCGGACTGCTGGCGCTACGCAGCGGGCGGTTTTCGCAAGCTGAGCACTTACGCGTGCTGACGTTGCTGACGTTGCTGCGGCTGCCGCTGATCAATCCCAGCTCCGACATCGAGGGCCTGCTCGCCGCGATGGCGCACGACAAGAAGGTACGAGCCGGAGCCTTACGCTTCGTCGTGCCGCGCACGCTCGGCGACGTGGAATACGGTGTCGTTGCGACGCCGCGCAACGTTCGCGCCGTCCTGCAACGCCTGCACACGCCTCCCGGGGCGGCTGAGTTGCGATGATCGCGACGCCGGCTGCGACCCGCGTGGCGCTCGTCGACGTAATCGTCGGGCACAAGACGGCCCGCGTCGAGCGACCGCTGACCTATGCCGTCCCGCCCGGTCTGACCGTCAGCCTCGGCGACGTCGTGCGCGTGCCGCTCGGATCGCGCGAACTGTATGGCTTCGTCATCTCGCCGCCGCGCGGGGCGGACGTCGCTCCGGCCGGAATGCGGGAACTCGCGGCGCTCGCCGACGCACCGCGCGCGTTCGATGCGACCGGGCTCGCGCTCGCGCAGTTTCTCGCAACGCGGTACTGCTGCTCGCTCGGCGAAGCGCTCGACACGATCGTGCACACGGCGGCGGTTCCGCGCGTCGTCGACCGTTTCGTCCTCCTCGAACCTCCCGACGCGCAACGGTACCCGAGCGTTCCGCCGCGACTGCTGCGGCTCGTGCGCGAAGACTTCGCCGACGGATTCGGCTTGGACGCCCTCCTGCGTCATCCCGAAGCGCGGCGCGCCGGCGATCGCCGCACGTTGCTCGCGGCCGTGGGCGCGCTCACGCGGGGCGGCGCCCTGCGGCGCGAGCGGCAGTTCGCCGCCGCGCGCGTTGCGCCGGCGCGCGAGCGCGTTCTCGCAATAACGGGAAGCCCGGCGAGCGGGGCTCGCGTCCGCGCCCTGGTGGCGCAGGTCGCCGCGGGCGGCTGCATGCGCCGCAGCGATGCTCGGCTCGCGGGATTCTCGGCGGCCGTCATCGCGCGAGCCATCACGAGCGGCGCGCTGCGCGAAACGCTGCAGCCGCTCGCCCGCACGCGCACCGCCGGGCCGCGGCTCGATGACGATTTTGAGCCGACCGACGAACAACGCCGCGCCATCGCCGTGATCGACGCCGCTGCCAGCGCGCCGACGTTCGGTGAAGTGCTCGTCCAAGGCGTCACCGGCAGCGGCAAGACGTTCGTCTACATTCGCGCGATCGCGTGGGCGCTGTTGCGCGGAGACCGGGCGATCGTCCTCGTGCCCGAAATCGCGCTCACGCCGCAAACCGCGCGCCGCTTCGAGGCCGCCTTCGGCGAGCGCGTCGCCGTGCTCCACTCCGCTCTTTCGGAACGCGAACGCTTCGAGAGCCGCGATGCTGCGGCGCGCGGGGCGATCGATGTCGTGGTCGGCGCGCGGAGCGCCGTCTTTGCGCCGTTGTCCGGCGTGCGGCTGGTGATCGTCGACGAAGCGCACGAACGAAGCTACAAACAGGACGGGACGCCGCGGTACGATGCCGTCACCGTCGCGCGTGAACGGATGCGGCTTGCCGGCGGAACGCTGGTTCTCGGCAGTGCGACGCCGCCGCTCGATGCGTATGCCCGAGCGCGCACGGGCACGATCGCGCACGCGCGTCTGGAGCGCCGGGCCACGGGACACCCGCTGCCGAGCGTGCACGTGGTCGATCTGACCGCTGAGTTCGAGCGCGGTAACCGGCGCATCTTCAGCACGCCGCTCGTCGATGCGCTCGGCGCACGCCTGTCGCGCGGCGAGAAATCGGTGCTGTTCGTCAATCGCCGCGGGAGCGGCAGCTTCATGCTGTGCCGCCGCTGCGGCGTGGTCCCCGAGTGCACCCGCTGCAGCGTCTCGCTCGTCGCGCACCGCGCCGAAGCGTTGCTGCGCTGCCATCTGTGCGACGCGCAACGTGCCCTGCCTGAGCGCTGTCCCGTTTGCGGCGACGGCTCGATCCGCGAGTTTGGCGTCGGCACGCAGCGCGTAGCAAGTACGGTGGCCGACCTTTTCCCGACGGCAAAGATCGTGCGCATGGATTCCGACACGACGACGCGTATCGGCGATCACGCGCGTGTACTCGACGAGTTTGCGCAAAGCGGCGACATCTTGATCGGAACGCAGATGATCGCCAAGGGCCTCGACTTCCCGACGGTGACGCTGGTCGGCGTGGTCGCCGCCGACATTGGGTTGCACGCGCCCGACTTCCGGGCCGCCGAGCGCACCTTCGATCTCGTGACGCAAGTGATCGGCCGCAGCGGCCGCGCGCGCGCCGGCGAAGCAATCGTCCAAACGTACTCGCCGCACCACCCGGCGATCGCCTTTGCCGTGCAGCACGACTACGATGGGTTTGCGGCTTACGAACTTGCGAACCGCCGTGAACTCGGCTATCCGCCTTTCGCCGAGCTTACGTATCTGGCCGTTGCGGGTCGTTCACGAACGACGACGTTTGCGGCCGCCGAGCGCTACGCCGAACTCCTGCGGCGCTTCGGCGGCGCCGAAATTCTCGGGCCCGCACCCGCCCCCGTCGCGAAACTCAACGAAGAGTGGTGGTACCGCATCGCGCTCAAAACGCACGACGGCGCTCCGCTCCGCCACTACCTCCGCGAAACGCTGCGCGACCTCGCCGCCGGCGACCGGGGCATCCGGCTCGCGATCAACGTCGATCCCTAGTCGCGCCAGCCCGCTCCACGTGAAAAACGCTACAATGCTCAGGGCCCTGGGTTTGTCGAACGTTACGCGTATGAGCCCGAACAAACGCAGGGCGGAGCACAACGCGACCGTAAGGTTCGCTGTGCGGATCGTGACGGCTCTCGTACGTGCGGCACTCGCGCTGCTGACGTTCGGTGCGATTGCCACGCAACTAGGGCATGAACTCTCGAAGGGTCCTCCTATTGGTTTTCGCCTCACGAATTTCTTCAGTTTCTTTACCATCGAGAGCAATGTCTTTGCCGCAGCGGTGTTGCTGGCCATCGTCGCTCCCCTGTCCCGAAGCAACGCGCCGCGTTTGGCCATGCTGCGAGGCGCCGCCGTCTTATATATGGCGGTAACCGGGGCCGTCTACTCGCTGTTGCTGTCGGGATCGCAAGAAGCGCTGCAGACGACGGTCCCCTGGGTCAACGTTGTCCTGCATTACTTCATGCCGGCTGCGATCGTGTGCGATTGGCTGGCAGCGCCGTGTCCGTTGCCGCAACGATACGCATGGATCCTCGCACGCTGGATGGTCTTTCCGATCGCGTATGTCCTGTTTTCGCTCGTGCGCGGCAGAATGACGGGTTGGTATCCCTATCCATTCTTGAACCCGGCGCTACATGGAGCCGCCGGAGTCGCCATCGTGGTCACTGCAATCGCCGTTTCGAGCGTATTCGCCGGCGCACTCGTCATCTGGTACGCCAAACTGCGTCTCGCTCCGCGGCCGGCGGCTGCGCGTCAAGGTCTTCACCGATGAAAGACCGGGTAGCGCTCGTTCTCTCGGCGCTTACCTTCGCGTTGCATCTGGCGGTCGCCAATCGCTACGACGTGTTTCGCGACGAACTGTATTTCATCGTGTGCGGACGCCATCCGGCGCTGGGATACGCCGATCAGCCGCCGCTGGTTCCGCTGCTTGCGGCGGGCTTCTATGGTCTGGGCGCACAGACGTGGTTGTTGCGGCTGCCCGCGGTGATTGCTGCCGCCGTGCTCGTGTGGCTGGTCATTCGTTTTACGCGCTTGATTGGCGGCGGCGACGCCGCAGGGTGGGCGGCAGGGATAGCGGCCGCGACGGCGCCGGTCCTCATGGGCCTGACCGCAACGCTGAACACCACGACGTTCGAACCGCTGGCATGGGCGTTCGTCGC
Source organism: Candidatus Nyctobacter psychrophilus (assembly GCA_014305025.1). Lineage (GTDB taxonomy): Bacteria > Vulcanimicrobiota > Vulcanimicrobiia > Vulcanimicrobiales > Vulcanimicrobiaceae > Nyctobacter > Nyctobacter psychrophilus. Next base: position 61,050 of record JACRTY010000004.1, on the reverse strand, counting down.
CTATGCGCTCGCGCGCGCTCTGCTGCGCGATGACGATCGCGTGTTGTGGTGGTGCGGGCTCGTGGCCGGGCTGGCAATGGAAGCCAAATACGCGCTTCCGCTATGGCTAGGCACCCTCGCGGTCGGGCTGATCGCGACGCCGCAGCGACGTCTGTTCAAGCGCCCGGCCCTGTGGGGTGCGGTCGCACTCGCGGCCGCAGTTGGGCTGCCTTCGCTCTTTTGGCAGGCCGCGCACGGCTGGCCGTTCATCACGCTACTCCACAACGCCGGCGTAAAAGATGTCGCAGTCACACCGCTTGCGTTCTATGCCAATCAAGTTTTCGTCCTCAATCCGTGGTTTGCGCCACTGTGGCTCGCAGGACTCGTTGCTCCGTTCGTGGTGCGAGCGCTTGCACCGTTACGATTTATCGCAATCGCGTACGTCGTTGCGGCATTTGCGATCGTCGCCGGGCACGGCAAGGACTACTACCTCGCGCCGGCCTACGCGCCGCTGTTCGCGATCGGCGCGGTCGCATTCGAGCAGATCGTACGCAGCGCAAGCGTGCGCACTGCCTATCTCGCGCTGGCCGTCGCGTTCTCCGCGGTCGCCGCACCGCTGGCATTGCCGCTACTGTCACCGCCGGCTCTGATCTCCTACGAACGCACGTTGCACATTGCGCCGCAGCAGCAGGAGCGAGGCGATACCGCGACGCCGCTCCCTTCGACGTTCGCCGACATGCTTGGCTGGCACGATTTCGTCCGTCAAGTTGCCGCTGCCTACGACCGCGTGCCGCCGGCGCAGCGCGCGCGTACGTCAATTCTCGTCGACAATTACGGCGAAGCCGCAGCGCTCGACGTGTATGGGGCGCCGTACGGCCTGCCGCCTGCGCTGAGCGGCCACAACCAGTACGGGTTCTGGGGTCTGCGGGGCCAAGACCCGCAAAATGTCGTGCGCATTCAACGCCACGTCGAAAAGCTGCGCCCCTACTGCCGCACCACGGCGACGGTCGCACGGACCTTTTCACCATACGCGCGCGGCTTCGAAAACGGGCAAGCGATCGCTCTTTGCTTCGGGCTGCATCCGCCGCTCGGCAAGCTCTTCCCCGCGCTCAAGCAGATGATTTGACCTTACAGGGCGGCAAGAGCGGGGCTCAACGTGCCGAAGAAATGCATATACATGGCTGAAACCGACGACCAGAACCGGACCTCGCGCACGCCAGCCGCCGACGCTCTCGATCCCCTGGGCATCAATAAGGCGACGCTCGGGGCTTGGCAAGCGATGCTCGGCGATCCGCAAGGCGTGCTCGAGTCACAGGCCCAGTTCGCCAATGCGTGGATGAAGGTCGCAACCTTGACCATGCGTCGCGTGGCCGACGCCCCCGCCGTTACGGCCCCGACTGCCGACCCTGCCGCGGCATCAAACGGTGCCCCGGCACCCGTCATCGAGCCCGCAGCCGGCGACAACCGCTGGAAGCACCCGGCGTGGCGCGACAACGCGCTATTCGACGCGCTCAAACAGGGCTATCTGCTCGCGACCCAAGCCGTGCTCGACGGCATCGACCGCGCGCCGGGCGTCGACGTGGAAACGAAGACGCGCGTCAAGTTTTTCGCCAAGCAGTTCTGCGATGCGATGAGCCCGACCAACTTCGGGTTCCTCAATCCCGCCGTCATCGAGGAGACGATCAACACCGGCGGCCGCAACCTGCAGAAGGGCGCGCAGAACATGCTCGACGACCTGCGCGAGAATGCCGGGCGGCCCGCGCTCGTCGACAAGTCCGCCTTCACCGTCGGCCAAAACGTTGCGACCACCGCAGGGTCCGTCGTCTTTCGCAACGAGTTAATCGAGCTAATTCAATACAAACCGACGACCGAGACCGTCTACGCCCGGCCGCTGCTGATCGTGCCGCCGTGGATCAACAAGTTTTATATTTTGGATCTGCAGCCGAAGAACAGCCTCATCAAATTCGCGCTCGACAATGGCATCCAGGTCTTCGTCGTCTCGTGGCGCAATCCGGACGCGGCACAGGGGCACCTCGACTTCAGCGATTACCTCGAACTGGGGCCGCTGGCTGCCGGCGATGCCGTGCGCCGGATCACCCGCGCGGGCAGCATCAATCAGATCGGCTACTGCATCGGCGGCACGTTGACGTCGATGGAACTCGCGTACCTGGCCAAGACCGATGCGTCGGTCGTCAACGCCGTGACGTTTTTCGCGGCGCTCACCGATTTTGAGGAGGCCGGCGATCTCAAGAATTTCCTCGGTCCCGAGGCGGTGGCGTACGTTGAAAAGCGGATGGGCGATACGGGCGTTCTCTCGGCCAGCGATATGGCCGACACGTTCAACATGTTGCGCGCGAACGACCTGATCTGGAACGTCGCGGTCAACCGCTACCTGCTCGGCAAGGACGCGCCGGCGTTCGATCTCCTCTATTGGAACAGCGACGCCACGCGCATGCCCGCCGCGATGCACGCGTACTACCTCAACAACATGTACGTGCGCAATGCGCTGGCGCAGGGCAAACTCGATTACAAAGGCACGCCGCTCGATCTGCACGCCGTCCGCAACGACACCTACGTCGTCGCCTCGATCGAAGACCACATAGCGCCGTGGCGCTCGGTCTACAAGATGACCCAACTGTTCTCGGGCGACACGCAGTTTCGCCTGGGCCATTCCGGCCACATCGCCGGCATCATCAATCCGCCCGGCAGCGGCAAAGGCAACTACTGGGCCGGAAAGGCCAATCCGCCGTCCGCCGACGACTGGTTTGCGGCCGCGGAAAAACGGCCGGGTTCCTGGTGGTCCGACTGGATCGCGTGGCTCCAGCAGCGGTCCGGCGAGCGCGTCGCGGCGCCGGCGGCACTCGGCTCGAAAAAACTACCGCCGCTGGCTGCGGCGCCCGGTACCTACGTGCTGGAGAAGGCCTAAGACTTCTTCGCTGTCGCTTTGCGGCGCGCCGGCCTGGCGGCCACCGGCGCCGCCGCCGCGGCGGCCGTCACGCGAATCGCCTTGGCCAAGCGTGCCTTCTTGCGGGCGGCTTTGTTGGGATGGATGATGCCCTTCTGCGCGGCCTTGTCGAACTGGCTCTCGACTGCGGGAGCCGCGCTCGCCTCACCGGATGCCTTGGCCTTTTTGAACAGCGTCTTGAGCCGCGTCTTCACGTCCCGATTGCGCAGCTCGCGCGTTTGCGACTGACGGACCCACTTCTCGGCGGCTTTGATATTCGGCAAAGGGCACTCCACTCACGACGGCAACGCGCGGCAGTATACCACGCTGTAAACGCAACCGTCTACGCAATCGGCCTCCTGGGACGGTTCAGAAAGAGTGCCAGTCCAGGCAAACGGCCCGGGACGCAAGTCCACAACGCCGCTACGCGCAAGGAAAGCTCGCGCCATTATTCAACTTCCGTGGCTTGATGCTGCAGTCACGCCATGAAAGCCCTGCTACGACACGACGACCTGTTCCGGATAGTCCGGTGCCATGAAAGCGGTGCGAGCGAAAGTGACGACGGGGGGCCGGCTCAGCTTGCCGGTCGACCTTCGGAAGAAATACGGTCTCGTGCGCGGCGGGGAAGTGATGATCGAAGATGCCGGCGATGCCATCGTGCTACGCACGCTCGACCAGGTCGTGACGCAGGCGCGCGAGATCAGTCGCCGACTGGTTGCCGGGCATTCTGGCGCCTCCGTGGATGACTTCCTGATCGAACGGGCGCGGGAGTCGGATGCGGGGTGAAGCCCCCGGTGCTCGACGCCTCGGCGCTACTGGCGCTGCTGTTGGGCGAAGCGGGCGGCGACACGGTCGAGGCGGTGCTCGATGGGGCCGTCGTGGGCGTCGTGAATCTCGCCGAAGTCGTGAGCCACTATGCCAAGCTCGGCGGGAGCCGCGACGATATCGAGGCGATGTTGCGCCCGCTGCCGATTCACATAACCCCGGCAGATGCGGCCCTTGCCTACGAAGCCGGACTGTTGCGGCCGGTCACGTTAGAGCGCGGTTTGTCGTTGGGCGACCGTTTCTGTCTGGCATTGTCGAAGCGCGAAGGAACCCGAGCCCTTACGGCCGATCGGCGCTGGTCCGAAATTTCGGCCGCCGCCGGCGTTGAGGTCGAGTTGATCCGCTGAACTGCACCGTCCTCGTTCGACGGCAAACGATTCGTGATGAAATCCGAAACACGAGAGGCCGCGGGCGGATCCTGCGCTTGCGGTCGGCGAGGCCGTATGCCTGCGCGAAGATCGGCGTACCGCCGTGCGCCACCAACACCGCACCGGAAAACCGATCGGACGCGACATCCCGAGCGAGTTTGCTGCGCAGCGATGCCGTCAGCTGACTCTGGCTCAGGTGCGGCAGCGGAAATCCGAGCGGTCTCGGAATCGCGCCCACCTCCAAACTGGCGATACGATTTGGATCAGCGTCTGCCACTTGCAGTGTCAGGCGGCCGAACTGATCTGAGAGACGTTCTTGTACTAAAGCGACGATCTTTCTCGGGGTCGACTCTTCGACTTTCCGCAGATTGAAGCCGCCGGTCATCTCCCGAAACTGCACGTCCTGATCGAGGTCCTTTACGCCTGAAGGGAACGTCGTCTGAAGAAAGCGCCGATATGCAGCTCGGTCGCCGCGATCGAAAGCCTGAAGCCAGGCCTTCAGCGCGTGACCCGCCGCCGTATCGGGCAGCGAAGGCTGCGCTGAGGCGACTGCCATTCCTAGGGCGAGAAATAGGCAAGCTCGGCCCAACATAGCGCAGTAACGCTTTCTAAACTTCACGTGTGACACGCAAGCGCGTCGCTCGCCCCGCCGCGTCTGGGTTCAGTGCGTCGCCCCCGGCTGCCGGGACCGCGCGATCATCGCGCTCTTCAGGCGTGCAAGCTCCGCTGGCGTTAGCGTACTTTGCAGCGCGAAGACTTCCTCGTGCCCAATGGTCCAATGCACCCCTCCGTGCGCCGCCGTGCCGCCCATCTGAAGTGCGTAATTCGGCCGCACGTGTTCGGGTGAAACGGCAAGTGTCTGTGGATTCGTCAACAGGATGTCCAGGATGTGGTTGGAGCGACGCCACGCGCCGGGAAGGTCGTATTGCAGCAGAAGCGCGCTCGACGGGAAAGTTTGCCTGACGAGCGGCCGAGCGCAGATTTTCATTCGTTGGATTTTCCGTACGTTCGAGTCGATCGGTCGACAGTTGCATCGGCCCTGGTGGACCAAAAAATAGTTGTGTGCCACTCAAGCCACCGAAATCAGATGGCATTGGATCGTACCTCGCTAACAGCCACAGAAGTTTGGCCGGGAGTGTCGCTCAACAGCGGCCGCAAATGTCGCTTGGCGATCATGAGACGGAACCGCACGGTACCCTCGGGAATTCGCAGAACCGAAGCGATCTCGCGACTCGAAAGATCTTCGAAATAGCGCAAGACGACGACGTCGCGCAGTTTTTGCGGCAAGGCCGAAAGGGCGCGCCATACGTCCATCGACGCGGTCTGATCGACGGTGTTCGCGGCCGGTTCCGTCGCGCGCTCAATCCGAGACCGTCGGCGCTTGAGTTCCGACGCTTCACGAACCACGATGCGAGATCCCGAGCTGCCGGCAGCACTGGATGCGGTTCAAACGCGACAATCGTTACGCCCGCAAGCGTGGAGGGACGCTTAATCGGAGGACACGGTCGACAGTACGACAAGCACAACGCAAGTTCGCAGCGAACAACGTCACTACGGGAACTTGCCGCTCGCCGTCGTAACGGCCGCCGACGTGTTTCCTCCAGGACCTTACCTCCCGCCCGCTCAACGACGCGCGGCACGGGGGTACTTGAGCGCGTTACGCGGCCCGTTGGCGCAGTACTCGTCGGATGGCTCACGTCTTGAAATAGTCGGTTGCAGCCATGCTGACATCACGACGTACTATGCTGCGAGCGTCGCGTCCGCGATCGATAAGGTCGTCGGTCAGGCCCGGCGCATGCCCCATGCACGTCCCTGACCTACGCTTTGGTTACGCCCCGCTTCCCGCCGCATTTCCGGGATACGACCCCGCCGGCGACGCGCTCGCCCTGATTGCGCGCGGCACCCCATCTCCGGCGCCGCGGCCCATTCCCGGCGAGCAAGACTTCGATTCACTCGGTGCCGGGCATCGCTTCGTCGTGCGCGTTCCGGCGGCGTGGAACGGCGATCTCGTTGTGTGCGGTACGCCGGCCACGCGCAGCGAGTGCGCCAACGATGCGATCCTCGGCGACTTTCTGTTGGCGCGCGGCTATGCGTTTACGGCAAGCAACAAAGGCGTTCCGTACAACGCCGTGCTCGAGCCCGAACAGGAGACGCCCGCTCGCGCTACAGCCTATCGGATTCCGTTCGACGTGGACGGCCGCGACGCGCAGACGGGGGCGGTGTTACGCTTGGGCGCGCTTGCGCCGCAAGCCCCTGACGTCGCAGCCTGGCACGTCGATCTCGCCGACGTGACGCGGGCCGCAAACGAACGCATTCGGACGACGCGCGGACGCGGACCGCGCCGCACCTACGCGCTCGGGCTTTCGATCGGCGGCGGCCAGGTCCGCTACCTGCTCGAACGGTTTCCCGAACTGGTCGACGGCGGCGTCGAATGGGCGGCGGTCTTTTGGCATCCCGAGGCGAACCTGCTGACGTCGCTGCCCGCTTTTTTGCGCGCCATGCCGGCCTATCGCACCGGCGGTTTCCACGACGGCGCGGCCCATGCGGCGATCGTGGCGGCCGGTTTCCCGCCCGATCGCCACGGCACCCAGCGCGGTCACCGTTCGCTCTGGAACGATCACTACGCAAGCCCACCGTTCTATGCCGATCTAACGGTGTTCGCGTTCGCGCGATTGCTCGATCCCGAAGCGGGGTCGCTCGAGCGCCTCGAGCAACGCGCTGCGTATGCGCCCTCATCGGCGGCGCAGGCGCGGATTGCGGCATTCGCGCACACGGGCGCCCTCGAACGGCCGCTGATCGGCATTGCCGGCGACGCTGACGTGCTGGTACCGCCGCAGCACCATGCGACGCCGTACTTCGACGCCGTCCTGCGCGCCGGGAAGGGAGGGCGCTATTGTCAGTACGTCGTCCCGAGCGGTCCGCACGTCGACGCGTATGCCGATTTCGGTTACGGTCTGCAGCCGCAACTGCCGTTCGTTCGGCGCGCCTTCGAACGGCTGGTCGCCGCCGTCGAAGCTGGTGAGCCGCTCCCCGGCCGCGGCACGCGGCGCACCGTTCGCACGCCGCTGGACATCTGGTAATACCGCGAATGCGGCCCGTACCGCGCGTTCAGCGCACCTCGTCGCGCCCCACGATGGCGAGATAGCTCGCGTAGCGACCGGCCACGATCCCGCCGGCCTCAACCGCGCGCCGCACGGCGCAGGCGGGCTCGCCGCGGTGGCTGCAATCGCCGAAGCGGCAGTCCGCGACGAACGGCGCAAAGTCGACGAAGCCGCGCGCGATCTCGCGCTCCGCGTAGCCCCAGAGCGCGAATTCCCCGACCCCCGGACTATCGATCAGAAAGCCCGCTGCGAAACGGTGCAGCCGCCCCGCCGTCGTCGTCTGCTTGCCGCGGCCGCTCTTGCTCACGTCGCCGACCGCGCCGCTGCCGCCGAGCGCGCGAAAGAGCGAACTCTTGCCGACGCCGGATTGGCCGATGAGAAGCGTATGCGCATGTGCCAGGGCTGCGGTGATCGCAGGGACGCCTTCACCGGTCTTCGGGTTGACGATGAACGCACGGTAGCCGAGGCCCTCGTACAACGTGCGCAGGGCGTGCGCATCGACGCCCTCAGCTTGCGCCAGGTCCGGTTTGGTAAAGATGACGGCCGCCGCAACGTCGTGCAGCCGGGCAAACGCGAACAGCTCGTCGATCATCGCCGTACGCAGCGGCGGCCGCGCGAGCGCCGCCACGATGGCGATGCCGTCGACGTTGGCCGCCATCGTTTTCGTGCGGCCGTTTTGCGCCGTCCGCGTCAAGGCGAAACTGCGCGGCTCGCGCGCGTCGATCAGCACCCGCCCGTCGTCCAGCGGGGTAGCCCGCACGACGTCGCCCGGAACGAGCTCGAGGCGCCCGGCGTTCTTTCGCCGTGCGGCGAGGCGCAATTCCGACTCATCATCGAACGCGATCCAGGCAGCGTTGCGCCCGACGCTGACGACGCGCGCCGTGCGCTCGGCGTTTACGTCACGCAAGCTTCACGCAAGAGTCGCGCACCAAGATGGATAAAGAGAGAGCCTCGCATTCACAAGGAAGTGTCGTGAAACGGTACGCCAGCGTTCGGTTCGGCGACGTCCTCGGACAACACGAGCGCGAGTCCGCGACGCGTACGCTACGTTCGTTCGGAGCGGCAGCGACATCCTGGAGAACGACCGCCGCCCGCACGTATGCCGGCCTGGAAGTCGACGATCGCGCGGACCTCGACGCGTTGCGCGAACGGCTCCCGAGCGCACGCCTCGACGAGCCGCCGCTGCGCGTCCTCCGCATATGTCCCTCGCACGGGCACGCGCTGCCCCGTCTCGGCGACGCACTCGGCGGTATGGGACGGCCCTCGGGCATCGTCGATCTCGTCCCGGACGGGGACGCGCTCGTCGTCGAGTTCGATACGCGTACCGCGCCCTCGCTCGTCGTCGCGCTGGTCGACGTCGAACTGGCAGCGGCACCCGGGCGTACGATTGAACCGCTCGTCCCGCTCGACGATGCAACGCTCGCCGAGTTCGCCGGCGATGTGCTGGGCATCGCCGCTCTCGACGCGACGCGCATCATCGAAACGCACACCGTAGCCTGGCTCGAGCGGACGGCGCCATGAAGCTTCCGCACGTGCCGGTCGCCGGGTACCCGTTCGGTATCAGCGATGCGGTCGACATCCTCGCGACCGCGCTGCTGGTCTATTACTTGCTCGTGCTGATGCGCGGCACACGCGCGGTGCCGATTCTTTTCGGCATCGTCGTGCTGGCCGGTCTGCTCGGGCTGGCGAATATCTTTCATCTCTTGCTGCTGGCGACGATTCTGCAGTATGCACTGCTCGGTACCGCGGTGACGCTGCCGATCGTGTTCCAGCCCGAACTTCGCCGCTTACTCGAAGGCCTCGGGCGCGGCGGCATGTTCGCTCGCCGCGAGCGCGTCGACGAAAGTGCCGCCCTCGAGGAAGCGCTCGCCGTCCTCGCGCGCGCCGCCGTGGTGCTGTCGCGCGATCGGATCGGGGCCCTGGTCGCGATCGAAGGCGCGACCGGCTTACGCGAATTCGTCGAAAGCGGAACGCGTTTGGATGCCAAACTGTCGGTCGAGCTGCTGCTCTCGATCTTCACGCCCCGTTCGCCGCTGCACGACGGCGCCGCCATCGTGCGCGGGTCGCTCGTTGAAGCGGCCGGTTGTTTTCTGCCGCTCTCCGAAAACGTTTTGACCGAATCGCACCTCGGCACGCGGCACCGCGCCGCCATCGGTCTCTCCGAACAGACGGACGCCGTGGTACTTGTCATATCGGAACAGACGGGCGCCATCTCGATCGCGCGGACCGGCAAGTTATCCCGGGAACTCGAGGACGAAAAGCGCCTTCGCAGCGTGCTCGCAGCATGTTGCCGTGCCTCGCGCCGCCGCCCCGGAAAGATGGCGGTCTCCGCAGGCTTCGCCCGTCGCTTGCGGCGGCGCTTCGTGCACCGCAAAACCGACGGGTTTGCCCGCCGTGCTTGAGCGGCTGCGAAATAATGCAGGGCTTAAGCTGCTGTCGCTTGCGATCGCAGTCATCGCCTGGTCGTATTTGCGGTTTACGCCCAATCCCGTCATCGCGACCGCTCGGTTCACGGAATCGATCACGGTGCCGATCGTGGCGACGGGGTTGGCCGCCGGCGAGATCGCGCACCTTGGGGCACGCGAGGCGACCTTAACGGTCGACGTGCCGCGCGAGGGAGGCACCGTTTCGCCGCAACTCGTGCGCGCCATTTTGGACCTGGCCGGGCGCGGTCCCGGCACCTATAACGTTCCCGTGCAGGTGGTCGCGCCGAAGTTCGAGGTGAAGTCACTCTCGCCGACATCGATCACGCTGACGATCGAGCGCGTCGAAGAACGCAGCGTACCGATCGCCGTCCGTTATACCGATCGCAATCGCAACGTCGTCGTTACCGGCGTGCAGGTAGCGCCCTTGGCCGCGACGTTGCGCGCGCCGACGAGTAGCCTGGTGCGCGTCGCCGGCGTCGTCGTGAAGGTGCCGCTACCCGCTGCCCCCGGGACGTTCGATGCCATGCTACGACCGCTTCCCATCGACGCGCGCGGCAGCGCCGTGGCCGGCATTACGCTCGATCCCAACCTCGTGCGGGTTCGCGCCGTCTTTGCCCGCGGCTCGCGCTGACCGGAGGGCACTAGCCTCTACGTCGTCAGTGCGAGCGATGCTGCGGCCCTAAGCGGCCGGACCGCGCCGGGCCCAGACGACGACGGAGATGACGAGAGCAATCGCCACGGCCAACTCCGCCCAGAGGAAGACCAAGATATCGGCGAACACGCCCACGGGCGGCGCACCTGGAAGCACCGTGCGTAGCGCCGGTAGGGCGAACACCATCGCCGTAAAGGCGCCCATCCACATCGCCTCACCCTCACGCAGGCCGACGAATATCAAGGTCGCGATGGTCAGCGCACTCACGGCGATCACAATCATAACGACGTACAGCGCGCAGGCAAAAAATACAAGCGGGCCGGGACGGTGAATGTCGAATCGCAGCTCGATTCCGCCGTCACCACTGGAGCGGCGTACGCTCGTCGCCGAAACGACCCACCCGGAAACGCCATCCCAGACGGTGAGCCGTACGGGCACCGCGCCCCGACCCGTCGGCGGTACGTCGTAGGCGCGAATGATCGATCGCGCTGCGTAGCGATCGAACGGATAGTGACTGACCGCGCCGTCGATGTCGGCCATGAAATCCGCGGAGGGCAGCGGTTGGTTACGCTGCAGCGCGACCCCGCGCTCCATGTCCCCATCGCTGATCGTTATCGACGCGTTGCGCGTGGCGTTTCCGAAAAAGTGCGCCCCGCGCGCGCCGTTGACGGTTGCAAAATCGAGACGTACTTGCATCGATTGCCGTATCGGGTCGATCGCGAGCACGTCGACGTAGACGTCCAAAGGCCGGCCCGGCGATTGCGAGTCCTCGGAAAAATGCTGCTCGCGCGAGACGACCGCGCCGGTCCGTGCGAAGAAGACGAAATAGCATAGCGTTACAATGAGCAGCACCGCGCCGAGCAGCACGGCGCGGCGTCGCACGGGCGTGACGTCGGTGGCTCGCCCTGCGCGGAACATCGTGAGCAATCTGCGAAACGTAAACGTGCCGCACCTCCACACGCGCACGACCAGACCGGCGCAGGCCCTTTCGGGCGATGATTGCAGCCCTTGCGATGGACCGGCGCCGGTTCGAGCGAACCCAGGCGCATGGTAGCGAGTCGCATCTTTGGGACCGACGGCGTTCGCGGCGTCGCCAATCGCGAGCTGACGCCTGAACTGGCTTTTCGCGTCGGGCGCGCCACGGCCGCGGTGCTCGCCGGCCAGATCGACCGCAACCGGCCGATCGTCGTCGGACGTGATACGCGGCTATCGGGAACGATGCTCGAAGCGGCGCTCGTCGCGGGCATCGCGTCGACGGGCCGCGATGCCTTGGCGGTCGGCGTCGTGCCGACGCCCGGCGTCGCGCACCTCACGATTGCAAGCGGTGCCGCCGCGGGCGTCATGATCAGCGCCTCGCACAATCCGATCGAAGACAACGGCATTAAGATCTTCGGTGCCGACGGCTTCAAACTCGACGACGCGCGCGAGGAGGACATCGAGCGCGCCGTCGGGCACGATTCCGCGGCGCCGCGACCGACGCACTCCGCCGTCGGCATCGTACGCACGGCGCACGAACTGGTCGAACGGTACGTGGCGGCGCTGGTCGCGAGCGGTGAGGACCTCTCGTCGCTCACGTTGGTCGTCGATTGCGCCTACGGGGCGGCCTACGACGTGGCGCCCCGCGCCTTGGAACGCCTCGGCGCTCGCGTCGAAACGTTGCACGCCCAGGACGACGGCTCGCGCATCAACGTGGCGTGCGGCTCGACGGATTTGCGGAGCGTCGTCGACCGCGTCCGCGCGCTGCGCGCCGAACGTCCGGCAGCGCATGTCTTGGGCGTCGCCTTCGACGGCGACGCCGATCGCGCGCTGTTCGTCGATGAAACTGGCGACGTAAAAACGGGCGATCACGTCATGCTGATGTTGGGGCGGGAGAAGAAGCGGCGCGGAGAGTTGCCGGACGACACGGTCGTCGGCACGGTGATGAGCAACGTCGGGTTGGAGCGCGCGCTGCAGGCCGAAGGCATCACTTTGGCGCGCGCGGCGGTCGGTGACCGCTACGTGCTCGAGATGCTGCGTGCGTCGGGAGCGACGTTTGGCGGAGAGCAATCCGGACACGTCATCGACCTGAGCCGCAACACCACCGGCGATGGACCGGCAACCGCAATCGCGGTCGCCTCACTCGTCGCACGCGAGCGCACGACCTTGCACGAGTTGAGCGCTGCTCTGCACGTAGCGCCGCAGATCCTCGTTAACGTACGCACGGCGCGCCGCGACGTTCTCGAACACGTTGACGTGCGCGACACGATCGCGCGTGCCGAGCGCGAACTAAGCCCGAGCGGCCGCATTCTCGTGCGCGCCTCCGGTACGGAGCCGCTGATTCGCGTCATGATCGAAGGCGACGAGCGACGGCAGATCGAGACGCTCGCCCACGGTGTCGCCGACGTCATCGAGCGCGTCGCGCAATAAAAGTACGCCTCCGAAGCGCCGGTGTGATTTGGGTTAAGTTTCTCTGGGACCGCAGGACCGCGCAGGATGCCGTCGGCTTGCAGCCAAGTCGGCCGCCAGCGTGCATCGCTTTGCGACGCGCCCGTGCGGGTTTCGGCTCGCACGTTCGATCACACGCCAATCGCCGAATTCGGAAGATTCCGAAGCGGGGGACTCCACGGTGGGGTGAATGCGCCGGTCGGCGCTAGGGTAACCTCTGGGCCCGAACCCGTCAACTAACCTCGCAGGCGTCGAAAGAGGAACCCTTGTACCGACCGTTTCGAGCGGCGCTCCTTGCCGTTTTGATCACTGGCGGGCTAAGCGCTGCCGCCGGCGCCCGGACGCAGGCGCTGGCCCCGTCCTCGCCGGGTGTGGAGGACAGCCAAACGCTGTCCGCCATGCCCCGACCCAATGCCGATCTCGTCATGTGGTCGGGTGGCTCGATTCAGCGGACCGCTCATCGGGCTGCCGTGCGGCATGCCGACAGCATGCATCGGCTGGCCCGCGGCATCGTGCGTCGCACGTCGTCGCTGGCGCTGCACCTCACCCGCGACGCGATGCGGTTCATCGGCACGCCATACGTGTTCGGCGGAACGTCGGCAGGCGGCTTCGACTGTTCGGGCTATGTGCAGCATGTGTATGCGATGCTTGGAATCGCGCTGCCTCGGACGGCCGATGCACAGTTCTATGCCGGCCGGCCGGCCCGCGGCGGACGGGTGGCGGGCGACCTCGTGTTCTTTCAAACCTATGAGGCCGGCCCGTCGCACGTCGGCATCTATCTCGGCCACGGCCGCTTCATCCATAGTTCCAGTAGCCGCGGCGTGATGATCAGCAGCATCGGGGACTCGTATTGGTCGGCCCGCTACTTAGGAGCCAAACGCGTGGCCCGGGTCGCCCCGCGACTGCCGGCATCGCTCGCCGCGCGCTAGCGGTCTCACGGGAAAGCGTTCTCTAAAGCCGCTTCGTCCGAGCGCCGAACTCCGTAGGGCCCGTTTTAGGCTCGCGCATTGAACCGCCGCGGCCGAATGCGGGCGGTGTTTTCGTTTGATGGAGTAGTATGGACGCTCGCATGATGACCCACCGAGCCGGTGCCTGCCTGGCCGCTGCCCTGGCGACCGTCGTTAGCATGACCTCGCTTGGCGCGGCGCCGGTCGATCGCTCGGCAGCGCCGGCCGATCAATACTTCGGGGCGCAGAAGATGAGCGCACTGGGCATCCGGATGAAGATCGATGCCTTGGGACGCCGTTATCATGCCCGCACCATTTCCGATGACGATCTCCTCCACGACGCTTCGATCGCCGAAGCATCGTTGCGGGCGTGGGCTGGCCAGTATCCGCGCGACCCCTGGCTCGCGCCCGCGGCCTTCCATCTCGAGCAACTCGATCAGACGGTGCAATCGCAGGCGGCCCGCGCTCAGGCGACCGCACTGCTGCATTACATCGCCCAGAAATTCGGAAAGACGAAATACGGCCACCTCAGCCGCTTGCGGCTGGCCCAGGGTTTCGCACCACTGCACGGTGAGAGCGCAGTAACGGCAACGCCCAACCCGTATGCGTCAGCAAGCGCGTCGTCGTCGCCGTCGGCTTCAGTGTCACCCGCTGTGGCGTCACCCGCTGCGGCGCCGACCGCCGGTGCGTCGAGTGCGCCGATACCATCTGCTACTCCGTCGGCCGCGCCTCGGAAATAAATTCACCGAGTTTCGCACGTCCGTCGCGAGGACTACGGCGCAACGCGAAGGCGTCGGCTGTACACCACCGAAACGGCACTGGCTCGTCGAGCCGCACGATGGGGTGTCGCCAAGCGGTAAGGCAGGGGACTTTGAATCCTCCATTCGTTGGTTCGAATCCAGCCACCCCAGCAGTGTCCCGGTCGCCTTTCGCCGCGCCATACTGTATGGTGCTTAACAAATAACACGACTGCTGTGAACCGGCGGCGACGCCGGCGAGAAGGGCCGCGGCGACGGCTTAACCAATCGATTTTCGACCGTGCCGCAAAACATCCGTGCAGCGCTTGCCGATCTTTTCGACGCCTGGCAGAACGGAGACGCGCTGCGCTCGGGTGCTCATTTTGCGCTCGATGGTGTCTACCAAGAAGCGCGCCGCGCGCCGATCGTCGGACGCATCGCGATCGTCAACCACTTCACCAACTTTTTTCGCGACGGGCCGCACTGGCGATTCACGGTCGACGGCACGCTCGTAGAGGGTGAGCGCGCGGCCGTGCGGTATCGGTTCGCGACCGAAGAAGCGGGCGGGCGCTGGCGCGAACGAAGCGGCTGCGCCTTTGCGGTCTTTGCGAACGGAACGATCGCCGAGTGGCACGAATACGAGGGGTAGATATGCAAGAGACGCTTACGATCGAAGTTACGACCGCCGGCGATCCGGCGCTACGGGTGTTCTCCCTGCGAGGGAGCCTCGATATCGCTACCTCACCGAGTTTGCGCGCAGCCTTGATGGAGGCGGCGGACAACGGGCACCATCAAATCATTGTCGACCTTTCACATTTGGAATTTCTCGACTCGACGGGCCTGGGCGCATTGATCGGTGCGCACAAACGAGCGGGCGACAGCGCCGGAGCCGTCCGCTTGGTTGCGCAAGAAGGACAAATTCTGCGTTTGCTGCGCATCACCGGTCTGCTCAAAGTGTTCGCGGTTTATCCGACGCTCGACGCGGCAGTTTCCGACGGCGCCCGGCTCGTGGGCTTATGACGCCGGCAATCGCCGGCGAGTACCGTCTTTCCACGGAAGCCAAACTCAAGGGGTTCGTGACCGCGATTCTTACGGCGGTCGGCGTCGAACGCTCCGACGCCGTGACCGTTGGGGACGTGCTGGTGGCCGCGGATTTGCGTGGCGTGGAATCGCACGGCGTTGCGCGGCTCGGCTCATACTACGTCAGTCGAATCCGCAGCGGTCGCCTCGCTCCGCGCGCCGAGGTGACGACCGTTCGCGAGACACCGACCTCAATCGTGCTCGACGCCGGCAACGGTCTGGGCCATCCCGCCGGCAAACGCGCGATGGAAGCCGTCATCGCCAAAGCGCGGCAAAGCGGCGCCGCGTTCGGCGCCGTGCGCAATTCCAACCACTACGGGATCGCCGGCTATTACGCGATGCTGGCGTTGCCGCACGATCTGATCGGCATCTCGTCGACGAATTCGGTCCGTTACGGCGCGCCGACGTACGGTAAGACGATCATGCTGGGCACCAATCCGTGGGCGTATGCCATCCCGGCCGATCGTGAACCGGCGTTCGTCCTCGACTTTGCGACGACGACCGTGCCGCGCGGCAAACTCGAAGTCTACAAGCGCAAAGAGAAGCAACTCAACAGCGGTTGGGCAATCGACGCCGACGGAAACGAAACGCGCGATGCGGATCAAGCGCTGCGGGGCGCCCTGCTGCCGCTCGGCGGATTCGGCGTCGACGGCGGAGGCCACAAAGGGTATGGCCTCGGCTTGCTCGTCGACATCATGTGCGGGGTGCTGTCCGGTGGCGCGTTCGGCAACGAGCTGCCCCTGCCGTCGGACGGGCCGCTTCCCGGCAAGATATCGCACTTCTTCGGGGCGCTCGACATCAACGGGTTTCGCGACGTCGCGAGGTTCAAGCGCGACATGGACCGCGAACTGCGCGCCTTCAAAGATTCGCAGAAAGTACCGGGCCAAGAGCGCATCTACGTTGCGGGCGAGATCGAATACGAGAAGACCTTAGCCCACCGAGAGAACGGCGTGCCCGTTCACGCCAAAGTGTGGGCCGAGCTTGAAACGTTGGCAAGCGAGCTGAACGTACCGTTCGACATCGCCCGTTGAGGGCGCCGTGATCTCGCGGCCCCCGTGTGGCAAGGTGGCGTGGCGTCGCACACGAACCTAGCGGCGATGGTGCACGTGAACGTGGGCTCGCCGGCCGGTACGTACAGCGTGGGCGGCACGGCGTTTTTTCGCTACGTCGTGCGCTTGGCCGACATGGGACTTGCACTGCGCCCGGCGGATCGCGCCGCCATCGACGTTTTGGGCGCGATTCCCAACGCCTACGTCGACGAAGACGAATATTCGGGGAACGGCTGGCGCGTCGTGCCTGCAATGTCGTACGAAGATTGGCCCGTACTCGAAGCGACGCCGGAGCGTCTGCGCACCGCACTCGAAACGGCGCGGCGCGTCCTCTGGGAGCAGGCTGCTCCTGCCGGCATCAGCGCGCGCGAAATTTCTTCGATCGACGATGAGATCGAAAACGTCCTGGCCGTTCTGGCGCGCGCCGAAGCCGCCGGCTTTAGCGTCAACGTCACTTACGTTTCGTGAGACGCGTCGGCTAAGACTGCGGGCTCCTTTTTGCCGCGCTTCTGACGCGACATGTGACTGAGCCCGGGCTGTACGACCGAGGTCGGCACGTCCTGGGGCGGACGAATAAAGACGACCAACACGCGAAGCACGCCGGCGACGGGGACGGCCATGAGCAGCCCAGGCAACCCGAACAGTTCGCCCCCCACGAGCAACGCGAAGATGACGGCGAGCGGCGTGACGCCGACCGTCCGACTGACGATGCGGGGCGAGATGAGGTGGCCTTCAAGCTGGTTGATCGCGATGAAGCCGATCGTGACGTAGATGGCGTCGGTGAAGCCGTTGGTGACCAGGGCGATGATCGCCGCGGGAAGATAGCCCGCAACAGCGCCAATGTACGGAATGACGTCCAGGATGCCGGCCAGCACCCCAATCAGAATGGCGTACGGTACGTGTAGTCCCAGCAGCAAAAGGGTCACCAGCGTTCCGACGACCGCGGCGACGACGAGCTGCCCGCGAATGAATCCACCGACGACGTGCTCGAGTTCCGCCAAGACGGCCAGCGTGCGCTCGCGATTTTTTTGGGGGATTACGCCGAGCAAGAAGCGCTTCATCATCTCGCCTTCTGCAAGCATGTAAAGCGAGACGACCGGAACGGCGATGAACAACGCGCCGATTGCGATCGCCGACTGAACGATGAGGAGCAAGCTTCGGGTCAAGACGCCGCTCTCGCGCTGGACGAAGGTCCCGACGTACTGCGGAACTTTAGTGAGCAGGGAGCGCAGCGGCGCGGGAAGACGTTGGGCCACCGGGTTTCGCGGGTCATTGACGAGCGTCCCGATCTTGCGTTCGAGCGTCGGTAAGTCGTGCAGCAACGACTGGAGGTTCGACGTCACGTCGGGGACGACGAACCACAGCGCCGCTGCGATGGCGAGCAGCACGCCAACGTAGACGATGGCGAGCGCAAGCCACAGCGGCAAGCGGTTGTTGAGCCAACGCACCGCCGGAAAGACGAGAAACGCGATAAACACGCCCCCGATGGCGATGATCGAGGTGTAACCGATGCGCGATAAAAACGCTACGACTTCAACGATGATGAAGCCGAGCGCGATGATGATGGCCAGTATGCGCAGCATGTCGTTGGTGCGCGCCCGGAGGTGCCCTGAGAGTTCGCCCGGCGGTTGGCTGTCCATTACGCGGCTGACGGCGCCGCCGCGCTCGCAGGCTGTTGTTGGTCTTTATGTCTCTCCGGCTTCTTGCCGAAAAGTCCCAGGACGAAAGCGCCGGCGATGGCGATGGCCGGCAAGACGCCGATCGCAACGGGTGCGAATCCGAGGATGATGCCTCCTGCAGCCGGGGCGACGATCATCGAGAAGTTGTTGAGCGAGTCGGCGAATCCAAGGATGGCGCCGCGCTGTTCTTCGGGGGCGCGGTCGGCGATCAGCTTATTGAGCGTCGGCCGTAAGGCTGAGCCGCTGATCGCCCACACGACGAGAATGGCTACGAAGATGACGATACTGTGCCCAATGAAGAACATGGCCGCGAACGCAACGAACCCGAGCGCGAAGGCCGCTTCCGAAAGGATGAACTCACCGAAGCGCTTATTGAGGCGATCGATCGCGAAGATCTGCATCACCGCCCCGACGGCACCGGCGACGGCCAGGAAGAGACTCGAGGTCTCGGGCGGCATGTTCATCTCGCGCTGGAGGTAGAGCGAGAAGATCGTAAAGAAATACGTGAACGAAAAGATGTAAAGAAACTGACGCCCCATCACGTTGAGCATCGGCCGCTTCTTGAGTTCGCCGACGATCGCTTTTGTATCGACCTTGTCGGCATTCTTGGCTTCAGTTTTCTCGAGAAAGAGATGCGTGATGACGAGGTTCGCTGCTTGCAACGCTGCGGCCACCCAGAACGGAACCGAAACGTCGATGCGGAGTAACTGCCCCGCCAACGTCGGGCCAATGACGAATCCGATGCCGAAGGCCGCGGCGCTGAAGGCGAACGCTTTCTCCCGCTGATCGGGCTTGGTCTCATCGGCGATGTAGGATTGAGCGACGCCGAGGTTGCCGCCACCAAGTCCTTCGATGCTTCGGGAGATGAAGAGCAACCAGAGATTGTTGGTCAGAGCGAGCAGGACGAAACCGACGAGCGAGAAGCACTGCGAGTACTGAAGGACCGTTTTACGGCTGACTTTGTCGCTGAGCCGGCCCCAGACCGGCGACGAGAGGGTCGCCCAGACGGCCGTCACCGAGATTGCCGCGCCCATGACGGCGGGCGTACTGTGCAGCTTCTGCGCCAGTGCGGGAAGCAGCGGGATGAGGATCGTCAATCCGAGCACGTCGAGAAAAACGATCAGGTATATCGGAAGCAGCGCCTTCGGTAAGCCAAACATCGGTGCGTTACGTCTACCCCGATTTGCGCGTGACACGCGCGTCGAAGCCTATCGCGCGTTGCGCGATAGGACCACACAAGGCAGCGCCCGCAGCGGCAGCCGCTTGAGGAACATCGGGTGGCGCAAGTAGAGGACCGCGTTCCCGTTCTGATGTTGGAGGAGGTGCAGCAGTTGAGACGCCGTAGCGGTCGACGCCGCGGCAAAGATTTCGCGGATGAGCGGAACGACGCGCGGCTCGACGTTCTTTTGTTGACGCGTACTGAAGAGCACGCTCCCTTGCTCGGTAATGTACAGGAAGCCGACCATTGGGTCCCCCGGCAGCGTCTTCGCTTGGACGATATCGACGCGGATCACCCGATCGGGACGCGTGTGCTGCACGCCGCGCGACACGTCGGCGGGCGGCGCAATCGGCTGCCCCGCCGCCAGAAATGAATCCAGACAATGACCGCCGCTAACCGCCGGTCCGGGCGTCGCCGGGCGCGCCTGGGTCGCGGGGCGCGGCTGGGCCGTCGCCCGGCGGGGAGGCGCCGTGGGCCGCGCCGGACCGGCCAAGGCCACCGCTAAGAAGAACGTGGACAGCATCGTCTACCGGTTTTACGCTCCACCGTAACGTGATTCCCCGACTCCAGAGCCATGTTCGGCCGTTGACGTTCGTTGTACGGGCGCGATTCCCAAAGCACGCGAGTAGTCGTTGGCCGATCACCACCGAAGGCAACGAATCGGAAACGCCCAGTTCAGAAGCCCGAGGGACAATCGGATGAGTGAGATGGCGATCGACTATCAGCGCCGGCCGATCACGGTCGAAGAATACGACAAAATGGCCGAGGTTGGCATCATCGGTTGCGACGAACGGGTCGAACTCATCGACGGCGAGATCATTCTGATGCCGCCGGTGGGCCCGCCCATCTATCGAGTGTGGCGCGTGTCAACCAGCTTCTTGTGCTGCGGCTAGTTCCCAAAGCCATCGTCCTCCCGCAAGCGCCCGTCCAGGTGTCGCGGATCTCGGCACCCGAGCCTGATTTCTCGATCCTACTCCTGCGCAACGACTTTTACTTGGGCGAGCGCCCGAGCCCCGCAAATTCTTATGCGCTCATCGAGTGCGCCGACACGTCGCTGCGTTACGACCGCGGCAAGAAGCTAGGCGTCTACGCCCGCGGCGGCGTCCGCGAGTACTGGATCATCAATCTCGTAGACCGCTGCGTCGAAATCCATCGACAACCGCACGAACTCGGCTACACCACCCAGCGCATACATCGCCCCGGCGAAACGGTCGCGTTCGCGGCAATACCGGACGTGACGTTCACGGTCGACGAAATACTAGGCCCGCCCCCGTAACCCACGGCGCGGCCGAAGGCCCACGCGTCCCGCATCCCGCCGCCGGCCTATCGTTGCATGCCCCGCCGCCGGGTAGTTTCATGACCTTAGGCCCGCGTCCCGCCGCCGGGTAGTTTCATGACCTTTCCACGCCGTGGAAAGGTCATGAAACTACGATTCTAGGATGCGGTTGGCCGATGGAGAAGGCCCGGTCTCGGAGGGCGAGCATGGTGGCTGGGAATCCCGCGGGACACGGGCGCGCGACGCGCGAGCAGGCCCTGTACGTGCCGGCGAACGCGATTATCGCGGCATTCATCAACGAACTTCACTATGCACGCGGACGGTCGGCGCGTACCTGTGAAGCGTACGCCCGCGACCTTGAACTGTTCGCGCGTTGGCTGGGCCGCGATCCCGCCGAAGCGCAACGCTCCGACATCAAAGCATTTGTCCTGGAACTTGCCGGCAAACGACGCTATCAGCCGGCCGCAATCCGCCGTAAACTCGTCGCTTTGCGTCGATTTTTCCGCTACCTGGTCGTCGAAAGCCGGCGCGAAGACGATCCGACTGTTGGCCTTGAGCCACCGAAACTCCCGAAACGGCTGCCGGCGGTCCTTAAAGAAGGTGACATCGCGAAGCTGCTGCGCACTCCACCCCCCGCGGGACGCACCGAGTTTCAGCGCCTACGCGACTACGCGATCCTCGAAGTGCTCTATGCGAGCGGTGTGCGCCGCGCCGAAGTGGCAAGCCTCGATCTGCATGACGTCGATCTTGAGCGGCGCATGATGCGAGTCGTCGGGAAGGGCAATAAGCAACGCACGGTCCTCATCAACCAAGCCGCCGCCGATGCGATGCGCGCATACTTGGGACATCGTCCGCGCACGAGCGACGATGCCTTCTTTGTCGGGCGCAACGGACGACGGCTCGGCGTGCGCGCGATTTGGTCCGTCGTCAAAACCGTGGAGCGCTTGAGCGGGATGGCCTTACACGCAACACCGCACGTCATGCGCCACTCGTTTGCCACGCATCTCCTCGAAAACGGCGCCGACCTGATGACGATCAAGGAACTTCTCGGCCACGAGAGCCTCGCGACCACGCAGATTTACACGAACGTCTCAGTCGAGCACATGCGTAAAACCTACGATAATGCGCACCCTCGCGACCGCCGCGAGGATCGCTAAACCGCGTCCCTGAGTAGCCCCGGACTGCGCCGCGAGCCTTCACGCTCCGTCAGCATCCCTGCTCTTCATTCAGGGTCTCGACTATGCTAGCTTGCAATCTAGTGCTTGGTTGCGGAGGTTCGCGCAAGAATGCCACTCGTCTTTTTGCCCGGCTCATCGTCGCTCGTCGCTCAAATGACTCGTCATTCCGCGCTCCTCGCTCCTCGATCCGGACAAAAATCCTTCGCGGTCTTCTTACGCGAATCTCCGCAACCAAGCACTAGATGGCGGCATTGGAATGCAAGAAATCGGCGCCTTCGAGGCCAAGAATAAGCTGGGGCAATTATTGGATTGCACCGACCGAGGTGAGGAGATCACCATCACGCGGCACGGGCGTCCGGTCGCCAAGCTGGTTCCGGCTGATCACGGCTTCGATCGTGCAAAGGCCAAGCGCGTGGCTGCCGAACTGCGCGAGGTTAGCCGCGGGCTTACCCTCGGCTCCCTCAAGCTTAAAGCCCTGATTGATGAAGGGCGACCATGAGTTTTACGCTCGACAGTTCGGTGCCGTTTGCGTGCTACCTCGAGCTGGCACAGCGCCGACATCTGCCGCTTGCAACGCTCGACCGATCGCTGCACGCGGCAGTATCCAGACTCGGAATAACCTTGTTCGGAGAGCCATAACCGACGGAAATATCGCCGCTGAAGGTGTGCTCGCGTGGGAAGAACGATCGCATGATTGGACGTCTTCTCCGCCCGCTTCGCAGCGGAACCGCCAAACTTGCCGGCAATGATCCGCGCGTTGCCGCGCCGGTGACGATCGAAGTATCGAGCCCCGAGTTCGCACGCTCGACGACCATGCCGGCACGCTACCGTGGAATCGACGGCATGAGCCCGCCGCTACGGTGGTCGACCGTTCCCTCGAACGCACGCGACTTGGTCCTCATCGTCGAGGACGTCGACGTGCCGCTGCGCGCGCCGCTCGTCCACACGATTCTCTACGAGATATCGCCGACCAAAAGCGGCATCGACGCCGGAGACATCCCGAAGGTGCAGCCGGGTAATCCGGAACGCATCGCGGGAGCGACGCTCGGCAAAGGTTCCGTCGGGCGCGGGTGGCTGCCGGTCACGCCGATTCCCGGCCATGGTCCGCACCGCTACGTCTTCCAACTCTTTGCCCTCGACGAGAAGCTGCCGCTGCACCGCAAAACGCTCTCGAAGAACGACCTTCTCGCCACGATGGCGGGACACGTCATCGCGCGCGGCGTTACGATCGGCCTAGCCGAAGCGTAGTACGCTTGCGCGACGCGAACTCTTACGCCGAGCGGCGTTCCAAGGCGTCGGCTTCGCGGACGTCTTGATTGTAGAACGAAGCGCCTTGACGGCCGGCGCCGGCCTCGCGCGCGAAGGTGATCAGGTGGTGGCTGACCATGCCGATGTGGATCATCGCCTCGATGTCGCCCTTCGCGAGCGTCTGCCGCGCCATCTTCCAAAAGACGTTGCGGTAATCACTCATGATGCCGACGCGCACCAGCAGGTTGGCGAGGATGCGCAGGGCGCTGCGAATGTTGCGCGGATTGACCCGCTGCTTTGAGGCCGGCGGCGTGATGCGATTGGGGAACACGCGCTCGACGTGGTACGCAAACCGCTCGTAGAGCGCTTGCGGCGTGTACGCGGCCGTAAACGTGCGGCGCCACATCTCGACGATCTGATCGTAGGGCAGTTTGAACTCGACGTTGGATTCGCGCCCAGGCTGTTCAACGAGGCGACCCTCGGCTTGCAATCGGCGATAGAGCGGCGTACGAGGCAGCGCTTGCAAAAGGTTGATGGTCAACAGCGGTATCTTGGAGTCTTCGACGAACTCGAGGATGCGGTCGGGCGTGTCGGGCGTGTCGCTGTCGAGCCCCATGATGATGCCTGAGACGACTTCCATGCCGAAGCTGTGGATGATGCCGATCGCGTCCATGATCGGCATCATGTTGTTCTGGTCTTTCGCGATCAGTTTCTGCACTTCGGGATCGGGCGTCTCGATGCCGCAGAAGATCGTGCAGAAGTAGGCTTCGCGCATCATCGCCAGGAGGTCAGGGGACTTTGCGATGTTGAGGGTGGCTTCGCACGAGAGCTGAACGGCGTACCCGTTCTTCTTCTGCCACTCGATCAAGTGCGGCAGCAGCTCCTTAGCCGCTTTACGATTGCCCACGAAGTTGTCGTCGACGAAATAGATCGAGCGTTGACCGCCGCTGGCCAGGATCGCGTCGAGTTCCACCACGATTTGTTCGGGCGTTTTCAGCCGGGGGTTCCGGCCGTAGAGTTCCGGAATGTCGCAAAACTCGCAGCGGTACGGGCAACCGCTCGAAAATTGCACGCTTCCCAGGAAGTACTGGCCGACGTCGATCTGATCGTACGCCGGAATTGGAAATGCCGACAGCGGCAAGCGGTCGTTCGTTTCCAAACGAATTTGCTGCCCCGGCCGCATGACGCTCTCCGTCAGGCGGGCCACCAGGTCGTCCGTCGCGTCACCGAGTTCGCCGACGTGGAGGTAGTCGAAGTCGGGATAGTACTCCGGCGCGCCCGAAACCGACGGACCGCCGAGGGCCGTAACTTTCCCGTAGGCGTGCGCGCGGCGGTTGATATCCTGAATCTGAGGCCGCTGGATGTGCATGCCGCTCACGAAGACGACGTCGGCCCACAGGAAGTCGGCGGCACCCGCGCGGCGCACGTTCTCGTCGACGAACCGAACCTTCCAATTTGCGGGCATATAGCTGGCAATGACCAGGATGCCTTGGGGCGGCATGAACGCCTTGACACCGACGAAAGGGTACGCATGTTCGAACGTGCCGAACGACGGCGTATAGTGCGGAAACACGCACAAGACGTTACGGCAGACCTCGGAATTCGCGCGGCTCATGTGCGGCCTTCGTTCCCCGGTAAAGGGGGAACCACCGGCGATTGCGCGATATGGTACGGCCAATCGGGCGACACTCGCCGGCTTAGCGAAGCGGTTGCGTCGTGTTGCTGGGGGCCCAGTCGCATATGAGCGTTGTGCCCCGAAAATCGAGTAGTGTCCTGCGGTCCAGGCGTCGTCAAACGCAGTCGCGGCGGGCATTTGGAGTGAGGTCCGAAGCGGACGGAAAGGATGGATGAGGCCAAGGAATGGCGCTTAAGCTAACCCACCCGGCGACCGAGCAGAGCGGAGACGAGCCTGGGCCCCGTGCATCGCGCCGGGAACAGAGCGAAGCGCTCGACTTCGCCCGCGACATCATCAGTCGGGTCTCGCGGACCTTCGCGATCGGCATCAACGTGCTTCCGGGCGACCTCGGAAAAGCAGTTCTCGTCGGCTATCTTCTGTGTCGCATCGCCGACACGATTGAAGACGACGGTGCAGCGAGCGCCCAGCGGCGGCAGTACCTCCTCGCACGCTTCCTCGAGTGCTTCAACGACTCAGGCAAGGCGACAACCTTCGCTGCTGAGGCGTCAGACATCCAGGCCGATGCGTCGTATCTCGAGTTGATGAACGGGACCGGGCTCGTTTTTGAACTACTTCATTCGCTGCCCCGCGGCAGCGCTGAGATCGTCGAACGGTGGACGCGCGAGTTGGCCCTGGGGATGAGCGAGTTCGTTGGGCGCTATCCGGCCGGCATCCGCATCCAGACCATGCCGGAATATCGGCGCTACTGTTACTACGTCGCAGGAACCGTCGGCCACTTGTTGACCGATTTGTGGCTCTTTCATTCGCCGCAGGTACGGCCGCGCGATCATGCACGATTGCTCGTCAATTGCGAAGCCTTCGGCGAAGCGCTGCAGACGATCAACATCCTCAAAGACATCGCCTGGGACATCGAGCACGAGAACGCCGCGTACGTTCCCGAAGACCTGTTGCGGGCACGAGGCTCCAGCCACCAGACGATCCTGCACGGCGATTGGCGCGTGCAGAACCGAGAAGCGCTCGCCGTGCTGACGCAGCTCGCCCGCGAAGACATGCGCAAGTCGCTCGATTACTTCAACGCAATTCCTCGGATGGCGCTGCAGATTCGCCTGTTCTGCCTCCTGCCCATCCTCTTCGCCGTCGCCACCCTGCGCGAGATCGAACGCTCGACCGCCATGCTGCAGTCGGGGGGCAACGTCAAAATATCGCGCGCGGAAGTACGCTCGCTCATCCTCGCAGGGTCCGTCTCGACCATCAGTAACAAGACGACCCGGTGGCTCGTCTCGAAAACCAGCCGGCAGCGCTTCGGACTCGGCCTGGCCAAACCCTAAAGCGCCTTCTGAGCATCTCCTACCTCGCGATCGATTATCCCAAGACGACGGTCGTGTTGTGGGCCCTGCTCTCGGGAGCCGGCATCTACTGTTTTCTCGGCCTCAAACTGGGGCTGCTGCCCGCCATCACGTTCCCCGTCGTCATCGTGACGGCCACGACGAATCAGATCGACGTAGGGACCAACGAACGAACCGTCACCAATCCCCTCGAAGCCCGTCTGCGGACGCTGTCGGGCGTCACGCGGCTGCATTCGCTAACCTATCCGCAGTTCGTATCGGTCGACCTCGCTTTCGACGTGACCGAAACGCTGGCGGCGCGCCGCGCTGAAGTGCAGACAGCGCTGGCCGGCATCACGCTGCCGCCGGCGACCAAAACCACGATCTCGACGGTCGATCTCAACGAATCACCGGTCGTGATGTTCGCCCTCTCCAGCAGCGGACGGCAACTCTCCGACGTGGCCGCGACGGCGCACCGGCTGATCGTGCCGCAGTTGCTGGCGATCGACGGCGTGCTTAAAGTCAACGTCATCGGCGGTCAGACCAAGGGCGAGAACGCCTCGGCGTTCCGCTTCAACGGCCGGCCCGCGATCGCCATCGACGTCATCAAGCGCGCCAACGCCAACACGCTCGACGTCGGCGAAGCCTCAGAGGAGGCCGTCCAAGATATCGCCCAAGCGCACCCCGCTCTGCACATCGTTCGTGCGACCACGCAAGTGACCTACATTCTGGAGGCCTCGCGCTCGACGCAGGAAGCCCTGGGCCTGGCAATCTTGCTCGCCATCCTGGTCATTCTGCCGTTCCTGCGCGACTGGCGCGCGACCGCAATTTCCGCCATCGCAATTCCCGTGTCGCTGCTCGGGACGATGATCGTCATGCGCCTGGCCCACTTCAATCTCGAGACGATCACGTTACTGGCGCTGGCGCTGGTGGTCGGGGTGGTGCTCGACGATGCGATCGTTGCCGTCGAGAACATCGTGCGTCATCTGGAAAATGGCGAGAATGCCGTCGCGGCCGCGTGCGCGGCCAACAAGGAAATCGGCCTGACCTTGGTCGCGGCGTCGCTCACGATCGTCGCCGTCTTCTTACCGGTGGGACTGATGCGCGGCACCCTCGGACAGTTCTTTCGGCCCTTCGGCTTAACCGCGTCGGCCGCCGTCATCTTTTCGCTCCTGGCCGCGCGCACGTTGTCGCCGACGGTTGCGGCCTGGTGGTTACGCGACCGCGAAAGGAAATCACCGGCCGACACCGGTGCCCCTCGGCCGCCGTCGCACCCATACTACCGTAGCGCGATTGCCTGGTCGCTCCAGCATCGGGGTCACGTCGTCGCTCTCGCGCTCCTCGCCTTCGCGGCGGGCATCGCGCTGATTCCGTTCATTCCAAAAGGCTTCATCCCGCATCTGGACCGCGGCGAGTTTTTGGTCAACTTTCAAACGCCGCTGGGTACCAGTCTGAGCGACACGGAGGCGACCGCCGCGACCCTCGAGCGCTCCATTCAAGCCGATCCCGCGGTCGCGGACGTCTACACGACGATCGGGTCGCAGACGAGTCAACAGAACGTCGGAACGATGGCGGTGCGCTTGCGGCGCCCGCGCAGCGTCAAGACGATCGACGTCGAAAATGCGGTGCGCGAACGCCTGCCTTCGCTCGACGGCGTCGTCACGACGGTCGAAGACGTTCCCTTCGTTGGAAACGCGACATCCAAGCCCTTGCAGATCGCGCTCGTCGGCTCGAACCTCACGCAGATCCGCGACCTCGGACGTCGCCTCGCCAACGACCTGGAGCGTCAAAAGGGGTTCGTCGACGTCAGTTCGAGCGGACTGTCGGACGGCACGCCGTTCTCGGCGATCGAGCACGTCAACGGCAAGCGGGCCGTGCAGATTACCGCCGACCTTGCCGGCAACCTGCAGATCGGCGACGCCGATAGCCTCGCCCTGTCGCGCGCGCGCAAACTGTTGCGCGGCAGCAAGGGCATCACGATCACCTTTGGAGGCGATTCCCAAGACTCCGTCACCACGTTCCGCGATTTCGGCATCGCGCTCGGCCTTTCGATCATCGCGATCGTCGTCGTGTTGCTCGTGCTGTTCCGCAATTGGGTCGATCCGGTGGTCATCACCGTGTCGCTGCCGCTGTCGATCATCGGCGCGCTGTTTGCCCTCTGGATCACGCGCGCCGATTTTGGTTTGATCTCGTTGATGGCCGTCATCTTTTTGTTCGGGCTGGTCAACAAGAACGGCATTCTGCTGGTGGATCGCATTCGTAAACTGCGCGAATTGGGCATGGCGCGCAGCGATGCGATCAGCGAAGCGGGCGCGCAGCGGCTGCGTCCGATCGTGATGACCACCGCCGCGACCATTCTTGGCATGCTGCCAATCGCGCTCGGCTTCGGAGCGGGCGCCGAGCTGCGCGCACCGATGGCCGTGGCGATCATCGGGGGCCTCATCACGTCGACCGTGCTCAGCCTCGTCGTGATCCCGGTCGCCTATACGCTCTTCGACGACTGGATCCGCGGCGGCGAAGCGCAGCCGATCCGCCCGAGCGTCGAACAGGCGACAGGCTGAAAACCGCCTTTCTGACGGGTGGCACCGGCTTCGTCGGAGCCAATCTCGCCCGGCTGCTCGTCGCCGAGGGCTGGAACGTACGGGCGCTGGCTCGGCCCAGCAGCGATCGACGCAATCTCGCGGGACTGGCGCTGGAGATCGTCCCGGGCGACCTGGGGGATGCCGATCTTGCCGCCAAGATCGGCCCGGTCGATGCCGTCTTCCACGTAGCGGCGCATTATAGCCTCTACCGCGCAGACCGGGCGGCCTTGATGGCAAGTAACGTGGGCGGTACGCGCAACGTGCTGGGCGCGGCCCAGCGGGCCGGCGCCGGGCGCGTCGTGTACACGAGTTCGGTGGCCGCCATCGGTGTCCGGCATGGCGGCCCTGCAGATGAAGATTTCCAGAGCGCGCCCGAGCGGTTGATCGGCGCGTACAAGCGGTCGAAATATCTCGCCGAACAGGAAGCGCGGGCGGCAGCGCGGGCCGGGCAGGATGTGGTCATCGTCAATCCGACGACGCCGATCGGGCCCTGGGACCGCAAGCCGACGCCGACGGGTGAGATATTCGTCCGCTTTCTTTCGGGCAAGATGCCGGCGGCCATTCCTCGCACCGGGCTCAATTTTGTCGACGTGAGCGACGTGTGCCGCGGCCATCTGCTGGCGTACGAGCGGGGCCGGTCCGGCCAACGGTACATTCTGGGCGGGGAGAACCTTGAGCTGCGCGTCTTGCTCCAGCGGGTCGCTGCCCTAACCGGGCAAGCGGCACCGCGCTACGTTTTGCCGCTGTGGCTTCCGCTTGCCGTCGCCTGGGTCGACGAAGCGATATTACCGGTTTTTGGGCGGCGGCCATCAATTCCGATCGATGGGGTACGTATGAGCGGAGAGTTCATGTACTACGACTCGTCGAAGGCAACGACCGAGTTCGGCTACAGGGCTGGGCCCTTGGACGGCGCGATCCGGGCAGCGATTCGCTGGTTTGCCGACAATGGTTATCTTCCGAAACGGAGCGGTATCACAACAGCATGGCAGTCACCCTAAAGCAGGCCGCGAAAATCGGCTCCTACGTCATCGTGCAAAAACTGCGGGGGCGCAAGAAGTATCCCTTGACGTTGATGCTCGAGCCGCTGTTTCGCTGCAACTTGGCATGCAGCGGCTGCGGTAAAATTCAGCACCCCGTCGAGGTCCTGCGCAAGCACCTGACCCCCCAGGAGTGCTTCGCCGCCGTCGACGAGTGCGGGGCGCCGGTCGTGGCGATCCCGGGCGGCGAGCCGCTGCTTCACCCTCAGATCGACGAGATCGTACGCGGCTTGATCGCGCGCAAGAAGTTCGTTTACCTCTGTACCAATGCCATTCGGCTCGAACAGAGCCTCGATAAGTTCACGCCCTCGGAATACTTTTCGTTTTCCGTCCATCTCGACGGCCTGAAGCCCGCGCACGACCACGCCGTCGCGCGTGAGGGCATCTTCGACGTCGCGGTCAAGGCGATTAAGGCCGCGAAGGCCCGCGGCTTCCGCGTCACGACCAACACGACGATCTTCAACGATGCCAAGCCCGAAGAGGTGCAAGCCTTCTTCGACTATGCGACGGAGGAACTCGGCGTGGACGGGATGATGATTTCGCCGGGTTATCCCTACGAGAAGGCGCCCGACCAGGAACACTTCCTGCACGCCGAGCAAACGCGCGCCCTGTTCCGCGAAATCTTCGCGCCGTATACCGCCAAGAAAAAGAAGTGGAACTTCAATGCGAGCCCCCTGTTCTTGGACTTCTTGGTCGGCAAGAAGGATTACGAGTGCACGCCCTGGGGCATGCCGTCGTACTCCCTCTTCGGGTGGCAGAAGCCGTGCTATCTGCTCGGTGAGGGCTATGCCAAGAGCTATCAGGAACTGCTCGACGAAACCGACTGGTCGGCGTACGGGCGCAAGAGCGGCAACCCGAAATGCTCGGATTGCATGGTGCATTGCGGCTTTGAACCGACGGCGGCCGAAGATTCGATGAAGCTCTCCAACGTTTTCGCCGCCATGACCTCGGTGATCGGCCGCAACTGAGCGCGGTCGTCCCGGCTTGATCGACGCCGTCGTCGTTCCGCGCGGCCCGGAGGAGCGCGCGGTTCGCCGTGCGCTCCGGCGCGCCCGCAGCGAGGTCGCCGTGGTGACGTGCGGAATTGGAGCGGACGCCGCGGCCCGCGCCGCCGTGGGAATTGCTACACTGCCGCTGCGGCGAGCGCTCGCGACAGGTTTGTGCGGGCTGCTTTCACCGGCTTTCGTCGTCGGCGACGTTCTGCTCTATCGAGACGTGCGAACGCAGGCCGACGGCGCGCTGGCCCTCGACAACGTCCTTTCTAGCGCCCTTGCCGCGCGGCTACCAGGGGCGCAAAGCGGCATTGCGGCCCTGACCGTCGATCGCATCGTTACGCGAGCGAAGGCTAAGCACGTGCTGCGCGAGCGCTACGGTGCCGATGCTGTCGACATGGAAACGTGGGCTCTTGCGTCCGGCCTGAAAGACGCGGGCATCGCATTGGCCGCGCTGCGCGTCGGCAGCGACGCAAGCGACGACGATCTTCCCGACCTCGACTCCGCCGTCTCGTCCGACGGCCGCATTGGCGGCTTCGCCGTGGCGCGCGCGTGCGCCCGTAGGCCGCGTGCAGGCGTGAAGTTGGCGTGGCACGGCGTGCGCGCCTTACGCGCATTGGAACGCGCCGTCTTCGACGTCGTGCGTGCGGCATAACGCGCGCGTGAGATCGGTCTGCGTCTTTTGCGGTTCCAACGACGGCAAGCGGCCGCTCTATCGCGACGTTGCAGCCATGGTTGCGCGGGCGCTGGTCGCGCGTGGCGTTCGCATCGTGTACGGCGGTGGACGCGTCGGTTGCATGGGCGCGCTCGCCGACGCGGCGCTGGCGGCCGGCGGCGAAGTCATCGGCGTCATCCCGCGCGCACTCGAAGCGCGCGAGGTCGCGCATCATGGGCTCAGCGCGCTGCACGTCGTCGAGACGATGCACGAGCGTAAAGCCTTGATGGCCGCCAACGCCGACGCCTTTCTCACGCTCGCCGGCGGCTTCGGCACACTTGAAGAACTGTTCGAAGCCGTAACGTGGCGGCAATTGGGCTATCATGACAAGCCGAGCGCGATCCTCAATACGGACGGATACTTCGACGGTCTCATCGCGTTTTGCAACACGGCCCTCGCGGAGGGTTTCGTGCACGACGCCGACCGCGCAGCCTTGCTCGTCGGCGATCGTGTCGACGACGTGGTCGACGCGTTACTCAGTACCGTGCTTGACACACAGCGCGGTATCGAACCACGCCTTACGACGTAAAGGCGCGCTCCTTCGCCCGGACGAGCCGTAGTAGCGCGTCGTTGTACGGGGTGGGGATGCCGTGGCGGCGGCCGGCGGCGACGATCGCGCCGTTGACGTGATCGATCTCGGTTTTGTGGCGCCCCGCAAGGTCGACCGTCATCGAGTTACGGCCGTGTGACGTGGCGGCGACGATCGCGCGCACGTATTCCCACGCGTCGGGGAACGGCAGGTTGACGCGCATGGCGCGCGCGACCGCGGCGCCTTCGAGCGCGACCGCGCGCGCCATCTCAGCGGCATCGGGATCATCGGTGATAATCCCGTTCGACGTTTCGGTGAGCGCCGAGACCGGGTTGATCGCGGCATTGGCGATCAGCTTGCCCCATTGGTGCGGGCGGATGTCGTATGCCGTCGAGCATTCGAGTGCCGCCGCGCCGATCAACTGCGCGACGGCACGCACCGTTTCGGGCGAGGCGCCCGCCGAACCGACGACCGTGGTTCCGGCGCCCTGCGGCAACGAGAGGCCCGGGCCGACCGCGATGCCGGCAACGTCGGTAATGCCCATGACCAGCGGTACGGCGCCGCCCAGTGCGGCTTTGATCGCCTCCTCGTTTCCAAGTCCGTTTTGTAGTGAGACGATCGGCGTGGCGGGATTGAGATTGCCGGCGAAGGGACGCACGGCCGCAAGGGTGTTGGGCGCCTTCACGAACACGAACAAAAAGTTCGTCGCATACGCTTTCGTCGGATCGTGCGTCGCTTGCGCCAGGCGCAAGGGAGCGCCGTCCAGCCGCACGCCCCCGCGCGTCGCGATCGCGTCGACCAGGTCTTCCCGCACGTCGACGAGGGTGACGTCGTTGTGCTCGGCGAGGTGGTACGCGAACAGCGTTCCCATGGCGCCCGCCCCGAGAATGGCTACGCGGGTTCGCGCCTTCTTCGTCATCGGCGTACCGGCGTGCGGCGGTTGCGGCGCGGGCCGGCGAGCAGTTCGATCAAGAAAAGGCCCGCCAGAAAACCCCCGATGTGCGCGAAGTATGCGATCCCGCCGCCCTGTTCCGAGAGCACGTGCGACGACATGCTGCCGAAACCGTGCATGAATTGCACGAGCGCCCACAGTCCGATCACGACGATCGCCGGTAGGCGTAAGAACAGCGGAAAGCAGCCGACCGGAACCAGCGTCTCGACGTTACTCGTCGGAAAGCGGACGATGTAGGCGCCGAGCACGCCCGCGATGGCACCCGACGCGCCGATCGACGGCACGTGGCTGCCCGGACCCGCCGATACCTGCGCCAGACCGCCGAGCACGCCGCAGACGAGATAGAAGACGACGAACCGCAGATGGCCCGTGACGTATTCAACGTCCGGCCCGAAGACGGCAAGAAACAGCATGTTGAAGGCAATGTGAAGCACGCTGCCGTGGAGGAATTGACTGGTGACGAGGGTGGCGAAGGTCGGTGCTGCGGCGCCCAGGAGCTGCACTCCGTGCGTCAGGTCGAACGGTATGAGCGCGTAGGCGTTGATGAACGCTTCACGCGCACCGGGATCGGCGATCTCGATCTCCTGCACGAAGACCGCGACGTTGACGGCGACGATCGCATAGACGGCGACCGGCAGGACCGGCAAGCGATTCGTATCGCGCAGCGGTATCACGTCAACCTCCGGGCACGGTTGGGCAGCGCCGAATCCTGCACGGATCCGGCGCAGCGCAATCCACCTAGAACTCGAATTGCAGTCCGAGCACGCTGCGTCGCGAGGCGTGCAGGAGGTCCCGTTCACCCACGAAGATTTGGCCCTTGGGCAGCGCGAAAATGTTCACGTATTGATCGATCGTGGGATGCCGCAGGTCGTACGCGCGCGTCTCGACGCCCAGCCGCGGACCGGCGAGTGATCCCACGACGCCGAGGCGCGAATATTCGACGCCTGCGCCGTAGGAAAAATGGGTGTTCCGCGTGATCAGGAGGGCGTTGGCGGTCGTGGTCCCGGCGGTCGTTCCGATATCGTTCGCTCCTAGCTCGAGTCCGGTGTGCCCCTTGGGTAAAACGAACAGATTGAAATCCGACTGCAGGCCGCGGTCGGCGGTCAAGAGCGGCGAGACGTTGCGGTTGTACGAGCCGGGACGCAGCGGCGTCAGTGCGCTGACGCGCACTTCGAGTTGCACGAGGTCCTTGGTGAATCGATTGAGCCGCTGGCGCAAAGCTGCGATCTTCGCTTCGCGCGACGAACCGTTTGAGACGGCAACGGGCGTCGGTGCCGGATTCGACATTCCGCCCGGAACGCCGTAGGAATTCGGAGGAGCAGACGGCGGGCTCGCGCTGCTCTGAGGAGCCGCAACAGCCGGCGCGGTCGCGGCTCCCGCGGGCAACGCCGTGCCGGAGGGACCGGGAGCGGCGCTGGGTAGTGCGGGCGGCGCCGGAGCCGGCGTAGCGCCGCGGTCGACGCCGTAGACGCTGGAGGTTCCGCCGAGGCTCGCCACCAGTGAGTCGACCTTCTGCGAGGTCGCGTCGATCTGCGCGACCGTATCGCGCAACTGTGCTTGCGTCTGCTGGTTGCTCGTGACCTTGCGCAGGTCTTGCGTCAGGCCGGCGAAGGTGTGCGCCGTCAGCGCGAAGTCGTGCGCCGTCGACAGCAAGTTTTTCTTGACCGATGGGTTGGTCGCAACGTCGCGCAGCGAATCGACCGTCACGCCGAACGAACGCGACGTGCGGTTGAGCTGCGCCAGCAAGTCGTCGATCTGGCCGGAATTTCGCTTGACGACCGTATCGAGGTTGCCCGTGAGGTCGACCACATTGTTGCTCGCCACCGTCAGGTTCTTTTGCAGAGAATCGGTCAAGGTGCGGGCTTGAGCGGTGATGCTCGCCAGCGATTGGTTCGCGTTGGTCGTGAGTTCATTGGCGTTGTGCAGGGCGGAGTGAAGCTCCGCGAGCAGTCCAGGCTCGGTTTTTTGCAGTTGCGAGAGGATGTCGTCGAGCCGTTTGGCTTCACCTTGACCTTGGGCGAGCAGGTCCGCGAAACTCGTCGGGTTAGTGCCCTGCGGCTGGCTCGCGATATCCGCCACGATCCCGTGGGGTAACGTCGGTGTCTCGGCCGTCGTCGTGCGCGGGGGCTCGATCAGGACGGTCGGTTCGCCCGTGATCGGCGCTTGGATGATGAACCGCGAGTCCTTTGGTATCTCATAGCCGGGCTGAATCGACATGATGACGTCGGTCGTGAAGTCCGGCAGCAGCGAGATGCTGTCGACGACGCCTATCGGCACGCCCGAGAGAGCGACCTCAGCACCGCTTCGCAGTCCCGATGCACTGCGGAAGTGAACGCCGATTTTATAACCGCGCGAACGCGTGCTGAAATCGGAAAGGACGAAGAATACGGCGAAGACCGCCACAATTCCGAGAATGGTAAAGATGCCGACCCACGCCTGTTTACTCATAACGTCCTATCGGCCGCCCGCTATATGGGGATCGGCCCGACTTCACTCCCTTGGATGAACTGTTGTACGATCGGATTGGCCGACTGCTGTACCTCGGCGACCGTTCCATACGCGATGATCGCTCCCTCGAAGAGCATAGCCACATAATCGGCCATTGCGTAGATGCTCTCCAGGTCGTGCGAGACGACCACCGCCGTGCCGTTGAGTTGCTTGCGCAGCCGCTTGATCGTATCGGTCAGCACGTGCGTGATGACGGGATCGAGACCCGTGGTCGGCTCATCGTAGAGGACGAGATCCGGATTGCTGACCACGGCGCGCGCGAAACCGGCCCGTTTGACCATGCCGCCGGATAGTTGCGAGGGCATCTGGTCGCGGGCGTTCGCCAGGCCCACGGTGTCGAGCGTCTCGAGAACGATCCGGTCGATCTCACTTTTAGACATTTTGGTGTGCTCGCGCAGCGGCATGGCGACGTTATCGCCCACCGTCAGGCTATCGAAGAGCGCTCCGAACTGGAACGAGAAACCAATTTTGCGCCGGAAATCGATCAGCTGGCGGTCCCGCAAGTTGCTTAAATCGACCCCCCGCACCATCACGCGCCCGGCGTCAGGTTGCCGCAGTCCGTTAAGCAACCGCAGGATCGTCGACTTACCCGAACCCGACAGTCCAATGAGGCACGTAATCGCGCCCTCTTCGATGTCGAGCGAACAGTTCTGCAAGATCACGCGCTCGCCGTAGCGCAGGGTGACCCCTTCGATCCTGGCGAGCTTCACTGCGCGCCGGTCGTTCCATACAGCACGATCGACAGAAAAAAGTTGGTGATGAAGATCAGGATGATGGCCGTGACCACCGCACCCGTCGTCGCTTTACCGACGCCTGCGGCGCCGCCGCGTACGCCGAAGCCCTGATAGCAGGCGATCACGACGATGATGATCCCGAAGAAGACCGCTTTCACCATTCCTTTGAGATAGTCGCCGAAAAAGCTGAATTGACGCGCGGACGTCAGGAAGGAGTCGTAACTGATGCCGGCCGCTTCGCGCGCGAGATACATGCCGCCGAAAATTGAAACGATGTCGGCCAGGATCACGAGCAGCGGAAGCGTGCAAACCATCGCGACGAGTCTGGGCACGACGAGCATCCGCACGGGCGAGAGGCCGAGTGCTTCGAGGGCTTCGATCTGTTCCGTGACGACCATCGAGCCCAGTTCGGCCGCCATTGCGGCGCCCGCACGCCCGGCGACGACCACGGCCGTCAGCATCGGCCCGAGTTCGCGCGACGAGACGTACGCGACCGCACCGCCGACGAGACTGGAGGCGCCGTAGCTCTTCGCTTGATTGGCGGATTCGAGCGTGATGACCATGCCGGTGAACAGCGACGTCAACAAGACGATGCCGACGGACTGGACGCCCAAAAAGTACGCCTGGGCGACGGTCTCGGCGAGGCGGATGCGAAGGCGGCAAATGAACGAGGTCGACTCCGCGAACAGCGTCGCGACGCCGCCCGCGTATTCCGCGAATCCCGTCGTGCCGCGACCGACGTCGTCGAAGACCTTCATCGGCCGCCGAGTTCCCGCAGCCGTGCAAGGACGCCTTGCGTGGCCTGCACGCGCCGCGCGGCGACGCCGCGTTCGGCCGTCAGATTGAATTGCAGTTGCGCGATGCGTTCGAGCCGCGCTTCCACGTTCTTGAGATGCCCGCGCGATTCGCGTTCGAAGCCCGCGAAATAACGCGTCACTTCGCGCAGGTATGCCCGAACGGTGCCGGCATCGAGGTCACCGCCGTTCTCCAGCGCGTTGGCGAGCATGGTTTGCGCGCGCACCACGGCTCGATCGCGGAGGTAGAAACGGCCGACTTCCGCATGCAGCCCGGCGAGCGCGGCGCGGTCGCTGTTGCCCTCAGGCACCCGTACGCGCCGCCCCGGCGAGCGCCGTACGCTGCACGCTCAACAGTTCCGTGATGCCGCGCTGCGCGAGCGCGAGCATCGCCTCGAGCTGCGCGCGAGCGAAGGGGCGCGCCTCGGCCGTGCCCTGTACTTCCACGAATTCGCCGGCATCGGTCATCGCAACGTTCATATCGACCTCGGCCCGGCTGTCTTCACTATAGGCGAGGTCAAGGTACGGCGCGCCGTCGATGTAGCCGACGCTGATGGCGGCGAGCGCATTGCGCAGCGGCCACTTCGCCGTCCCCGGCGTGAAATCGCGCCGCAGCGCAAGCGCGAGCGCGACGTAGGCGCCCGTGATTGCCGCCGTGCGTGTTCCGCCGTCGGCCTGCAGGACGTCGCAGTCAACGATGACGCTGCGTTCCCCGAGCAGTTTGAGGTCCGTCACGGCGCGCAGCGCTCGCCCGATTAGACGCTGAATTTCATGCGTGCGGCCGCCGATTCGACCGCGCGCCGCTTCGCGCTGGGTCCGCTCCTGCGTGGCGCGCGGCAGCATTGCGTACTCGGCCGTCACCCAGCCCTTGCCTTGACCGCGCAGCCACGGCGGTATGCGCTCTTCGATCGTCGCGGCGCACAGCACACGCGTTTCGCCGAGCGTAATCAGCGCGCTTCCCTCGGCGAACGCCAGCGGATTGGGTTGGAGCGTAACGGGGCGAAGCGCGTCGAGCGTACGCCCGTCGGCGCGCGCATGCGGCACGGTTGTCATCGGCCTTGTCGTGCGCCGCGCGCCGAACTTGGCCCTTTTCCCAAAGGAGCGGCTCGATATGCGCGTCTATACCGCGACAATCGCTTCGAGAACTGCCGTATACGCGGGGTTACTCCACCGTCACCGTTTTGGCGAGATTGCGCGGTTGGTCGACGTCCTTGCCGTCGATGTCAGCGATGTGGTAAGCGAGCAGCTGCAGCGGGACGATGTTGACGATCGGCGAGAGAAGTTCGTCGACCTTGGGGACCCAAAAGACATGATCGGCGAGCGCGGCCGCCTCATGGTCGCCGTGGTTGGCGACGACGATCGTGATCGCTTCCCGGGCTTTGGCCTCGGCGATGTTGGAGAGCATCTTCTCGCGCACGCGTCCGTCGGTCGCAATCGCAATCACCGGAACGCGCGAATCGAGCAGCGCGATCGGACCGTGCTTCATTTCGCCCGCCGCATAGCCCTCGGCGTGAATGTAGGAGATTTCCTTGAGCTTGAGCGCGCCTTCGAGAGCGGTCGGAAAGTTGACGTACCGCCCGACGAACAGCGCGCTCTTGGCCTTGCGCAATTTTCGTGCCACCTTCCGAATTTCGTCGGAAGCGTTGAGGCAGAGATCGATCGCTTCGGGCAGCAGCTTGGTGTTGCGCGCGATCTCACGCAGGCGCTGTATCGGGACATCGTGCATGCGCAGCCGCACGCGGGAAAGATAGAGCGCGAAGAGCACCATCGCGACCGCTTGCGATACGTAGGTTTTGGTGGCGGCGACGCCGATCTCGGGACCCCCGCGCGTGTACAGGATGCCGTCGGCCATGCGGGTCAGGTGCGAGCCCAAGACGTTGCAGATGCCCAGCACGGGCGCTTCGGAAGCCTTTGCGATCTTGACCGCCTCGACCGTGTCGGCCGTCTCGCCCGATTGCGACATCGCAATCGTCAACGTGCGCGTGTCGAGCACGCGGTCACCGTAGCGAAATTCGCTCGCGAGTTCCATCTCGACGGGCAACTTGCACAGGGAGCGCAGCAAGAACATGCCGACCATGCCGGCATGGAACGCGGTGCCGCACCCGGTAATCGATATTTTCGTGATCGCGCGCAGCATGTATTCGTCGATATGGAGTTCGGCGGCGAGCTGTGAGTCGCCCGACTCGTCGATGCGTCCGGCCAGGGTCTCTTTGACCACGCTCGGCTGGACGAACATCTCCTTGAGCATGAAATGCTTGAAGCCGTCTTTTTCGGCCGAGCTTGCGTCCCACATCACTTGGGTGATCTCGCGTTCGAGCGGCTTACCGTCGAAGTCTGTCAGGCGATAACCGGCGCGGTCGACCACGACCATCTCGCCTTCCCGCAGAATCACTTGCTTGCGAGTGTATTGCAAAATCGCGGGCGTGTCGGAGGCGATGAACATCTCGCCGTCGCCGATGCCGACGACGAGTGGACTGGCACCGCTGCGCGCAAACACCAGCCGCTCGGGCTCCCGCGCCGAGATGACGCCGAGCGCAAACGCGCCGCGCACTTCGCGGAGCGTCTTGCGCACCGCGTCCTCGAGGTCGCCCGTGTGGTTCTCTTCGACGAGATGCGCAAGCACTTCGGTATCGGTTTCACTCGCGAAGACATGCCCGGCGGCACGCAGACGTTCGCGGAGCGCGGCGTAGTTCTCGATGATGCCGTTGTGGATGACCGCAAACGTGCCGCTGCAGTCGAGATGTGGGTGCGCGTTCTGGTCGGAGGGGCGCCCGTGCGTCGCCCAGCGCGTGTGACCGAGGCCGATTGAACCGTGCAGGGGCTGCATCCCGAGGCGCTCGGCAAGCCGTACGAGCTTGCCTTCGGCCTTCGAGCCGGCCAACGTTCCGGCGCCGTCGATGACGGCGATGCCCGCGCTATCGTAGCCGCGGTACTCCAAACGCCGCAGTGAATCCAAGATGATGGGTACGCTGTCGCGATGCCCCACGTAACCGACGATCCCGCACATTGACGAGGCGCTCGGTTACTTGATACCTTCGCGCACGCGCTTGTACGGAATCTTGCCGTCGGCGACCTCGTCGAAGGCGGTCGACACGGGCTTGTTCGGATTCGCGTCCTCGGTCAGCGGCGGGGCGCCGTTATTGAGTTGCTTGGCCCGCTTGGTGACCACGTTGACCAGGGTGAATTTCGAGTCGACGTGCTCAAGGAGCCCGTCGAGATCTCCGAATACTGAATCGCTCATGCGTTTTCCACGTTCCTAAAAGTAGCGTCGTCGTAGTGATGGATGCGGAAGCGCTCGGCCCGGACGATCGCTTCCAAATCGTCGACCGCCGGGGGCTGGTTCTGGAACTCTGGCGGGGCCTGTTCGTTGATGATGACGTAATCGAAGTGTCGGATGGCTTTGAGCTCGCTGTGAGCGATCGCCAAACGCTCGGCAATTTCGTCATTGGATTCGGTGCGGCGAGCTGCGAGGCGCAAGCGTAGGTGCGAGAACTTGTCGGGAAGCAGAAACACCAAGACCGCTTGCGGGAACGCCGCCTTGACGGCCAGCGCCCCATTGACCTCGGGCTTCATGATCACGTCGTATCCGTCGGCGAGGGTCGTTTCGATGAACCAACGCGGCGTGCCGTACAGATGCCCGTTGTATTCTTTGGTTTCCAGGAAGGCGGCGGCGCGGACCTCGCTCTCGAAGTGCTCACGATCGAAGAAAAAATAGGCTTCGCCGTCCCGCTCGCCGGGGCGCGGCTCGCGCGTCGTGGCCGATACCGAGTAGCGCAAGCGCGGCATGCGGCTCCGCAACGCATCGACCAGCGTGTCCTTGCCGGCTCCCGACGGCCCCGACACGACGAACAGCAATCCTGGGCCGCGCATCAAACCCTTTCTGAACCCAGGTGTAGGCAATTCGCACCTAGGGGATCGTCGCCCTGCCCGGGCCGCCCGCAAGCCGGCGAGTCTTTGGCGTGAAGGGGCGGCGGTTGTGGCTGCTGATTGCGGGCGGCTTCGTTTTGCTCGTCGCGGTTGCCGTGGCCGGTTTTGGGGGGACGGTGCTGCGGGCCGGCATCTCGGCGGTGGGGCACGCCGCTGGTTACGGCATCAGCTACAAGAGTCTTACGAACCACGGCGGCCGGTTGACGCTCAACGCGCCCGACGTCAAGGGGATCAACGGTGAGCCGCTTTTCACGGCTCGCAAGATCATCATCGCCTACAATCTGCGCGACGCGTTCCGCGGTCCGTACCTCTACGGCATCCATGGCATCGAGATCGACCGCCCCAAGCTCACGATCATTCGGCACAAGGACGGCTCGTACAACTTTCACTTTCCGAAACGCAACGGCGCACAGAAGCCGCTGACGATCCCGAAGATTCGTTTGCTCATCAAGGACGGCTCCATCGGCATCATCGACGAGACGCGCATCTTCCACCACAGCCGCCGGATTGCATTGGAAAACGTCCAACTGCACGCCGACATTGACCCACACCACCGCTCGCATTTCGTCGGCGGGTTGACGGTTCTTGAAGACGGCGGCAAGTTTCCGTTCTCGGCG
This sequence comes from Candidatus Nyctobacter psychrophilus, assembly GCA_014305025.1. Taxonomy (GTDB): domain Bacteria; phylum Vulcanimicrobiota; class Vulcanimicrobiia; order Vulcanimicrobiales; family Vulcanimicrobiaceae; genus Nyctobacter; species Nyctobacter psychrophilus. The sequence goes on along the minus strand of JACRTY010000004.1, from coordinate 19,570 downwards.
ACCGGCACGTTCGACGAGGCGCTGGGGTATGAGAACGTTCGCATCACGGCCAAAACGCTGGCGCTTGCACCGCTCTTCGACTACGCGGTCAACTCAACGGCGCTGCACGTTGCGTACGGCGTGCTCAATGACATCGATGCCCATATTTACGGCTTGCGGGATCAGGCCGGCGTGATGCGGCGCCACCTCTCCATCACGGCGAACCTGGATCATTTTCAACCGTACCTCAACGGGATCGCTAAACCGCTGCGCGACGGGCGCGGCTATCTACAAGTGTACGATCAAGGCCTCGCGATTCCCAAAGTGGACGGTTCAATCGCCGGCGTGCCGATTCGCATCGCGGGCGCCATCTATGGTCTCACGCAACCGCAGGTGCACCTCGGCATCACGGGACGCGGTGATCTGAGCCGCCTCATCACGCTTTCCGACGCGGCCAAGAAGTTTCCGTTGGCAGGACCGGTCGCCTTCAAACTGTTCGTCGAAGGCGCCGCGACGCAGCCTCTGACGTTCGTCTCGTTCTCCTCTCCGGGCATCACGTATCGCACGCTGCCGCTCGACGACCCGCATGGGCTCGTGGCGCTGCACGGTACGCAAACGACGATTATCGACGCGGCGCTACGCTATGACGGCATCTCGGTCGGCACGCGAGGGACCGTCGCCCTGCACAAACACACCGACGTCGACCTGCTCGCGCACGTGGCGGCTCCGGTGGCGCGCTTGCCGTACGGCGCGGATCTCCTCGGCGCGATGACGGTCGACGGTACGCTCGTCGCCGCGGGCACCGATGGAAAGTTGGCGACCACGGGTGTCTTTGCGGGCGCGACCGCCACGCAACAGCTGCTCGGAACGCTGGCGGTCAACGGCTCCGGTGAAGGTACCGTCGGACCGATCACGCTCGAGGGTCCAGGCGACCGCAGCATATACGCACGCGTCGCGCTCGACCGGCCGCACGCCGGCGGCGGCGCAGCGTTCGTCGCGCTGCACGACGTCACCCTGGCGACGAGCGCGCAGCAGCCCTCGCTGCCCGGCTTGGCGCTGCCGCATGCGCCGCCCCTCTCGGGCACGATCGACGGCGCGCTCGCGGGCGCGTTCGCCGGAAAACGCTTCGTATTGGGCGGCGATGCGCATGCTCACAACGTCGTCGCGCTCGGCTATCCGATCGAGGACCTCACCTTCCACGGCAACGTGCGCGATGGCGCCCGCGTGCAAGCGCAATTGCGCTATCGCGGTTCGCTCGCCGAACTTGCGCGCGCGGGCGGCGGAAAACTAGCGGCGCAGGGCCAGGTCAACATTCCGGTCGCCGTCGTTGCGAACGGCCCGCACTCCGTACTCGCGCAAATTGCCGGTGCACGCTTCGATGGCGCGGCGGTCGGCGGCGTTCCGCTCGAGGCGCTCGACGGAACGCTCGGGATTCGCGGTAAGACGCTCGACGTTTACGCGGCCCGCTTGCGCCTCGCCGGCGAAGACGTCGTGGCGCAGGGCAGTTTCGGGGGCGGCGGCACCCTCGACGTTTCCGCCGGCAACATCGACCTGGCCGCGTTACGTCGCGCGGGGTTACCGGTTCAAGCCGGGAATCTGAGTGCGATCGCCCGCGTCGGCGGAACGGCGAGCGCGCCGGTCGTCGATGCGGGTGTCGCGGCCAGCGACGTTCGCTCCACCAACTCGCGACTGGGACGCTTCGCGATCGATGCCGGTACGGCACTCCATTTGGCGGACGATACGCTGCATTTGCGCGGCGGCAGCCTCGTCGCGGGGCCCGCGGTCGGCACGCTGGACGGCACGATCCACGGGGTGCGCGGCAATCCAAAAAATGCACGGTACGTCCTTGCCGCCGACGTCGACGAGGCCGACATCGGAACCTTCGCGCAACTTTTCCACGCGCCGCACTATCCCCAAGGTTCGCTCGACGCGGACGTGCAGGTAAGCGGGCGTGGTCTGTCGCCGTCCGTATCCGGTCGCTTTACGATCCCGGAAGGCTCGCTCAACGGCCTGGCATACCGCGACGCAACCGTTACGCTCTCGGGTGATGCGCAAGACGTGCGCGCGCGCGGCGGTAGCGTGACGGTGGGTTCGTCCGTGATCGGCTTCGACGGCGACTTCTCGAGACGCGCGCAGAGCCTTTCGCTGCGTGCCCCGCATCTCGAGCTGACCGACTTCAACGACTACTTCAACTACGGCGATACGCTGGGCGGCCACGGCAGCGTCGCCGTTGCCGTGCAGCATGCGCCCGATCGGCTCGCGCTCGATGGGCGGCTGCGTTTGAGCGGCACGCGTTTTCGGCGTTTCGAGTTGGGCGATGCGCGGGCCGATGCGGCAACGACCGGCCGCACCATTCACACCGCGCTTGCGCTGGGCAGTACTGCGGGCCGGATTTCCGCGGGCGGCGACGTAACGCTGCCCGCGCGTCAGCCGCTGCGCGACGCCTTGCACCGCACGGCGCTGGCACTGACGACGCGCGCGCAAGGCGTCGACCTCGCCGTCTGGCTTCCGGCTGCCGGCTATCAAGCCCCCGTTGCCGGGAAAATCGATGCAAACGCCCACATCGCCGGCACGTATCCTAACGTGGCCGGTAGCGCGCACGCGGCACTTTTCGGCGGTCTTGTCGGCCGCATTCCGATTCGTACCGCGACGATCGACGCGCACGCTGCCCATCGCGTCGCCACCATCTCCAGTGCCGTCCTCGCGATCGATAATCTGCACGCCGGACTATCGGGTTCCGTCGGCCTTCGGCCGCGCGCGCCGCTCGGGCTGACGTTGACGGCGCAGAGTGGCGACGTCGGCGCGCTCGCGCACACCTTGACCGGCAAGACGTACGACGCATCGGGCGCGCTTGCGACGACCTTGCATGTCACCGGCACGCCGCAGCAGCCGCGCGTGCACGACACGCTCGATGCCGATCGCATTCGCTACGCACGCTATACGTTGCCGCACGCCCATGCCGACGTCGCGATCACGCGCTCGCGCGTCAGCCTACAGGACGCCAGCGCGCTTCTCAACGGCGGCATCATCACGGCGAGCGGCGACGTGCCGCTGACGACCGGACGGCGTCCCACGATCGCGCCCAACGCTCCGCTGGCCTTCACGCTGGCCGCGCACGGCGTCGATCTGGCGCAGTTCGCCACGCTTTTTCCCAAGGGTACGGAAGCAGCCGGCACGCTCGACGGCGGCGTGTTACTCGGCGGTACGCTCGCGAACCCCGCTTTGGGCGGGACGCTCGCGCTGACGAAAGGCTCGTTCGTCGGCCCGCAGCTCAAATCGAAGGCGAACGACGTCGTCGCGCAGTTGACCTTCGCCAAAAACACCGCTACGCTGCACGATACGCAGGCCACTATCGGCGGCGGGACGATTGTGGCGAGCGGTAACGCATCGGTTCCCAGCCTGCGGCGGCCGGCACATGACCTGACCGGCCGGCTGCACGTCGCGCTCAACAATCCGGTCCTCGATGCGCCGGCCTTCTTCCGCGGCCGGGTGAACGGTGCGCTCGACATCACTCGCAAGGTCAGCGCTCCGCTCCAGTTGGGCGGCAACGTCGCGTTCAGTTCGACGCGCATCCCGCTTTCGGCCGTGTTTAATCCCAAGGCGCCCACAACGCCGGCGGCGCCGCCGTTGCCGCTCGCGCTCGATCTCAACGTTGCGGTCGACCGGGACGTACGCGTGCAAGGCGGCCCGGTCGATATCGGTGCAACCGGCGAACTGCACGTCGGCGGAACGCTGGCTGCGCCGCAACTTGCAGGCGATCTCACGACCGTGGGCGGCGGTACGTTCAACTTCTATCGCAATTTCAGGGTCGCCGACGGCAGCACGATCAGCTTCGATCCAAGCGACGGCGTGATTCCGACGGTCGATATCAACGCGACCACGACGGTGCCCAATCCACCGACCGACGTCGCCTTGACGATCACGGGCCCGGCGACGCAGCTCAACATCGCGCTCGCCTCGAATCCGGCGTATTCGCGCGAACAGATTCTCGGGCTATTGGTCGGTGCGCAGGCGCTCGGCGCCATCAACGGCGTTGCTCAGACGGCTCAAGGCGGCGGAGGCCAGAATCCGTTCCAAGCTGCGGCGCAAGGCGAACTCGGGACGCTGCTCACCCAAAACATCTTCGAGCCGTTCAGCTCGCAGATCGGCGGCGCGCTCGGTTTCTCGGATTTGGCCTTCAATTATCTGCCCGGCAGCGGGGTCAACATCGGCGCGACGCGCAAGCTGTTCGGCAACGTCAATTTCGTGTTCGCCGAGTCGTTCAACTACCCGCCCCGCCAGAGCGTCGGTCTGAACTTTTCCAACAAGCAGAACACGACTGCGGCGCAGTTGACGTTCTTTACCCAACCCGGCGCCAACAAGTTCGGTATCCAACCGGTCGCGTTCGGAACGACGAACTACGCTGTTGCCGCAGCCGAGCCGGCGAACGGGGATCAGGGCATTTCCTTCTCTTTACAACGGAAATTTTAGCCCGCTAGGGACGGGCATTGCTGGCCGCCGTCAGTTGTTCAACCATTACTGATTTTCGCCCTGACACATCCCATCCGTGCCGCTTTCCGGCAAAGGGCTCTTCCGGAAGATATCCTGCCAACTTGCCGCCCGGGTCGCGCCACAATAGTGCGTGAAGCCGAGGAAGGCGACGGTCTCCGGTCGTCAGGGCGCAAAGGACCGCGTCGCGTTGCCGGTCGCAGGCGACGATCCCGCTGCCAACGACGTCGTCATGCAGCTCGTTGACGAACTCCGCTTCGATCCTGTCGACGCCCGGCAGCCTCGATCAATTGGGCGGAGCAGCCCGGCTCTCCGGGGTATGGGCAGGACTACGATGCCGAGGGTGTTGAGGCGCACTAGCACACGCGAAGCGTTAGCGCGATCCCCGCCTGGAGCGGCACGCCGCAGAGCCCCGGCGACTTCCAGGACCCCCGACGTGATGGAACACTAGCGGCACGAGGAGCAAGAGGATGACACGACATGAAAGCCTTGGCGGCACGTTCACGCTGCTCGGCAATTCGCTGACCTTGAACCGAATGGGCTATGGTGCGATGCAACTTGCCGGTCCGCAGGTGTGGGGGCCGCCGTCTGACGTTGAGCGTGCTATTGCCGTCCTGCGCGAGGCCGTCGCGTCAGGCGTGAACCATATCGATACCAGCGATTACTATGGTCCGCACGTGACGAATCAGATCATCAAAAAGGCGCTTCACCCCTATCCGCAAGACCTCGTCATCGTCACTAAGGTGGGTGCTCGCCGGGAAGCGGACAAATCTTGGATTCCTGCGCTTGCGCGTCAAGAACTGATCGACGCCGTTCATGACAACCTGCGGAACCTCGGACTCGACCGGCTCGATGTCGTCAATTTGCGGGTCGGGGGAATGATGGGACCGGCGGACGGATCGATCTCGGCACCGCTCACCGTGCTTGCCGAGCTCAAGAGTCAGGGGTTCATTCGTCATCTCGGCATCAGCAACGTCAATCCCGAGCAACTGGAGGAGGCACAGACAATTTCGGAAATTGTCTGCGTGCAAAACCTGTACAACATCGCGCACCGAAACGACGACGACTTCATCAACGACGTCGCAAAGCAGGGCATAGCATACGTGCCGTTCTTTCCGCTGGGCGGATTCAGTCCGTTACAGGCTTCCGCGCTCGACGCAGCGGCAGCGTCATTGGGCGTAACGCCGATGCAGGTCGCGCTGGCTTGGTTACTTGAACGCTCGCCGAACATGCTTCTGATCCCCGGTACATCTTCGGTCGCCCATCTTCACGAGAATCTCGCGGCAGCAACGCTACAGCTCCCCGCCGAATTGATGGCCGGTCTTGACGCAATCGGTCGAGATACTCAACGGCAAAGAGCCGCCTCTTGACCCGATCCCTGCGGGGGGCGCCCTTCTCGCCGGCGCGTCCGCGCAGCTTCGCAATTTGGCGACGGTGGGGGGAATCACTCCGGCGAATCGGGTGCACATACTTCTCCGACGATGACGCACCGCGCTGCAACAAGCGGGAACTCGGCAAGGTTGCGATGCAATCGATGGCTTGAACCGCATGCGCGCGATACGGCTTGCCCGTGGTCTCGTTTGGACTGAATTCGACTTCGACGAGCTTCGTTATTTCGACATCGCCGGGCGCGTGGAAAGTATCCGTCAGACCATCATGCCGCCCGAGACTTCGATCCGCTGCGCGTTGATCCAGCGGTTGTCCTCTGACAGCAGGGGGGCGCTCATCGGGCCGATGTCGTCGAACTCGCCGGCGCGACCGAGCGCGGTGACGCTCGCCACGCGCTCGTTGACGTGCGGGTTGTCGTGGACCATCCCGCCGGAGAAGTCCGTCGCAATTTCGCCCGGCGCCACGGTGTTCGCGGCGATGCCGCGTGCGCCGAGCTCCTTGGCCTAATAGCGCGTCACGACCTCGATTGCTCCCTAAAGAAAGAATGCGCCGGCCGGGCTTCGCGCGCCGGCTTGCGAAGAGCGCGCGGTGTTCACCGACTGGATGATCGTGCGGCGGCTCGCCGTAGAGATCGACGTCGCGCTAGGGGGTAAACGGATTCGGGGCTGCGGCCGTCTGGGTGACGGCCGCTTTGGTTTAGAGGTTGGAGATACATTGCTCGTCATCGACGCGTTCGGCGCGACGCCGCTCGTCACGCTCGAACCCCACGCGACGCTGGCCGCGCAAAGCGGGTGGTCGCGCGGTATCGCCGCTGCTTTGGCCGGCCTGCGCATCGAAAGCGTTCGTGCGCGGCGCGGTGACCGGCTCATTGCCTTCGAATGTTCCGCGCGGTCGCGTTTCGGCGTGCGCAGCGCGTACCGGCTGGTTGCCGAACTCGTACCGCGCTTCGGCAATATCGTGTTGCTCAAAGACGATACGATCGTCGCTGCTGCCAAAGAATTCACGCACGCCGAGAATGCGCGGCGGGCGACCGTCGTCGGAGAGCGGTACGAGCCCCCGCCGCTCGCGAAGCCCGCGGCCGCCAACCCGGGTTTAACGGACGCGTTGCGAGCCCTGTTGCGTGCACCTTCAGCGGCGACAGGCGAACATGTCCGCAGAGCGCTGCGAGCGCAATCACCGCTCGTGCCGCCGCTCATCGCCGATTCCGTCATCGCGGACGCAATCGGTCTTGAAAGGACCGCAGCGTTCGCCGGTCGTGGACCGGACGAGTCCTCAGTGCTCGCGCAACAGTGTCTGTCGCGCGCGCGTGACATCGTCGACGAGGTCGCCGAAGGACGGTACGATAACACGGATGTTTTTGCCTATCGCGACGGTACGCAGATCGTACAGTGCCACATCGTGCCGCTGGCACAGTACGCCGGTCTGGCCCAGTCGCGCGCACCCGCATTGCTCCCGCTGCTGCATGACGCCCTCGACGGCATCACGGGGCAGCGGACGCAGCGCGCGTTTCAGAGGCGTCGCGATAGCCTCGCGGCGCGCCTCGCCAAACGCCGCACGGCGCTGGCAGCGGAACGGCGCGCGCTGGAAAGGGACCGTGACGATGCCTCCCAGCGCGATACTTTGCGCCGAGCCGGTGAGGCGCTGTACGCCCATTTGGCCGACGTGCCGGCCGGAGCGACGACGTTCGTTCCGCCGAGCGATCCGGACGCGGTGATCGCGCTAGACCCCGAACTCGACGCCAAAACCAACGCCGCTGCCATCTTCAAGCGTTATCGCAAGGCCGTCGCCAAGTTGGCCCATGTCGAAAGCCGCCTGGCGGAGGTGTCGCAGCGAGAAAACGATGTGGAGCACATTGCTTGGGAACTCGAACGCGCCGAGCCGGAAACGCTTGACGACGTCGTTTTGGCTGCCGAGAGTCTGGAACGACACAAACGACACAAAAGCGCATCCCAAGGGGCGCCGCGAGCCGGGCGCCCCTTGGGCGTGCGCCTAGCCGACGATGCGCGCGTCTACGTCGGACGCTCCCCGCGCAGCAACGCCGACGTGACGTTCCGCATTGCCCGGCCGCACGATCTCTGGTTCCACGCGCGCGCGACGCCCGGTGCGCACGTCGTGCTGCACATCGATTCGCAGCGGACCCCCACGTCCGACGAGTTGGACCGCGCGGCGGCGCTGGCCGCCTTTCACTCCAAAGCGCGTGCTTCCGAGAAAGTTAGCGTGGATTATACCGAGCGCAGATTCGTGCGGCGTCAGCAGAACGCCCCGCCGGGCCTCGTCTGGTACACCAACGCTCGGACGTTACTCGTGAAGCCGGAGAACGTCGTCGTATGAGCGCTCGACCGCAACGGGCTTCGATCGCGCTGAACGAGGCGCGCCCCCTGTGGCAATCGTTGCTGATCTTCCTGGTTCCGTTAATGCTCAGCAACGTGCTGCAAGCCCTCGGACAGACGGCGAACAGCGCGTACTTGGGTCGCATGATCGGCGTGAAGTCGCTCGCGGCCGTCTCTGCCATCTTTCCAATCGTCTTCTTCCTCATCTCATTTTTGATCGGTCTCGGCGCGGGCAGCAGCGTGCTCATCGGGCAGGCGTTCGGCGCGCGCGATCACGTCAAGGTCAAGCAGATCGCGGGCACGACCATCGCGCTGACGATCGTCCTTGGCATCGTCGTCGGACTCTTCGGCGGCACCTTCTCGCCCCAGCTGCTCGCCGCGCTGCATACGCCGAGCGACATCATCGCCGTCTCCGCCAGTTACGCCCGCGTCACGTTCTACGCGATTCCCATTCTCTTTCTCTATTTGATGTACACGACGTTTCTGCGCGGAACCGGCGATACGCGTACGCCGTTTTACGCGCTGATCGCGAGCACCGCATTGACGATGGTGCTGACACCCATTTTCATCAAAGGCTGGTTCGGCTTGCCGGCGTTCGCGACCAACGGCGCTGCCGTAGGCAACATCATCGCAGCAGCGGTGGCGCTCGCGGGGCTGCTGGCCTACTTGCGTCTGGTGAAGCATCCCCTCGCCTTCGATCGTGAAATGCTCGGAAATCTCCGGCTACGGCTCGACCTCGTCGGCAGGATCGCAAAGATCGGCATTCCGACGAGCGTCAATTTGGTCATGATTTCGCTCTCGGAGATCGCCGTACTGTCGTTCGTCAACCGGTTCGGCTCGACGGCCGTCGCGGCGTACGGCGCGGTCAACCAGGTGGCGAGCTACGTTCAATTTCCGGCCATCTCGATCGGCATCGCTGCCTCGATCTTCGGCGCACAATCGATCGGTGCCGGACGGGCCGACCGGCTCGGCGCGATCGTCCGCAGCGCCGTCGTCCTCAACTATCTCATCGAAGGCGCTCTGATAGCGCTCGTCTACGCGTTCGATAAGAATATCATCTCCCTCTTCATCACCGCGCCCGCAACGGTCGCCATCGCCCGCGGGCTGCTGCTCATCACACTCTGGAGCTACGCCATCTACGGCAACGGCCGCGTACTCTCGGCGATCATGATTTCCAGCGGCACGGTCGTCTGGCCCACGGCGCTCTCCATCCTGTCGATCTGGGGCGTTGAAGTGCCGGTCGCGTTCATCCTCTCACGGCGCATCGGGCTGAACGGCGTCTGGTACGGCTATCCATCGGCCTTCGTCGCCGCGCTGCTGATGCAACTCGCCTATTATTATCTCTTCTGGAAGCGCAAGCCGATCCGGCGAATGGTGTAGAAGCGGCGGGCATGGAGTTCCAAGATGGCCTGCGCGCGCATCTGGCGGCGATCGACGCCCGCAACATCGAACGCTTCGCAGCCACGATAAGCCGCAACCCCGATGCTCGCGCCATCGCGCCCGACGGAACGGCGACGGTTGGCTACGATGCCATCGTCGCCGCTCATCGAGCCTGGTTCGCGAGCGAGGCGCGCTGGACGTTCGACCCGCACATCGTTCTCATGCGTGCGTCGGAGACGCTCGGCTTCGCGCTCTGCGACGTCGACTATCGCGAGGGTGCATCCCAGCGCCGCTTCCTCCTCTCGCTTCTCTTCACATATGACGATGGTGCCTGGAAACTGTTCTACGATCAGAATACGCCGGCGTAATCATCGCTCAGACGCGCGCTGATTCCCCGCCGTACCTGCGTCGAGCGTCTACGTGATGTTGAGGACCATCTCGTTCTGAACGTTCGTCGTGCTCCACCTGGCGGCTCGAGCGGCTTCGTCCACCGTTCCGGGGCCCTCACTGAAACGCGCGAGCCGCATCCCAATACAATCATTGAGCGGTGCCCTCAGCGCTGTGCGACCAGATAGATGTCGCGCACCCGGGGCGGCGACAACAGCGCCCTTCCAAGCCCCGCGCGTGCCTCATCCAGCAAAATATCGGCTCCCGAGCCAAGCTCGGCGTACAACGTATCGGCGCGTTGAACCAACGCAGCGTAAAAGTCGCTCATGGGCCGCGATGATCGGGGAGATGCTCATCATGAACGATCGTAAACTGCTCGTCTCTAAAGATTGGGCGATAATCGCGCACTAATGTGGGGAGAAAAGGCTCGGCGAGCGATTCCACCGTTCGCATTACGGCGATGCCCTGCGGTTTGAGGAGGCGGCGCATCTCACGCACCGCCGCACGCGGCTCCATGAACATGAGGACATCGAGACTCATAAGAGCATCGGCATTGCCTCCGGGCAATCCCGTCGCCGCGGCGTCGGCGACGATGAACCGGCTTCTCGAGCTCAATCGTCGTCGCCGAGCAATAGTCTTCGCAGCCGCGATAGCGGCCCGCGAAACGTCTACTCCGATCAGCGAGGCGCCGGTTCGTTCGGCAATCCAGAGGCCGGCGGCGCCGTTTCCGCAACCGAAATCGACAAACGTTTCATCGGCGCCGACGTGCATTTCAGCGGCGAACCGTTCCAGGTCGCTACGGTCAACGACGCTTGCCGGATGTAACCAAGGCGGCAGCGTCGGGCTGCATGCGTGCATGGCCGCGCAGTACGCCTGACTCGCGGAAATCGCCTCGTGAAGACGGTCGAACTGCGCGTCCACAGCGCTCCTTTTCGCCACGGCCCCCGGGGGCGCATGGCATACTACACGATGTCGAACTTTCGGTCGAGGCAGTCGGTTTCAGCGCGAGTGACGATGCGATTCGCGGAATACGCAGTTCGCGCTACGGCACCATTCCGCGGAGCTTTTCCGCATCCACGATGATCACGTGGGCGGTGCGCATGTCGATCAGGCGTTCGTCCCAAAAGCGGTTGAGGGTGCGGTTGACCGTTTCTCGGGTCGTGCCGATCATGTTCGCCATCTCTTGATTGGTCAAGCGTAGTGAGATGCGCGTTCCCGTCGGGACGCTCTCACCAAAGCCGGTCATGAGGTTGAGCAGCAGGGCGGCGAGCCGCGAGCGGATGTCCTGCGACGCACTCGACGAGATCATCGCATTGGCGGCGCGCAGGCGATCGGAGAGCGCAATGACGAGCAGCCGGCCGATGCGCGGGCTGCGGTCGATGAGCGCTAAGAAATCGGCGCGTTCGATCGCGCCCACTTCGACGTCGGTCAAGGTGCGCACGCTGGCGGCGCGCACGGCGGTGTCGAAGACGCTCATCTCGCCGAAAAAATCCCGCTCCTTCAGAATGGAGAGAATCGTCTCGCGACCGTCGGGTGCGATGCGGAAGATGGCGACCGAGCCCGACATGATCAGATAAAACGTCTGTCCCGGCTCGCCCTCACGGAAGATCGTGTGATGCTTTGTGAAGCGGCGCGTCGTGATCAGCTGCGCTACTTCGGAAAGCTCGGCCGGCTCAAAGTCGCGAAACAGCGGGACGGTACGCAGCGATTCGAGACCGATCGTACGCGTCGATCCGTCGTCCCTGTGCCGGGGGATGATCATAGTGGGGGTATCGGCAGGGAACTTCCCAGAATCAAGCACTTTGGAAAACGGCCCTCGTCGTGATGGACCGGCATGACCCAGCCGCGCATGAGGGCGCCCGCCGGCCGCGAATCCCCTTGTTCCGTGGCGACCCTCTTCGACGCCGACCCGAGCACGGCGCTCAAGCACCATTTCGGGTTCGACGCGTTCCGGCCGCTGCAGCGGGAAATCGTCGACGACGTGCTCGGCGGGCGCGACGTCTTCGCGCTGCTGCCGACCGGCGGCGGGAAGTCGCTCTGTTTCCAATTGCCGGCGGTCATGGGCAGCGGCCTCACCATCGTCGTCTCTCCCCTGATTGCGCTGATGAAGGATCAGGTCGACGCCCTCACGGCCTCCGGTATTCCGGCGACCTACCTCAACTCGACCTTGGACTGGAGCGACGCCCGCGCGCGTCTGCGCGGCCTCGAAGCCGGCGCCTATCGGCTCCTCTACCTTGCGCCCGAACGGCTCGCGCTGCCGCATGCGCTCGACGATCTGCAACGTCTCGGCGTGGCGCGGCTTGCCATCGATGAAGCACACTGCATCAGCGAGTGGGGCCACGATTTCCGGCCGGATTACCGCCGCCTGGCGACGTTGCGCACGGCTTTTCCCGGGATTCCGGTCTTGGCCTTGACGGCCACCGCGACCGAGCGCGTGCGGCGCGACATCGTCACCTTGCTCGGGCTGCGCGATCCGCGGTGCTACGTTGCAAGTTTCGATCGCCCCAACCTCCTTTACCGCGTGCTGCCCAAGGGTGACACCTTCGCGACGTTGTTGCGTTTCGTGCGCGAACGGAGCAAGGAAAGCGGGATCGTGTACGTCGCCAGCCGCCGGCAAGCCGAAAGCCTGAGCGACAAATTGCGCGCCGCCGGCATCGCGGCGCTGCCCTATCACGCCGGACTCGAGCCCGCCGCGCGGGCTTACAACCAAGAGCGCTTCCGGCGCGACGATGCGCGGGTCATGTGCGCGACGATTGCGTTCGGGATGGGCATCGACAAGCCGAACGTCCGCTATGTCGTGCACTACGATCTGCCGAAAAATCTCGAAGGCTATTATCAAGAGACGGGACGCGCCGGGCGCGACGGTTTGCCGGCCGATTGTCTGCTGTTCTACAGCGCCGCCGACGTCGCGAAGCAGTTGGCCTTCATCGACGAAAAAGAAGAGCGCGAACGCGCGCATGCGTTGGCCGGCCTCCGGCTAATGCGGCACTACGCCGAAACCGCCGACTGTCGGCGCAGCGTGTTGCTTGGACATTTCGGTGAAATGCTCGAGCGGCAACCCTGCGACGGCTGCGACAATTGCCGGACGCCGCGCCTGCGGTACGACGGCACGGTGCCGGCCCAGAAGTTTCTTTCCAACGTCGTTCGCGTGCGCGCGGCGGGCGGCTTTTCCGTGGGGCTGCATCACCTCGTCGACGTTCTGATCGGCAAAGCGACGCAGAACGTCCTCGCTTGGAATCACGACGCGCTGACCACGTTCGGAATCGGCAAGGACGTCGCGCGCGACCGCTGGCTGGCGATCGGCCGCGAACTCGTGCGCCTCGGCCTTCTGCGTCAGACGCCGGGTCTGCGCAGCACCCTTGAACTCACCGATTCCGGCCGCCGCACGCTGCTGGAACGCGCGACGGTCTTGATGACCTCCGGGCCGCAAGCATTGGGCGGTGGGAAAAAACGGGCATCGACGACGTCACGCGCGCAAAACGGCGAGGGCGACGGCGACGGCGGCATCGACGGTGCGCTCTTCGAGGAATTGCGCACGGTGCGCCGCCGCGTCGCCGACGAGCGCGACGTTCCGGCGTACGTCATCTTTCCCGACACGGCGCTGCGCGCCATGGCCCGTGACGTTCCCGCCAATGCCGGCGAATTACGGCGCATTCCCGGCGTCGGCGACAAGAAGCTGGCGGACTTCGGCGAGACGTTTCTCGCCGCGATCGCCGCCTATCGCGACCGCGCGGCAACGAGCCGCGACGAGTAGACGGCGCGGCTGCCGACGTACCGCGCCTCCGACGGAGCAACGCTCACCTATCTCGATCGCGGCCCGCACGGCGACATGCCGCTCCTCTTTCTGCACGGCTGGCTCGGCGCCGGTGCAATTTGGACGCTCGTACTCGACGAACTGGCGCAGCGCCGGCGCACGATCGCGGTCGACCTGCGCGGCTTCGCCGGTTCGCGGGCAGCGCCGGGTCCCTATACGGTCGAGACGTTGGCGAACGACCTCTCCGCTCTGCTCGCCGCGCTCGATCTCGATCCACTCGTCGTCATCGGACATTCAATGGGCGCGGCCATCGCGCAGCGCTTTGCCATCGATCGTCCCGACGCCGTTGAGGGGCTGGTGCTGATTGCCCCCGTGGCGGCGCGCGGCCCGGAGTTTTCGCCCCGGCTCGAAGCAATGTTTCGGGCGACGGTGGGCAACGTCGAAAACACCAATGCGTGGCTTGCCAAATTGACGCATCGCGAACCGCCCGCCCACGTGACCGCACTCTTACGTGCGGCGGCGGCTACGGCGTCCCCGCGCGCGGCGCTGGAGAGTTTCGATTCCTGGTCACGCCTAGCGTTCGAAGATGAAGCGCGCACGATCGCTACGCCGACCTTGGTGATCGCGCCGGCCGAGGACCGTCCGATGACGCCCACCTGGGTTCGTTCGCGCGTTGCCGACGTGATTGCCGGCAGCCGTCTCGACATCGTGGCCGACGCGGGCCATTACGTTCCGCTCGAAGCGCCGAAAACCATCGCCGAGCGCATCGAAGCGTTCCTCGCCTCGCTTTGACCTCAACGCACTGCCGCGTGCTGCATCTCACCGACACGCACATCGTACGGCGCGATCGGCGCTCCGGCATCGACACCGCTGCCTATCTGCGCGACGCGCTGACCTGCGCGGCAGCGCTCCAGCCGGCGCCCGACTATGCCATCGTCACCGGCGACCTCGTCGACGGTGGCAAGCGGCGGGAATACGAGCACTTCGCGGAGATCATGTCGGCGCTGCCGATACCCTACGTCGTCGTTCCGGGTAATCACGACGACCGCGAGCATTTACGCGCGACCCTTGAGCCGGCGACCTTCGGAGGTTCGCACGACGAGACGATTCGCTTCTCGTACGACGGCTTCAAGGTCCGCCTGATCGGGCTCGATGTGACGCGTCCGGGGCGGCCCGGCGCTCACATCGATGACGAGAACCTCGCGTGGCTCGCCGCCCGGCTCGCGGAAGCGCCACAGCATCCGACGATCCTGGCCATGCATCAGCCACCGTTTCGCTCCGGGCTGCACTATCTCGACGTGTTCGGTTTTCGCGGCGCCTCGCGTCTGCGGAAACTGATCGATGCCGCCCCGCAAATCGGCCGCGTCATTTGCGGCCACATCCATACGGTCAAAATCAGGCGCTGGCGCCACGCGCTCGCCATGAGCGCCCCGAGCACCGCGCCTCAATCGGTGCCCGAACTCTTCGAGCGCCGCATCTTCGGAGTCCGGCGGGAACCGGCAGGCTTCGCCGTCATCGATTGGGCCGCCGGCGCGGGCTTCAAGACGACGGTGTATCGTCGAGCATCATCGGGCGCGTATTCGCCCCAGTAAGGCGCCGGGTCACGGCTGCGCCGGCGGATCGCTCGCGGGGAACGAGTCGGCGACCGTCTTATCGTATTCGGTCAGGCTGGGATCGTCGGGGTCGGCAACGGCATCGGGGTCGGCCGCGTCATCGTCGCCTGGCTGATCGACATCAGGCTCCGGACCGAGGCCCGTGCCGGTTGGGTCAGGGTTGCGTTGGGCGCTCATGGTGGTACCGTACCCCGCTCGCGGAAGCGGCGTGGGAACGCCCCGCCCGGTGCGCGAGGTTAGAATGCCCCTCCGTTGGATACAGTGAACAACAACACTTGCTTACCTAGCATTCGTAAAAAGGGGTTCGAATGGCCGGAATTCTGTGGGCAATCATCGTCATACTGTTCCTGTTTTGGATCTTCGGCTTCTTTCTGGCGCATCTCGGCGGCTTGATCCACATCGCGATCGTCGTCGCCGTCATCCTCCTGATTTATAATCTCGTAACCGGGCGCGGCGCCCGCGTCTAAGCACGACCCTAACGGGGCGTCGGCTTCACCTTCGGTAGACCCGATGCGTCGAAGTCGGCGCCCGTCATCCATCTAATGAACAGTCCGTAGCTGGCGAAGCCGGCCTCGACGTGGTTCGACTTCAAATAGCGATCGTAGGCGGTGCGTGACGCGGCTGCGACGTTGCGGTTGACGTGCGCGAGGTAACGCGCCCGCACCGCCATGATGTCGTTGTACGCCAGACGCGTCATCCGATGCGACACGTGCACGTTCTGCGGCAGATTGAACCAGACGAGCATCCAGCCCGAATAGATCGCCAACGGGTCATGCGAGCGTGTGCAAGCGAGCGCCGAAATGAAGTTGGCTTCCGCTTCATCGGTGAAGCCCGCGATGTGCGCCCATTCGTGCGCATAATACATCGGGCGCTCGTAAAAGAAAGCGCGAGCGTCAACGTTGACTTCGTGCGTCCAAGGATCGGTAAAGCCGGACGTCCCGCTCATCGTGAAGAATGGCTGCAGCACCGTCGGTTTTACGCGCGGTGGGGCATAGGCCGCGACATCGCCCAAACGGCGAATCGTCGCTTGAAACGACGGCTCCAGCGCCGGCACGAAATCGCCGGCATGGTGGTGCTCGCGATGCGCCGGCCGCGCCGCTTTGGAAAGCTCGTCGACGACGCGGTCGGCCAGGGCATCGACCGAACGTGCGTCGGTGCGCCGCTCGTGGACGATGATCTTGTCCGCCAGCGGAATGCGGGAATAATCGAGCGCCCACGCGACCTCGAACCACACGAAAATAACCGCCAGCACGGCGAGCGTTCGTAGCGCCGCCCGCGCCGTTCGGCCCCCGCGACCGCGACCGCGTGCCAGCATGGAATACCAGTACACCCCGCCGCCGATGAGCGCGAACGCCAGCAGCACGTCCCCGACGCAGATTGGGACGGGCCCCGTGGCGCCGCGGATGGCGCGGTCAATGAGCGGATAGGCGCCGTTGGCGTAGTAGCGTTCGATCCAGGCGGGCGACGGTCGCAGCAACGCGAGCAGGTACGCCGCAGCAAGCGCCGCCGCATCGAAGAGATACGGGGGAAACCGCACGCGACCACGCTACCCCGGCAGCCGCGCCTTCCCTTTCGGAGAAGGCGGGACCATGCTCTTTGCCGCCGTCGTCGTTCCAATCGTGCTCCGTTCGGAGCCGACGTTAATCGTCGTGCGGCGAGCAGTCCATTTGCGCCGCAACCCCGATCAAATCGCCTTTCCGGGCGGCCTCGTCGACGCCGCCGACCGGGATCCGCAAACGACGGCTCTGCGCGAGTTTGAAGAAGAACTCGGCATCCCTCGTGAGCGGGCCGCCATCGCCGCACGCCTCGACGACGTCGTGACGCTCGCGCGCTCCGTCACGATCGCGCCGTTCGTGGCGACGCTCGAACCGCCCCTTGCCTTTACGCCGGATCCGGCCGAAACGCAAAGCGTCCACGAGATTCCGCTTCCTGCGCTGTACGCACCGGGCGCACTCCACCTCGGAAGGGAACGCGTCGCCGTGGCCGGCGAGATGCGAGCGGTTCGTTCGTGGCTGTTCGACCACGGCGGCGTCCATGTGTGGGGAGCGACGGCGCGCATCATGCACGCGCTGCTACGGCGCTATCCGACGTGTCAAGCTCTCGCGGCGGCTACGGCGGTTGGAACCAAGCCCGCGCGGGCATAGCGGCCTCGTTGGAAACTACGGTCATCGTCAACGAACATTCGAGCGGCGCCCGCAGTCACATCGCCGAACTGCGCAAGCTGCTCGCCGAGCGCGACATACGAGTAACAGCATTCGATATCGTCACGGATCATCAGGCGCTGAAGCGCTGCGCCAAACGGGCGCTCAACGCTGGGGCCGAGAGCATCTTGCTCGCCGGCGGGGACGGTTCGATGACGACGATCGTCGACGTGCTGGCTCGAAGCGAAACGGTGCTCGGTGTCTTGCCGCTGGGGACGGGCAACAGTTTTGCGAAGACGCTGACCATACCGGAGACTCTTGCTGAAGCCGTCGACGTGATCGCGCGCGGCCGCGTCGCCCAGGTCGACCTCGGGATGGTGGACGACACGCACTTCGCCAATTTTTCGGTGATCGGGCTCTCGGCCGAGGTGGCCAATGCGGCGCCCCACGCGCTCAAGCCGCTCCTCGGTCCGCTGACCTACGTCGTGGGCGGGATCGCGCCGTTCCTCCGCCATCGCGCCTTCCGCGCTCGACTCCGGTTCGATGGCCGCAGGATGGAGTTTCCGACGCATCAGATCGTCATTGCCAGCGGCCGTTATTTTGGTACGAAACCAATCACGGCCGATGCCAGCATTGGGGACGGCAAGCTGACCGTCTTTACGACCAGTGGTCTCTCACACGTGGACGTTGCCACGATGTACGTTGCGCTGGGCTTGGGTTTGCAAGAGCATCTGCGTGATGCAATCTCTCTGCGTACGAGCGAGATCGCCATCAAGGCGAAGCCTAAGCAGCGCGTGAGCATCGACGGCAGCCACTACGGCTCGACGCCGGTGCGCTACGGAGTCGCGCGCCGCGCACTGCGCGTCTTCGTGCCCGCCACGTTCGCCGACGCTTCCTAGACTCGTCGCATAGCCCGTGTGGTGGCTGTTCGCGCTAACCTTCTTTGCGGCGTTCGTCGCGCTGGGTCTGCGCGTTGCGCGGTTCCCGCCGACGCCGCTCGACGTTGCGGCCGTTGCGCTGCGCGGCGCCGGTACGCCGATAGCGGCCGTCTTTACGGCGCTCGGCCGCTGGTGGGCGATTGTGGCCATAACGCTCTTGGCAGCTTCGATCGTCGTCGAGGCGCACATGCACGTCGCGCCGGTGTTTTGGCTGCTCGGCTCGCAAGCGGCCTCGCAGGCGATCGTCAACGGCTGCAAGCGGCTATTCAGGCGTACGCGACCCGAAGGTTGGCTCCTGTACCATGAACCCGACCTCTCGTTTCCGAGCGGCCATGCGACCACGGCCATCGTCATGTTCGGCGAATTACTCTTTTTGGCGCAACGCGCGCCGGCGCTCCATGGGCCGCTTGGAATCGGAATCGACGTCGCGCTGAGCGTTTGCATCGTCGGCATTCCCTGGTCGCGTTTGGTGCTCGGCGCGCACTTTGCAACCGACGTCATCGGCGGCGTCCTGTTCGGCGGCGGCTGGTCGTGCGCGACGCTCGGGATCGCAACCGCGCTCCACATCATCCGGGTTTGAAGCCGGCACAAGCGACACGGCGTCGCGCCGCGATGCGGGCAGCGTGTCTGGGGCGATTCCGCCGACGTCGGCCAGACCGACGTCATGCGTGCGAAGGCTCCGTGCGCACAAGACTTTACGAACAAACGCGCGTACCGGAACCATCCATTGAGTGACGACGAAGAGCACGCAAACCGGCACAAGTCTTCAACCCGTGCACGCGCTGACATCTCTTTGGGATCGTCATGGGATCGTCAAAGGGATGTTAGAGGATGTTCGGCTTTCAGAAAGTCGTTCCTTGCTTTGGCGCCCGTGCCCTCGGGATAGCTATCGCATCACGATCTTGACGGCAACGATGGCCCTCGAACGGCGGCGGCCGGCATTAGCTTGCCCTCGGTGCGACAAACGCTGCCGCTCGCGCTTTCCGTCGCAATGCCGTTGCCGGAAAGGTTCGCGAACCTCATGGCCGCAACGCTTTTACGCGTTCACCCCCTACCAGAACCGCCTTGGCCGCGTTCCCCCGAGCCGAGCGGTGGATTATGGGCGACTCGATCTCTCCGTGTCAAGCCATTTGAAAACCTTACCGGCGGCCGATTCATCGCGCCATAATTG